>NZ_ATNM01000190.1 GCF_000427295.1 Cyclobacterium qasimii M12-11B | reverse complement strand
CCTGGGCATAGCCGTCAAGTGTCTGGTAACGATTCAGGTCATATGCGCGCAAATCTGAATGTCCCGAACCGACGTAATCAAACAAAATCACCCGATGATCTTCTTCAAAGGCAGGTGCCACGGCATTCCACACACTTTGATCGCATCCAAAACCAGGTGCGAACATGATAGATGCTTTGCCGCTGCCTTTCACCTTCACATGATTTCTAGACAAAATCGCTTCGTTCATGATTGGCTCCTTTCAGCCGGAAAGTAATATAAAGTTCAATATTTCAATCATAACACTCGGATGGTTTGAAGAGTGTATCTTTCTATGAATGTCACAGCAGTTTAAAAGAAAGAGGACATGGGAGATAGAAAAGATGGATGAATTGGAAGATGCAGGAGGAGGATTGCCTAGACATCGGGGTGAGAAAAAATGACATTTGTCACTCCATCATCAAGACACCTCATACTAACCACAGCTGCTCCGTCTACCGAAAATGTATAAAAGGGCTTCAGCC
>NZ_ATNM01000189.1 GCF_000427295.1 Cyclobacterium qasimii M12-11B | reverse complement strand
CCTACCAGAAAAGCCCTATTATTATGAATCAATTAATAATAAACCAAGTATAAATGAACTGTAAAAGAATAACTTTAATGCTGTTATTGCCAGCAATGTTACTGAGCGCTGGTGCCTTGCAGGCCCAGGTGAAAAAAGTAAAACATGTGGTATTGTTGGGTTTGGACGGCTTAGGTTCTTATGCCATTCCCAAGGCAGAAATGCCCAACTTAAAAAAGATCATGGAATCAGGAAGTTATAGCCTGAAAGCCAGAACGGTTTTGCCTTCATCAAGTGCCGTAAATTGGGCTTCTATGTTGATGGCTTCAGGACCTACAGCCCATGGATATACCGAATGGGGTAGCAAAACACCTGAAATTCCATCTGCGAAAATTGGTAATTACGGGATTTATCCTTCCATATTTGGCTTGATCAGGGAACAAATGCCCAAGGCAAAGACTGCTGCCGTTTTCAGTTGGGGTGGTATTGAATACTTGTTGGAAAAGGATGCCATCGATATAATCACTCATGTAGATGGGGATGATTTATGTACGGACAAGGCTGTGGAAATAATTGTTGAGGAAAAACCCAATTTTATGTTTATCCATCTGAATGAACCTGATGGAGTAGGACATGGCATTGGACATGATACCCCGGAATATTATAAGGAACTCAAAAATGTGGACAGAAGAATTGGGCTCATTTACCAGGCCATTGAAGAAGCGGGCATTGCTGATGAAACCATCTTTATGTTGTCTTCAGATCATGGAGGAGTCGGAAAAGGCCATGGAGAAAAAAGTCCTGAAGAAATATATATCCCCTGGATTATTGAAGGTAGAGGTATAAAAAAGAACCATGAGATTTCGGACCTGATCATGACCTATGATACAGGTGCCACCATTGCCTGGATATTTGGTTTGGAGATGCCACAGGTGTGGAGAGGTAAACCTGTGCTTGAAAGCATTAAATAAATTTCGGCGGGGATGGCTTTTCCTTTCCTTCCTAATAATAGGAAAAGTTACCGGGTAATAAGACCAAAATAACCTTCCTAAAGGCCTGATTAGAAATAATCCGGCCTTTTTTTGTTAAAGAAATCTTGAAAATATAAGGTTCAAGAGTGTACAGTATTTTCTTCAATAAAGGTTTCTTTGAATCATATGTACCTACTTTATTATAAACTATAACTGCCAAACCTTACCAAATCACCAACTTTTTTGAAAACAATTGATGAAATAGGCGCGATTTCTGTTTATTTGTATTGTCCGGATAATAAGGATGGTTTTACTATTTACATAAATCCCAACCTTGCTGGTTTTGTTGATAATCAGCGCCATGTTAAAATTAGCTGAGTGAAACATGTAAGGTTTTATCTCAACAAGAACCAATTGGTTAAAGAAATAGGCTGCGGAAATATAGGTATTTGCTATGATTCCGTTTACCGATACACTTAACTGTAGACAGTTAAACAATTACTGTCAAGTCAATAATATAAATTTAAGCCCATGAGAATTGTCTTTGCCCTCCTTGTCATTAGTAATTTTCTCTTTAGTTGTAATACCTCTCAATCCGAAAAAGCTGCCATTGATGCCCCACAGTGGGAGGAAATAGCACTGGTTTTTACAGCCGACAGTACCTACAGCAATCCTTATACGGATGTAGAAATGTATGCGGAGTTCATAGGTCCTGATGGACAGCAACTGCGTCGACCAGCCTTCTGGGATGGGGGACAAAACTGGGAAATCCGCTTTGCTTCTCCTATTGCCAATGGGGAATGGAAATGGCATACAATTGCTTCCGATAGCAGTGATAGCGGTTTACATGGTCAAGAGGGAAGTCTTAAAAGTGTGGCTTATACGGGTGACAATCAATTGTTGAAACATGGTTTATTGCGCATGTCTGAGGGCAAACGAAATGTGGTCCATGCAGATGGTACGCCTTTTATCGTGGTGGGAGATACCCCTTGGGCAATGCCATGGCGGGCAACCTATGCAGATGTGACACAGTATGCACAAGATCGTGGCGAAAAAGGCTTTAATGCTGCTTTACTTATGACCATTCAGCCTGATCAAGGCGCTACCGGTCCCAATGCCCGGGATACGGATCAGGGTTTTGCTGTTGCTTTTTCGGATTTGCCGGAGGGACATATCAATCAAATCAATGCGGATTATTTTCAGTACTTGGACAGCCTGATGGGTATACTTGTTGCAAATGAAATTGTGCCAGTCTACCAGCCGGTGTTTCATGGCTTCGGTTGGAAAGGAAAAGAGGTGCTGGGCAAGAATGTTGTTGCCGAAGAATATGCCCGTTATTGCAAATACCTTGTGGCACGCTATGGCGCACGTCCTGCCATATGGTTAGTGGGTGCCGATGGAATGGGCAAAGAAGTAGGGGTTAAAGAAGGGGGTGAAACCGTTGAAGCCTGGGATGCTTACCGCCAACCTACCGGAATTCACTACAATCCTTTTGATGATTTTATCCCTGAATGGGCTGATCCGGACACTTATGTAATTCATTACAATAAAGCCCATCAGGATGCCAATTGGCTGGATTTTCAGTGGGCTCAAACCGGACATACTGCCCAGAATATTTATAATAAAGTGGAGCAAATGTATGAAAACAAACCCACCAAAGCTGTGGCCAATGGAGAACCTACTTATGAAGGCATAAGAGATCCTGAAAATGGTTCAGGCTGGTGGCAAGGAGAAGAAGCCTGGATGCAACTTATGTCAGGAGGTACCATGGGAGTGGTTTACGGTGCTGGTGGTATGTGGCAGTGGAAAGTGAGCCCAGATGAAGCTGGATGGGCAAATTGGTCGAATTCTGAGGTGTCCTGGCGGGAAGCCTTGAACTTGGAAGGCAGTCGCTATGTGGGATTCATTGCCAAAGCCATGGAAGGGATGCCTTTCACAGATATGGAGAAGCGAAAAGACCTGGCAGGTGGGAAGCTTTGTCTGGCCAAGGCAGGAAAGTTCTATGTTAGCTACCTTAACGAAGGTGGAGAAATTACCTTGAGTGAATTGACTCCTGAGATGCCTTATCAATGGTTCAACCCCAAGACAGGTTCATTCTTAGAGGAAGCCAGAGTAACGGAAGCCATTCAGACCTTCACCGCCCCAGACAACGAACCATGGGTACTACTTGTTGGCAAAAGAGAAACCATTTAAAAAAAGCCCCACATCACCCTATCACCCCATCACCAAATCACTATATCACCAAATCACTCCATCACCACATCACCCATTGTTTTCCCCATTCATCAAACGGCCAAAAGCCTATTTAATTGAGTCGATAGTTCAGCAGTAAAAAATACCGCTCTACCCGTACCCCAAAAGCGGTGTAAGCAGACATGCCATTTCCTCTCTCATAGCGGAATTCTCCTGTCAGCCGTCCTTTGGTGGCACCCAAACCTATTATAACCCCTTGTTCATAGCTACGTGTTTCTTTCAAGATCTTGCCATCATCATTGGTTTCTGAAGTATAGAATTTCCTGAAGGTGGATTTTTTGTTGGTTTCACTCAGGGCAAAACCATTGGATATTCCCCCATTGACAAAAACTTTAAAATTATCTAGCTGATACCGATAGCGCAACATGTTATTTACTTTAAGGTAACCAAAGCCTAGCTTGCCTTCTACATTTCGGTAGTCATTTTCATTGGTAATGTCCTGAAAGCTTCCGCTTACGGTATAAGAAGTATATAATAGTTCGTTGTAAATGGACCATTTGCGTTCATTTCTAGGTAGTAATACATCAAGAAATACACCGGCGACTAGATCATAAGTGCTGGGAAAATTGAAACTTAGAAGATCTTCAAAACCTTCGGTTTGGTAAAATGAAAGGGATGTTGAGGATGCTCCTGTAACAATACCCAACTCGACAATCACTTTCTCCCTAACTTTTCTAAATGCGGGCACTCCACCTGTACATTCATAATACTTCAGAAAAATGTTTTCCAAACTTTTGCTGTCATAGCTGGCACCTTCAAGTGGGGCAATCATGTGCAAACAATTACCCAAATAGGAAGCCAGTTGACGCTTATAGGTTAAGTTTTCATCCTTGAGTTGCGTCCCGTTTTGCTCGACAAGAAACCACTTGTATTTCAGAAGGGTATAGTTGTTGCCTTCTTTGATATAGAAGTTTTGCTTCCCAGAAGATTTCATCCCCAGCAAGGACTTTTCACCCCCTACCAATGTTTGTAAAAAAACAGTATCCATTCTCACTTGTAAGGCGGAAGATTCACTGTGTACATAGACCGTATTGGTAGTCACTTCCTTCTCCACCACAGCGCCCACGTAAATTTCATCCAATACTCCAAATTCAGCGATGTCAAGGGCCTTGTAAACCTCTGCAATACCTTGTTGCTCCTGTTTGAAGAATACATTTTTGGGATTGTTATCCCAGTTTCTATAGTCGATTAAGCCAGGAACAATTTCCCCATCCAGGGTCTTCACATAGCCAGGTAAGTATTTTTCCTGCGATACCGCCTCATTAAAAATCAAGGTAAAAAATACAAAAACAAAAATAAATCTCATCGAATAAAAATTGTTAAAGTGTTCTATAAAATCCAAATATAAAGACAAATTTGGTTAATGTCCTTCTAATCCTTCCAAAAATAAAGGGATTTTAGTTCTCATTATTGGCCTTCAAACCACCACAAAAATTTCCTTGTTCTTTTTTGAATAGTGATTGTCTTTAAACCTATTCAAAAGATTTAAAATGAATTTTATTGATGAAAGCGCTTGAATAAACTCAAAAGGTAAAACCCCATAAAGTGTTATTTTTTAATTAGTTATGTGCTTTTGGTTAATCAAGATTTATGATTATTCTCTTCTCTGTATAAAAAATATAGAGATTATGGTTATTATTGATATTTAGTTAGGTAGAGAAGAACTAAAATCCTTTGGATAACAAACCTAAAGGGCTACTATTAAAATTGACTTTTACCTGTTTTGATTTCTTAATTTGTATCAATAAAATTTATTCTAGTGAGACAATCTGTATTTATCGCATTGCTTTTTATTATAGGTTCCTGTGCCAACCAAAACCCAAAAATGAATTTTGGAACGATGGCAAAGCCGTTTTTGAGTTAAGCGAGATTTTTGCATGCGAGCGTTTTCCCAATGTGGTGACGGCTAAGGATGGTTCTATTGTAGCCACCTGGGGGAATAAAAGTTACCAGGTGCGTAGGAGTGAAGATGGAGGGAAAAGCTGGGAGCCAATAATTACGATAGCCGAGCCCGGTTTTCAAGGAGGAGGAGTCATTGTGGATGAAAACAGTGGAGATATTTTGGCATTTGTAGAAGAGGGCCATCCCATTTCTCCTTTTAAAATGTACAGGAGCAAAGACAATGGGAAAACATGGGCAGTTGAAGAAACAAGCCTAGCAGGAGACAAGAATGGAAATGTACCTTCCATGCACATGAATGAACATGGCATTACTTTACAATTCGGTGAAAAGAAAGGCAGATTGATTCGCGCAACCCGCAATTATGATGGCGGAAACAACAAGGAATTTTGGCCCAACCATTATACCAATGCCATTTATAGTGATGATGCAGGGAAAACCTGGCACACAAGCGCCCCTTTTCCGGCCAATGGAACCGGTGAAGCCACGCTGACAGAACTTTCCGATGGAACCATCTACTACAATTCCCGCAGACACTTGTCCACCGATGTCTTAAACCCAAGAATGAGACATATTGCGCACAGTAAAGATGGAGGAGAGACCTGGGAAGGTCTATACGTCAGTGAAGAATTACCTGATGGAGACCAAAGCGGGGATTATGGCTTGATGGCAGGCTTGATTAGACTGCCAATCGAAGGGCATGATGTGTTGCTCTATAGCAATATAGTATCCAATGACGGCAGAAACCACGGAACCGTCTGGGCCAGCTTCGATGGTGGTAAAACCTGGCCAGTAAACAAACTAGTAGAGGAGGGCAAGTTTGCCTATTCCTCCATGACCACCGGAAGAGCCGGTACCCCAAGCGAAGGATTGATTTACCTATTCTTTGAAGGAGAAGGCGAAGATCCAAAAGGCTACTCAGGTAAAATGGCCATTTTCAACCTTGCCTGGCTTACGGGTGGTAAGGATTGGGAGGAGTTTTTTGATGATTATTAATTGTTAATTGTTAATGGTTAATTGTTAATGATTACGTTAAATCCGGAAACCTTCCAGGTTTTATTGATCATCAGCCTGATGTTAAAATTATGTGAGTGAAACCTGGAAGGTTTTATCCCTATTGGAACCAGCTGAATTAAGAAATTGGCTGCAGAATTTAGGTGTTGATTTTTAGATTACATAATACCCCTGTAATGGTGAGATTTGATGGTTGGGGGTGAGCTATTGGATTGGTAATTGATTGTTTAATGATTTGGTCAGCATTTTTGCTTTTTTAAACTTCAATCCGGACAAAATCGCTCACTTGATACATGATTTCGCTTTTTTTTCTGATTGAATGATGATTTCCATAGTTTATTGTCAAATACTTTTGATTTTAGTTTGAATACCACCTATGAAATGTGATCGTACATTCTAAACAAGACGATATTGTCCTGTAAGTGGATACTGTCTTGCATAACATAGAAAAAATCAATCCTTTCCTAACTGGTGATTTGCTCGACCATTAGGTGAGGGATGAGGAATACAAAGAGATCATTGAACAAGTAGATAACTTTAAGAAGTATCGGAAGTAAGAGAAAGAGGGCATTATAAAGTAAAAATAGTTTACAATATTAAAAATTTTTCACCTATGATTTTTAAACTCGGATAGAAAACACTAGGTGAAACAATAAATAAACTTTTTTTGTGTTTAAAATACATATTTGTGTATATGTGTAGATATTTAATCCTATATTTACGGGAGATAATTTGCGAATATTCTGATTTTATTTTTTTGAATTCATACAAATGATGCGAAAATCAACACTTATTTATTTTATAGTTTACATAATAAATTTTGAATGAAAGGACTTTTTTTCCCAATTGTTTTACTCTTTTTTACCATTTCTGCTAATGCTCAAATTTATAAAAAAGATTCTATTCGTCTTGCAAGTGTGTATGGAGAGGAGATAATGAAAGTAGCTTTTGACTATAATCCTAATGAAGAATTTTCCTTAGGTTGGCAAACTAAAACGGACACCTCTACCAATATATATGCACAATCATTTTCTCCCAAAGGGATACCGATAGGGAGAAAATTCAAGATAGCTTCTGTTCCTTTTAAATATAACTGGAGGTCTGATTTTGATATTGCGGTAGACAAAAAGGGGAATTCCATTGTGGTATGGAGTCATGTAGAAAAGCCTACAGAGTATATCGTATATTATCAAGTCTATAATCCCCAAGGAATCCCTTTTGATGAACCTCAAAAGCTTACAATAGCCTCAAAAGGTTCCGTAAACATATCCAAAAATGCTCAAGATGAATTTATTATTTCTTGGTTTTCAGGAAATGAAATTAAATCCCAGTTTTTTAATAAAGAAAAGAATAAAGAAGGAGCGCTAATAAATAGTTGGTATGTAGGTGCCCTATCTCCGCATACTTTTCCTATTGAACTTACGGATAGTAGCTATCTGGCTGTGGCCTCCTTTCGGAATCACACCAGTGCTAGCCCAACTGGTAGTGTAACGTTCGTAAATAAGGAAAGTGAAGTTTTAAATTATAGGGAACTGGGATCAAATAGTTGCTGTATGGCTGCTTTTGATATGGATTACGGAGAAATGAAAACTGTAATTTCTTTTTCCCTAGCTTCTTTTTCAAATTATCATCCAGATGGCACCTATTTGTCTTTTTTTTCTAATTTCAATGGTTCTCAATCTGATTTCCATTTGGATGAAGAACCCTCTTTATTGATACAGGTTTCTCAAAATAAGCAAGGTAAAGTATTCGCAGGAAGCAAAAGTAAATCAGGAAAAGTCAAAGTTTATTATTTAGAGAATTCCGGTCAACAAGTTTATGAACCCCTTGAAATGTGGGATGATATTGGTGAGAAAAGTATAGCATCAATAGATGTAAAACTTAGCAATGATGACCATGGTTCTATCATTTATGCCGTGAACGGAACAGAAGGTAATCATATTTACCTGCAGAAAACATTGTTTAAATCCAATAAACAGACTGAAGATATAATAGTTAATACCTCTTTCAGACAGCAAGCTGAATATTCTAAAACGCTAAGTACAGATAATAATCATTTAGTGATTTGGAATAATTATAAAGGTGAAAATAATGCTATTTTTGCTCAAAAATATGATTCTTTGTTCAATAAGGTCTTAGATGTTAAGCTAGTTGAAATCAAGGCAAACACAGCAATTGGGAGCTTAGAAGCGGCCATTGATAGTGCTGGTAATTTTATGATTCTTTGGAGGGAGGAAAACAGTCCCAATATATTTGCACAAAAGTTTGACATAAATGGTGTGCCGCTTACAGAGAAGTTTACTATAAATCAAGTTTTGGAATATGGCGTACCTCGAAATAGTGTTTTTCCAAAAATAAGTGCCAATAAAAGGGGGGATTTTGTTATTATTTGGTACAATGGAAATAGTTACTTAAATGCACGTTTAATAAAAGCAGATGGGTTTGATAGTGGTGAAAAAAGCATAGAAGGATGTTGTAGGACGGTTCCAGACTTCAACTATCTAAACGATTCAAAGGTATCAATAAATGACAATGGAAAGATTGTAATAGCCTCTAGAAGTGGGTACTACGACCTTTCAATTATGGTATATAATGAAGAATTTGAGGTATTAAGTAAATCGATGAATGAAAATCGACTTGGAGCAAATGGTGGCTTAGATATAAATATAAGCAATAATGATCAAATCCTCTTGGCATGGACATTTTTCTCTAAAACCGCAGTTAAAAGGTTTGATGAAAATGGAGCAGAAATTGGAGATGAGATGGTATTTACCAATGTTGATGGATTGAGATTACCCAGATTGGGCGTCAATTACAATGGAGATTTTTGCGTCATATTTAAAAAATCGAACTCAAGGCCAATCGAAATCCAAAAATTTAAGGCCAATGGTGAAAAAGATGGTGAAATTATTCGGGTCAATTCATTTCTTACTTTTCACCAACCTGAGGTTTCTTATAATTCCTCTAAACAGATTTTTGCTACTTGGGGAAGTTCTGCCTACACAAAATATGGAAAAGATTTATTGGTTAAAGGATTTTATGATAACTCTTCTATTCCATTTGGGTCTAAAGTCTATCACCAAAATGCTGATTTATATTCAGGTGACAGTATTGCTTTTGGAGGAGAATTTATTAAAAATGGTGGTCGATTTTCACATACTTATAAATCTAACATAGATTCCACCGTTCTTCTTACCGTAAATTTAATATTTAAAGATCCCCCTACGGCTCCTAAAAGTCTGACAAAAACTGAAGGGGACAAGTTTATACAATTGAATTGGGATGAGAGCGATAATGCATTTTTGAAACAGTATTTGATTTATCGAAGCACGACACCAGATAAAAATACTGCCACTCTAATAAATAGAACTAACCAGGGTTCTTATTTAGATTTTAATATAGAATACAGTGAGACCTATTATTATTGGGTAAGCATAGAAGATATTTCAGGAAAACAGAGTGAGTTTTCTAAGAGTGTAAAGGGATCTCCTCTAAATTATCCTCCTGCTAAAACCTCATCCTGCTTCTGCTAGAATTAGATTAGGAACTATAGAACTTTGGTGGAAAGCAAACTCAGAACCAGATTTGGTAGGGTATTATATTTTTTGGAGTTCATCCGATGATTTTTCCACGGCCATAAGAATCGGCCATTCCTATACAAAGAATTTTGTAGATCCTGGGAAATTGGAAAATGGTCCACGATATTACTGGTTAAAAGCTTTTGACCGAGAGGGTAATGAAAGTGAAATAAGTGATGTTGGATTTATATTAGTAAATAGTATTCCTGAGGAAATAACACCTCCTGAAGAAACACCCGCCCCTGAGGAAACTTTGCCTCCAGAGGAGACAAAGTTTTCTTTCGAATTTTTCCCCAACCCTTCTTATGACGCTATTTCCATAGTTCTTAACAAGCCTAGCAATATTTCGGAAATTATGATTGTGGATGTAATGGGGAAAAGTTCCAATGTCAATTGGAAACAGGCTGAAGATGAAACCATCGTTTCTGTAGCTTCACTACCGCCCGGAATTTATTATTTGTGGGTAGTCACAGTTTCTGATAAATATGGTGTGAAAATTATTAAGAATTAAACTTTGTTATAGAAAAAGGCAACCTTGCCTGGCTTACATATGGGAGGGGTTTTTAAATAATTATTAATTGTTAATGATTACGTTAAATCCGGAAACCTTCCAGGTTTTGTTGATCATCAGCCTGATGTTAAAATTAGGTGAGTGAAACCTGGAAGGTTTTATCTCTATTGGAAACAATTGATTAAAGAAGTTCGCTGCGGAATTTAGGTGTTAATTTTTAGATTACATAACATCCCTGTAATGGTGAGATTTTATGGTTGGGGGTGAGTCCTTAGATTGGTAATTAAATGTTTAATGATTTTGTCAGCATTTTTGACTTTTTTAAGCTACAATGCGGACTAAATCACTCACTTTAAACATGATTCCGCTTTTTTTTGATTAAATGATGATTTTCATGGTTTATTGTCAAATACTTTTGATTTTAGTTTGAATACGACTGCCAAAGTACATCAAATGCTTGCCAAGTTTTATATCTTTAGGGAACAGATAGGTGTTGGAGAATTTTCAACTTCCGATGCCCATCAATTGACACAATAAAAATCGCTATTGTGTCAATATCCATTATTTAATAATCAAACGCATTAATGGCCAAAAAACAGCCTAAAAAGAATCAAAAATCCATGGAGGAAACCCTCTGGGATTCAGCCAATAAATTAAGAGGAACGGTAGAGAGTTCTGAATACAAACACGTAGTATTAGGTCTGATCTTCCTGAAGTTTACTTCAGACAAGTTCGAAGAGCGGAAGGAAGAACTGATCTCTGAGGGTAAGGAAAAATACCTTGAGATGAGGGAATTCTACAATATGAAGAATGTCTTCTTTCTAGCTCCCGAAAGCCGTTGGTCGTATGTGATTGGGCATTCCAAGCAGGACGATATCGCACTTATCGTGGATACTGCCTTGCATACCATAGAGAAAAACAATCCTTCACTAAAAGGCGCTTTGCCGGACAATTACTTCTCCCGACTGAATCTGGACCCCAGCAAATTGGCGGCCCTTCTGGATACCG
Source organism: Cyclobacterium qasimii M12-11B (assembly GCF_000427295.1). Taxonomy (GTDB): domain Bacteria; phylum Bacteroidota; class Bacteroidia; order Cytophagales; family Cyclobacteriaceae; genus Cyclobacterium; species Cyclobacterium qasimii. The sequence continues at coordinate 26,422 of NZ_ATNM01000189.1, read as the reverse complement.
TGAACAATATCGATACGGTAGGGGATGCAGAGGAAGATGTGGTAGGTAGGATTTACGAGTATTTTCTAGGGCGTTTCGCAGCGGCCGAAGGAAAGGGCGGAGGAGAATTCTATACGCCCAAAAGTATTGTAAACCTGATTGCTGAAATGCTGGAGCCTTATAAAGGAAAGATCTATGATCCAGCTTGCGGTTCCGGTGGGATGTTTGTGCAGTCTGTACAATTTGTCAAAAGTCATCAGGGCAATACCAGGGATATTTCCATTTATGGTCAGGAATACACTGCCGTTACTTATAAATTGGCCAAAATGAACCTGGCTATCAGGGGTATAACTGCCAATCTTGGGGATGTACCTGCCGATACCTTTTTCAAAGACCAGCATCCTGATCTCAAGGCCGATTACATCATGGCCAATCCTCCCTTTAACCAAAGCCAATGGAGGGAGAAAAGCGAACTGGAGGATGATTCACGCTGGGCGGGATTTACTACCCCTCCGGCAGGGAATGCCAACTATGCCTGGATTCTGCATATGCTTAGCAAACTTTCCGAGAATGGAACAGCAGGCTTTGTTCTGGCCAACGGCTCCATGAGCAGCAATACCTCAGGAGAAGGAGATATCCGCCGTGAATTGATAGAAAAAGACATGGTGGACTGTATGATTGCCTTGCCAGGACAATTGTTCTACACTACTCAGATTCCGGTCTGTCTCTGGTTTATAACTAAAAACAAAGCAAGACGTCCGCATCCAGAAAATCCAACAAAAGAATTCCGCGATAGAAGAGGAGAGACCCTCTTCATAGATGCCCGTCAACTCGGCTCCATGATCGACCGCACCCAAAAAGAACTCACCAAAGAAGACATATCCCAAATCGCCAACACCTACCACACCTGGCGCAACCACGTCCCTTCAAGCACGAACCAGATGGCCAAAGGCCAATCTGCCCAAAGCTCCCCTCCTTCCCAAGGAGGGGTGGCCGAAGGCCGGGGTGGTTATAAAATAAACAACCTTCCCCACCTAAAAACCTTCAGGAAAGAACTTAGAAACAACCTAACTCCTGCTGAAGCCAGCTTATGGACGCTATTGCAAAACAAAAAACTGGATGGTAGGAAATTCAGAAGACAGCATAGTGTGGGAAATTACATACTGGATTTTTATTGTCCTTCAGAAAAACTGGCCATTGAATTAGATGGGCAGGGACATTTCAATGAGGTTCAAGCAGAATATGATCGAGAGCGGGATTTGTTTATAAATGCCTTTGGTATCAAAGTCCTGCGTTTCGAAAACAAAGAAGTTTTCGAGAATACGGAGTCAGTTTTAAATGCCATAAAAGAGGAGTTTGGCTGGTATAAAAACCACCCCGCCTTACAGGAACCCGGGGAAGATCTAGAAAAGAACCACCCCGCCTTGCAGGCAGCCCAGGAAGATCTAGAAAAAAACCACCCCGCCTTGCAGGCACCCCTCCTTTGGAAGGAGGGGAATTACAGGTACGAAGACATCCCCGGCTATTGCAAATCTTCCATACTTTCCGAGATCCAAGCCAACGACTACGTTCTGACTCCTGGGCGATATGTTGGGGTGGCAGAGGAAGAGGACGATGGGGTTCACTTCGAGGATAAAATGACGGAGCTGACGGCTGTACTGAAAGAACAAATGGCTCAAGCTGAGCATTTGGATCAAGCTATTTTGGAGAACTTAAAAGCTTTGGGGTATGAGTGAGTGGAAAGAACTAAAATTGGTTGATTGCACGATTAATGGAAATATTTCCTACGGAATCGTTCAGCCAGGACAAGATGATCGTTATGGGGTGCCAATTATACGGGTAAATAATTTCAAGAATGGGATGTTGGATACAGATTCAGTTCTAAAAGTAGAATCTAACATAGAAGCTAAGCATTCCAAAACAAGACTAAAAGGTGGTGAAGTATTATTGACTTTAGTGGGTTCTACTGGCCAAACAGCCATAGTTCCTGAAAAATTAAAAGGCTGGAATGTAGCACGAGCGGTCGCAGTGATTAGGGTAAAACCGGAAATTGGAGCAAAATGGATTAACCTTTGGCTCAGATCAAGTAAAGCTAGCCAGCACTTAAATTCTAGAGCTAATACAACAGTTCAAAAAACACTGAACCTTAAGGATGTTAAATCTATTCCTATATCAATCCCACCTGAATCCGAAAGAAAGTCGGTAGAGCACATAATTTTTTCTATCGATGATAAGATTGAGCTAAACCGTCAGATGAACCAAACACTGGAAGCCATGGCGCAAGCCTTGTTTAAAAGCTGGTTTGTGGACTTTGATCCGGTGATGGACAATGCCTTGGCAGCAGGCAATGATATTCCCGAGGGATTGCAGGAAATGGCGGAGAAGCGAGCATTAGTCCCACATTCAAAAAAACTAATCTCAAAGTCCCCTGAGCTTGCCAAAGAATTTCCTTCTTCCTTTGTATATAATGAGACGCTGGGGAAATGGATTCCTGAGGGGTGGGAGGTGAAGACCATTGGAGTTATAACGGCTAAAGTTACAGATGGAACTCATTCTACTGTCAAAGATGACCCAGATGGAAATTGCTTTCTTCTTAGCTGTAAAAACATAAAAAATGGACAAATTCTTATTACTGAAAATGACCGAAAGATAAATTCACAAACACTTCAACAACTCCGTAAAAGAACAGGTCTTCAAATAAATGATGTGCTACTAACGACTGTGGGCACTATAGGTGAAGTTGCCCTTGTCACTAAAGTCCCTAACAATTATGAACTTCAGAGGAGTGTTGCCATTATTAGAGGGGATGACAGTAAAGTTCTCCACCATTTTCTTCATCAATATATTAAGAGTAAATTTTTTCAAAATGAAGCTTTAAATAGATCAAAAGGTTCTGTCCAAACTTGTTTGTTTCTTGGCGCAATAAATAGTGTACCAGTTTTAATGCCTACATACAAAATAATAGAATCATTTCAAAATAATATTGAAAGTAGCCATTTGAAAATAGTATTAAATCAAGAACAATCTAAAACCCTTACAAAACTTCGAGATTCTTTATTGCCGGAGTTGATTAGTGGGAGGGTGAGGGTGCAGGATGAAATTATAAAATGATAAATAATTTTTATTTATGGACAAAGATCGAATAATAGAATCAATAGATCAATATTTAAAAAATCCTATTACAGATTATGCTGTTTTAATTAAAGGAGAATGGGGTATTGGGAAAACCCATTTTCTAAAAGAAGAGATATATTCATTAATGAAGAAATCAGGCTTTAGGCCCATCTATAAAAGCCTAATTGGATTAAATCCAAAAACACAACTTGAAAAAATAATTTTAAAGGAAATTAATCCATTCCTTAATTCAAAAAGTAGATCATCTGTATCCATCGAAGCGGAATTCATTGAATCCGTAGTTAATGGAGGAGAAAAACCAATTTCCAAATTTCCCAAAAATATTGTTCTATGTTTTGACGATTTAGAAAGAATGAATCCCGATTTTTTTGAAAGTGCAATGGGTGTAATTAATATTTTTATTGAACATCACAATACAAAATGTATTTTTGTTTGTAATGAAAACCAAATTGAAAATTTATTTAAAAACTACATAAAAATAAAAGAAAAGTATATAAGATTCACATTTGATTATAATCCATTTCTAGAAAGTATAATTTTAGAAAATATAGAAGGTTTAGAAAAAAAATATAAAGACTCTTACAATGTCTCTGTTATTCTAGATGTTTTTAAAATAGGTGGGACAGATAACTTACGAACATTGTTTTTTGTGTTATCTACTTATCAACAAGTTCTGGTTGAAATTGAAGAACTTAAAATTGGAATAAAACATAAAACTGAAATACTGGATTTAATTTTAACATATATATGTTTCTATGCAATTGAGTCAAAGAGAGGAAACTCATTTACTTTACTTGATAAGATAACTATTGTAAATAGTGACAATAATTTTAGAAACTTCCTTGATAACGAAGAATATTTTGATTTTGATGGGGAACCGATTCAAACACAAGATGAACACTCAAATGAATTAGCAATAATTCAAAACAGATATTTTCAGGAATCATCTTTCAAATTTGAGCGTTTTGAAAGTGTAGCGGAATTGATAAAGACTGGCTTTCTAAACAGTGAATTACTGAAGAAAGATATATTATCTGTTAATAGTACTTTTGAAGAAATTGAGATTCAAGAAAGAAAAGATAAAGTATTAAAGATTCTTGATAATATTTTTGAATTATCTGATTCAGAAATAAAAGAAAAATAGACTTAATAATTGAGGAAGTTCAAGAAGGGGTTTTTGATTTGCCAAATTATTTAAAGTTATATAGAGATTTAGTGCACCTTGAATCATTTAATGTAGAAGGAGTTGAAGTATCTAAAGAGATTACCGAAAAATTTAGAGATGGTGTAAGGAAAGCAGTTAAAAATGGTAAAGTAAAATTTGTTTACAATTTTTTATTCCAGTTTCAATGGTATAAAGAGGATAAAAGTGAATATGCTAAGAAATTTAGATCATTCGCTGAGTATGTTAATCAATTGAATGATTCTATTAAGGATTCTGATATTATTTTTGATTTTGAAAAATTAGTTAAAGTTCTCCATAATAATGATTTTGATTTAAATGTAAACATGCTTAATAGTGAATCTGATATAAGGTTTTTGAAAGAGGATGCGGAAAAAATATATGACGCACTTATTAAGGCTAATGCCAAGACTTCGAATAATTTTTACAGTTCAATTATGGACAGATATGCTAATGAAGGAACCACAATATCTCATTTATTAAGAAATGAAAGGGGTTTTATTCTTTCATTGCATCAGATTCTTTCAAATGATGAAAGTTTATTTTTGAATAATCCAAAACCATTGAGTAGGCTCCCGTTAGTGTTTCTTAAAGATTATCTGAAAAATTTAATTCAAAAATATTCAAAAATATTAAACTAAATTTTACAATGAAGAAAATATATTTTTTGATAGTTATTTTTGTTTTTACAAGCTTAATTTTATATTGTCAATATAAATTATGGGCTTATAATGCCTACTTTGATTCAAGTAAAAAAATTGATTATGAAGCGTTTGGTACATATGGTGATTTTTTTGGTGGAGTAATTGGGACTTTATTTGCTGTAATTGGTGTTATTTATGTTTATAATACCTATCATAATCAAACTATTTTTCATAAAAAGAACAAATTGAAAGTCGGTTTTTTGAGTTGTTGAAACTTCATGAAAAAAATGTAGAAGAACTTAAAACTATTGATAGGGACATTTTTAATTTGTATTTAAAGAACATTAAGAACTTTGTTTCTATCATCGAAAAATTCAAGGAGGAAAATTCAATTATTTGGAATAATGAAGAGGTAGTAAAATTAGGTTATCTTTATTTTTTTTATGGTGCATCTGAATTTACATCTGAAAGGATAATTGATATGACTATCAATGTATCAGATGTTAATAAATTTAATAAGTATATAAATATATTAGGAATTGAATATAAGGGAGCATTCCCAACACTTGGCAAGTATTTTAGGCAACTTTTTCAACTGGTAACTTATATAGACGGGAAATCAGAATTGGATTATTTTGAAAAAGAACAATACATAAAATCACTTAGAGTAAGATTAAATATTGAAGAACAATATTTATTGTTTTTAAATTCTTTGGTTTCAAACGGATTAGATTGGGAGATAAGGAAAAAACATAAAAATCAAAAGTTAATTACCAAATATAATTTGCTGAAGAATATCCCAAAAGAATACCCTCAAATCAACGGTGTTGATTTTCAAACCATTTACCCAAATATTCAATATGAGTACTTGGGAGATGATAAATCTGACGAAAGAAAAAAGTTAGAAAATTTATATACATAATAAATTCTGATTGCACCAAATGAAATTCACCGAATCCCAACTTGAACAGGCCTTTATCTCGCTTCTGGAAGCGCAGGGTTATCCTTATGTGCAAGGGGATGCGCTTGTACGTGGAAAGGAAGAGGTGTTGTTACGTGATGATTTGCAGGCTTTTCTTCAGGAATCTTATGCAGCGCAGAAGATTACCCCCGCGGAAATCTTCGGGATCATTCGTGAATTGGAAAAACTACCGGCCTCAGATCTCTATGAGAGCAATAAAACAGTTATGGATTGGGTACGTGATGGTTTTCTGCTAAGACGTGAGAATCACGAACACAAGGATATTTTCATCTCCCTGATCGACTACGAAAATCCAGAAAAGAACATATTTAAAATCGTCAATCAGCTTGAAATTCAGGGGTTTGAAAAGCGCATTCCAGATGGGATACTCTATGTAAATGGCTTACCACTAGTCGTTTTTGAATTTAAGTCAGCCATAAGGGAGGAAGCTTCCTTGCATTCGGCCTATGTTCAGCTGACTACCAGATACGAACGGGATATTCCAGACCTATTCAAGTACAATGCCTTTTGCGTTATCGGTGACGGTGTGAATACCAAGGCTGGAAGTTTTTTTGCTCCTTATGAGTTCTTCTACTCATGGAGGAAGATCGCAGGTTTGGACAAAGAGATCGATCCACAGTCTGGACTTTCTACCAAAGTGCATGGGATAGACTCCATGTACACGTTGATACTGGGTATGCTGGACAAGCAACGATTTTGTGACATTGTTCATAATTTCATTTACCTACCGGATAGTTCCAGGAAGGATGAGAAGATCCTATGTCGCTATCCACAGTATTATGCGGCTACCAAGCTTTTTGAGAACATCAAACAGCATCAGCTTCCTCATGGGGACGGCAAGGGCGGAACCTACTTTGGAGCCACAGGATGTGGGAAGAGCTTTACCATGCTGTACCTTACCCGTTTACTGATGAAGAGTGTGGATTTTGCCAGTCCTACCATTGTGCTGATTACGGACCGCATGGACCTGGACGATCAATTAAGTGCACAATTTACCAATGCCAAGGACTTCATTGGAGACAATGTGATCAAGTCGGTAGTAAGTAGGGCTGATCTCAGGGAGGAACTAAAGGGAAGAAACTCCGGAGGAGTTTTTCTAACCACAATTCACAAGTTCAATGAGGATACCGAATTGCTTACGGAGCGGAGCAATGTGATTTGTATTTCAGACGAGGCCCACCGAAGCCAGACAAATCTGGATCAGAAAGTCCGTGTTACGGATCAAGGAGTGAAGAAGAGCTTTGGTTTTGCGAAGCATCTACATGATTCCCTGCCCAATGCCACTTATGTGGGTTTTACCGGAACACCTATTGATGCCACTATGGATGTTTTTGGGGACATAGTCGATACCTATACCATGACCGAATCGGTAATGGATGAGATTACGGTGAGGATAGTCTATGAAGGGAGGGCGGCGAAAGTATTGCTTGAAAACCATAAGCTTCAGGAAATAGAGGCCTATTACAATAAAGTCGCTAAAGAAGGAGCGAATGAATACCAGATCGATGAGAGCAAGCGTCAGATCAGCCAGATGAGAACGATTTTGGGAGATCCAGGACGAATTGAAGCCATTGCAAAAGATTTTGTAAATCACTACGAAACAAGAGTAGAAGAAGGAAGCACCCTTCTTGGGAAAGCGATGTTTGTTTGTAGCACCCGTGAGATTGCCTATATGCTTTATCAGGAAATCATTGGCTTGAGACCTGCTTGGGCGGAGGTTTTGGTAGCCGAACAGGGCGTGGAGTTGACTGAAAAAGATCAGAGAGAACTTAAGCCCATGGCTCGGGTAAATATGGTGATGACTCGAAGCAAGGATGATGTTAAAGAGCTTTGGGATGCTTTGGGGACTCAGGAATACAGAAAGGAATTGGACAGGCAGTTTAAAAATGCCAAGAGTAACTTCAAGATAGCCATAGTAGTGGACATGTGGTTGACGGGTTTTGATGTGCCTTTTTTGGATACCATGTACATAGACAAACCCATACAGGAACACAGTTTGATTCAGACGATTTCAAGGGTTAACCGGAAGTTTGAAGGAAAGTCAAAAGGCCTGGTAGTGGATTATATCGGAATTAAAAAGCAGATGAACCTGGCGCTGAAGCAATATTCAACCATGGATAGCCAAAACTTCGAGGATATTGAGCAGTCCATTGTAGTGGTGAAGGACCATATGAATTTATTGGAAGCTATACTTCATAAATTCGACTACAGCAATTATTTCAATGGTTCTCCATTGGAGCAATTAAATACGCTCAATATGGCCGCTGAATTTGTGCAGTTGACCAAGCAATTGGAAAAGCGCTTTATGAATTTAGTGAAACGGATGAAGGCAGCTTATGACATTTGCTCAGGTAGTGCGGCCTTTAGCAATGCTGAGAAAGATAAGATTCATTTTTTTATAGCGGTCAGGTCCATCGTGTTTAAATTGACCAAAGGCGAGGTTCCAGATACCGATCAGATGAATGCAAAAGTTCGAGAGATGATTCATGAGGCCATTTTAAGTGAAGGCGTAGAGGAGATTTTTAAGCTTGGGGAGGATGATCAGAAGCAGGTGGATATCTTTGAAGCTGATTACCTGGCCAAGATCGATAAAATCAAATTGCCCCACACAAAGATCAAATTGCTGCAAAAGCTATTGGCGAAAGCCATTGATGAGTTTAAGCAAATCAACAAGGTAAAAGGCGTCGATTTCTCTAAAAAGATGCAGCATTTGGTGGAGAAGTACAATGAACGCAAAGAAGCTGATGTGCTTCAAAGTGAGGTATTGGAAGACTTTACCAACGAAATCATAAACCTTTATTATGCCATGAAAAAGGAGAAGGATTCCTATGCGGAGATGGGAATTGATTTCGAAGAGAAGGCCTTTTATGATATTCTGAAAGAACTGGCGGTAAAGTATGACTTTGTTTATCCTGAGGACAAGTTGATTCACTTGGCGCAGTTGGTAAAGGACGTGGTAGATGACAAAGCAAAGTATACCGATTGGAGCAAGCGAGACGACATCAAGGCCGAATTGAAAGTAGACCTGATAATATTATTGGCCGAAAATGATTATCCTCCTGTGGACAGGGATGAGGTATACAAAGAGATCTTTGAACAAGCAGAGAACTTTAAGAAGTACCAGAGGTGATTATAAATATGAGGTTTTAAGTAAATTAAATAAAGAATTAAATCGATGTATAATTTATTGGTTTCTGGAGAAGAAAATGCTTGGGAAGGGAAAATGTACAGCTTAACCAAAGAAAGATGTGTAAAAGTAGCTGAATATACTCCAATTGCTATTTCTGAACGGCTAGGAAAGTTTACGCTAGATGCCAAAAAAGAGCTAATGAGTTATCCCTGTATATTTGCCTACGAAGGTTTCCATGAAGCTCCAAAACTTGGATGGCTGACGAGTATCAGGGAAAAATCAAACACAATAACGATAGAGTTTCGTATAGAAGAGCTTAGTCCTTGGGTAACAGTTGATCAGTTTCGAGAATTAGCTCCAATTCTTGATATTGTTGGCTTTGAATCCTTTAGAACCCATTGGGCAGTTAAGGATGTAGAGCTTATTGAAGAATTAAAACCTTATGGGGTGATATTGCCTAAAGCGTTCGCTGGGAAGAAATTTAATGTGCGCAATCCTGAAAAAATTGATTTTGATGTAGCTTTTTCTTTTCCTGGAGAATCACGTCCATACGTTGAAGAAGTATTGAAAAAGTTAAAGGAGTTGTTGCCTTATTCTCCTATATTTTATGATAAAGACTACCAAGCATTCCTAGCACGTCCTCAACTGGACATTTATCTTGGAAATATTTATAAGAATAAATCTAAGTTATTGGCTGTATTTTTATCTAAGGATTATCAGAATAAGTCATGGTGTGGTTTAGAATGGAGAGTAATTAGAGAGGTGATTTTTTAAAAGAGAGCACGAAAAAATAATTTTTATAAAAATGGATGATGGTGAGGTTGAAGGGGTATTATTAACGGATGGCTATATTGATGGGAGAATATTTACCCCTGAGGAAGTTGCAAACTTCATTTTTCAAAGGGTTGATGATATAGAAAACTAATTGATTTATAACTTAATTTACGATACAAGTGATTTTTTAAATTATATTATTATTTATAAATTAACTGGAAAAAAGTATTTTGTGATGAAAATTGAAAAGTTAGGTTCTTTACATGGAAACAACATAATCTGGCGATATATGTCTTTGGAGAAATTTATAGATCTCATCTTAAATAGATCTATTTATTTTGCAAATGCTAGAAAGATGGAAGATAAATTTGAAATGGAAATACCTATTAATTCTTTAGATGAGAGAAGGAGAGACTATCTCGAAAGGGGTAAATCTTCAATTAGTGTTAAAATCAACTATGGAGAAAGAAGTCTCGGTAGCAAAGAGGTTCAAAGAAAATACGTATGTTAATTGCTGGTCACTCAATAACGCAGAATCTTATGCACTTTGGAAAATTTATTTAGGAGGTTCTATTAATGGGGTTGCAATAAAAAGCACTGTTTCAAAATTAATTCACTGTCTTGAAACTATAGATAAAAAAGCTGAATTAACTTCTGAAATTATCCCAGAATCTATAGAAATGAATATTCCACTATTGCAAATTGATAGGCTGAAAATTGGAGAAGTTTCTTATAAAAATCATATAGAACGATCTAATTTCACTAAAACCAATCTAGCGATTACTAAAAAAGAGTTTTACGAGTACGAGAAAGAAATTAGAGTTTTCGGTACTTCAAATAACCAGTATTTTTCTGAATCTCCTGAAGAGTATGATTTATCTATTTCTGATGGTTTTCATGTCGGTATTGACATTGATGAATTGATAGATAGTATAGTGATATCTCCATATTCCCCTCTGTGGTTTAAGCATAACTTAAAAGTTCTCATCACAAAATTAAATAGCAGCTTAATTGATAAAGTAAGTGATTCTGAGATAATGATAAATAGCTGAAAGTTTCGAAATCCATTATTAGATCATCCTACAGTCCTAGTGGTAATTTAGACAATAAATTGAAAGTTTATTCAGCAAGACATGAAGTGATTAGAGAAACCTACGCCTATATCATAGAAAATAAATTCTTTTCGTCAATATTCTCTGACTTTGATAAATCCTTTCCAGGTAATGAGTTGTCGAAGCTTAAGAAACTTGACTTTATTTTTTGGAGCTATGGCAAGCTTATATAAAAATATATTTACCAATGATCTTTAATGTTACTTTAATTTTTTCCAGACATGAGGAAGGTGGATTATGTACCTCCGATGCATTACTGCAGCTTATAGAGAGTACTAATCCAGAAGTAATTTTTGAGGAACTGTCCCATTCCACCTATCAGGAATCTTATGTTCAACAGACTCTGAATAACTTAGAGTCAGTTGCTATTAAAAAGTATTTGACTATCAAGAATGTAATACATCTTCCAGTAGATACTTATGATCTTCCAAAAGATTATTACAAAAATTTAGATTATTTACATAACAAGATGGCGTATAAGGCAGGGGAGCATTCATTTCAATTAAGAAGTTTTTTAGACAATATGATTTCATTGGGAAATCAGCATGCATTTAGAATATTCAATAGTGATCATATTGATGTGATAATTGAAAAAATGGATATCCTTAAAGAAAGAATCTTAATCTTCTTAAATGATGAAGATTTAAATCGAATAGCTCTCTTAGAAAAAGAAGTTATTGAAAAGCGTGAAGATGTTATCCTTGATAACGTTTACAAGTACAGCAAGGAAAACAATTATACTAGTGGCTTAATGTTTATTGGGTCAGGGCACAGGAAATCCATCCTGAAAAAGATTGCAGAGCGATGGAAAACCGAAGACATTAAGATCAACTGGCAATTTTATTCAGATTTAGAATGGAAATTAAAATAAAGACTAAAGACAGAGAGGAAGTTTGTAGGGAGATCTTTGAACAGGCAGAGAATTTTAAGAAGTATCAAGGGAGGTAAAACTAATTTTAAACAACTATAGATATGGCAGAAGAAAATAAAAGTTTTTGGAGCAATTTACCAGCGTTACTTACTTCAATAGCTGGACTAATTACAGCAATCGTAGGGATCTATATCTACCTAGATAGTCGTCCACCAGAAAACTTGTCAAATGATGAAGTGCAGAAAACAGAGGCGTCACTTAAAAATCAGGCTAATGTTACCACATCAGAAACAACAAGTAATCCTAAAGAACAACAAGTTTCTACAACATCGGAACAAATAAATGAAGAGGAACTTATTGAAAAACCCGAAGTCATAAGTTTGCCTAAAAAGGATAAGATTGAATTGGCTTACACCACAATCTTGAGTGGACAGGTAGTAAAAGTTGGTAATTATTTACCCATAGATGATGGGAAATACAGTCTATTTCCAAACAATGTTAGTGAAAACCCTGAAGTGGCTGACATTGAAATTAAGAATTCAAGTCAAGCGTCCATAGCCACATCAAAATTGTATCCAGGGGATTATTATATTTTTGAAGACACTCAATATTCTTATAAAGTGAGATTGTTACGGGTTAAAATAAGAAACTTCGGAGCCAACTATGCCTATTTTAATGTGGAAAGAGCTTCAAAAATCCAATAAGATAGCATCGTTCCCGATGAATCGGGACAGGCTATGCCTTTCTAGCAATGAAGGGTAAACAACCTAGCCTTACATTCTTACTACAACCATGTAATTAGAAATTTTGTAAACGTGGTAGTTATTATGGCAAGAAATCTATTTAATATTTTGGTTTTTTGAAGACTATGGAAATTTTTGTTTACCAATGATCCTAACTATCCTGACCTGATCTTCTACTGTGAAGAATATTGTATGTGAGCTATGAACACAATATCTGTAACCTTTTACGAATAGAAGTTGCCAAAGGGTACATTTCAGGATTTTCGGCAATCCTAATAAACGTATTCTCTAGCGATCCATGGTATTTTTCAGCCTGGGTAGGACCAAAAGCTACTTGACCATAAAGATAAATTTGAATAAGGTCTTCTTCTGCTTGGCGGGTAAGAACATAATTCATTGGCCATTTTTTACCCTTTGTTTAGCCTCTGTAAGAATTTCAGCCATAGATTTATTGGATAGTCCACTATTTTCACCCTTTATAAGCTCATTCCTTAACAATAACCGCTCCTCTTCTTGTTCTCTTTGTCTACGAATCAGGTCGTTGATCAATTCACTTTTGCTGGAGAATTCATTTTCTTCAATTTTTTGTTTCATCCAACGGTCATTCGGTTCATTAACAGAGATAGTTTGTCTAGCCATTTTTTTGTGTATTTATGGTGTAATAATACACCATATTTAACGAGTATACAATACATCTTGTTTATTTTGTACGGGTTTATTGAAATGGCATATTATATCATTCCCTCATTCCAACGAAACCCGATAGCGGTAAAAGACATTATAATCCAATTCGATATTGATGTCTTTTTTTTATGCGCGAAGTTAAATCCCCTCCCGACTTTGGTCGGGACAGGCCCTGCCCCCTTTAAGAGAAAGGGGGAGTGGTTGAAAATGAGATTTAGGTGGATTATAAGATGCTTTGGTTTATCTGGCAATTACCCATTTGCTAAGGAAGGCATAATCACCACCAGCGCTTACTTTCTATAATCGAACTCAGGTACCCAAAAAGGATTTTGACCTGCGGAATAGACCAAATTAATTTCTGAAACCTGAAATTCCTTTTTCCAAAAGTCCTTTTGTTAAAAGAAACCAGAAAAATTTTATTTTTAGAAATCTATGCCTAAGTTTGTGCCACAATCATGTCAAAGGCATATAAGAAGTAATATATGTCTTGATTTATAAAGAAGTAGCGAGAGACTGGCTCTATGACCTACTGGCAACCTTCATCAAATGAAAAGGTGCCAATTCCAGACTCTTAAATAAGAGGACTATAAAATAGACATCATGAAGACAAATCAAAGCCCCGTTATTTACACCTTTTCAAAGGAACTTTTTCGCCACAAGACGATTCATTTGTGCTGTTGTTTGCTACACAATAGGGATAAGTCTATGCGTGGCCGCATGTAAATTTCATTTTCCAATTTCCGATACTAAGACGATTCAGTCTATTGAGTGATTGCTTCAGCATCACCCTATAAAACCCTATTTATTATTTATTAACTTTTAAAGTATACAATCATGTCAGAATTAGTACAGCGAACATTTCAAGGAATTATTGAAGCTACCAACAAGGATGCAAGCCTAACAAAAGGAGTTTTTAGAGTCACTTCCGAACTGGATGAGCATGTCCGTGTGAAAAATACGGCGAGAGATTTTGAGTTTATCGCAGATGAACCAGAAGCTTTGGCGGGAACAAATTTAGGTCCCAATCCTGTAGAGTATTTACTGGCCTCTCTCGGCTCATGCCAGGTGATCACCTATCAAGTTGTCGCTTCCTTAAAAGGAATTCAGTTAAACAATGTCAAGGTAGAAACAAAAGGAAATATAGACTGGAGGGGATTCCTGGGAATAGACGAAAATGTCCGTCCTGGATACCATAAAATAGAAGTGGAAACGATTATCGATTCTGACGAAAGTCCTGAAAGGATACAGGAGCTTATTAAAGAGGTAGAGGCGCGTTGCCCTGTATTGGACAACCTTGTAAATACTGTAAAAGTAGAAAGCAAAATCTCTATTGTCAATGAGAAAAATCCTGTTGTCTAAATTCAGCAGCCATTAACCAAGCAATTATATCCGGCGAAGGGAGGGAGACAGGGAGGTTTTTCAATTCATTTTGAAAAGTGCTAAAGTCCTGGACCGGATATAATTTCCTGATTTAGGGATTAGGAGAGGGTAAGAAGTTGAGTAGGTTGATGCTTTTTTCTACAACAATGTTGAAAAGGTCCTTAAATGCTTTTTCAATCGAGTGGTGCTTCTTTTCTGACTATATAGGTCTAAAATTTAAAGTCAATCACCGCAAAACCCAATTCATCTTCAACATTGACATAGGACCAGAGCTTGCCGTCTTTCCAAAAACAGCTTCCCGGAACTTGTTTTAAGCCTTCAATTTTGGTTTCGCCCAAAACATTGAAGTCTTGGTCATAAGCGAAAAGAAAAACCTCATAAGTAGATGGATCTTCTCGTCTTTCACCCAAAAATGTTTTTTTACCCAGTCGTAAAAACATTTCTCTGCTCTCATCCCAGCGCGGTTCCATGTAGTTCAATTGTTCGTAGACCTTTCGTCGGTCCTCGGAAAATTGCGCCTCATCGGTAGGTGAATTATTCACCGTAACTTCCATCCGATTGGGGAAATTTTGGTGTTGAATAGGTATAAAATACAAACTGTCCAACTTGGGGTTAAGTCGATAAATCCCACTCATTGCCCCCGAAGAAATCAATAATTGACCATTTTCAATGGTTGTAAAACTCCCTACTCCAAAATAGCGGTACATCGTACCTTCACCCGATTTGGTAATGAAAGTCCCTGAAAATTCCTCAACGGCTTTCATCTCAGGCATTGGTTCTATTCGAACTCCCTTGGAATGCGGATCGATGATGTAAAGCTTGTTTTTCCCTAACGATTCTAAGGAAGGCTGAGCATAAATCCGATTTTTTTCGAAATCAAAAACAGCTCTTGCGTAAAGCTTTTGAAAATTATTAGCCAGCTCAGAATCGATACCTTCCGGCACAATCTTAAGATTTTTTGTGAGTTTTCCTTCTGTAGTAAATTTTGCCTGAGAGGAATTACCCTGAATAAAAAGTTCTGAATTTGGCCCCAACTGAAAATCAGTCAGGTACGTACCCACACTGTTGGGTCCTTCCTTTTGGAAAGGGGTTTTACCAATGAGTTTCAGGTTATTGAGATCTACCTGAACCAAGCTGAATGGTTCCCTTTCAAAAAACAGCAATTTGCTTTTGTCTTGATTAAGGGCTTTAGTTCCTAGTCCTGAGCTTAAGATGAAAATATCATCACCTGCATCCACCATTACTGTATCCACCGTGAAGGTCAGCTTTTCTAGAATATTTCCTGATTCGGCTTTTTCAGAAGATGCCTTACCGCAGGAATAGAGAAGGGGAATCAAAAGGAGGTAGAATACATTTTTCATTAATCTAAAATTTACCATATCAAAGCACAATTCAAACTTGGTCATCTTAGATGAGGTTTCACCTTGGCAAATCAATAATTCGGTATTAATTGATAAAAGGTATTTCTAATCGGTAAATAGACCCAGGACAAATATATAATAAAAACTTAGTTTGAGAGAATAATTACTAAATATTTAATTATTAACCTTATTGCTTAGTAGATTCTAAATTGCCTTCTTCCTAAATCAATAATGCTTTGTGGTTTGGGAAAGTGGTTGAGATAAATTTTTAACACAACTTTGGCTTTGACTATGATAAATATTAAGCCAACCTTAGATAGAATAGGTCCTTCTTGAGCATCCAAGCCTACTGGCAATTGTACTGAAAAAGATGAATTCAAAAAATTGGAAAAAAACAAAAGTAAATATTCATAACTATCTTATATATAGGTAACTAAATACAATTATTTAAAGCTTTTTAGAACTTAAGTTAAGCTTACTTCTAATACAGAATGTGTAACTAATTGATAAATAAATAATTAACCATAAAACGGGACAAATTCGGTACAAAAAATCAAATATTCTCGATTTTTTTAGGCCTATTTCAATTTTAAATTGAATTGTTTGTAGTATATATTAATTACTTCAATTCATGACATATTCTGTCAGTTTCGGTTCCTATTCAACACACTAATCACCAATTTTTTCACCGTATCCATCTCTTCCGGTTTGCTGGATGCTATAAATAGGGTCAAGCTGGCGAGTGCATCATTACTGATGATCGAAATTCCTTTCTTGTTATTCAAAAGATCATTTGCCTTCAAAAAGAGAAGAAAGCAAGCTGCACCAATCCGTTTGTTACCATCTACAAAACCATGATTTTTGACAATGAGATAGAGTAGGGTTGCAGCTTTTTCTTCCAAGGTAGGATAGAAGTCTTCTCTTCCGAAGCCTTTACTGATTTGTGCGATTGCACTTTCAAAGCTTCCATCTTTTTCTTTTCCAAATACACCAGATTCAAAATCTGATCTCATGGATTTTATTACCTCTTGATAATCTGATAATTCAGGGAAGATTGCTTTTCTTTTGCTTAATCCTTTTTTGTCCAGGTTCTCATGATCATAATCATCGAGCAACTCCAAACCTTTTGCAAAGTGATTCAGCCATTCAAAATCCAAATTTTGATCTTCTTCTTTTTGCTGAATTGCTCTGCTTAAAATTCGAATACCATCTTTTAGGGTTTGTACTTCTTGTTGCTTCTGGGCAAGTCTATTTTCATTGATTGTATAGCCTTGGATAAGGTAGTCCTTTAACCGTTTGGTTGCCCAGATTCTGAATTGAGTACCTTGTTTGGAGTTTACTCTATACCCAACAGATAGGATAAGATCTAGATTGTAAAATTCAACTTCCCTTTCAACTTTTCTTTTCCCCTCCATTTGAACTGTTGCATTTTTTGCAACAGTTGCTTCCCTGATCAGTTCACCTTCTTTGTAGATATTTTTTATATGCCGGGAAATAACGGATTTATCTCTTTGAAACAATTCTGAAATTTGTTGCAAAGGTAGCCAAAAGGTGTCGCCTTCAAAACGAACCTCTATTTGAGTCTGGCCATCACTTCCTTGGTAGATTTCGATTTTGTTTTCCATAAAAGTTGTTCCGTAAATTTCACTCAAATTTCTACTGTTCAACTTGTTTCACACATCAATAAGCATGGCCATATCCAAAAATAGCAATTTAGGAGCTGTTCTGGGGTGATGTGAATTTACACCTTAAATGGTAAAAAATAGAAAAAATTGATTTATTGTTAAGTTGTTTCTGCCTACTTTCCAAGCCATATAGTTGAATAAGCACCTTTTTTTATGCTTAAATATCAGGCATATGGTTATTTTCCCTAAAATTTATTCTGATTGGAGACAGCTGTAGAAATTTTTGATTTATTTTTGGAAAAATAAATAATGAAATCTTTCGGTAATGCCAGATGTTCATATACCATCATTAAAATGCAAGGTAGAGGAGAAAATAATGGTTTTCATTTTGTGTATCTGAAAACGTAATGGGGCTTTTTCGAATTCCATCTGGGAAACCTCCATGCAAGCATTCCAGTTGAGGTACCTCATTCAAATATTATGTATAAAAAGAGTAAGCCTACTTTCCAATACAAAACTTGCTGAAAATATTGGCCAGTAGGTCATCGGTGGTGATCTCGCCGGTGATTTCACCCAGGAAATATAAAGAGCGGCGGATGTCCATGGCCAGAAAATCATTGGTTACTTCTTCGTCCAGACCTGTTAAGACATCTAGCAGGGATTGACGGGTTCGAGTAAGGGAATCGTAGTGGCGAATATTGGTAACGATGGTGTTTCCGGTTCTGAATTTGTCCAAATTGACCAGTGCCAAAATTCGGTCAGTTAAGGTTTCCAGGTTTTCTTTCTTACCTGCAGAAATGAAAATAGTGTCGGGATGAGCCTTTGTTAATTCATTGATAAATAATGGATTGGCCTTGTCTACCTTATTGGCTACTTTAAGGAAGGGAATGCCCATGTTTTCCAGTTTGTTGATGTCTTTGCTGATCTCAACCATGTCGGTGTCTCCCAAATCAAATAGATAGAGGATCAGTGAAGCAGTCTTCATTTTCTCATGTGTTCTGCTTACACCTATGGCTTCTAAAGTATCAGTGGTTTCCCTAATTCCAGCCGTATCTGTAAACCTGAAAATCACGCCTCCTATATTGATTTCATCTTCAATATAGTCACGGGTGGTTCCTGCGATATCGGATACAATGGCTTTTTCCTCCTTGAGTAAGGCGTTGAGTAGGGTGGACTTACCTGCATTTGGTTTTCCGGCAATTACGGTAGGAACTCCATTTTTTATCACATTGCCCAAGTCAAAACTGCTGATCAATTGCTCCACAACACGGAGCAATTTTTCTACAAGAATCCTCAAATCATCTCTGCTGGCAAATTCTACATCTTCCTCTGTAAAGTCGAGTTCAAGTTCTATCATGGAAGCAAAATGAATCAACTGGGTACGAAGACTGGCGATTTCTCCAGAAAATCCACCCCGCATTTGGTTCATGGCTGCCTGATGAGAAGCCTCGGAATCACTATGGATAAGGTCGGCAACAGCTTCTGCCTGGGCCAGGTCAAACTGTCCATTTAAAAAAGCGCGTTGCGTAAATTCGCCGGGTAGGGCAGGGCGGGCCCCCTTTCTGACCAGCAATTTTATTACTTGATTGATGATATAAGAAGAGCCGTGAGTAGAGATTTCTACCACGTTTTCTTTGGTAAAAGACTTAGGGGCAACGAATAAAGAAACCAGCACTTCATCGATTACCCGCTTTTCATCTCGAATGGTACCGAAATGAATGGTGTGACTTTCCTGTTGCTCCAGGTCTTTGCCGTAAAAAACTTCGTTGGCCAGCTTTAGGGCATCCTTTCCGGAAAGTCTAATAACAGCGATGGCACCTACACCTTGAGGTGTGGCCAATGCAATGATGGTGTCTTCTTTTTGACTAAAATTCTGGGCCATTAATGAGCGAAATTTTCGAGTAAAGATTTTAAAGAACTCACAAAGTTATCCGGTTCTCTATAACCAGGAAGTTGAGTGATGCTTTCCATGGCCGAATCCATGATGACAAAATTGGGGTAAGACCTTACCTTCATTTGCCTGGCCATCGTTTGACCGTTGTATTCTTCTCCCTTGAATTCAAACTTCTTCTTCCTGTCTTCCGCATTTAGCTTTACGGCATAAAAATTTTCATTTACATAGGCTATGACCTTAGGGTCTGTAAAAGTATTTCTATCCATTTTCTTGCACCAACCGCACCAGTCGGTGTACACATCCACAAGAATCATTTTCGGGTTTTCGGCTGTCTTCTCAATGACTTCCTCAAAACTGTGCCATTCTATTGAATTTTTCTGGGCATTGGCCAGTTGCTGAACAAAAACCAGCAACACCACTAGTCCTACTATTTTTTTCATTGTTTCTTCAATTAGTTATTTCTTATAGCTGTTTTTTCTTAAATCGACAATTTGATCAAATTTCTAAAATTTGTCATTGTCTCCTATGAAGTGTCCTTATATAACGAACAATTGTCAAGCTAAGATTCAAAAGAACCTATAAAGGTTAAATTCGGTTCCATCAGACTACGAGGGGTGGAGCATTACCTGAATATTGCCAGCGACTTCTTTGGAGACGAAAACCTTTTTCTGGTTGTCGATGAACAATTCCTGAGAGCCATCATAATCTGTTTTTTCTAAGACAAGGACCTTTGCGCCAATATAGATCCCAACCTTGTCAAGGTATTTTAAAAAGGCTGCGCTACTGTCGCTAACAGAAACGATTTTTCCACTCTGCCCAACCGGTACTTCCTGTAGTAAGATTCTAGGCTTGCTACTTAATTCTCCGAATTCATCCGGGATCGGATCTCCATGTGGATCGAATTTGGGAAAGCCCAGGTATTCATCCAGACGACGGACCAAAAGGGGAGCCTTTACGTGTTCCAATTCTTCTGCAATGACATTGACCTCATCCCAACTGAATTTTAATTTGTCCACCAAAAACACCTCCCACAAGCGGTGCCTTCTAATGATGTGTAGGGCTCTTTTCCTTCCTTCTTCTGTAAGGCTCACGCCATAGTATTTGCGGTAATCGATCAACTCTTTTTCCGCCAGTTTCTTTAGCATATCACTTACGGATGCTGCCTTGGTATTGACAGCTGCAGAGATCTCATTTGTGGACACCTTTTCCAACCCCTCAGCGATCAGATTGTAAATGGTTCGCAAATAATTCTCCTCAGCTGGACTTAAGCTTATCATAATGTGAAATTTCCACAAATATATGATTTAGGCTTGTCTAAAAAAATGTTTAATTTCAGTCTAAATCACCTGTGGATAACTGTGTTCTTAACTTTTTCTAAAATTTAGATTATCATATAAAATTATTTAGTCTTGTCTAAAAATCCATTAACACATTGTTATTCATCTATTTATAAACAGTAAAATTGTTAAAATAAATAATCTACGCCCGAAATAGGCGAATTGGAAAAGTACAATTGGGGCTTTTTTCTTAGGAGAGGAACCCTAAATATTTTGAATTAAATGCTGAAATTTTCGACTTTCTACCTGCCAATCAATACTTGCATCTGGCGGAAACTGGTAGAAATCAAGGTTTAATAGGGTTTTCCACACTGAATGTGCCTTCTCTGTGGCTGAAAAATCAATGCACATTCCTGCGGGATACTTATCCACAATGGTTTTCCACAGTGGATTGTCAGCCATTAGAATCACCTTTTGTGAGGCAATTCCTTCATAGAGTTTGGTAGGGATCTTATCCTTTATACTTGGCAGTAATAGGTAGGGCAATAACAGTACATCTACCAGTTTTATCTTCTCCTGAATGTAACTTGCAGGCAGTGGATCTTGTGAAAGCTCCAGCTTAATTCCTTTAATGGCACCATAATTTTGTTCCAGTTCCCTGGCAAAATCCTTCATGGGACAATGCCCTACTATCGTTAATTTTGACTTTGGAAGGTGTTGGTTAAGTTGCAGGAACCAATGAATGGCAGGAATAACCCCGTATACAGCCGTAATGGTGCCACTGATGATAAAGTGGGGAGCATTGGAATTAGACAGTCGGAAAGAAGGCTTAAAAAGGGCAGGAATTGCCGCTTTATTTTCTATTACTGTATGCTTATTAATGGTAGGCATTTCGGAAACGTAGCATTGCTCAGCAAATAGGTAATGATCAATTGCATGTTGACTGAACTTTTCTGAAATTTTAACCATTGATATACCCAAAATACGCCCTAAAGGAGGCAATGTTTGGTTATAGGTTACGTTTTTGACGTAGTTTTCCTGAACATCATAAATAAGTCGGTAAGAAAGCAGCCATTTGCCTATAGTAGCTACTGGAAGCAGCTCAAAAGTGGTCACAATGACGACCGCCGGTTTTATTTTGAAAAGCTGCTTGAGGAACTTAAATGGGACTAATAAACGGGCTGGATGCGTTCTTGAGCCGGAAAAAATTTCAATAAGTCGTATTTTTTTGACCTTAGGCGTTTTTTTTGTTGAAAACCCTATGATGTTAAGGTCGTATTTATTTGTTTCACGAATTGAAAATCCCAGCTTATACAACATTCTGGAATCATCCACTGGTTTGAGGACAGAAGCTATTATAAGGGGGACTTTTTTAGACATAAAATTGAAAAATCAAACTAAGCTAATATTAAATTTATGGATTTACAGCATATTATTGAAAAAGCCTGGGACAACAGGGAGCAATTAAATGAAAAAGACGTTCAAATAGCAATTAAAACTGTGATTGCTGACCTGGACAATGGCAAACTTAGGGTAGCAGAGCCTGCAGAAGATGGTTCCTGGAAAGTAAATGATTGGGTAAAGAAAGCTGTAATCCTGTATTTTCCGATACAAAAAATGAGAACAATAGAGGTTGGACCTTTTGAGTTTCATGATAAAATGGCCCTTAAAACCAATTATGCTAAGCAGGGTATAAGAGTGGTTCCTCATGCTATTGCCAGATATGGCGCGTTTCTTGCAAGGGGTGTGGTGATGATGCCTTCCTATGTAAATATCGGTGCATATGTAGACAGTGGAACCATGGTGGATACCTGGGCTACTGTTGGATCTTGTGCGCAGATAGGTAAGAACGTTCACCTTAGTGGTGGCGTAGGTATAGGAGGCGTTTTGGAGCCTATTCAAGCAGCACCTGTCATCGTTGAAGATGGTGCTTTTATTGGGTCCAGGGCTATCATAGTAGAGGGAGTAAGAATAGGTAAAGAGGCTGTCATTGGGGCAGGCGTTACCCTTACTGCAAGTTCTAAAATCATTGATGTTACAGGCGATGAGCCTATTGAGTATAAAGGATATGTTCCTGATAGATCAGTAGTTATACCAGGAACCTTAAATAAAAAGTTTAAGGCAGGAGACTACCAGGTTCCTTGTGCACTTATCATTGGTCAAAGAAAGGCCTCAACAGATTTAAAGACTTCTCTCAATGATGCCCTCAGAGATAATAGTGTAGCAGTCTAATTTCAATTTATTATATGATTTCAATTAAAAACCTATTAAGCATATTTCTGTTGGCCTCATTATTTGTGGCTTGCGGTAGCGGTTCTTCTAATAAAGGAGACGCGTTTTACAATGATGGGCAGTACAAGGAAGCAATTGTGGCTTATACCAGTTACTTGAAAAACAAGCCCAACAATGTTAAAGTACTGTACAATAAAGGCAGGGCACATGAAGAGCTGGATGATTTTCAAAAGGCAGAGGAAAGCTTCAAGGAAGCTTTGAAGCAAGATGCTAATAACACGCAAATACTTTTGAGCCTTTCTAATTTGTACCATAACAATGACAAACCAGAATTGGCGCTTATGTATGCGGACAATGCTGTTTCCGTCTCTGGCGCACCAGCAATGGCCTATTTCCTTAAAGCAAGGTCCATGCACAAGCTGGGCAATGTTAAAGAAGCTTTGAGAGAATACAATACAGCCATCAAAATGAGTCCTACCAATGGACAGGCCTATTATTACAGGGGCATGCTTTATGCAGCCACCGACAATATAGGAAATGCTTGTAAGGATTTTAAAGCGGCTGTAAAGAACGATTATCAGCCAGCAAATGAATCAATTAAGAAATACTGTAGATAATCGTTTTACGATCATCTGTAATTTACAAAAGGCCTGAACCATTCAGGCCTTTTTTTTATGTCTCAGATCTAATAAGTGGAAGGAAAAAGGCATTTTTATTGACCTATAGTCGATCTTTTGCTGGTGTTTTTTATTCCAAAAGCCAGTTTCCCTTCAAAGAATTTTAAGTCCATTTCTAAGCCCACTTCTTTTTTAATTCGGTATAGGAAAATAGATAAGCTCCTCACTTACAACATTTTGAGTAAGGGTTAAATAAATTGACTTGATGTCTAAAATAGTACCATTAATAGTTTATTTGTTCATTAAATTACTTCCTCTGAGCCTGCACTTCCTTAAACACACTTACTCTAGCAGCACTTTGATCCATAGAATATTGATATAGTTTCATTAAAAGAGGCTGCTTCTATATTTCAATTTACTTTAGCTAAAATAAAGTGCATAAAGCCCTAAAGTGTTTTAAATCAACTGATTCATAAAGGTGTTAAATTCAGGTCAGTAAGCTTGAATTACCGTCCAGTCAGCTTATTCCTTTGACTTTACCTACCGGCATAGCTTTGTTATGATGCAGTTGACAAATAGTTGTTTTCCTGTGACCCTATTAGTAGGCCACTAATGGAAGTAATAACCTTTATAACTTAACTTAATACTTTGAAATGGAGGTGAAGTTTAATTTTCCTAATAACGCTCTAAGGGCGCTATTTCTGTAGCTGAAGCTGTGGCCTCTCGATATAAACAAGATGCGCATACCCATTTAAGCTAAAGTGTTGCCTTTTATTTGCATGAATAGGGGTTAAATCTCTCCGGTCTTCAGTATAATATTGCAATTGTGAATGCCTTTTGATATGGGGTTAAAGTACTTTAGATCAGTAAATTGCAAAATAATTGAATTTAAGTCAGTAAATTTGAATTACCGTACAATAATTACCAATCCTAATATAGCAGGTGGTCCAATTCAACTTTACTTGTCTATGTCAATACATTGTTAATGGGTTAATTTTTCATAGGGGCGATAATGGTATAAGCAGGGGAGTTGGGCCACGATTCTGATTGCACATTAAATGAGGTCAGTTTGCGATTGCGAGTGCTCACTGAATTGTAGCTTAATGTGATTTAGAGCAGCAGTTATTCAATTTGTTTAAACCCAGTTCAATAGAGTTGAATGACTGTATATTTAATTTAACTTAGCCTATGAACACGTTAAATGCCCTGCTTTATAAACTATTTCCTAATAATGATCGTATTGCGCTTCTTGATTTACCTTAAGCAGCTTTGTCCAACTTTTTAGTACCATATGGTAACTATCCAACGTACCGATTTTGATTTTATGCTCTCCTGTGCATTGCTAAATCGGCTTAAAGTATTTTGTACCTTCTGGTATTTAAGTCCTTTGAATTCAGTTCAATACAGTTGAATTCCTGTCATACTGTTGGGCCGCAGTTGGCTTAGTTGATATTTTGCCCGCAATGCTTCATTTTGTCAGGGACTTGAAATCATTCCTTTGGAAATTGTATTTTCTAATTCTCCAATACGCATCGAAAATCCGTGGTGAAAACTCCGCAAAGTGTAAATGAAATTCTAAGACCTCGGTAAAAAAGTAAGGAGGGCAGCTAACCTGGATTCCTACCAATTTTTATTTTATTCCGGCCTTATGGAAATTAGCAAAATGGATTGCTCTATAGGATTAAGAACAAAAAGACTATTTTTCAGGCGCAGTGTGGTCGCACAAATCTTCGGTAAGGGTATGTCCCGATCCTTCGCATACAGGGCAGGTATCTGTTTCAACCAAGGTTCCATGACAAGAGGTACAGGTTAACCTACCTTTACCCGAGCAACGCTCACATTCAAAATACTCAATGATATTGAAGACATTTTTCTTGGTTACCATTCCATCGCCTGCACATCGGCTACAGCCAATGACACCATGGCCCCGGCAAAGTGAGCAAGCTTGTTCTGTTTTACCTTCACCATGGCAGGTTTCACAAATGCCATACCTGTAACCCCTGGCATCGCAATATTGGCAGGAAGCGATTTCTTCCAATGGATGTGCCAATTCTGTTTGTAGTGCTTTGGCCTGTTTGTAATAAGTACCTTTAAAACCGTTTAAATCGAGGTATTTGTTGACAAAACTATTGCTGTTATGGTATTGACCCAATTCGTATAACGTTTTTGAAAACAAATAGGGCATATCGGGCGGAATAGGTTGATTGCTATTGATAATATTCCGGAAAATCCCATTGGCCTTTTCATAATCTCCTTTATCCATGGCTGCTGAAGCATTTTCCAACATGGCCGATGTCGTCCCTAGATTAGGGCCCGATTGGGCATTAGTGGTGAATGGGTGTAGTATACAAATGGCTGCTAATAGCAATAAAAGTAATAGATAAGGGCTTTTTTTCATTGTTGTTGCTTCTTCTGGATGGCAAAGTAAATACCTTTACGGAAATATTCAATTCTGATGCAAAACTTTAATGTTTTTTAACCATAATTGGAATCATTTGGCCAACTTTGATTTCTTAGAATCGCCTGTGAACCACTAAATTTTTATTGATTCGGGAATTTTTTATTATTTTAATTAAAAAAATATACGTACTTTTTATTCTTCTTTCAGGATAATAGTAACTTTTAAAGATGCCATAAAAGAAAGATATGGCCGAATTTCAGTTTTTTAAGCCTTAAACTGGAATAAAATTGTATTATTTAAGGTTAATTGAATACTATTATTTTAATTATTTATGAAATTGTATTATATGATTGAGAAAAATATAAATATTTATGTTGTGTTGTAAATAGAAACGAGAA
>NZ_ATNM01000188.1 GCF_000427295.1 Cyclobacterium qasimii M12-11B | reverse complement strand
GTATATAGCAAATAGGGCGTTCGTGCTAGCCGAAAGTTCAGTCCCTTTAACAAACACCGCCAAATTTTTAATTTGGCTTTTAAGATGAAAAAATTAAAACAAAATATAAAAATTTGGCTCAGAGCAAATCCGAAAGTGCATTACTTTCTACTGCCCTACTTGCCGTTGGCGGTAATTAAAAATGACAACTAAGAGACAAATAATATTGACAACAATTACGACTGTTTTTTTACTGACAGTTTTATTTACTGACATATCCTTAGTTGGATATTGGACGGACATAGTTTTCTCGATACTTATCGTCTCGATATCACTGAAAGTGGTATTCAAGAGTAAGACTGAAAAAACTTGGTTGACATGGACACTTAGGTCAATGGCAATTCTTACTTCAATAGTCGTTTATGGTTTACTTGGACTGAATTTGATAAATCCATTTGCTTGGGACACCTTTAAAATGAGAAGTTTCTATTACCAAAGTGTGGACGGACGACTATTTAACGCTTATTTCAAACCAGTTGGTGCTTATTCGGGTGGAGAAGGGAATTTTTGGATTACAGAAACCTATAAATACTTCCCAATAATTGAAGAAGAAAAATATTACGAACATGCCATTTTATGGGACTTTAGAGACTCTGAGTTTGATGGACAAGCAGTTAATCAGGAAGAAATAGTAAAGGCATATGTTAGAGATGAAATACTTGAAAAAGAAAATAACATACCGCCAACAAGCGCTTAAAATACATGCTCTTCGGGACACGCACCATACACAGATCGTTCTCAGTAATAAAAAACAGATAAAATGATAAGATATTTAAATATGAATACGAAACTAATATTGATTTTCGCTATTATTTTATTTCAATCGTGCAAGACACAACAGTTGCAAACTAAAGCTTCGTTACCTAAAGTTGAAAATCAGCTTAATGGGGAGTTAGATTATTCCAAAGGAGGAATCGAACTTGTGCAATGGCAAAAAAGTGGAGATGAAATCTCGCTTGGTAGCATTGATAAAACGGGTGTGATTCATTTCAATTTACCAGCGTACGATATAAAAGCGCTTGGTAGAAGTCACATGGAATATCATTTTGAAAGCCAATTAAATATGCTCAGGTGTAAGGGGAAAGGTGATTTTGACATGATGGGTCAGCCTCTTTTCAAAACGCCTTACGAGGATGTTTACTCACAGTTATATCCGCCTATGTACATAAAGAAGTATGGTGTTAATGTAGCGTATGTATCTCCCGTTTCCGACGAAGAATTGCTTGTCAAAGAGAACTTTAACAAGATCATAGGAGATAAGTACTATTGGATGTACATAGACAGGGGACTTGATTTTAAAGATACATGTATACAAGAAACATTTCAAGATACTGACTTTGAAATTGAGCGGAGTGCAGATATTCAATTTAAAGAAGGATGGAATTTTATAAAAAGTAGTCTGGTTGAGCTCCAAAATTATGGCGAAAATAATGAGGAAATAATGCCGAAAAAAATACTATTTACGCAAAGTTCTCCCGAATCTAAAGATGTGAAATGGTATATGGTGAGAATAATGGATGATGAAAAAATACTAGCTGCAAAAAAAGAATATGAATTACAAAACAAGTAACAATATAAAAGTTGGCAAATAGCTTCAGGTAACATACATCATTGTTAAGCAGCAGAGTGTTTCAAAGTATGCTGTCTTTAAGTAGGTCTTCTGTTGGAAAAGTGGTTCGAAAATTTAGTATTACTGAGAACAGTAGATAAGAAATCCGATTTTGCTATCGCTTGTCCGATTCTTATCATTGACTGTTGGTGTGCCACGAAGCTGTGTTAATCCAGTAGGTGTAAATCCTACCTAAATAATTTGCTATTCATTTAGAAGAGCTTCACCCGTGAGGATTTCGCTGAAGCTCGGTATGCTCAAATGTGTACGCTAAAATACATAAGCGTAAACCTCTATTAGTTTTGAGAAGTGTTACTGTAGATGGGAAGCGTTTGGTTCCTGATTTTTAGGGAAAACCTTGGGACATTGCTTGGTATAACAGCAATGGGAATTGAAGTTTTCTATCGAAGTTTTAGGGCGGAGTGGTTATAGATGAATCTATAATATATTTAATAAATGTAAAAAACATTAACCTTTTAAGTAAATGAATTTGTAACTTTGTAATGAAATTATCGTATAAAAATAATAAACTGGAGAAGTCGCTCACTACCGATAAGGGCTTAGCTAAGTCTTATGGCAAGCTGGCAAAGAAGATAAAGCAGCGTAGAATCCAGCTTGAAAGTGCCGATAATTTAGAGGTTATCTCAAAACTACCAGTGTTACGATTACACCAGCACATTGGTAAAGGCAAAGAAACCTGGTCAATAGATATTCAAGAAAATTGGAGAATTCTATTTGAAATAGACCAAAAGCCTATACCAACCTTAGAAGATGGTGGAGTAGATTTAAAAGCGATAACCATTATAAGTATTGGGTCTGTAGAAGACCCTCACTAGCTTTAAAAGGAAATAAAATGACGGATTTACAAATTAAAAAATCCTTACTCTCTTGCCCAGGAGATAGTATTCAAGAGCATATAGACCATATTGCTATGTCACAAGCGGAACTTGCAGAGAGATTGGGAAGGTCGGTTCCTAAACTAAATGAGTTAATAAAAGGGAAAGCACCTATAACAAAAGAAACAGCCATCAAATTAGAATATGTTTTGGGAGTGCCTGCAAGTTTTTGGCTCAATTTAGAGCGTACTTATCAGGATGAATTATTAGAAATTGAGCAATTGGAACATCTAGAGCGATGCCAGGAATGGGTATCGTCTTTTCCATTAGCAAAAATGAAATCTTTTGGTTTACTTCCAGACACTTCTAAAAAAATTGAATTAGCAGATGCTTTATTGAAATTTTTTAGAGTAGCTTCTCCTGCTCAATGGTCAGAGATATATAATGGTAGCTCATTAGCTTTTAAAATTGAGCTACGCCATACCGCAGAGGCACAAGCGATTTCGGTGTGGTTGCGTTTAGGAGAATTACAAGCGGATAAAATAAAGGTAACAGCTTTTGATAAAAAAGCTTTACGAAATTGTTTAGAACAAATTCAAGAGATAGTCTATGAGCATTCAGACACTTGGTTAGAAGAGTTGCAATCCCTCTGTGCCTCTTGTGGATTAGCTTTAGTTTATACACCTTGTATCGCTAAAGCACCTATTTACGGAGCTACAAGATGGATTAAAAACAATAGTGTACCACTTATTCAAATTACAGACAGACAAAAAGATTACAATGCTTTTTGGTTCACATTCTTTCACGAATTGGGGCATATATTATACCACGGTAAAAAAGATATTTTTATTGATGGAATAGAGTGTATTCAACCTGATATAGAAAAAGAAGATGAAGCAGATGCCTTTGCAGCTCGTATGTTATTATCAGAAAAAGAAAGAAACGAGTTGTTTCAATATCCCAAGTTTGATAAAGAATTGATATTACTACTCAGCAAAAGATTTAAAAAACACCCTGGTATTATTGTAGCCCAAGTACAAAGACAATTCAACCATTTGTATCAAAATGTGGGTTTAAATAGCTTAAAAACTAAAGTAGAATTTACAGAATTGTCAATTTAACTAAAAAATAAAGTCACAATAAAAATAACAGCGCCCCACTAACCAATCATTCTGACGGCTAGCCCTTCGGCACCCTTCGAAAGGCTCAGGGACCGTGCTCAGGGTAAGCTCTAGGGCCTTTGGAATTAGGGGTTACTATTGGGGAGGTTTTTACCAATTTTTTTTAGCGCTAATAGATTGAAAAAGTGGCCAAAGGACTGGAATTCTTATCCTAAATCCTTAATTTGATTAATATTACTAAGGATGGGGAGCTTGGGGCATCATCCGTATTGGCGCAAATTAGAGGTAATAGGTGTGTGTATTTAGAGGTTAGTTACCATAGAAACGTAAATGAGATTGATATTCACTTTAACAGTTGTTCTTTTTGTCATAGGGGGTTGTGAGACTTCAAACCCAATCTCATATGTGGTATTGGTAAAAGAATCTTTAACGGAAAAATTATTTAAAAACTCTCGACCATCTCACCTATCGAACGAAGATGTATTTAAACTGGAAAATATAATCAAGGAATGTATTAACAAATACAATTCAGAGCTCCAAGTTGATGATGGTATTTATTCCCTGATGGATTTGGACGAATATAAGAGACAATATCTTCCAGTTTTGAATTCGAACGGTGATAAAATAGTATGGGTTAATTTTTTCTGTGATCATGGTGGTCTCGACTGGACCAATGTAATTATTGGAGCAGACGATGGTGGCAACTGTTACGCTCACATCACTGTTAATTTGACAAATGGCTCCTGCAATGATATTTTGGTAAATGGTTACTCATGAGAAATAATGACAGCTAATAATCGAATAACAAATAGTCACTATCAATTAAATTATGATGTGTCTAGAAATACAGCAAGTAGAGATTTATTAGACATGGGGGATAAAGGAATAATAAAATCATCTAAAATAAAAGATGCTGGTTCATATTATGAACTTTGAATTGCACAATGATTGCACCAAAAGTAACCGACCTGCGATCAATACAGCTGCCAGAATAAACCTCAAGAGTAAAGATGGCATCATCATTCTTGAAACCGGCAACCCAGGTCTTGCCACAAAATTAGGCGATGAGTGGATCTTTTGGAAAACGGGAATTGCGGATTACGTTGTGATTCAACGTAGTAAACCCTTTCTGTTGTCTTTATTGGTAATTGGTTACCTACTTATTGTTTTTTCATCGGTTGTGATAATTCGAGAAAAAACAAAAAAGAATTGGGGAAATAAATTAGTAATCTGACCCTTCGACAGGCTCAAGGACCATGCTTAGGGTCCACTTAGGGACTGGCTTTTTTTTGAGCTATGAAGTGATTATTTGATGATGTTTTTAAATGGAAATTTTCACCTTCTTGGTAATATGCTGAAGCGTTCAAATAATCATTGTTAGTAAAATGGTGCTATTATGCGATTCAGAACCTCATCATTATAGTAATAAATAGAACAATTTAACAAGAAAGGGTTCCTGCGTCAATAGCTAAACCAAATGATTCTGATTGAATGGTTTGTAATTATTAAACTAAAGAGTTTTTACTTTAATTCAATATAAATTGTTGGGATACGCCTTCATAAGCACCGGTTATGATACCCTGATTGGTTGTAAGTGTATATTCTATAGTGAATATTTCTGTTTCTGAATTAAAACGCACCCTTACATCACCTGTTATTGCAAGCAGGTAGTCATTAGTACCTGTACCGTTGTCATTATTGTATGCTGATTCTAAGCTTCCAAAATCCATAAATAACCCTCCTATAAAATCACCATTCCCTTCAAATCCATTTGGATCTATTACCTGAGTATAAGCGCCGGCCAGATCGCTTAGTTCAGATGCGTCTTCATCAATACGTACGGCAATAAGAATTCCTCGACCTGTGTTTCCTTCAAATTTTCCTGTGGTACTATTAAAAACGGCATTATCGTCAAGTATTATAAAGATAGCCTCTTCAGGAGAAGTAGAAGTTAAAATGAGCTTATCCGTTGGAAAGAATTCGGTATTAAATGTATAGCCATTTTCTGTAGACTTTGGCGTTTCTTCATTGTCTTTACTGCAAGAGGATATAAAGCTTAATAATACTAGAAAGACAATTAAATTGATGTTTCTCATGATTTTTACATTTCGTTATATTAGGATAGTTCATGATGTAATAATATAGTCAAAAAAATCGAACAGTTTTATATAATAGTAGGTAAAAGCTAACATTCAATGTGCCAATTGTAGTTGTTTTTATAGGGACTAAACAGAATCATCCGTTATCAGTAGTTTATCTGAATTTGCCCGATTAAATAAAAAAGCCGTTCCGGAAAACTGAGCGTTAGCCCATTTTTCCGGAACGGCTTTAATTAACTTATTACTTTAACCGCTTCTCAGCAATTATTAAAATGCTCTATAGGTGCCGTCCAGGAATTGGTTGGCTTCGTCTTCTTCAAAACGTGCTGTGGCATTGTCCCAGTGCAAGGTTTTATTTGGGAACCTTCCTGCTATTACGCCCAATAGTATCGTTTCCGTTAACCTGGAAGCGTAGGAGAAAGGAGCAGAACATTCGTCTTTTCCTAAACAAGCATCTACGAATTGGTGGTAGTGGCGTTTGCCTTCTACGTCATAATCCCTAATTACTTCACCTATTTTTCCTGACTTCTTAAGTTTGCTGAGGTCCAGTTCTTTATACTTTCCATCCACAATGTGTTTTGGTAATTGCATAAAGTGAGGCAATAATAAATTGCCTTTTTCGCCAACAAACATGGCTCCCTGTCCTGGAAGCTCCTCATTGTTGGGGAGTATTAGGTTTTTATCTTTCCCTGGTGCGTTTACGCCGTCATACCATACCCATTTGAAATTTTTGGTGGTGTACTTCGTTCCCGGGAATTCGTAGGTTACTGTATTCTCTTCCGGGAAGCCAAAGCCAGTAGGCTTTCTGCACTCGTTTTTGATGGTCTTTGGTACATCCAGCGCCAAGGCATTGTAAGGAGTATCAAAAATATGAACACCCATGTCGCCTAAAGTTCCGCAACCAAAGTCCAGTACTTTACGCCAGTTGCCAGGGTGATATAGCCCTTCTTTATAAGGCCTATCAGCCGCAGTACCTAACCATAGGTTCCAATCAAGACCTTCTGGTATTGGGTCAGATCCTTGTGGCTTGGGGTCGTCAGTTCCCCAGTTTTTAGGGGACCAGGCCCTTACTTCTTTCACTTTACCTATGATACCTGATTGTATCAATAGCGTAGCCAATTTGTAGTCATAAAAAGAATGCACCTGGATTCCCATTTGGGTTACCAATTTCTTTTCTGCTGCCTTTTTATTCATGGCTCTCGCCTCAGACACATGATGGGTAAGGGGTTTTTGACAGTAAACGGCCTTACCATGGTCCATTGCCAGCATAGAAGCTGGAGCGTGTGTATGATCAGGAGTAGAAACAACTACGGCATCGATATCGTCCGCCATTTCTTCCATCATTGTCCTGTAGTCTGAATAGAGTTTGGCCTTAGGGAATTCCTTCTTTAACGGTGCCAGCATGTTTGCGTCAACGTCGCAAAGCGCTACAACATCTACTTTCTCGTGAGAAGAAATTGCTTCCAAGTCACCTTTACCCATAGCACCTAAACCCACGTGTGCAGTTCTTAGGCGACCATTTTTACTATTAGCCCATGCCCATGAAGGGAGCATAGATGCGATAGCCACGGTAGCTCCGCCTTTCAATAAGTCTCTTCTATTAATTATTTTCTGATTCATAATTTTTTGATTTTAATATTTTTAAACCATATCGGACTTGCGTGATCCTGAAGGCCAATGTATCCCTTTTTGGCTTTCGCATAATCGGGTGCACCGCTCCATTTGCCAGAGTTTTTCCTTTTTTCCCAATCTTCAGACCCAGGGACAAATGAAACCACAACCTTTCCGTTAAGCCAATATTCTACTTTTTCAGGTGTATAAACTATTTTGGAGCTGTTCCATTCACCGACAGGATTTAAATCTACTTGTGATTGATCGGCAGGATACATTGCATAATCAGAGGCAGTTTTTTGCCAATCTTGCAGTTGGTCCAGGTTTTCAGTTTCGCCCATTTTTTATTGTAGGAAGTCAAATCATGTATGGAAGCATAATTTTCGTCATCAATAAGTTGATATTCCGGTGCCAATCCTGAAGGTCCAGCACTTTCTTTTACTTCAGGTATGTGATAGAATATGCCACTATTACCACCTTTAGGTAATTTCCATTCCAGGTACAGTTCAAAGTTTTCAAACTCTTCAGCACCATAAATAATGTCTTTTCCACCCGTGTAATCTTGTTCTAAACCCATTTCGGTGTCATAGGTTAATTCCCCGTCTTTGATTACCCAGCCTGGAGGGAGCGCATCGCCGTTGTAGGCACGCCAACCTTCTGTAGATGTCCCATCAAAAAGAACTATCCAGTCTTCTTTTTTTCTTCTTGGTCTTTACTTTCGTTTTCCGTTGTAGTACTACTGCTGCAAGCACTGAACGCTATCAATGCAAGCAAAGAATAAATGATTTGTTTCATATTATAGACTTAATTTTTCAGCCATAAATATAATCCGAATTGTCTGCTTCAGCAAGAATTGAATTCCCAGAGCAGGTGATTCTCATTTAAACGCCTTCACTTCCTTTATATAAGGTATTTTTTTGGGTTGAAAAGTGGAGGAAGACCTTGGTCTTAACATGAAAGAGAAGATGTCGGTCAAAACCGAAAGTAAACAGCTATACTGCTTCTATTAACTTAATGTGCCCATATCTTATTTGGCTAAAATAAATTGTATTTCTATTTCATTTTGCCTTTAAATGGCTTAAATTAATATTCATTTTCTAAATAGACATGGAAGGTTCCCAATATACAATCGTTGTTAGTATTATGATTGGTTTGACCGTTGCCTATTTTATCATTGAAATCCTGCTACTTCTCAATGATATAGACAACGACACTACCAATGTACTGTTACTCGAATGGTCAAGAGGCAAGTCGTTTTTTATTCCTTTTGCCTTGGGGGCGATTGCTGGCCACCTGTTTCTGGGAACCTCTAATGTTGCTTTTAAAATGTCAAATGGCATGTTTCCGGTTTTAATAATCTTTGGCCTGACGATAATCATGGTTGTAATAGGGTTTAAAGTGCCATTTAGAAAAACCAAAGCGTTTTTGACAGCTATTTTAATAGTGGGTGTCTTATTTGGACACTTTTTTTGGTCCATGAATTATCTGGTAAAGCCATGAGCAAACTTAATAGGTTTCTAAAGAGGCATTTGTCAGAAATCCGAACGATTAAAATAATTGTGGCATCCATGCTGGGCTTGATGGTGCTTATCGATATTGTGTTGGTTACTTTGGAAGGAAAAGATTATCCTACTTTCAGCTTGGTGGTTAAAACTCTAAGACATCGTTTGATCTGGTTTACCTTTCTTTATGGTGGATTGATGGCCAAGATTTTTTATACCAGAAAAGTAGGTGTTAAGAAAAAGGAAGTTACCGGCCTGGTAGTTTTCTTTTCCATCGTGTTGTTGCTATTTGGTATTGGAAGACATCTGGAAACAGCGCCGAACTTGTTGCTACAGGTTTTATTATTGTTAATAGGTGGTATTGTAGCCTACAGCGTATGGCCACAATACCAAGAAAACAAATAAAATCCACTAAATTAAATATAGCATTGTGGGTAGAATAACCCATTATTATTAAGATTTTGCTGGACTAAAAAAATTGTCCTTGGAATAGATATTCTGGATCTGTAAACATATATGCTTAAAGAAGGGACGAAGAAATGACAGGAGGCTATTTGAATGTGGAAAAATACACTGCAAAATCTTAATTATTTGATATATTAATAAAAGTAAGAAGCCACAACAATTAAACTGTATGGATTTTATGGCTTTGAATTGCTGGCAAGGCTAGTACTTACCAATACCCAGTCCGTATATTATTAACGTTAACAATAAATTGAATAAATATAGAATGAAAGTAATAATTATAGGTGGTACAGGTCATATTGGAACGTATTTGGTGCCTCGCCTTGTGGAGGCGGGCCACAATGTGGTCTGTGTAAGTCGGCAACAAGCCAATCCTTATAGTAATAATGAGGCATGGAAGTCAGTGGAACATGTTACCATTGATCGGGTAAAAGCTGAAGAAGAGGGTGATTTTTGTTCTCAAATCGTTGATCTTAATGCAGATGTTGTCATTGATTTAATTTGTTTTACCCCAAAAAGTGCCCGAAAGCTTGCAGAGGCGCTCAATGGCAGGATAAAGCATTTCCTACATTGTGGCAGCATGTGGGTGCATGGCTTCAGTGAACAAGTGCCGACTACCGAAAACCAAAAACGAAAACCTTTTGGTGAATACGGAATAGACAAAGCCAATATTGAAGCATACCTCCATACTTTCCACCAGAAAAGTGGATTTCCAGTTACGATTCTACACCCCGGACATATTGTTGGGCCTGGTTGGTTACCGGTAAATCCAACTGGAAATTTCAATCCGGATACCTTTGTTCGCCTAGCCAAAGGAGAACAAATTGTATTGCCTAACCTTGGGATGGAAACGGTTCATCATGTTCATGCAGATGATGTTGCACAGGCATTTATCAAAGCCATTGAAAACCGGGACAATGCAATCGGTGAAAGCTTTCACGTGGTTTCTGAGCAGGCCCTTACCCTTAGAGGCTATGCTGAAGCAATGGCAATGTTCTTTGGACAGAAGCTTAAGCTGAAATTTTTACCTTGGGAAGCATGGGAAAAGACGGTTAATTCAACCGATAAGGAATTTACTTTGGATCACATCGGGCACAGCCCTTGTGGGAGTATTGCTAAAGCAAAAGCCTTATTACAATACCAACCAAAATACAGTTCTCTGCAAGCCATACAGGAAGCCATTGAACATTATTTTGAAAAGGAAGGGATAAAAATCCATGGCTAAGAACAAGCTATATTGATTTCTGGTAGTTGAGTGGCGGTACACTTAATGCCTAGAGTTCAATTGTCTTAACTTTTAATCTAGAAGACTTTCGACTTCATAAGTTTCTGAAAATCAAAGTCAAGGGGTAGTGATTTGAATAATTTTTAAATTATAATTTCCTTTTTTTCTTAGCTTTAAATGTTTAAACATTTGGTTCATGGCAAAACCGAAAGTTAAAAGCTATCCAAAGCTATTTGCCCCACACTTTAATTTTATAACCCTAAAAAACCGATCATGGGATTCATTGATTATGCTACAACAAGTTTAGTTACAAGTGTTGCTAAAGCGGTGACTTCCGGTAATAAGAAATTAAAGATTTTGTTCTTTTTTGCGCTCTTTTTCACCATTGCCGCCATTGTAATTGCTGTATTGGTTGACAGTGATATGCTTTCCAAAATATATAATTCCGTTGCTATCGGGCTAGGAATAATTGCTGGAATTTGTATTTTGGTAATCTATGCTTACCAAATGAGCGTAGAGGAAACTCAAGCTAAATTAGAGATACAAAAAGTTGAAGAGCGTATAAAGGGAAATGGCAATGAGACAGCCGCAGCTTGGGAGTTGGGTAGAATAAAATTAGAAAGTTACCTTAACAGAAACCTATCGCAAATACAGTGGATCTTCATTTGGACAGTAATAGTAATGATTGCAAGCTTTGTCATTGTTTCTTATGGAATAGTTCAAGTATATGAGGGCGATCAGAATTTAAACGCAGCCATTTTAACTACGATTTCCGGCCTTATAATTGAGTTTATCGGAGCTTCTTTTCTTGTGATTTATAAATCTACGATGCAGCAAGCAAAGGACTATGTTACGGTTTTAGAAAGGATAAATGCGGTTGGAATGTCTGTCCAAATACTTGATAGCATAAGTGAGGAGGAGAATAAATTAAAAGACCAAACGAAAGCTGACCTCGCTAAAAAACTTTTAGATATTTATGGCAATTTAAAGTCTGCACAGTAAGGTTGCAACTTAGCTAAATAGGATTAATACGAAATTTAAAACTGTTATCCCGAGCCTATTTTCCGAGAAATAGCCTCCTAACACAAATACTTAGCCATTTTAACCCGGGTTTGAGGACATTGATTGGTAGCGTAAGCCTGCTAAATGAAAAAATCAATGGATTAAATTCAGCTACACTCTTGGAAGCTAGAGGTTTGTTATAGTACTTGTAAATAAATGGAATTGAAAGTATTATAGACTGTCAATATCAATGAATCTTATGAAAAATAATATAAACCCAAATAAGAAAAGTCCTTTTATGAACAAAGAAAAATGCGCTCTATTTCAATTAAATATTTCAATCCATATGACCATTATTATCGCTATGGTTTCTATCCTTGCAATAGGCTGTACAAGCCGAACTGTTGAAAAAGAGGTTGTAGAAAGCGATAAACCATCACCTGTTAAAGTCATTTTTGAAACTGATATGGGAAATGATATTGATGATGCCTTGGCATTGGATATGTTGTATAAGTATGCCGATCAAAATAAGATGGAGATTTTAGCCATTACTGTTAATAAAAACAATAAATACGCACCACTTTTTATTGATCTTATGAATAACTGGTATGGCTATTCCGATATACCTATTGGCGCAGTGACCAATGGTGCCTATTCTGGCGATGATGGTACAAATTATGCCCAAACCACTTGGGAATATCTGGCAGATGGAAAGAGGGCCTTCTCTGGTGCAGCGTCAGAAAACACAGTGTTTCCAGAAGCTACAGACTTGTATCGAAAGGTTTTATCTCAACAGCCGAATAATTCAGTGACCATAGTATCTGTAGGTTTTTCAACAAACTTAGCCAGATTGCTGGATTCTCCATCTGATGATTTTACTGAATTATCTGGTAAGGATTTGATAAATGAAAAAGTAAAATTACTCAGTATTATGGCGGGCAATTTTGATGAAAATAGAATGCAAGAGTTTAATGTCAAAATAGATATTAATGCTGCTCAAAAAGTTTTTAAGGATTGGCCTACGCAAATTGTTGCCAGCCCTTTTGAACTTGGGTTTCAAATTAAATACCCTGCTTCCAGTATTGAGAAAGATTTTACATGGGCAACACCTCATCCTTTGGTAGTGGCCTATGAGAATTATTTGGAGATGCCTTATGACAGACCAACTTGGGATCTGACATCAATGATTTATGCTTTAGAGGGTGGAAGTGAATATTTTACTTCAAGCAATAAAGGGAATATTTCAGTGGACGATGAAGGGTATACCAGTTTTGTTGAAGCTCCGGATGGAAAGCATCAATATTTAAAAGTTTCTCCAGAACAAGCAACTGCCTTAAAGAATGCTTTTATTGATGTTATCACTTCGAAGCCTAAAAATAGGGAATAAATTGGGTGATTTTTATAAGCATGTTTGTGGATGCAGTAGCTTTGGCACACCAGTCTAGTTTATCCACTACCCTGTTTTCCGGAACAGAAAATGGTGAAGTTATCATTCAAATCATTAGTTCTATGACTGCTTCAAAGTGAGGTTAATTATAATGGCCCAGAAAACGCATATAAATCTGCTGAAGAGTTTCGAGAGCTAGTCATTAAACATTTTCACAACACCTTTTCAATGGTTCTAAATAAAACGGAAACTTTAGATTTCATTAATCCAACAGTGTTTTGGGCCATGAAACTAAAATAATAGCAGGGTTGAATTCAGATGCAAATTCGCTCTACCTAAGGAATGAATTTTTTAAGGACATATACAACAATTAATCCGTTGTGATTTTTTCGATTGAAGGATTTCCCTCCAAATACAATTATGTCTTAATTAATGACAATGAACAAAAATTGAAAATATTTCTCAAAGATGGACAATGGGAAACTTTTGGTAATAGGGAATTGTCAGTTTATTTGAAATATATAATCTTTTTCTCAGCCCTTTTTGTTCTGGGTTTCTTATATTATTTCATAATAAAATACGGCTTGCATAGACCAACATGAAGTTGATAGATTGGGGCTTGAGCTAAAATGAAATTAGTTTTCGAAACCCTATTGGCTTTCAATTGAAATAAAGAAAAAGGAGGGACCATTAGACATTGTAGTAACCAAATAATTGAAACAGATGACCATTACAGTTAAAACCTCCATTAAGGCACGTGTCGAAAAAGTATGGGAATGCTGGACCAAACCAGCCCATATTATACATTGGAATTTCGCCTCTCCCGAATGGACCTGTCCTTCTGCCATTAATGACCTTCAACCAAATGGAGTCTTTAATTGGAGAATGGAAGCCAAAAATGGGAGCATGGGTTTTGATTTTACGGGTGTTTACAGCGAAGTAAAAGAAAACGAATTGATTGCCTATAAGATGTCTGACGGACGAAAGGTGGAAATTAGGTTTATCGTCTCGGGAGATGAAGTTGAACTGCTGGAAACTTTTGAGGCTGAAGGGACAAACGCCGACGAACAGCAGCGATTGGGTTGGCAAGCTATTCTCGACAACTTCAAGAATTATGTCGAATCAAAAAAGTAAAAACTGTTTGTATTTATAACTTCTTTGACCTGGTTTCCTCAGGTTTAAGAAGTTAATTTTTATAGGTACTTACCTGGTTTATTACTTATTTAGGTTCTAAACCCCTATTCACTATTGCATTTTATAATCTGAGCCATGGGTTCGAAATAAAAAAGGGGAAAATGTTTTTTATTTCTAAACGATTGGTTAGCTTTGTGAAGTGAAAAGAAACAATGGCAAGGAAAAAAGAATATAAAGAAGAAGAAGTTATTGAAAAAGCGATGCGCTTGTTTTGGCGCAATGGCTATGAAAGTACTTCTATGCAGATGCTTGAAAAAGAAATGGGTATCAATAAATTCTCCATATATTCTAGTTTTGGAAGCAAGCACGGCGTTTTCATTGAAAGTCTTAATTGCTATAAATTAAAAGTAAGTGCCATCTTTGAGAAATTTCAAGCAGCTAGAAATGGGGTTGAAGACATTAAACAGTTTTTTTATGACTCTGCTGCAATTTGTGCCGTAGAAGGAAATGAAAAAGGATGTTTGTTGACCAATACATACAATGAGTTTTCGGAAAGTGATGATCCAGTTGTAAAAGGTCAGGTGCTTTCTTTTATGGATAACCTTAAAGATTTGTTTATCGAAAAATTAAGAATGGGTTCTGATGAAGACGAAGAGACCATACTAAAACAGGCTAACTTTTTGGTAGTAGCAAAACATGGCCTTGCGGCTGCGACAAGAGTTAACAGCCCAGAAGAAATAGAAGACTATATAGAAATGACATTTAATAAATTTTAACCTTTTTTTGAACCATATCTAAACAATCGTTTAGAAAAAATAACAATTGAAATTATGACAACTTTGAAAGTTCACAACATTGAAACGGCACCAGAAGGTAGCAAAGACCTATTAGAAAAATCTCTTAAGGCAAACGGATTTATTCCAGGGCTACATGGGGTATTGGCAGGAGCACCAGGATTGCTTGAGGCCTACCAAACAATTCACAAATTGTTCATTGACTCTTCTTTTGATAAAGAAGAAATAACCGTGGTTTGGCAAACGATTAACGTGGAACACGCCTGTCATTATTGCGTACCTGCACATACGGGTATTGCTAAAATGATGAAAGTAGACGATGCCATTATAGATGCATTGCGTAATGAAACTCCTCTTGAAAATCCGAAATTGGAAGCATTACGTACCATGACTTTAACCATCGTTCGCAACCGTGGTCACGTAAGTCCTGAAGATTTGAAAACATTTTATGCGGCTGGTTATGGAGAAAGACAAGTATTAGAAATTATCTTAGGCTTGTCTCAAAAAGTGATAAGTAACTATACCAACCATATTGCAAATACACCTGTAGATGCTCCTTTCCAGAAATTTGCCTGGGAAAAAGAGAAGGTATAAACCAATAAATTTATAATTTTTAATCTATATCAACCTTTCGCTCTTATGCGAAAGGTTGATTACCCCTAAATAGGCGATTTCCCTTCTATTGGGTGTCGACACCAATTCCCCTGAAGAAAAATCAGGTCAGGCTTGAAAAGGCCAAGGAGACCTATTTGATAATCCGGGTTTAAAAAACGTAGCAACTATGCAAGATTTAAAATCAAAATACGGAAACAAGGCTTTGGTCACTGGAGGTTCTTCAGGAATTGGAAAGGCATTTGCAATAGAATTAGCCAAACAAGGTATAGCTCCTATCCTCGTCGCCAGGAGTAAGGATAAGTTAGCCGCCCTGGCGCAGGATATTTGGACGGAATATCAGGTAAAGGCACAGGTATTTTCTGTGGATTTGTCTGATGAAGAGGCAACTTTGAACTTTATAAAGGAGATTGACAAGCAAGAGATTGGCATGTTTATCCATAGTGCGGGTATGGAAAACAATGGAAGTTTTATTAAGATCTCACCTGAAAAGGAGCTGTCAATGATAAAGCTTAACATTACCTCAACGTACTTGTTAACCAATCATTTCGCGAAGAAAATGTCTGCCGCCAAAAAAGGAGGCATACTTTTGGTTTCCAGTATGGCGGGTATGATGGCGATGCCATATTTCAGTAACTATTCGGCAACAAAAGCCTATGTGCATCAGTTGGGCCTTTCATTGAATACGGAACTTAAAGCCAATAATGTTGACATAAGTGTTTTGGCTCCAGGGTTAACGGAAACCAATATGACAGCTGACAATGGTGTAGATTGGTCTAAAGTCCCTATGTCGAGCATGAAGCCTTCAGAAGCTGCTCAAATTGCGCTGAATAACATTGGGAAAAAGGGAACGATCATCCCTGGAATGATGAATAAAATGATGGTAATGATGGCCAAAAGACTGTTTTCTATCAAAAGCTTTGGCGTAATGAATGGAATGTTGATGAAAAAGGCGATTAAATCTGAAAAGCTTTAACCGAGTCAAAAAACGCCATGAAGGACCTAAAATAAGTAAGAAAATGAAAGATAAATTAAAAATAGATATCGTTTCAGATGTAGTGTGCCCCTGGTGTACCATCGGTTACAAACGTTTAGAAAAAGCCATAACTGAACTAGGTATAGAGGGCAAGATAAACCTGGAATGGCAACCATTTGAGTTGAATCCCAACATGCCTGCAGAAGGACAGGATCTCCATGAGCATATTGCTGAAAAATATGGCAGTACAATGGAACAACAGAAGGAGTCTCAGGAAACAATGACAGATGCAGGGGACGAATTAGGGTTTACGTTCGATTATTTTGAAGGCATGCGCATGTCGAATACTTTTGAAGCGCATGTTTTATTGGAATATGCCAGAGAATTCGGCAAGCAAACCGAACTGAAAATGAGACTTACCAAAGCCTTTTTTAGTGAACGAAAAGATGTATCTAAAAGAGCTGTTTTAAAAGAAGCGCTACTGGATGTTGGCTTAAATGCTGAAGAAGCTTTGGCCAAATTAGATGATAAGGAAGCGCGCAAAGAAGTAAGGGATAAAGAGACATATTGGCAAAATATCGGCGTCAGATCGGTTCCAACAATCGTATTTGATGGGAAAAGTGCCGTAACAGGAGCGCAGCCCATTGATGTATTCAAGAAAGTGTTGACCGAAATGTTGGCGACCTCGTAATTTTATTCCGGATTCGAAGACATTAATAAATAATGGTAGGTAGTGATTTTGGCGGTATTGTTGCAGAAAAAATAGCAACAGTACCGCCAAAATCATTTTACGTTCAAGTATTTAAACAGGGGCTAGAGGCCCTTGGTTAAGTTATTATACTTGGATATATTACTTAGTAGCGATCCTAAGAAAGGAAAAGACCAATAGCTTATTGTTTGATTGGGTAGTTACTTTTCATGATACCAATCCAATTGTGGACATAAAAGGGAGCCATGAGAGGTAGGGCAGATTGATACCGAAAAAAGTTTAAGATTAGGATGGTTTCTATTAGATAAAATGTTCAAGGGAAGAGATTCTTAATTGAGGATGTAACTTATTAGTCATTCATATTCAGCTTTTTATCAAGTGTTTAGTTCGTTTTTTTGGCACTATATTTGACTTTTCCTGCGTGGAATGCACCGTTAGCCACTTTATACATGAAAAAGTCAGACCTAAACCTTGATAAGAAAAGAAAAAAAGATTGCCCGTTTAGGTATTGGAACCATAGGTGTGGTGTATCTTCTTATCGGGGGTTTGACTGCTTGGGCTGCTTTTGGAAATGGAGGTAAAAAAACAGATAGTACAGGGGCTTTTAAATTTCTTATTGGCCAGCCCTTCGGTCAAATATTGCTATGGCTGGTAGTACTTGGCTTGGCAGGTTATGTTTTTTGGAGGATGTACCAGACTTTCAGTGATCCTGAAGACCACGGAAGTGACACCAATGGCTTGGCTTTAAGGCTCAGCTTTTTTTCAAGTGGTTTTTTTTACCTCTTTATCATATTTAGTGCAGTTGAATTGTTGATCGGTACTGGCGGTGGAAGTGGAGGGGGCCAAGAATCGATGATTCAGAAGCTTTTAGACCAGGCATATGGACGCTGGCTGGTAGCAGTAGTAGCACTTGTATTCGTGGGAAAATCCCTTTATCAAATATTCATTGCCTTCTCTGGAAAGTTCAAAGATAAAGTGGAGGAAGCAGGAATGGATGAAAAAACACAGCAACTGATGATTAATTCTGGACGGGTAGGGTATACTGCCCGAGGGCTAGTCGTTGGCATCATTGCTTATCTTACTGTACGAGCAGCAATCACATATGATGCCTCACAATCCGGAGGAACAAAAGATGCTTTTAATTTCATTCAAAATGAATT
Organism: Cyclobacterium qasimii M12-11B; assembly: GCF_000427295.1. GTDB lineage: Bacteria > Bacteroidota > Bacteroidia > Cytophagales > Cyclobacteriaceae > Cyclobacterium > Cyclobacterium qasimii. The sequence goes on along the minus strand of NZ_ATNM01000188.1, from coordinate 6,889 downwards.
TGGATCGGTTGTGTTAGGAATTATTGCCTTTGGTTTGGTAGCTTATGGTGTTTTTATAGTCATTAAAGCCAGTACACATAAAATGAATTTTTAAATCAAAAATAACTGAAATCAACTTTTCTTACCTATCCATAGCTGTTTCAAAGTAGAGGGAGGCATGGTATATGGTTTCATCGATAGGTACATTACTGACACTGGAACCGATATGATGTAATTGGAATCTTGTTACTACAGGTCCTCTTTGTTATTTTTATGATTAATGGACTAGCCTTTTAAAACTGCTAAAAAGCCTTTAGATTAGTACTGCAAAACAATGGGCTATTCGATCCGATACCGGTAGCTTATAATAAGTTTCCAGTACTATGCCGCTACCCAAGCTATATAAAATACACCATGTAGATAAGGAACATACTTCCATAGGCCTTTTCGAAGCACTTGACAAAAAGTACACTATCAAAAAAGTTTTCTATCCTGGTTCCCATGTTCACATTACCCCTTCATTGATTTTTCGGGAGGTGATATACGCAGATTCCTTTAAGGGCACAGAAAAATTCTTTCAGGATAAAGAGACGATTGCCTTTATCGAGCAAAATAGAAAGTATTCAGAACCGGCGATTTTTCACTTTTATCAGCAAGACTACAATACTCCATTTGAGGAACTTAGCAGAGAGTTTGATCTTGTAATTTCCCAATATGCCGGATTTGTAGGGCAGGCAGTAAATGCTTATCTCCAAAAAGGAGGCCTTCTGGTTTGTAACAATTCCCATGGAGATGCCTCAATGGCTTCCCTGGATCCTGATTTTGAATTGGTAGCAGTCTATAGGAGATATGCGGACAACAAATTTAGCATTTCAGAGAAAAATCTAGAAGATTACCTAATACCTAAGAAGGGCACTATGCCCAACAGGGAAGAATTGCTTAAAACAATGAGGGGAATAGCGTATACGAAAAGTCCTTCAGGTTATATTTTTAAAAAGATTAATGAATAAAAGCTGCCTGTTTGTGCCGATGATTTAATGGCTGATAGGCATGGACTATTAGCTTTTAAGGATAAATTTACAAAACCATTGGGCTCTTTTCAGTATGTTTTGAATGGAGGGTTTTTAACCTGTCCCCAGAAATAGCGCAAATAGCAGAATTGAATATGAAAAAACGAATTACAGGTATAGGATGGATTTTTTTAGTGGGAATGGTATTCTTCATTTCCTGCAATAAAAAGATGGTATGTTCAACCTTATCTCCTACCACCTTGAATTCAGAGAGCGCCCAAAAAAAGCCTTATTTGCTATTGGTATCTTTGGATGGCTTTCGATGGGATTATGTAGAGAAATACCGGCCCCCAAACCTGAGTGCTTTTGTCGATAAGGGAGTGAAAGCGGAATCACTGGTCCCAACCTTTCCTTCAAAAACCTTTCCTAACCATTATTCCATCGCTACAGGTATGTACCCGGATAAGCATGGCATTTTGGGCAATGTCTTTAGCAGCTATGAAAATGGCGTGAATTATAGTTATAAGGATAAAACAACGGCTACTGACGGGCGTTTTTATAAAGGCTCTCCAATTTGGTTGGAGGCAAATAAAGCCAATATGGTTACTGCCAGTTACTTTTTCGTAGGCACAGAAGCAGCTATCCAAGGTGTTCATCCTACCTATTACCATACATTTGATCCCAGTATAAAAAATGGAGATCGAGTGGATCAGGCTATAAATTGGCTGGAAATGCCCGAAGAAAAGAAGCCGCATTTAATTTTAATGTATTTTGGTGACATGGACAAAACTGGCCATGATTATGGTCCAGGGAATGAAGAGAAAATAAAAGAAGTGCTGTTTGAACTGGATAAAACCCTTGGTGATTTATTTAAAAGGGTTGAAGCTACTGGTCTTCCGGTAAATATTCTGCTTGTTTCTGATCATGGGATGTCAGACCTATCTACCTCTAAAATTATTCCCACAGAAACCATTATAAACGACAGTTTATACTCCTACCAAGACAATGGCACTATTGTAAATATTCATCCAAAAGAAGGGGTTAAAATAGAAGAAGTGGTCGCGTATTTAAAGCCAAAAGAAGCTCATTTTAAAGTTTATAAAACTAAAAACACACCAGGTTTTGAATATAAACCCAAGAATAAAGATTGGGGAGCCATCCAATTGGTAGCAGACTACGGCTATTATTTTTTACCAGAAGCGCGTAAAGAATCATTTATGAAAAGGGAAATCAAGACCATAGGTGTTCATGGTTATGATGCCAAGAACAAGGAAATGCATGGTGTGTTTTATGCCAATGGGCCTGCTTTTAAAAATGGATACAGCATCCCTTCATTAGAAAACATTCATATTTACCCATTAATGTGCGAGATTTTAGGGCTGCCTATTCCAAACCAAATTGATGGCAAACTCAATAAGATTAAAAGCGTTTTAAGAGAGGATTGATTCATTTCAATATTCATTGAACAAAAAGAAAGGCAAAGTTACCAAGTTTGCGAAGGGTTTTATCCTAATTTTCGTCTAAACAAGCAATTACAGTTCATCAAATAATAACAGTTGTTCGTTTCGGCCTAAACCCTTTGAGATTGAAAAATAGTCAAAAGCTTATTCTTTTTACAGCCTTAATTTCTTTAGCCAATACTGCTTGTACTACTGAAATGGAACCAGAAACAATTGTCCCCTCCACCTATACAGGGACGGCATCTTTATCTCAGGGCATGGCAACAGTTACCACCGAAAACTTGTTTGAATGTTCCAATGGAAGAGAGGCACCCGTTGGCATCTCCACCGCATTGGATGGAAACATATGGACTGTTCCTGCAATGGTCAATTTCACAGACAATAGTTTTCCATTTGCTTCAGATTTGTATAATCCATGTTCTGGCATAATGTTTAATTCCGAAAATGAAGCGGTTGCGGCTATGGCTGATGATGAGATCATTGAAGTGGATGCAAATGGGGAAGTAATTACAGCTTTTGTTTTTGCAGACAATTATTTCGAAATGTATATCAATGGTATTCCTGTAGGTAAGGACAAGGTTCCCTTTACCCAGTTTAATTCCAGCATACTACGCTTTAGGGTAAGTGCTCCTTATACGATAGCCATGAAGCTGGTGGACTGGGAAGAAAACAGTGGTTTGGGCTCGGAGAGCAACCAAGGCTCCTCTTATTACCCTGGAGATGGAGGGATGGTGGCAGTGTTCAAAAATGAGAGCAATGAAATTGTAGCCAGGACAGGGTCCGACTGGAAAGCCCAAACTTTTTATACTTCTCCTATAAAAGACCTGTCCTGTCCTACAGAAAATGGAAGTTTAAGGTTAACAAACAATTGCAATATAGAAGGATCAAATGACGGCAGTTCCTATTATGCCTTGCATTGGGACCTGCCTACTGATTGGTACGCAGCAGCTTTTGACGATAGCAGCTGGCCAAGTGCAACCACCTATACCAATTCCGAAATAGGTGTTAATAATAAAGCCTCCTATACAAATTTCACTTCAGTTTTTGATGCTCCCACGGAGGACGCGGAGTTTATTTGGTCCACAAACGTGGTTTTAGATAATGAAGTTATTGTTAGATTTACAGTAGATTAATATTTTTAGGTAAGGTGGATCGGTTGTAAGCAAAGACTTTAATGAATGAAACGCTGTCTCAATTAAAGAAAGAAGTGTACGATAAATGTGGGCTAAAAATGGCCAACCTCAAAATCGAACATGAGAGCAGGGATTATGATGCCTGTCAATTTGAATTAAATGGGTTTCAGATTATCAGCAGAACTGCCAAGAAAACACCGAAAAAGTCAGGGCAATTTGTGACTTTCTGGAAGCGTATTGGAAATGGGCCGATTGAACCGTTTGACGATAAAGATCGGATTGGTTTTTACATTGTAAACATCTGCACTTCAGCCAGATTGGGGCAATTTGTGTTTCCGAAATCGCTGCTTGTAAAAAAAGGAATTCTTTCAACCGGTATAAAGGAAGGGAAGAGAGCCTTTCGGGTTTATCCAAGTTGGGATGAGACGACAAGCAATCAAGCGAAGCTAACCCAAAAATGGCAATTGAATTATTTTTACGAAATCACCCCTGAGATGGACTTTAGGACCGTTTTAGATTTGTATGGGGTTTTATAAACAATAATACATATTGATGATGAAAAATGCCGTTCTATTTTTAATTGGAATTATTACCTGCTTTTCATGTGACAATACGGATATGATTTCTGATGACAAGGAACCGGAAGATGATTTGTATTTTCCGCCGAACAGCGGGAATGAATGGGAAACCATTGATTTTAATGCCCTTGACTGGAATGAAAATGCCTTGGATGATTTATACACTTACCTGGAAAGCAATGATACAAGGGCGTTTATCGTCCTAAAGGACGGTAAAATTGCCATAGAAAAATATTGGGGGAATAATATCTTAAATACGGGCGCCTTTGAAGCCAATAGCCTTTGGTATTGGGCTTCAGCAGGAAAAACGTTGACCGCATCATTAGTGGGAATAGCAGAACAAGAGGGAGATTTGGTTATTGAGGATAAAAGCTCGGACTATTTAGGGACTGGTTGGACTTCCTTAAGCCTTGAAAAAGAAAACCTAATTACCATTAAACATCAGTTGACCATGACCACTGGTTTAGCTTATCAGGTGTCTGATTTGGATTGTACTGAGCCTTCCTGTTTGGGATATGGAACCGATGCTGGAATGCAATGGTATTACCACAATGCCGCCTATACTATACTTGATGAGGTGATAAGTAATGCTACAGGCATTGATTATAACAGTTACACTGACCAAAAAATTGATGCCATCACAGGGATGAATGGGCGTTGGATACCTTTGGGTTATAACAATGTTTATTGGAGTACAGCCAGAGACATGGCAAGATTTGGCTTGTTGACCTTAAACAAAGGAGTCTGGAAGGATAATCAAGCTATTTATACTGAAAACTACTACCGACAAATGGTAAATAGTTCACAAGACCTTAACCCTTCCTATGGTTATTTGTGGTGGTTGAATGGTGAAAATAAGATCCAGTTTCCTGGTACAGCATCAACCTTAAATATAGATCTGTCTAGCCATGCTCCTGAGGATTTATTTGCAGGAATGGGTAAAAATGGGCAATTTGTCGAAATTGTCCCAAATCAAAACCTGGTGGTGATAAGAATGGGTGAAGCTCCCAATGATGCCTTGGTTCCCATAGTTTTTCATGATGAAATGTGGGAAAAGTTGAGTACGGTAATAAGTAATTAATTGTTTACAGGTTATTGTTTTGGTTTCTTTTTGTTTTGACCAATAATATAGTTAAATAATGAGTGCAAGTTCAGTCGAGACAATATTTTTGATTTTCACCTTATCCTCTTACCTGATAATCCTAGTGAGTCCGTTTCTAATTGGAAGAAGGCAAAAGAAAAACAACTATTTAAAATTACTGATTTTGTCTATTGGATTAACATTTATTTTAGCAACATTATCAGCTTATTGGTCCGAAAATTTATCTGATAAGCTAATTTATTTTTTATACGGATTTGATCCATACGGAATGGGTGAATCCGAACGTTGGACAAATGAAATTCGAATTGAGGATCGGAAAACCATCGAACAAATTTTCAAAGGAAGCCTTGGCGTTGGGTGGCCTTTAAAACTTATTATGGTTTATATAATTTTTATAATTCCATATAATTTGATAACCTGTTTAGTAATTTACAGCTGGAAAAGAAAAAAGCTATTAATTGTACCTCCTGAAAGTCGTAAAGTTGACTGAATGCAATTTTATCCAACATATGCTGCAATTATTCAATCCTTAAAAATGACTAAGTTCTTTTTATTTAATTTTTTTTCCAAATTTTGATCTGCTGGGGTTTCCTGATTTCGTTGGAAAAGATAGGGTCGGATTGGAAAAGAAAGGCATTCGGTATATCTTTAAACTAATATCGAATCAACCAAGCTAAAGCATACTGGGGTTAATCCCTGACCTTAAAAAATGAAAAGTGTTTGCCTTCTCCTTACTTCCTTTTTCCTATGCTCTCTGCTAGGTCTTTACCCTGTAAATGGTCAAGATGCCATACGAGTTGCCGCAGCCTCCGACTTGAAATTTGCCTTAGATGATATCATTGATGCCTATACTAGCAAAACCGGGAAAGAAGTAGTGCCGATTTATGGCTCTTCGGGTAAACTCTTTGAGCAGCTTTCTAACAAGGCCCCTTTCCACCTCTACATGTCTGCAGATGTAGCCTATCCAAAAATGCTGATAGCAAAAGGATTGTCAGGTTCGGGACTTCATATTTATGGGGAAGGCAGGTTAGTGCTTTGGAGCAGAAAGATGGATTGTAATGCATCTACCATTGAATCACTCAGTAGTTTGGAAGTTAAAAAATAGCCATAGCCAATCCCAATCATGCGCCTTATGGAAAGCGAGCCAAGGAAAGCCTTCAGTTTTATGGGCATTATGATGCAATCAGTTCCAAATTGGTATTGGGGGAAAACATCTCTCAAACGGCACAATTCTTGTCCACTGGAGCGGCAGACATTGGGATTATTGCTTTGTCATTAGCCCTTTCTCCTACGATGAAGCAATACAGAAAAGCTTACTACCTTTTGCCGGAAAATAGCCATAACCCTTTGCTTCAAGGAGCGATCATTACTGCCTTTGGGAAAGGAAATCCAGATGCAGCTTCTTTTTTTGCCTTCCTGAAATCGGAAAGTGCAGTAGTGATATTCGAAACTTATGGCTTTAACCAAGCCGCCAAATGATGGATTTCGAACCCTTTATATTGACCTTAAAGCTGGCGACTTTGACGACCTGCCTGTTATTTATGCTGGGGATTCCGCTTGCTTACTGGCTGGCCTATAGCAAATACAAATCAATTTGTTGTGGAGGCCCTGGTAAGCATGCCATTGG
>NZ_ATNM01000187.1 GCF_000427295.1 Cyclobacterium qasimii M12-11B | reverse complement strand
GTTATTGACAAAGTGGACCATAAGAACCTTAATGTTGATGTCCCTTTCATGAGTGGTAAAATGGCCAGTTGTGAAAATTTGGTAATGGAGTTTTGGAAAATTCTTCAGCCAGGGGTTAATGAAATTGTAAAGGATGGCGGACTCTTTAAGCTGACTTTATATGAGACACCAAGAAATTTTGTAGAGTACTACGGGGAATAATTACCCAACCTTCTTTAAACTACCTGCCTTTGAAATATTATATTATTGCCGGAGAGAGATCAGGAGATTTACATGCATCCAATCTTCTGCTTGCTTTGAAAAAGAAAGATCCCGATGCCGAGTTTCGAGGCATGGGTGGAGAGTACATGGAGGAGGCAGGGTGCACACTTTTTGCCCATTATAAAGAAATGGCTTTGATGGGTTTTGTGGAGGTGCTGATGCATTTTAGGAGGGTTTTCCGATACCTCTCCGCCGTAAAAAAGGACATATTGGATTTTCAGCCTGATGCATTAATTTTAGTAGATTTTGCAGGGTTCAATATGAAAATAGCAACTTTTGCTACCAAAAAAGGCATTAAAGTCCATTATTATATAGCTCCTAAGGTCTGGGCCTGGAACCAAAACAGGGCTTATAAGTTAAAGAAAAACGTAGACAAGCTGTATGCTATTTTGCCATTCGAAACGGATTTTTTTAAAAAATTCGACTGGCAGGTGGACTATGTGGGGAACCCACTATTAGATGAGATCAAAAAATTTAAACCGGAGCATGATTTTTTAAGTCAATATCAATTAGAAGGTAAGCCTCTTATTGCGCTGCTTCCGGGGAGTAGAAAGCAGGAGGTCGATAAGATGTTGACTACCATGATTGCTTTAAAAAGCAACTTTCAAGGGGTTAATTGGGTGATAGCAGGGGTACGTAATTTGCCTCCGGAGGTCTATGAAGCAGCAGAAAAGGCAGGTATTCAGGTTGTTTATGATAAAACCTATGATATCTTACTTCATGCCAGAGCAGCAGTCGTAACCTCTGGAACAGCCACATTGGAGACGGCATTGTTTAATATACCTCAAGTGGTGGTATACAAAACGAGCAAGATCTCCTATGCCATTGGAATGCAGTTAATAAAGGTTGCCTATGCCTCTCTGGTGAACATAATTGTAGATAGGGAAGTAGTCAAAGAGTTGATTCAGGGTGAATATGTTTCTGAATCGGTGGAAACTGAACTTCGAGGTATTTTTGAAGATGGCCCTAAGCGGGAAAAAGTATTGGAAGGTTATGGAGAATTGAGGGGACTTTTGGGCAATAAAAAAGCCTCGCAGGAAACTGCAAGGCTTATTATTGAAAGTCTGTCAGGTTAAGCTACCTGAAGCTTTTTGAATTTTGATTTTTCAAATTGCGTACGTGCATATTCTTCATTAATGACCAAAGTATGTTCTCCTTCTTCAGAAGGGAATTCGTACATGGCATCAGTGATGATTGCCTCGCAAATAGACCTTAGTCCTCTAGCACCCAAGTTAAATTCTACCGCTTTCTCTACGATAAAATCAATCCCTGACTCTTCAAACGTAAGGGCAACATTTTCCATTGCCAAAAGCTTAACGTATTGTCTTGTCAAGGCATTCTTTGGCTCAGTGAGGATTAGCTTCAATGAGTCTTTATCCAAAGGATCAAGGTGTGTAAGTACAGGAAGTCTACCTATAAGTTCAGGAATAAGTCCAAATGCTTTAAGGTCTTGAGCCGTTACATATTGCAACAGATTGTTTCTGTCAATCAAATCAGCATTCGACTTTTTACTGAAACCCAAAGGCTGGGTATTTAACCTCCCGGCGATGTGTCTTGCGATACCATCAAATGCTCCACCACAAATGAATAGAATGTTTTCTGTATTTACAGAAATCATCTTTTGATCAGGATGCTTTCTTCCGCCCTGAGGTGGCACATTCACTGAAGTACCTTCAAGTAGTTTAAGCATGGCTTGTTGCACACCTTCTCCACTTACATCTCTTGTAATAGACGGATTATCTGATTTTCTGGCGATTTTATCAAGCTCATCTATGTAGACGATGCCTCTCTCTGCCGCTTCTACATTGTAATCAGCAGCCTGGAGCAAACGTGTAAGGATACTTTCCACATCTTCACCAACATACCCTGCTTCAGTCAATACCGTAGCATCGGCTATACAAAAGGGAACTTCAAGCGTTTTTGCTAAAGTTTTCGCCAGGTAAGTTTTACCAGTACCGGTGTCGCCAACCATGATGATATTGGATTTTTCAATCCTTACATCATCATCATCCTGCTTTTGTCCCAGTCTTTTATAATGATTGTATACAGCTACGGTCAAGACTTTCTTAGCCTCTTGTTGACCAATAACGTATTGATCCAGGTAGGCTGTAAGTTCTTTTGGCTTCTTTAATTTGAACTTAGGTTTTTTACCTTCCTTTTTCGTTTTGTCTTCTTCCCCTAATATTTGGAAAGCTTGCTCTATACAAAAATTACAGATATGCGCAGAAATACCGGAAACCATAAGGTCTACGTCTTTCTTATTCCTCCCACAAAATGAACATGTTACTTGCGCCATTCAGATTTTATTTTACTTTTTTCGTCAATACTTCATCAATTAGGCCATATTCTTTGGCTGCTGATGCTCTCATCCAGTAATCTCTGTCAGAGTCCGTTTCAATTTGTTCAATACTTTTACCACTGTGTTCAGCAAGTATCTCATAAAGTTCTTTACGTAATTCCAGAATTTGTTTTACTGAAATTTCCATGTCCTTAGACTGACCCTGCATTCCTCCAGAAGGCTGGTGAATCATAATCCTTGCATGAGGCAAAGCTGCTCTTTTACCAGGTGCACCACCAGCAAGCAATACTGCTCCCATAGAGGCCGCTAATCCAGTACAGATTGTACCTACTTCTGGGTTGATGTATTGCATGGTGTCATAGATGCCTAAACCTGCATATACAGAACCACCTGGACTGTTGACGTATAATAAAATGTCTTTTTTAGCATCAACAGACTCTAAGAACAACAACTGAGCAGTGATGATATTTGCAATATGATCATCTACTCCTGTTCCTAGAAATATAATTCTGTCCATTATTAACCTTGAAAACACATCGATTTCCCGGAAATTAGTAGGACGTTCTTCAATGACTGCTCGAGTCATGTTTTCCACAGAATTAATATATTGGTCAAAGGTATTGCCACTAATGCCCTGTCCTTTGACTGCGAATTTTCTGAATTCCTCTTTATACATTTTTGCTTTTCTCTTTGTTAATGTTACAAAAATAAAAAAGCCCTTAGATAAGGACTTTTTATTAACAAAAATTTTAAAAATTAGTTTTCGAGAAGCTCTTTAAACTTTTCAACTCCTATTTTTTCTTCTTTCAGATTGACCTTGCTTTTGACAAAATCAAGTACTTTTTCATTTTGAACGGAGGTCATCATCTGCATGTAATTCTTGCCCTCATTACCCTGAAGGTAATTTTGCAAGAACATATCCATATTGTCCTCAAGTTGTGCTCCCATTCCTGATGAGGCCAATTGCTCACGAATCATTTCCTTGGTTTTTTCCATGACATCTTCATGCTCAGCCTTGATATCGTTGTCTTTTGAGATCTTATTAGATATCAAAGACCAAGTCAGTTGCTTTGCATAGGCAGGAAATTCCTTTTCTACATCTTCGTTGCTAACTTTACCTTCATTGGCTCTTATAAGCCATTCTTTTAGAAATGCTTCTGGAAGGTCAAGTTTATGATTAGAGATAAGACCGTCTTTGATCTGCTCTTCATTGAATACTTTTATTTCTTTTTGATAGTTTTCACTTAAGATCGTTTTCACTTTCTCAAGGAAAGCCTCTTCAGTAGAAACTTGGTCAGGACCAAATACCTTATCGAACAATTCCTGGTCTAATTGTGCTTCTTCCGTTCTGTTAATATTTTGAACAGTAAAAGTGAAGTCTCCTTTAAGATTTTCAGCAGCTTCTTTACTAATGTTTAAAGCTTCTGAAATTTCACCTTTTATAGCCTTGGAAGGATCGAAAGAGATTGTGTCTTCTTTTTTAACGCCAATAAACTTTTTAACAGTTCTGCCGTCCAAACTAGTTAATGGTAAAGAAAGCGTTTCTTCGTAAGAACCATCATCTGCTTTTAGGTCTCCATAAAGAAAATCATTTTCTTCACTGACCTCAGGATTGGTCATTTTACCGTATTGCTTTTTGATATTGTCAATAGCTTCATTCACTTCCTTATCAGAAAGTGCTATCTCATATACCTTAGCATCAATTTTTTGGTCAAGATTTAGTTCAATGTTTTCGACGAAACCTATTTTATAACCAAATTCAAAATCTTTTTGGTTTTTCCAGTCGATACTTTTGCTGTCTTCTTCAGAGGGTAAAGGATCACCCAATATTTCAAATTCCTGTTCTTTTAAAAAATCATTAAGGGATTTGGACAAAATGGCATTAATTTCTTCAACTAATACTGAGGTGCCATAAAGATTTTTAACCATTGTAAAAGGTGCCTTTCCAGGTCTGAATCCTTTAATGTTGGCTTTTTTTGCATGATCTTTAATTTTAGCATCAACCGTTTGTTGATAATCTGCTTCCCCAAGTTTTATTTTCACTGAGGCTTCATTGGCAGCATGTTTGTCTAATGTAATTTCCAAGGGATATGAATTTAATGTTTACCTATAACAAAAACCCTCCATCCTGAAATACCAAAATGGTAGAAATCAAGATCGAGGGATTTAATGGGTGTGCGGATGGAGGGACTCGAACCCCCATGCCTCGCGGCGCTAGATCCTAAGTCTAGTGCGTCTACCAATTTCGCCACATCCGCAAATAAATAAATAAATTGTCTATTAATATTACCTTATGTAATAAACGGGAAAACAAATTCCATAATCCCTGTCTATCTTTAGAACCAAGTCTACTTGAAGGCTTGTTTTTAATGTGGATGCAAAGGTAATAATCAATTTTAAAGTTTCAATAGTTTTGTCAAAAATATTTTAAAATATTACTTAAGATTTTGATTCCTAAGTCTAAAAATATTTTATAACTTGTATCGTATGATCAAAGTTGATATAGAAGAAGAGCGCAAAGAAATCCTTAAACGTTATCGCAAACTTTTACGACTGGCTAAACCTTTGCTTAAATCAGGGGATGCCAAGTTGATCAAAAAAGCTTTTAATGTAGCGAGTGAGGCGCATAAAGAAATGAGGCGTAAATCCGGAGAGCCTTATATATACCACCCATTAGAGGTGGCACTTATCTGTGTAGAAGAAATTGGCTTGGGTACCACAAGTATCGTTGCAGCACTGCTTCATGATGTTGTTGAGGATACCGACATGGAGCTGGAGGATATTGAGAGAGAATTTGGGGTCAAGGTAGCCCAGATCATCGATGGCCTCACCAAAATAGCAGGCGTATTTGACTATGGCTCTTCTCAACAAGCAGAGAATTTTAGGAAGATGCTGCTTACGCTTTCTGATGATGTGCGGGTAATCCTTATCAAATTAGCCGACCGGCTAAACAATATGCGAACCCTTGATTCAATGCCAAGGCACAAGCAATTGAAGATTGGCTCTGAAACCAAATACCTATATGCCCCATTGGCACACCGTTTAGGCCTGTATTCTATAAAATCCGAACTTGAGGACTTGCATCTTAAGTTTATGGACAATGAGGCCTATGAATACATCTCTAAAAGAATCAGTGATACCAGGGTTTCCCGAAACAAGTTCATCAAAACCTTCATTACTCCTATTGAAAATGAGTTGCAAGCGCAAGGGTTTAAATTTGTAATTAAAGGAAGGCCAAAGTCTGTTTACTCTATCTACAATAAGATGAAAACTCAAAACATCCCTTTTGAAGAGGTGTTTGATTTGTTTGCCATTAGGGTTATCATCGACACAAGTTATGAGAATGAAAAAGCGGCTTGTTGGCAGGTTTATTCAATTGTCACTGATTTTTATCGTCCCAACCCCAACAGATTAAGGGATTGGATAAGTACCCCTAGAGCAAATGGTTACGAGTCTTTGCATACCACAGCCATGAGTCAGACCGGGCAGTGGGTTGAGGTTCAAATCAGAACCCAACGAATGGATGACATCGCTGAAAGAGGGTATGCTGCCCATTGGAAATACAAAGAAAAGAAAATGCCCCAGAAAAAGCAGCCGGTAGCCTGGATGAGTGGATTACTCAAGTGAGGACCTTATTGGAAAACAATGATGGTTCTGCTATAGAGTTTATGGATGATTTCAGAGGCAACTTATTTCATGATGAGGTTTTTGTTTTTACCCCAAAGGGAGACCTCAAAGTGTTGCCTTTTGGAGCCACAGCATTGGATTTTGCTTTTGAAATACACACTGAAGTAGGAGGGAAATGTATTGGGGCCAAGGTGAATCAAAAGCTTGTTTCCATAGGTCACAAACTAAAAAATGGGGACCAGGTAGAAATCCTCACCTCCAATAAGCAAAGACCCAATGAGGATTGGTTAAAGTCGGTAGTAACTTCCAGAGCAAAAGCCAAAATAAAAGATGCCCTCAAGGATGAAAAGAAGGGCTTTATGCTGGATGGGAAGGAAATCGTGCAAAGGAAACTCAAACAAATGAAGCTGGACTTTTCCTCAGAGATAGTGGAACAGTTAAGAGCATTTTTCGAAACCAAAACCACATCAGAGTTTTATTATAAAGTTGGGAAAGGAATCATCGATGCTACTTCCATAAAAAGTTTTAAAGACTTTAAGCAGCAGAAGAAAGCTAAAAAAGGCCCACAGGTAAGTTGTACAGACGAAAAATCATTTACCAAAGAAATTAAGAACTTAAAGGGGCCTGACCATGATCAGTTATTGATTGGTGAGGACATGGATGTGGTGGATTATGTTTTGGCAAAATGCTGTAACCCTATACCTGGAGATGTGGTTTTTGGATTTGTAACGGTCAATGAAGGTATAAAAATTCATAGAACAGCTTGTCCCAATGCACTAGAGCTTATGTCGAATCATGGCAACAGAGTGATTAAAGCACGCTGGACAAGTCAACAACAAATAGCATTTTTGGCTGGTTTAAAGATCATTGGAACGGACAGAGTAGGCTTAATCAGTGATCTTACAAAAGTTATTTCCAATGAATTAAAGGTAAACATGCGTTCAATTACGGTAGATTCAGATCGGGGGATTTTTGAAGGAAGCATCAAACTATATGTCGATAGCACCAATCATCTTGAAAAACTAATCGACAATTTATCCAAAGTACCGGGCGTTCTTAAAGTGTCTAGGTTTGATTAGCGGAGTTAAACCACCCATTTTTAAATAAGAACAGTATATTTGTAAAAAAAATGAAAGTATGGCTTCAATTGAAAGTCTTTACGAAAAGGTAAAGAAAATATTCACCGCCTATTTGGAAAATAAAAAGCTGAGGAAAACACCGGAAAGGTATGCGATTTTAGAAGAGATATATAGCAGGGGAGGGCATTTTGATGTAGAAGGGCTGTATATAAGTATGAAAAACAAAAACTACCGCGTGAGTCGGGCTACAGTTTATAATACCCTTGACTTATTGGTAGAGTGCGATCTTGTCACCAAACATCAATTTGGTAAAAACCTTGCGCAATACGAAAAGTCTTATGGATATAAGCAACATGACCATTTAATTTGCACGGAATGCCATCAGGTAAAAGAGTTTTGCGATCCTCGCATTCAAAATATCCAAAATACTGTAGGTGAAATATTAAATTTTAATATTATTCATCATTCTCTTTTGCTTTATGGCAACTGTACAGATGAGAAATGTGAATACAAAATCAATCCTCCGGCAGAAAAAGTTAAAATAAATTATAATCGATGAAAGCAGAATTTCATTCCAATATAGAAAACAATACTTTGCTGCTAAAGATCAAAGGAGATTTGATCGGCGATGATTCAGGGCCTCGATTGGTCGGGCTGGTTTCAGATGGATTACAGGATGGTGTAAAAAATTGTGTAATAGACCTCAGTGAGGTCAGGTATATCAGTTCCAGCGGAATTGGCGTATTGATAACAGTGCTTACCAAAATGAGAAATGCTGGTGGGGAAGTTTATCTTGCCTCTCCTTCTGAACATGTCAAAAAATTGCTCATTATCACAAAACTCAATAATATTTTCAACGTCTATGATACTTTAGACGAGGCACTAGAGCAAGTAAAATTAACATAAAGCTACATTTGTATAATAAAATTTAGCCGGGAAGTTGTAAATTTTTATAAACATGGCAATCTTCACGGCTAATTTTGATAGAAGGCTATAATACTTATTTAAAAATAAAATGAAAATGGACGTTCTTTTAGGTCTCCAATGGGGTGACGAAGGCAAGGGAAAAGTAGTGGACTATCTAGCGCCAAACTATGAAATGGTAGCCAGATTTCAAGGGGGCCCCAATGCCGGTCACACCTTAGAGTTTGACGGGATCAAACATGTTTTGCATCAAATTCCAAGTGGAATCTTTAGGGAAAACATCCAAAATATTATTGGTAATGGTGTAGTCCTTGACCCAGTAGTTTTGAGGAAGGAAATCCAAAACTTGGAAAAGTTTAACATAGATTTCAATAAAAACATGGCCATTTCTAAAAAGGCCACCATCATACTGCCTACCCATAAATTATTGGATGCAGCTTATGAGAAATCCAAAGGGGATAAAAAGATTGGTTCGACCTTAAAAGGAATAGGACCGACTTATCAAGATAAAATTGGCAGAGTTGCTTTAAGGGTAGGGGATATGTTGTCTCCTGACTTTGAGGAGAAATACCATGAGCTGGTTAAAAGACACAAGTCAATATTGAACTATTATGATTTCAGTTTGCAAGATTTACCTGCATTAGAGGCGGATTTCTTTAAAGCGGTGTCATTTTTCAAATCACTTAGACTAGTTGAAACAGAGTTTGAGGTAAATGCAGCCTTGAAATCAGGGAAAAAGGTCTTGGCCGAAGGCGCACAAGGTTCTCTTTTGGATGTTGATTTTGGTAGCTATCCTTTTGTTACGAGTAGCAGCACTATGGCAGCTGGAGCTTGTACAGGTTTAGGCGTTCCACCATCAGCTATAGGTGAAGTGTTTGGGATTTTCAAAGCTTATTGCACCCGTGTGGGCAGTGGCCCTTTTCCTACCGAACTATTTGACCGAGATGGGGAGCAAATGCGGAAAGATGGAAACGAATTTGGATCCACTACAGGTAGACCTAGAAGATGTGGATGGTTGGATCTTCCAGCACTTAAATATTCAATCATGATCAATGGGGTTACCCAATTGTTTATGATGAAAGCAGATGTGCTTAATGGATTTGAAAACATTAAAATTTGCACCGAATACAAACTTGAGGACGGTGATACTACAGATGGGCAATTTTTGAATGGCACAACTGAAGGCATTCAACCTGTTTATGTTACTATGAAAGGGTGGAATTGTAGCCTTTCTGGAATTAGTGACTATGAAGATTTCCCTGAGGCACTTAAAGCGTATGTAACTTTTCTAGAGAAAGAATTACAAGTTCCTATTAAGATGGTGTCTGTAGGTCCAGATAGAAAAGAAACGATACTTAAATAAAGCTTTTTATTAATACTTATTTTAAGGCTTCTTCCTAACTATCAGGAAGAAGCCTTTTTTATTTATTTTTTAATTGATTAACTTAAGTCCCTAATGGTCACATTAAACTGCGGGATTTGTAAAGGCCTACACCAAACCCTTCTCTATAAGTGCTGTAATCGATAGGCAATAATAAAGGAGTGGCAGTTTTTAAAGTGATACCATCAAAATAGTAGGGGCTTATGTGAAGTGTTTTTTTATGCGCTAAAGAAATGATCAATGCCGAATACCTCCAAAGTTAATTTCGAGGAACCGGCTTCAGGTACAACTATGAAAGGTATTCTTGTTTGTTTTTTAACGCTATTATTACTTTCCACTAAACTGTATGGCCAACAAGGCTTTCCTTATTGTGAATCTTTTCAGTTGGCAATAGAAAGGAATGAGACGGTTTTGGGTGGTCATGCTAAAATTACCGATGGCGTACTTAGGCTTACAGATGCTACAGGCGATCAGAATGGTTTCGTTTACATTAACATCCCTTTTTCTTCAAGTTTTGGTGTAAAAGCTTCCTTTGAATACTTTAGTTATGGAGGAACTGGTGCTGATGGGTTAACAGTATTTCTATTTGATGGAGCCACGTCTGTTTTTTCACCTGGTGGGTTTGGAGGATCCTTGGGGTATGCCATGAATGGAAGTGTGGGTGGATTATCCAACGCTTACATGGGGGTGGGCTTTGACAGCTTCGGTAATTTCGGTAATAACTCAGAAGGGAAAACTGGAGGATTTCCTTTTGGCGATAACATTTTGCACTCCAATGCTATCGTAATACGTGGACCAGGTGATGGGTACAATGGTTACCGTTTTATTACCGGTGTGAAAACCAACGAAGGAGGAGCTTATGGACTTCCTGCAGATCAAAGATTCCCTATTAGTTCTGGTGGGCCAGGTACCAAGAGGGTAACAGACCCTGAGAAAAAGGGTTACCGTAAAGTTATTTTTAAGTTGAGACCAAAAAATGGAGGCATAGGTTTCAACCTGGATGTAGACATGGTTTTGACTACTGTTGACGGAAACCCCAGGGAAATCACATTAATGGATAATATAGACTACCCTTACCCTTCACCGAGAACGCTTAAAATTGGTTTCGCTGGGTCCACAGGAGGGGAGACCAATATTCACGAAATCAGGAATCTCTTAATAGAGGTTGCAGATGAAGACAACCTAAAACAACCAACAACTAGTCTGGTCGAAGAAGTAATGGTATGTGAAGGTCAGGAGAATCAGCTTGAAATTCCAGGCGTGAAATTCAATTTGCCAAATAAAGATTCACGGATTAGCTGCCTGAGGTTTTATGAATCGATGAAAGAAATAGAAGATATTGAGACAGATCCCTGTCTTGTAGGAGGCTGTAGTGAAGGAGAGACTGTCCTGACGGTTCCTCAGGGAACTTTTCAATACGCTGGAGAAGGTGCTTTGTTTTCGTTCACTCCCAATTCCGGTTCCACAGGGGAAGATGTTCAGGTTTATTATACCATCACTGATAATTATGGTAAAACTTCTAATGGAAGCTCCCTAAAGTTAAAAATATTGGTTAGTCCCGAACCAATAAATATTATGGTCAATGACCTTCCGCTATTGAGTAAGGATGCCTGCCCAGGTGAAGTGGTGGATTTAAGCGTCTATACTATAGGAGACATTCAACAGTACATTTGGTACAAAGATGGCGAACAGTTGGAAGGTTTATCAGAAGCTTCTATAACGGTTAACGTTCCGGGAGTATACCATGCCAAGGTCATTGCTAGTAATGGCTGTCCTTTGATCTCGGACCCTATCACCATATCCTTCCCTGAATTTCCTGATTTGGAGGTGGTGAATACCATATATGGATGTCATCCAAGTTTGTTTCCTGATATAAGAGACTATGTTTCGGATTTTGATGCTGATTTATATGATTATCAAGTAGAAGATGAGTTGGGCATTTTTTATATCAACGAGGATGTGCTAAACCTTAAGAATGAAGGGCTGTTTTTTTTAAGAGTAAAGCCCAAGTCTCTGGAGTGTTGGTCAGAGCCACTTACTTTTAGGGTGAGCTTGCCGGATGAGGCATTGGAAGCATTGTCTGACTATGTGTTAAATACCACTGGGAATAAAGAAGAGTCGGAGGATGGGATTTTAGCCATAGACCAAATTCGGTTCATTGACCTGTCTACAGGGAACCCGCAGAAATGGCTTTGGGATTTTGGCGATGGCACTACCAGTGAGCAACGTTCGCCTGTTCATGTGTTTGGAGATAAAGGAGAATTTCTGGTGACCCTAACAGTCGAAACAGGGCCAGATTGTGCGGCCACTTATGAATTACCTATTACTATAAGAAGGACCTATAGGGTTATGTTCCCTACAGGCTTTACGCCTTCGCGTGAGGAGGATGATTTTTTTATCCCTAAAATGAAAGGTATCGTAGCCATGGACTTGAAGATATTTAATATCTGGGGGGAGTTTTTATTTCAGACTAAAGCCATAATTGATCCCGGCTGGGATGGGACTCTTAATGGGGAACCCCTTCCGCCAGGCACCTATATATATAGAGGGGATTTTGAAACGAACAAAGGAGAGCTTGTTACAAGGTCTGGAAAATTTCTTTTGATAAGGTAATGGGAGGGAAAATAATTTTGATCGTTTTTCTATTAAGTATTAAGGTTGGGCTTGCTCAGGCGCAGGACATGCAGTTTTCACAATTCTATGCGGCCCCTATTTATTTAAACCCTGCTTTCACAGGAAGTACTGAATGGACCCGGGTGGGAGTGAATTACAGAAACCAATGGCCAGGGTTGGATAGGAGCTTCAATACCTTCTCTGCTTATTTCGATCATTTTATAGATCATAAGAACAGTGGGGTAGGAGTGATTGCGAATGGTGTCCGCGATTCTTTTTCGCAAGTTCAAAATATGGAGATTGGTTTGACTTATGCCTACAGAATCAAACTGGGTGAAGAAAGCTTCCTTCATTCGGGGGTTCAAGCAAGCTTTGTCCACCGGAACGTAAATGTTGAAAGTATTATTTTAGGGACGCAAATAGACATAGATAGAGGGGTAGTGGTGGGAGATGGTGTCAATTGGGTGACTGATGTGAGCCAGAGAAGTCATGAAGACATCAATGCAGGCTTGTATTATTATGACGAGAGGTATTGGTTGGGGGTGTCTGCACACCATTTAACACGTCCTCACATTTCGTTCCTTCAAATGGAGGACCATAGGCTCCCTATACGTTACTCGGTTCATGGTGGAGTCACTTTTGATTTATTTAGTAATAATATAGGAGATGTTATCAACAATACTTTACAAGAGAGAACCCTTTCTCTTGCCTTTAATTATAAGCGGCAAGGTTTGTTTGACCAATTGGATGTGGGGGCTGAATTCTTTTATGCGCCACTCATGCTTGGAGTATGGTATAGGGGATTGCCTACCAAACATAATTTACCAAACAATGAAGCGATCATAGCACTAGTAGGATTTTCATTGCCCAATGATCTGCAGATTGGATATAGTTTCGACTTTACTGTTTCTAAACTGGCTTGGAGGAATAGTGGAGGCTCCCACGAATTGTCGATTCGTTACACTTTTAGGAATTACAAACTGGGTAAAAAGCGAGACAGGGAGATCCCAGGGTTTAAATATTGAGGGGTGAAATGTTTTTGTGGTTGATTATCAGTTGTTTTATGTATTTAAGTGGTTTTTCTTTGATGTTGGTATGGATAAAGTGGAAAAAATGTTGCACCTTTGTCATCCCAAAAGCGGGTAACGAGAAGCGAAAAAGTCACTTAGAAAGTTCTCAAAAAATAAAATCAAATAAGTTTTTGCAAAGTTAATTTTTCCTTTTATCTTTGCACTCCCTTAACGAAAGAGTCAGAAAACGATCTGGCAAAAACGGGGTCAAAAC
>NZ_ATNM01000186.1 GCF_000427295.1 Cyclobacterium qasimii M12-11B | reverse complement strand
AGGATCAAAGGCAAAACGCTTCCGAAATATGTGCAGATGATCAATGGAAAGAAAGTATTTTTTAAAGAATACGGCGATCCGCGAAAAATGGATATGCGAACAGGTGAATATGTAAACACATTGGCAGAGAAGTATCAAGCAAATGAAGCCATTCACCTCAAAATCGGAAGCGGCGTATACGGTGTACCCCGCTGGATCGGCAATATTGTCAATTTATACGGAGCCCGAAAAGCAGAAGAACTCAATTTTATGTATTTTAAGCAGGGACGTCACGTCCCCGCTGCGATTACAGTGGAAAACGGGATGCTGTCTGAAGCTTCTTACCGGGAGCTGCAGGAATACATGAATGATCTTGAAGGCGTGGAAAACGCCCATAAATTTCTCCTGATCGAAGCGGAAGGAATCGCAAAAGAAAAGGATCTCCACGGAGGCGAGGATATTACGCCGGTTTCCGTGGAAATCAAATCCTTGGCGGAAATTCTCCAAAACGACGCCTTGTTTCTTGAATACGATGAAAAAAGCAGAAATAAGCTGCGTTCCGCGTTCCGCCT
>NZ_ATNM01000185.1 GCF_000427295.1 Cyclobacterium qasimii M12-11B | reverse complement strand
AAAAATAAGATATTATTCGAATCATTGATAATAGTCAAGTATAAGCCATAGTTTTTTCACAGAAAACGCGGTATTGTGTCACCCCTTTGGGGTTTGGATTTGAGATGGATTTTGGTTCTATAATCCTATCATCCCTTCGGGATTTGGCTTAGGACATTTTGAATTTGGTTATGCAATATTTAGAATTCAGGTAATTGTGGAAATTGTGAGCCTGCCGAAGTGGAATATGCAGGTCTTCAGGTATTTAAAAAAGGGTATAATATTTTTCGAACCCTAAGGGGTGCCAAGATTATAGAAAATAGGATCAGTTAGAATAGGATTTAAACTCCGTAGGAGTGGCATATTTATTAGGCTGCAACCCCTTTGAGATTTGGGTTTGTTCTTAAGGTGGTTTTTGGGGATCTATTTTCGTTTGCAATAAATTTCTAAGTCAAAAAAATCCCAAAGAATTTCTCCTTTGGGACATAACTCGACATACAGCTAAATGACTATTGGCTTAATATTTAGATGTTCTTTTAAGTCAAATCAATCTTCACTTTCTTACCCGTTTTTACGGCTTTGTAAATGGCATCAATAATGATTAAATCTTTTAGGCCTTCTTTTCCATCAACTGGGATTTGAGCAGATTCCCCATTGAGAATAATTCCAGCCATTTTATCCATTTGGACAGTTTGATGGGCGACATGGGGAAAGCTTAGTGGGCCTTTATTGGTCCAGGCTTTGATAGGGCCGTAGCCTGTGGAGGGCTGCATCTCAGCAAAGCCTTTGGTGCCATTTAAGAAAAACTTATCCAGATTGCTTGTACTATAAGTGGATAGACAGGATGAGATCACCCCGCTTGGAAATCCAAATTGGAAGGTGATGGTTTCATCTACGCCTTCCTTGAATTTTACCGGATCCGTTTTGGTTTCTTGGGCGGTTACCCAAATTGGTTCTTCGCCTACCATGTACCGGGCCCCATTGATAGAATAGATCCCTATGTCCATCATGGCACCTCCACCTGCCAATTCTTTGTCTAGCCGCCACTGAGTAGGATCACCTATTCTAAATCCAGTAAGCCCTTGAAAAAATTTAATCTCCCCAAATTCGCCACTGTCGCGCAAACGAATTATTTCCAGGGTATTTGGTTCAAAGTGCATGCGGTAACCTACCAATAATTTTACGCCTGCCTTGTCACAGGCATCTACCATTTCTTTACCTTCTTTGGCATTTATGGCCATTGGTTTCTCACAAATCACGTGTTTTCCAGCCGCCGCTACCCTTAGCGTTTGATCGTGGTGTAGGCCATTTGGAGTGATGATGTAGACAGCATCGATATCTGGATTGTCTTTAATGGCATCAAAGTTTTCATAATTGTAGCAATTTTTATCTGGAATATTGTAAGTGGCTTGCCAATCTTTAATCTTAGAAGGAGTGCCACTTATCAAACCTACCAATTTGGCATTTTTGGAATCCAACATGGCTTTGGCAACACGGGTAGCATAGCCACCCAAACCCATAATGGCCACTCTTAAGGTACCCGCTTTGTTGGCACTGTTATTCATGGTTGTTTGTTTTTTGGGAGTGAAATTTGGAATCAGTGGAAGGGAAACTGCGGAAAGGGTCAGCTTCTGTAAAAAGTTTCTTCTGCTTGTCATGGTCTGCTTTAGGTTTAAGATTAAATTTGAAATAGGCAATAGTGAATCTATTATGGGCTAAAATCACAAAAACTATTCCTTAATCCAGGTTAAATTCATTAACTACAAGATATTGTTTTTTATCTGGAAACGGAAAATAAAATATTTTTACCTTTACACAAATAGGGCAACTAAATACTGATCGAATGTCAGCTTCCATTACTTATCAGGCAGAGCCTGAATTAAATGCCGTCGATTTTCAAAAGCTGCTTATCGCTTCTACACTTGGGGAACGCAGACCCGTAGGGGATCTGGAGCGCTTGGAAAAAATGCTTGCCCATGCAGATTTGATTCTTACTGCCAGGGAGGAAGGTAAATTGGTAGGCATTGCTAGGGCCGTTTCTGATCAATGTTATTGCACTTACCTTTCAGATTTGGCAGTGCATAGTGATTATCAAAACCAGGGGATAGGGAAAATGCTTGTGAAACTAACTAAAGCAACATTTCCGTTGGCCAATCTAATATTGCTTTCGGCGCCAAAAGCCATCGATTATTACCCTAAAATAGGGATGAAAAAGCATGCGCACTGTTACCTTTCAGTACCCGAGGATCCGATTTATTGATAGCCAAAAACCAAATAAAAAAAAGGCTGCTTCTTCTCAGAAACAGCCTTTATAATTGTTTTAAACTTTATCCGGTGAGGGAAGATCAAATTCGGATCTCCTTGGATCAAACAGTAGCCTGTTGGCTTCTACTGATCTATCTCCAACAAAGAATTCTGATTCTCCATCAAACTCCAGCCATGGGCCTACGATATAATCTGCTTGGTCCACGGGTACTCCCATACCATCTCTTGCGATTTCATGGATCTTCATAAATTCTTCAAAAGCCAATTTATTGTCACCAAAGCTTCCAGCTTTCGCATTGAAAGGTACTTTTTCACCCATTCTGTAAGAGATGTTCATCAAGTGACCTAAAGTACAGCTGTAATGGGCATCAAACATATTGCCATTGGCCATTGTAGGGTCATTTGCACGACATGCGTTTACAAAGCTTCCAAACGCCCCTCCCGGAGTCATAGGTACTTTCTTTACCTCTACTTTTCGGGCCTGACTTCCATTATGAGACTTGTACTCGCCATCTATTAGTTTGCCACCATCCTCAAAATAGAAGCGGTTGGTTACTTCTTTTACATAACCTTCATGGTTTGCATTCCTTACATTGAAAAACACATATTGACCATTGGCAAATTGTGCCACAGCGAACATGGTGTTAGGGGTTTCGCCCTGGTCATCCCAGTTGAACCTGCCACCCATTGCCATTACCCTTACCGGGTGTGTATTGGCCACTTCATCATCAAGTGCCCAGTAGGCCACGTCAAGTTGATGTGTTCCCTGATTGTTCAATTCTCCATTACCTACTTGCCAGTTCCAGTGCCAATTATAATGAACAAGGTTTTCATTGTATTGGTCGATTACCGCTGGACCTTTCCATAAGTTCCAGTCCAGATTACTAGGAGGAGCAGTATTTGGTTTGTAACCTATACCTTCTCTAGGCTTACAAGCGAAGCCATGCGAAACCAACATTTTACCAAATTTTCCTGACTTGATATCACTTACCTGGTCACGCCATTCGTCACTACTACGCCTTTGAGCACCATGTTGAACTACTATGCCATATTTTTCGGCGGCGGCCAAAGCGATTCGCCCTTCGTGGACATCATGACTGGCAGGTTTTTCTACATAGCAATGTTTGCCATTCTGTGCCGCCCATACCACCATCAGGGAATGCCAGCTATTTGGTGTTGCCACACTGATGGCATCAATGTCTTTCATTTCAAGAACTCGGCGAACATCTGCTTCACCTTTTACCCGGTTGCTTTTAGTATCTCCATCGCGAAGGGATTGTACACGTTGGTTGAGTACATTCTTGTCTGGATCGACCAAATAGGCGATTTCGACATTGTCCATCCCCGAAAAATTTGAAATATGCGATTTCCCACGGCCATTTACCCCACACACGGCCATTCTAAAGCGGTCGTTCGCACCAATAATTGAACCGTAAGATTTTGCACTAAAGCTCATGGCTCCGATGGTCAATCCACTGGCGCCAAATATAGATTTTTTGATAAACTCTCTTCTTTCTTTCATGCTCTGGGTTTATTAATACTTTCGAAAAGAAACCCAAAATAGGCAATAGGTATTTTAGTGCATATTTCGAGTTAAAGGCATAAGTAAGAGAAAAATGAGTTTTATTTCAAGTTTTACCTAGCTTTTTATTTGTTAGGTATACGATAAGTACGGAATGCTTTTGAAATAAGAAGATTTTTGGTAGCGCTACTTATTTTGGATAAGAATATCCGATATTTTTTAGGGAAAGGTTTAAAAGTTATTACTCTTCAAATTATACAATTTGAAGTTGTAGGAATAAAAAAAATGAAACGAATTTATCCCTTTTTTTGGATATAAAAATACCCTTTAAAAAAGTAGTTACGAAGCCTTCAGCAAGGTGTCAATAAGTTCTGATGGTGTTTGAATATGGGCGACTTTGTCGTCTTCCAATTCTTTATTCAACTCATATTCCAATTCGAAGATTAATCCAGAAACAAAAATTTTGTCCATCCTCAAATCACAATAAAAGTTGGCTGCTTTTTGCTTTCCAGTTAAAGGTATACCGTAAGACTGGAAAATTTCAATGGCCTTACGCATTGCTGCAATATTGTTCATAGGTATAAAATTCGATTCAAAGTCAATACGCTGAAAGGTTCTGCTTTGTTGTGTCTTTGAACAAATTTTTTCCTTAAAATTTGTTATAGTGTCAATAAAACTACTGGAAATTTACTTTTAGTTTGGAATTGTGTATTTATAGCTCACCCAGTTTTTTTCCTTTCTTTTTAACAATCCTTCGTTTTTTGGGGAGCCAATGACCTGAGAATGGTAAATGCCCGAGTGGCCGCTGAATAGGTAGGCTAAAACACAAGCCAATCCAATATATACACCAGGGAGAGCGCCAAAAAGCTCAATTCCCATCAGTGTGCAGGCCAATGGAGTGTTGGTGGCTCCAGAAAAAACACCCACAAAACCCATTCCTGCTAATAGTGCAACAGGTAATGGGATGATGCCTGACAATGCATTCCCAAGGGTGGCTCCAGTATAGAACAATGGTGTGACTTCACCCCCTTTAAAACCGGAACCCAGGGTGAGTGAAGTTTTAGCAATTTTCACCAAAAAATCATACCAGGGTAAATCTTGGGAAAAGGAGTCGACAATGGTCGGAATGCCCAATCCTATGTATTTCGTGTCGCCGATTATGAATACTGAAGCGGCAATGATCACTCCACCTACCAAGGGTCTGAATGGAGGATACTTTATTTTATTGCTAAAGAAATTTGACCAGAAATGGGTGGATTTTGAAAAAAGTCTGGCTGCCAATCCAAAACATATCCCTGCAGGAATTACCCATAGTACATTGATGATATCAAATGGCGGTACCATTGGAACTGAATATTGGGTATGATGCACTAACCAGATGCCCTCGCAGGCAAAATTTGCGATTATGGCAGCAAGAAAGGCAGGCAGAATCGATTCGTACCTTACCCTGCCAACAATCAGCCATTCCAAGGCAAAAACTGCTCCTGCCAGCGGTGTGCCAAATACAGAGGCAAATCCTGCGGCCACACCTATGGTAATGATCATCCTTCGGTCTCGATTGGTGAGCTTGAACCATTTTGTGAATTGATCCGCGATTGCACCTCCCATTTGAATAGCTGTGCCCTCTCGGCCGGCAGACCCTCCAAAGAGATGAGTGACAAGTGTTCCAAAGAGGACCAATGGCGCCATTCTGAGAGGTATTATTTTCAAAGGATTATAAAATTCTTCTAGTAATTGATTATTGCCTTTGACTACCGAAGTGCCATATCGGTGGTAAACCCAACCAATGATAAACCCTCCAAAAGGTAAAAATAGTATGATCCAGATGTTGGCCTCCCGGTATTGCGTTACCCAGTTTAGGGAAGTTAGAAATAGAGCTGAAGCAGAACCTACAAGCGTACCAATGACCAATGCTAAAACCAACCATTTGGCCGTAAAGACCAGATTAGGAAGCAGTTCCTGAAAAATATATTTGGAAAACAAAAGTAGGTTACGGTTCCTATTTGACATGAAGCCAATAATTTACAACTTGAAATACCATTGACCCAGACCTAAGTTAATTACTGGTGAAGCAGGAGACTTTGAAAGGGCAGCCAATAAGTGATATCAAATTACCATAATAAATCAGGCAAATCACTTTTTGTTTGAGTACTACCCCCAATTAAAAGCAAATATAGACAAACTTTTAAATATTAATTTATAAACATTAAGACTTGTTCCAGACTTAAAATTATAACAATGAAGTTTGAAATTACATAGGTGTTAAGTGTGTATGGTGCATTTTAATGATTGCCTTTCCTATAACCAAGACTAAATATTATAGCCCTTAAAGATCTTTTTTAATTCTATTGCCTAGATGGAATAATTTTTGTGGAGCCTAGTTTCGATGAATTTTAGAAAATTGGGGTAAATTAATTATGCAACATATACTAATTACCGGAGGATCAGGACTTGTAGGTGCTTCAATAACAAAAAGGCTTGAAGCAATTGGTAAAAAGGTTGCTTGGTTGAGTAGAAATCCGGATGAACATTCTCAAAAATCCTTCTTTTGGGATCCAAAAAAAGGAGATATTGAGGAGGATGCAATAGAATGGGCAGATGCTGTAATTCATCTGGCAGGAGCGGGAGTAGCTGACAAAAGGTGGACTGAGGAGCGAAAAAAAGTAATTCTTGATAGCCGGATTGATAGCAGTGATTTGCTCTATAAAGCTTTAAAAAAAGCCAAGAAAAAACCACAAGCGATAGTCTGTTCAAGTGCTGTAGGCTACTATGGTTTTGATACAGGAGAAAAACTGGTTTTTGAGGGAGATCCAGCTGGAGATGATTTTTTGGCTGATGTGGTTAAGAAATGGGAGAAAGCCACGGATAAATTTCAAGAATTAAACATACGTACGGTTACTTTTCGTATAGGGATAGTATTGGCCAAAGAAGGAGGGGCGCTGAAGGAAATGTTAAAACCACCAGTAGCGGCCCCCTTAGGTTCAGGACATCAATATTTAAGTTGGATCTTCATTGAAGATTTATCCAGAATGATTGAATATGCCCTTGAAAATCATGGGGTGTCGGGGATTTATAATGCGGTAGGACCTGTTCCTGTTACCAATAAAGTGCTAACCCAAAGGGCTGCTGAATACAAAGGGAAACCTTTCGTTAATATAGGTGTTCCATCCTTTGCCTTGAAACTTGGACTTGGAGAAATGGCCAATATGGTTTTGGGTGGCAATAGAGTCAGTAATGAAAAAATAGAAGGAACAGGATTCAAGTTTGAATATGGAGATCTTAACCAGGCCCTGAAAAAAATATTCAACTAAGTTTTGATAAATGACCGTTCAATTTATAAAAAAACATCCTAAATTTCGATCCCTGAAATAACACGACGCTTATTTACGTGTAATTAACCCCAGCAAAAAATGAAAAGAGGCCTATTTAGCAGTATATTGTTATTTCTGTTTTTTTCGGTTAGTGCTCAGAATGTTAACCTAGATTATTACCTTCCTGATGACGTTACTTATGACAAAGAAATAACAAAGCCTTCTTCAATTCTAGGCTTTGAAGTGGGAGAGTGGCACGTAAATCACACCCAAGTGGTGCAATATTACAAAGCCATAGCCGCTCAATCTCCGAAGGCTACTTTAATTACCTATGGCCAAACTTATGAAAAGCGACCTTTGATAATGTTGGCTGTTTCATCGCCTAAAAATATCAAACAACTTGATAAGCTAAAAGAGCAAAGGGGAGGTTTGAGGTACCCTGATTTTAAATCCGATCTTGCAGGAATGCCTGTGGTAATGTACATGGGGCATTCGGTTCATGGAAACGAAGCCTCGGGCGTGAATGCATCACTCCTTTCTGCCTACCACTTTACAGCTGCTAAGGAGATAGAAGAGGACCTGGAGAATATCATATTGCTAATTGATCCTGCCATTAACCCTGACGGGATAAATCGTTTTGCGTCATGGGTAAACAGTCATAAAAGCTATTATCCAAATGGGGACAGAAACAATAGAGAGCTAAACGAAGCATGGCCGAGAGGAAGAACAAACCACTATTGGTTTGACTTGAATAGAGACTGGTTGCCTGTGCAGCATCCTGAATCCAAAGGTAGAATTGCTCAGTTGCAGGAATGGTTACCTAATATTGTCCTTGATTTTCATGAAATGGGGACGGACAATACTTATTTTTTCCAACCAGGGATTCCTAGTCGAAACAATCCACTTACACCAGCAAAGAATTTTGAACTGACGGAGAAAATAGCAACTTACCATGCGAAATACCTTGACAAAATAGGGTCCCTTTATTACTCCAAGGAGAGTTTTGATGATTACTATTTTGGTAAAGGGTCCACCTACCCTGACATTCAGGGAGCTGTAGGAATTCTATTTGAGCAAGCTTCTTCTAGAGGGAACTTACATGAGAGTGATTATGGTAAGATATCCTTTCCATTTACTATCAGAAACCAATTCACCACTGCACTCTCATCCTTTGATGCGGCTACGGATATGAGGGTAGAGTTGAATACCTATATGTCTGATTTTTATAAGGATGCCAAGACTGAATATACAGAGGACGATGACAAAGCCATAATCTTTGGAGCGATGGAGGATTACGGAAGGACCTTTCATTTTGCCGATATCCTTTTGCAACATAATATACAGCTTTATAGCCTCGAAGAGGATGTTACGCTAAATGGTGTGCCTTTTAAATCAGGTAAATCTTTCATTGTTCCTTTAGACCAACCTCAGTACAGGCTTGTTAAATCTTTGTTTGAGAGCAGAACAACTTTTCAGGACAGTTTATTTTACGATGTTTCTACTTGGAACATGCCAATGGCATTCAATTTAAATTCCCTGTCATTGAGTAGCAAAATACTAAACCTGGCAAAAGTAGTAAATGTAAGCAATGGTCTTTCTTTCAAGGAAGGCAAAGTGATTGGGGAGGCTGGGGCTTACAGTTATGCTTTCGAATGGGATGAATATTATACACCCAAAGCGCTCTACAAGCTAATGGATCTTGGTTATCAGCTGAGAGTGAGTCACAAAGAGTTTCAAACGAAAGACAAGAAGAATTATGGAAGGGGCACCATATTGGTTGAAAAGGGCAACTCCGAAAAGACCGACAAAGCCTTTTATGAGGACCTCAAAACAATAGCAGCGAAAACTGGCGTGAATATTTATGCCTTGTCCACTGGGCTAACTGGAGGTGTAAACCTTGGTTCTCCCAGCATAAGTGTATTGAAAAAACCATCCATTGCACTTTTAGTGGATGATGGTGTCGGAAGTGCTGATGCTGGAGAAATATGGCACCTTTTTGATCAACGTATGGAAATCCCAATTACATTAATGGCTACCCATAGGATGTCTGTTGCAGACCTTGACAGGTACAATGTAATTATTTTGCCAACGGGTGATTATTCTATCTTAGGAGAAAAAGAAGCCGAAAAGCTAAAATCCTGGGTGCAAAAAGGAGGAACACTTATAAGTAGGGGATCGGCGATGAATTGGTTAGCAGACAATGATATAGCCGTTTTCAATTTTCAAAATCCTGATTATAGTGACACAACCAGTCAGAAACAATATGCAGACTTGGAAAATGCCAGAGGGGCGAAGGTGACTGGAGGGGCGATTTTCAAAGCGAAATTGGACATCACACACCCTATTGGTTATGGCTATAAAAATGCCGAAATTCATGTTTTTAAGCAAGGAAATCAATTCCTTGAGCCTTCAGGTAATCCATATGCCAATCCATTGGTGTATGCCGAGAGCCCATTGGCAAGTGGCTATGTGCACCCTACCAATCTGGCAATGATGAAAAACAAAGGAGTGATTCAGATTTCAGGTAAAGGAAAGGGAAAGACCATTGGGTTTGTAGATAATCCTAACTTTAGGGCTTATTGGTTTGGTACAAATAAAATGTTTTTAAATGCAGTGTTTTTTGGGCAGACTATAAATAACGCTTCTACCAGATAAAGGTAGAATTGGTCCTTAAAATGGTATTTTCTTTACTGCCCAAAGCATTTAACTATAATGAAAATCGAAATTAAAAGCTGTTAATTGTGGAAAAACCGCTTTTTTCCAATTACTTTTCTTTAATTTGCAGGCTGAAAGGCGAATTATGACTAGAAAACTGTTTCCATTAGATAAAAATTATATCCTTAGGCAAGCCCAAGATGGGATTGAAAAGGAGATGATGGATCTGATGGTGGAGGAATTGAAAAATGCCTTTACTTTATTGTTCAATCCGCTTGAACTTCAGGATGATACCTACTTGAAAATTCTTTCTAAGAAGTCATTTCCTGAAGACCATTTGTCCATAATTTACAGACAACTCGCGGGTATTTTTAGGTACAAGTTTGGCACCAATCAGTTGGAACTAAGGTTTGACGGAAAAAGCCACTTTGAGAAATACCAGGAAGATTGGAAGTGCACCTTTCATAATTGGATTCAAACCCTGGGACAAAATCCAGCTTATGTGAAGAACCTGTTAAGGATGACTTTGCTTTACGATACGCCATCCCGTGCCCTATTTGCGGAAAATAGATGTAAATCCATTTTGAATGAGCACTTTGGGCTTCTAATTATCAAAAGAAAAGGAGACCTCCTGATGAAAACAGGAAGTTGATCTGAAGATATAATTAATCTACTGATTCTAATACCGAGCGGAAAGAAACAAACTGGCTTCCAAATTTTTCTTTTATTCTTTCTCTGAATATGTCTCCATATCTGGATTGAAAGAATTTCAAATCCTCTAAACTCTCCGCTAAAAATTGGGCGGAAAAATTGATGCCTTCTCCATTGTCTTCCTGTAAAAGACGAAAGAATCGTTTCTCATAAAAGAGTCCGGTTTGCATGATTCCAGAAAGGTAAACCTGGTTCATCCACTCAATAAACTCTTCCTCTTTTTCACTGTCAATATTTATTGTTATGTTGTAAAGTATCATTAGCTCCTGTGTTATGACTTGTTTAATTCAATTTCTATTAAATTCGTCCCGATTCTTTCGAACAAAAATGTAAAGAAACACTTATAGTATATTGAAAACAAAAATAACTCCTCAATATTTAATTTTCTGGTTTGCTATGCCTAATTATATGGACAACTCGACCTTTTTTAAGTTTGAAAAATCTCAAGTAGCCAAAGTCTTCATTACCATACTTCATATTGTAGGCCTATTTGGATTGTATTGGCAAAAAAGCCGGCCATTGTTTCAGCTGATTACTCCATTTCATTTGTTATTGGTCACCGGCATTTTGCTTTATTTTCACAAAGACTTTAACAAAGGCTTCTTTGGGTTTTTACTTTTTTCATTTTTTGTCGGCATGATTACCGAAATCATCGGTGTCCATACCGGGCTGTTGTTTGGGGATTACAGTTACAGTGGTGTCCTTGGTATTAAGGCCTTTGGGGTGCCTTTGATGATAGGGCTAAATTGGTTTTTACTAGTTTACCTAACTGGAGGTATTTTTCAAAAAATGATAAAAAATGACCTTATTGCAGCCGCTTCAGGTGCTGGATTAATGGTTCTGTTGGATTTATGCCTTGAAAAAGTGGCTGTTGCTTTAGATTTCTGGCAGTGGCATCAGGAAATTATTCCTGTGTCCAATTTTATCACCTGGTTTTTAGTCGCCTTTATTATTCAGATTGTATATAGAAAGCTTTCTTTTGAGAAGGACAATGAACTTAATCTCATTGTCTTTTTTAATCTGTTGGCCTTTTTTGCCGTTTTGGCAATGATTCTATAAAAAGAAAACAAAATCACCTTAGCTTGGTTTAATTAACAATGATTTACGCTTTGTTCTATATTCTGGTTGGATTTGTGGCCATGGAATTTTCCGGATGGTTTATTCACAAATATTTAATGCATGGTGTATTGTGGAAAATTCACAAGACTCACCACAGCCACTCCAAAAACTTTTTTGAACTCAATGACCTTTTCTCTTTCCTTTTCGCGAGTGTCGCTATTGCTCTGATTTTTTTTGGAGTTAGTACTTTGGACTATAGGTTTTGGATTGGTTTGGGGATCACCTTGTACGGCCTAAGCTATTTTATTTTGCACGATATATTAATACATAGAAGAGTGAAGCTTTTCACAAAACCGAAAGGCGGATACCTCGCGGGTATTTTTAAAGCCCACCAAGCGCACCATGCAAGCAGGAAAAAAGATGGAGCAGTTTCATTTGGATTATTCATTGTACCTAATAAGTACTTTAAAAAAAAGGTAAATGAGTAAGTATTCCATAAAAGATCTAGAGAAGCTATCTGGGATAAAAGCCCACACCGTAAGGATTTGGGAGCAGCGGTATAAACTACTCAATCCAAAAAGAACGGATACAAATATCAGGTTTTACGATGATGATGACCTAAAATTAATTTTGAATGTAGCCTTACTCAATGAGAATGGATTGAAAATAAGCAAGATCGCCAAAATGACTGGTGAAGAAATGAAAGCTGAAGTGCTTCAACTGACCGAACGGTCTTTTGCTTATGATGATCAAATCCATTCACTGGTTTTAGCAATGGTCGAGTTCAATGAAGAAAGATTTGAAAAAATCATTTCTACCAATATTCTCAAAATAGGTTTTGAACAGACCATGTTGAACATCATCTATCCATTTTTGTCTAAAATAGGGGTTCTGTGGCAAACCGGAAGCATTCATCCGGGGCAGGAGCACTTTATTTCAAATCTGGTGAGGCAAAAATTAATAGTGGCCATAGATGGACAGGTGTTTACTGGAGAAGGAAGGAAATTTTTATTGTTCTTGCCGGAGGGCGAATTGCATGAGATATCACTTCTTTTCACTTCCTATTTACTAAAAGCCAATGGGCACAAGGTTATCTATCTGGGGCAAAACACTCCTGATGATGACTTAAATAATGTTTACAAGGTGCACAATCCAGATTTCCTTGTGACGGCAATAACGACTAACCCTTCTAATGAATTTGTAGAAGGATACCTCCAATCCTTGGGCGAAAGGTTTCCTAAATCAACGATTATAGCCTCAGGATATCAAATTATTGGACAGGACTTAAATTTGCCATCAAACATTCGTTTGATGCATTACTTAAAGGAAATAAAGGAATACATTAATCTACTCGCTACAAACACAGATTAATTCCACTCTTGGATTTAAATTGACAGAATTTTAATTTTTTGCCTGAGTTTAATTTTTAGGCTAATAAATGCTTTAAATACAAATAATCTCTCAATTTGGTTAAAATATTAAGTGTTGTAAGGGTGAAATCATACTTTTTTTATACTTTTGCCATCTCAATAGTCCAAATTGTGTAATATCTGTAATTCCTTGTAATGGAGTAGCTTCCTGAAAATATCAAGAATTCGTATTACAAAACTTAGATTTCTCAAAGTTTGGCTCTTTTTATACAGAGGGCTTTTTTAATAAAAACTAGCGAGAATCACCCAAAAACACCAGCCTTTAAAACAAGTGAAATCAAATCAAATTTGATTCAGCCCAAAATAGGTTTTGCCCATTATTTATATGAAATTTTGGTTAGAACATTAAGGTAGGAACCATTTCCATCCTGCTTTATCCACTTAAGTAATATTTTTTATTATTACGCTTGTATTCTAAGGAAATTTTATGATTTCAACTTAACTTACCTATCTAATTTATAATACGATCACCCACTTAAAATTAAAAAGACGAATATATATTAATGCTTATATGATGAAAAATATTTCTTTTAACACACAAAATCGCTTGGCTTACTACACGTTGATGTTTGTTCTTTTTACTCTTGGAGCTTGCCAATCAGGAGTGAAATTGCCAAGTGGAGATTCTGACAATGGAGGTTTAACTCTTCCTGGTGGATTTGAGGCAGTTGTTGTGGTAGATAGTATTGGTCGAGCAAGACACCTTACTGTCAGAGACAATGGCGATATTTATGTAAAGCTAAGGGTTGCCAATGAGGAAGGTCAAGGTATAGTTGCCTTGAGAGATACTGATGGAAATGGAAAAGCTGACATTGTCAGTACATTCGGCTCCTATCCAGAAGTAGGCAGTTATGGTACTGGTATGGAGATTTACAATGGATACCTTTACTTCAGTACTGCAGGAGATGTTTTCCGTATTAAAATTGACCCAGAGAGTTTGGTCCCTGAAGGGGAAGCTGAATTAATTATGCGTGATGATTATAAAAATGCATTTTATGGTCATGAGCACATCGCTAAACCACTTGCGTTTGACAATGAAGGCAATATGTATGTGCCTTTTGGATCTCCAGGAGACGTTTGTCAAGAGTTCAACAGACGTCCAGGATTACCAGGCATGCTACCTTGCCCTCAGTTAGAATGGCACGGTGGTATTTGGAGATTTGACGCCAATAAGCTTAACCAAACACAGAAAGATGGTTACTTGTATGCTACAGGTATTAGAAGTGTCGTAGCAATGGATTGGAACGACAAGGAGAATAGCCTTTACGTTGTTCAGCATGGGCGAGATAACTTGTACAGAACATGGCCAGATCTTTATTCAAGATGGGAGTCAGCTGTTCTTCCTTCTGAAGAATTTTTAAAGGTAGAAGAAGGTACCAATGCAGGATGGCCTTATTTCTATTACGATCATATTCGTGGTAAAAAACTATTAAATCCAGAATACGGTGGTGACAAAGAGTTAGACACAGGTGTTGATTCAGTGGCCATGCCTTTGATAGGTTTCCCAGGACACTATGCGCCTAATGATCTGTTTTTTTACACTGGAGATCAATTTCCAGAAAGATATAAAGATGGTGCATTTGTTGCTTTTCATGGCAGTACTATCAGAGGTCCTTATCCTCAGGCAGGATATTTTGTAGGATTTGTTCCTTTCGAAGGGGATAAGCCTTCAGGTCCTTGGGAAGTTTTTGCTGATGGCTTTGCCAAATTGGATACAATTGTAAATACAGGAGATGCAGCTGCTCGACCTATGGGGATTTCTATGGGACCTGATGGCTCACTTTATATTACTGAAAGTGTACAAGGTAAGATTTGGAGAGTGATGTATCCTGGAGATAAAGAAGATTTTTCTGAGGATGCACTTGAAGAGCTAGCTATAAGGAAAGAATCAAGAACCAATATAAGGAAGCCTGATGAAGAGCAAGACAACCTGGAAAAAGGGTTGCTAGAAGTTGGTGCACAGACTTATAATGTATATTGTGCTACTTGTCATCAGAGCAATGGCATGGGTGATGGTACCAGATTCCCTCCTTTAGCGGGAACCAAATGGGTTCGTGGTAATAAAAGGAATTGATCAATGTTATATTGCAGGGGCTTGAAGGACAAATTGAAGTAGATGGAGTTGCTTATAATGGCATAATGCCTGCTCATTCCTTCTTAAGTGATGCTGAAGCTGCAGGTGTTTTAACCTACATAAGAAAAAGCTTCGGTAACAACTCTTCTAGTATTTCAGCGATTGAGGTGGCCAATGCACGTAAAGAAATCAAGTAATACCTAACTAGCTGGTAACATTAAAAAGCCTATAGATGAAATTAATTGTTTCTTTTTTATTGTAATATTTGGGCTGATTCAAGGTCCTAACCCTAAAGCTATGAAAGAAAGCAAGCCATCAACTTCCGGATACATTGTAAAATCGGTAGATAAGCCAATTTCCATTGATGGAAACTGGGACAAGCCGGAATGGCAAGAAGTAGAAGCTGCTTCCATAGCACTTCATATGGGGCCTGAACCGGAGAAATTCATCCCGAAAACACAGGTTAAATTAAGATACGATAAAGACAATATCTATGGGATTTTCAAGGTGGAGGACAAATATGTTAGATGTGTCGTTCAAGAGGTAAATGGAAATGTGTCTAGTGATTCCTGTGTAGAGTTTTTCTTTGCACCTGATACCAACTCGCCTTTGGAATATTTTAACCTGGAGATCAATTGTTCTGGAGTGCCTTTGTTTCATTATGTAACAGTGCCTAGAAAAGAATTCAAGAAATTGAAACCGGAAGAAATCGAGCAAGTTGAGATTGCACATACAATGCCTGATAAGGTAGACCCTGAAATCACTGAGCCCGTTACCTGGTTTATTGAATTCAGGGTGCCATTGGCCTTGTTAAAAGAATATAGAGAAATTACTACTCCAGCACCAGGTGTGACTTGGAAAGCTAATTTCTATAAAGTTGCAGCAAAATCCAGTAACCCTCATTATTTTACTTGGAACGAGGTAATCAATCCTCATCCAGATTTCCATTTACCGAAATATTTCGGAAAAATAACCTTTCAATAAATTGCTATACCTATGAAATTACTAAAGCTAACCTTTGTCTTATTTATGGCGATTGTCCTACAAGGCATGGCCCAGGATTTTGACCTTTTGATAAAAAACGGTCATGTAATAGACCCCAAAAATAAAATTGATGGGGTGATGGATGTTGCAATTAAGGATAAAAAAATTGCCAAAGTATCCAAAAATATTAGTGAAAAATCTGCTGCAAAAATCATTGACGCCAAGGGCTTAATCGTTACACCTGGCTTAATTGATATCCATGGGCACCATTTTTCCGGAACAATTTCCCACAGGGATTATAACAATAGCTTTTCTGCTTTGCCCCCAGATGGTTTCACTTTTAGAGCGGGAGTCACTACCGTTGCTGATGCAGGAAGTCCTGGCTGGAAAAATTTTCAGATTTATAAAGAAAATGTGATTGACCGATCTAAGACCAGAGTATTGGTTTTTATCAATATTGTGGGTGAAGGTATGAGTGGGGTAAGCTCACGTGAGCAGGATACCACTGACATGAGTCCTAAGATGACAGCTATGATAGCTAGACAGCACCCTGAAATTATTGGGGTAAAAATAGCCCATTATAGAGGACATGAATGGGGGCCTTACGAAAAAGCTGTCCAAGCTGGAGAGATTGCAAAAATTCCAGTTATGGTGGATTTAGGAGGCGCAGATCCTGCTTTACCACTTTCTACCTTACTATTTGATATATTAAGACCAGGGGATATCCTTACACACATGTACGGTGGAGATCATTCCGGACATGGCCCAAAGGAAGGTACACTGAATGCAGAAGGTAAAGTTTGGCCACACTGGTTTGAAGCTCAAAAAAAGGGGTTGATATTCGATGTTGGGCATGGCGGAGGCTCTTTCTTATTTAGAGTAGCTGTACCTGCAACACAACAAGGTTTTTATCCAAATACCATAAGCACCGACTTGCATACAGGCAGTATGAATGCTGGAATGAAAGACATGTTGAATGTAGTGTCCAAAATGATGAACTTAGGAATGAGTCTTCAGGAGGCCATTACGGCTTCTACCTGGAAACCTGCTCAAGTTATTCAAAGGGAAGAATTAGGCAATCTTTCTGTTGGAGCAGAGGCTGATGTGGCAATATTCAGGTTAAATGAAGGAGAGTTTGGTTTTATAGATTCCTCTGGTGCTGCTGCTAAGGGTACACAGAAATTAGAAACTGAATTGACTTTAAGAGCGGGAAGAATTGTTTGGGACCTGAACGGTATTGGTGCCAAAATTTGGGAATAATATCCCTCAATAATATTTTAATGTCGACCTAATTACTACTAAATATAAAATTGTTATGCTTAAATCACTCGCGTTTTTGTTTTTCATAAGTCTGGTTGCTTTGCCTTCGTTTTCTAATGCACAGGAAAGCCCAGAGAAAATATTAAAAGAAATGGGGATTGTTTTGAAAACCCCAGCGCCTTTTACAGGCAGTATTGTAAAGGCAGTAAGGACAGGAAACTTAGTCTTTCTTTCTGGACATGGTCCAGTAAAGCCAGAAGGTGGAATGGTAACAGGCAAACTTGGAACTGAACTGACGGTAACCGAAGGTAGAGCAGCAGCTAAATTGGTAGGTATTGATTTGCTTACCTCTCTAAAAGCTGAAATTGGAGATTTGAGCAAGGTTACAAGGATTGTAAAAGTTCTTGGAATGGTGAATGGAAGTCCTGACTTCATAGATCAACCTAAAGTTATGAACGGTTTTTCTGATTTTATGGTAGAAGTATTCGGAGAAAAAGGAAGACATGCCAGATCAGCTGTTGGTATGGGTTCTTTACCAGGTGGCATTGCCCTGGAAATTGAAATGATTGTTGAAATCGAAGACTAATCCCGCTTTTCATTGACCAATGAAAGGGATCGTCTTCCAAAAAATATTACTATGTTAAGTAGAAGAAAATTATTGAAAAAATTAGGTACACTTCCTCTTGTAGGAGGAGTACTTGGTGCAGGCATCCCTCTATCTGCTGTAAAAGCAGAGACAATGGTGGCTGCTCCTAAAAGAAATGTTATCAAAGAATTAGGGCTTAGAAGTTTTGTGAATGCTGCAGGTACTTATACTGCTATGACGGCTTCATTAATGCCTGATGAAGTGATACAGACCATTAACTTTACCTCAGATCATTATATCATGTTAGATGAGGTTCAGGACAAGGTAGGAGAAAAAATTGCTGAGCTTTGCCATGCAGAATATGCTACTGTTACAGCTGGATGTTGGTCTGCTATGGTTTTGGGTACTGCAGGTGTGCTTACCGGAAAAGACAGAAAAAAGATCAGCCAATTGCCTGATTTAACAGGAATGAAATCTCAGGTAATTGTTCAAAAATCGCATAACACAGGTTATGTTCATGCCCTTACCAATACTGGTGTTGAGATTGTTGAAGTAGAAACTGCAGCTGATGTAGATCGGGCTGTTAATAGTAAAACGGCAATGATGTGGTTTCTTAACTATCAAGCTCCATCTGGAAAAATTCAGCATGAGGAATGGATAGCACTTGCTAAAAAGCATGGTCTTCCTACTATGATAGACATGGCGGCTGATGTTCCTCCTGTAGAAAACTTGTGGAAATACAATGATTTAGGATTTGATTTGGTTTGTGTTTCGGGAGGAAAAGCCATTAGAGGACCACAAAGTGCTGGTATCTTGATGGGACGAAGAGATCTCGTAGAAGCTGCAAGATTAAGTGCACCACCAAGAGGCGGTACTATTGGTCGTGGAATGAAAGTCAATAAAGAGGAAATTCTTGGCATGTACGTAGCACTTGATACTTATATCAAGAAAGATCATGATAAAGAATGGAAAGAGTGGGAAGACAAAATTGCCCTTATTTCTGATGCTGTTTCTGATATTGAAGGTGTAAGTACCGAGGTGTCAGTTCCGCCGATTGCAAACCATACACCTTATTTAGAAATTGGCTGGGATACTGGTAAGATTAACATTGATCAAGGAGAATTGCGCAAAAGATTGCGTGAAGGAAGTCCTTCTATAGAAGTGATAAGTGGCGGAGATAATGCAGTTAAGCTAACTGTATTTATGTTAAGACCAAAAGAAGAGAAAATTGTCGCTAAAAGAATTGCTGAAGAATTGTTAAAAGCTAAAGTTTAACTGATGAATTTAAAATATAGATTATTACTTATTGTGATGGTATTTACCTGTAGCTTGGTAAGTGCGCAGACCTATGACATGCTTATCAAAGGCGGTAGGTTGATCGATCCTAAAAACAATATTGATGCTACAATGGACATTGCCATTAAAGATGGTAAGGTGGCTAAAGTGGCTAAATCCATTTCTGAAAAAGAAGCTGGAAAAGTTATTGCTGCTCAAGGCCTTGTCGTAACTCCTGGATTAATTGATATCCATGGTCACGTATTTCATGGTACAGAGCCAAACCATTATTTAAGTGATGGTTTAACAGCATTGCCACCAGATGGTTTTACCTTCCGTGTAGGGGTTACTACTATTGTTGATTGTGGTGGAGTTGGATGGAAAAACTTTGATACTTTCAAAAAGAACGTAATCGATGTTAGTAAAACCAGGGTATTGAGTTTTATGAATATCGTTGGTGAAGGAATGCGTGGCGGAGCCTGGGAACAAAATACAGGTGACATGGATGCCAAATTGAGCGGCATGGTGGCCAAGCAGAACAAAAAGTACATTGTAGGTTTTAAAGTGGCGCATTATGGTAGTCGTGATTGGATTCCGATTGACAGAGCTGTAGAAGCTGGTAGAATCGCTGATATGCCAGTAATCGTTGATTTCGGTGGATCCAATGAATTTGACCCACTTTCAATAAAAGAATTGTTTTTTGAGCGTTTGAGACCAGGAGACATTTATACCCATACTTATGCAGAACTTAATGGTGCAAGGGAAACCGTGATAAACCGTAAAAGCAGAGAATTGGAGCCTTTTATTCTGGATGCACAGAAAAGAGGAATTATCTTTGATGTAGGGTATGGTGGAGCTAGCTTTGAATTCAAGCAAGCGATCCCTGCTTTGGCTGCTGGACTTTATCCTAACACCATCAGTACTGACCTTCATACAGGTAGCATGAATGCTGCTATGAAAGACCAGCTGAATGTAATGACCACTTTCCTGGCAATGGGAATGGAACTTCCTGATGTTATTGAAGCGAGTACCTGGAAGCCTGCTCAGGTAATTCAAAGGGTAGAATTAGGACACCTTTCTGAAGGAGCGATAGCTGATATCAGTATATTGAATATCAGAGATGGCGAATTTACGCTTTGGGATAGAACAGGACAGAAAGTCCCTACTAATCACAAATTGGAGTGTGAATTAACCGTAAAAGACGGTAGAGTTGTTTATGATTTAAATGGGAGATCCATTCAATAATATTAGATAGCTGTTCATGCTATGCAAAAAGAAAAAGTCCTTCGAAAGAAGGACTTTTTTTATGCTTAAATACTTTTGGTACAACTTATACCTGAGCTTCCAATTTATCAGCAATGACAGATTTAGGAACTGCGCCTATTACTTTGTCTACTACTTCTCCACCTTTGAAAATCAAAAGGGTAGGAATACTTCTAATGCCAAATCTACCTGGAATATCTTGGTTGGCATCTACATCTATTTTACCGATGATGGCCTTACCTTCATATTCGCCTGCAAGTTCTTCTACTATGGGGCCTATCATTTTACAAGGTCCGCACCATTCTGCCCAAAAGTCCACCAATACTGGCTGTTCTGATTTGATTAATTCATCAAAGCTGCTATCTGTGATTTCAATTGCTTTTGCCATCTTATTGTAATTATGGTTTTTTATAAAATATATAACTTAATCAGTTTCAACATTAATAAGTTCCTAACTGACTAAAATAATTTCAAAATCAAATGATCTTATAGGCTACCTCGGGTATTTGATCCAAGGCCTGTATGAACTCATTTGATGGATCTATCCGGTACTTTGAGGATATAAGATCCAACGTTAAATTTTCTTTATTGTCTATAATATTTATATATAATTTTGCTTCCCCCTTGTATTTCTGCGTGATGGCTTCTAGTTTTTCCATCAGTTCCAGTCCCAGGTCATCCAAATCAATATGCACTCTCAAACCTTTGATCATCTTACCTCGAATCTCATTAAGTAAGGTGATTTGATTGATCTTAAATTCAAATTCTTCTGGATTGAATCGTTTAGGTTGCACAGATCCGGTAATATAAAGAAACCAGTTGGGCATGAAATATTCCTTGAATCTCACATAATCCTCTCCAAAGATGAAAAAGGTATGTCCTCCATGATAATCTTCCATGGTAAGTGTGCCAAATGGTTTTCCATTTTTGGTCGTACGGTGGGCAAAAGTGGTAACTGCTCCTGCAAGTTTAATTTCCCCTTTTGTTTTAAGTTGTGCCGTGTCGGCAAGTTCAGGTAGTCCCGTGTTGGTAAAGGCTTCTATTTCCACCTTATATTGATCCAGTGGGTGTCCTGAAATATACAGTCCTACTACCTCTTTTTCAATGTTTAATTCTTGCAATTGACTGAAAGGTTCCATTTGAGGAATTGTGGGGACAGGTATGTCAAGACCTCCGCCTCCTCCAAACATAGAAACTTGTGAACTCTCTTCCTCCTGGATAACTTTTTGGGCATATTTAACGGCTTTCTCCAGAAGTGAAGCTTCACCTTCTGGAGCTTCCAGGTATTGCCTTCGGTGAAAGTCTACAAAACAATCAAAACCACCTGCCATGGCCAATACCTCCATGGTTTTCTTATTAACCGCTTTAAGGTTTACCCTTTTTGTGAAAGAAAAGATGTTTTTGTACAGCCCGGCATTTTCTCTTTCTTCGATTATAGCGTTGACTGCAGCATTACCTGCGCCCTTTATCGCTGCCATACCAAACCTTACCTGCCCCTCCATGTTCACTGTAAAATCACTTTTGGATTCATTTACATCTGGACCGAGTACCTGAATGCCCATTCGTTTACATTCCTCCATAAAGAAAGTAACCTGTGTAATGTCATTCATATTATTGCTCAGTACAGAGGCCATGTACTCCGCAGGATAATGCGCTTTAAGGTAAGCAGTTTGATAAGCAATCCAGGCATAACAGGTGGAGTGGGACTTGTTAAAGGCGTAAGAAGCAAAGGCTTCCCAGTCTTTCCATATTTTTTCTAGTTTTTTGCTATCGTGACCTTTTGCTGCTGCCTGGTTGACAAACTTTGGCTTCATCTCATCAAGCACATTTTTTTGTTTCTTACCCATCGCCTTACGCAGCACATCTGCTTCACCTTTGGTGAAATCAGCCAGCTTTTGAGAAAGAAGC
This sequence comes from Cyclobacterium qasimii M12-11B, assembly GCF_000427295.1. Taxonomy (GTDB): domain Bacteria; phylum Bacteroidota; class Bacteroidia; order Cytophagales; family Cyclobacteriaceae; genus Cyclobacterium; species Cyclobacterium qasimii. The sequence goes on along the minus strand of NZ_ATNM01000185.1, from coordinate 11,197 downwards.
ATCACTTGTTCCTGGTAGACTGTAATCCCATAAGTCTCCTCCAGGTATTCCTTCATGTCATCCAGATCGTAAGTGATGGGCTCTGTTCCATGCTTTCTTTTAATGAAACTCGGAATATATTCTAAAGGCCCTGGTCTGTACAAGGCATTCATGGCGATGAGGTCAGCAAATACAGTCGGTTTCAATTCCCTCATGTATTTTTGCATACCGGCAGATTCATATTGGAATATGCCGACAGTTTCTCCTCGCTGAAAGAGTTCGTAAGTCTTTACATCGTCAATCGGAAAATTTTCAGGATCTAGTAATATGCCATGTCGTTCATCAATGATCCTTACAGCATCCTTGATAAGGGTTAGGGTTTTAAGCCCCAAAAAGTCCATTTTTAGTAAGCCGGCACTCTCAACAACGGAGTTGTCAAATTGTGTACATACCATTTCCGAATCCTTTGCAAGTGCAACGGGCACGAAATTGGTGATGTCATCTGGAGTAATAATAACCCCACAGGCATGTATACCGGTGTTTCTTACTGAGCCTTCCAGTACCTTGGCTTGATTAATGGTTCTGGAACTTTCATCGTTACCTTTCGAAATTCGGATAAGCTCTAATGCTTTCTCTAAATTGTCATTGTTGTTTTTAAGCTTGGCAGAAAGCTTGGCCCGGTCATTGGCCAATTCAAAAAGCGCTTTAAGTTTGATATCCGTGACAAGCTTTGCCAGCCTGTCGGCTTCAGGTAGGGGAAGGTTAAGTACCCTTGCTGTATCCCGAATGGCAGATTTGGCCGCCATTGTTCCATAAGTGATGATCTGCGCCACCTGATTGGCACCATACTTTTTAATAACGTAGTCGATTACCCTTTGTCGCCCTTCATCGTCAAAGTCAATGTCAATATCAGGAAGTGAAACCCTATCAGGATTAAGGAATCTCTCAAAAAGTAGGTCATAAGCAATGGGATCAACATTGGTAATCGCCACGCAATAAGCCACCGCAGATCCCGCAGCAGAACCCCTTCCTGGCCCTACTGAGACGCCCATTTCTCTGGCAGCACGAGTAAAGTCCTGGACAATCAGGAAATACCCTGGATAGCCAGTCCTCTGAATAGTTTCCAATTCAAAGTCCAGCCTCTCCCTAATTTCATCCGTAATATCTGTGTACCTCTTTTTAGCTCCTTCGTAAGTGAGGTGACGTAGGAAGGCATTTTCACCCCTTTTTCCTCCATCTTCTTCGTCTTTAGGGTCGACAAACTCCTCAGGAATATCAAATTTGGGCAATAACACTTCTCTAGCCAGTTTGAAGGGCTCAATCTTAGCCACGATTTCATCAGTACAAGTGATGGCCTCTGGAAGATCAGCAAAGAGCTTTTTCATCTCTTCTTGAGACTTGAGGTAAAATTCATCATTAGGAAACCCATAACGAAATTCGCGCCCTTTTCTCCCTATGTATTTCTTTGGCTTCTCGACCAATTCTCCATCCTTTACACACAATAAAATGTCATGCGATTTGGCATCCTCCTGAACATTGTAATAGGTGTTATTGGCAGCGAAATATTTGACATTGTATTTTTCCGCCCATTGGAGCATTACTTCATTTACCTTTTCTTCCTCGGGAATACCATGGCGGTTAAGCTCAACATAGAAATCTTCACCAAATTGCTCGACCCACCAGACAAAGGCTTCTTCTGCCTGGGTTTCACCTACATTGAGGATGAGGTAAGGGATTTCTCCCCATAGCCCACCAGTGGTAGCAATAATGTCCCCTTTATATTGTACAAGAACTTCCCTATCTATTCTCGGGAGATAGTAGAAACCTTCGATATTGGCATAGGAAGACAGTTTAGCAAGGTTATGGTAACCTGCTTTATTCTTTGCCAGCAATACGGTTTGGTAGCCATCGTCTTTATTGGATTTATTCTTTCTGTCCCGGCAAAGATTGAATTCACAACCAATAATGGGTTTTATGTCGTTGTTAAAAGCTTCTTTTACAAAGTTAAAGGCTCCCATCATATTGCCATGATCGGTCATGGCCAAAGCCGGCATTCCTAAACTTTTTGCCCTTTTTATGACAGCAGGGATTTCTGAGGTAGACTGAAGTATGGAAAATTGAGTATGGACATGCAAATGCGTAAAAGGCGTGTCTTTGAGATCAGAAATGTCTGCACCATCTGCTGCTTTAAGGACCTTTTTGGCTGATAGCTTAACGTCATCTTTGGCAGCAGCAAAATTGGCTGCTTCAAGATTGGGGGCCTCATAGACTATTTCCTCAATAGTCACCCCCTCGACGGGTGGCTGTACGCCTTCTTTTATAAGTCCAAAAAAACTTTTTGCTGTAGCGTCTACATCATAAGCCGCGTCATGCGCATCTCCAAAACCTTCTCCAAACAATTTCTGGTGGAGCTCAATCAAGGTAGGCCACTTAAATTTTCCGCCTTTTCCACCAGGTATAGCACAAAATTCCGTAGAAATATTCTTGGTATCTAGCGGCTCCTTTTCCAGGTCTGCAATGGACTTGTTAGTTCTCAATAATTCCGCTCCAACGATGGATATATCAAAGCCAATATTATGGCCAACAAGGAAAGTGGATTTCTTGAGGTCTACTTCAAATTCCTCCAATACCTTGCTCAGATCATGCCCTTCCTTGATGGCTCTTTGAGTGGAAATACCATGTATTTTCTCAGAGTTATAAGGAATGGTAAAACCTTCTGGTTTTACTATGAAATTATTGTTAGAGATAAGCCGTCCTTTATCATCATGGAGTTGCCAGGCCAATTGAACCAATCGTGGCCAATTCTCCAGGTCGGACATGGGCGCATTGTAATTGCGAGGAAGCCCAGTAGTCTCAGTGTCAAATATCAGGTACATATATGTCTATTGAAAAGGGAATGAAAATCAATTTTTTGACCAATTGGTCCATTGGACAGAAGTTTTGTTCTGACCAAATCCATTTGGTTTATTTTAACCTCAGGCGAGCAGTGGGTGCTGATGTATCTTCAAAGTACTGAATCAACTCAGCCAATCCTAGCCAGCACTGAGTACAAGCTATTTTAATCATTTAACCCGTTGTTTTTCTTATTCTTACAGTTGTTCTTAAGAAGGGAAAAGGCAATGTGTCAAGATTTCTATTGCGAAATCCGAGTTAAAAATACAGGTAATAAAAGGTTTCTACCAGTTTAATTTGAAAAATATCTGAGTTAAAAAAAAGCCTGTCTACAGATAAACTGCTGACAGGCTTTAATACGAAATTTGCTATAGGCCTTCTATTATGTGACGAACGCTATTGCTTAGTCTGGGTATAAATCTTGAAAATCGTAATGTATTATTTGTTGATTGAAAACTGATCGACCTTCTCGCCATCAACATTGATGGTTTGCGCTTTCATTGTTTTTCCATCAATTGTAATGTATTGGTACAAGTGATCTGCTGGAAACTGAATTTCCGCATAGGAACCTGTTTCTACGTCTTTGTTTTTTCCAGTGGTGCCAACAGAAATCCAGTAAATGGTTCCGTCCTTAGGGCTTTTTACAATTTGCCCGTTGTTTATTGGCTTAGACCGCATATAGTAATGAAAATGCCCACCCATCACCATGTCAACATGGTATTTGTCAAAGAGTGGTCCCCATTCCTGCTGTATGTCCTCATAAGGTTCTACTGCATTGAAAGGAGGAAAGTGAAAAACTGCGATTTTCCAGGTTGCATCTGTTTCTTTTAACTTTTTCTCAATCCATTCCGTTTGGTCTTCATTGGGAAAGGTAGAATCTATCATTAGGAACAGCGCATTTCCATAATTGAAAGCATACGAGCGCCCAGCCATCTCAGGAGAAGGACTGTCTGAAGGGTAACTCAACATTTTTTCAAACATCCAGGCCCCAAGTCCATCCTGACTATCGTGATTGCCAGGAACAGCCATAAGTGGTTTTCTTGCTATGGTACTTCCCGCATATTGAAACAGCTTGTCCCAATCATCTCTGTATAAACCTGTATTTACAAGGTCTCCTGCTATATAATAAAAGGCAATGTCCGGGAATCTTTTCTCTGCTTTCTGAATGTTATTGCCCCATACTTCAGAAAGGTGCACATCACCAGACCAAACAAATGAAAAAGGTTCGCCTTTACCTGTGGCGGTGTTGAAGGTTTCTGGCGATGACCAACCGGCTTCTTCATTTCCTACAATATAGCCATATTCAGTTTCAGGCTCCAGAGACCTTAACTTGGCTGTAAACCTATTCATGTATCGGTCATTTTGAAGGAGACGGTCTTCCATTAGAAATTTCTCTGCCTGAGTTTCTAAAGTGTCTTCAGTTCCATTTTTCCAATATTTAGCTGTCCCTGAGGATACCGTCTCTGTTGTTCTCCATTGGATGTCCATGGAGTTTTCTGGTGACTCACTCCAGGTAAGAAGTACCTGATCAGGTTTTTCCCCAGTAGGGAAAGCGGTAGTTCTAAAAGCATCAACCATGTGTGCCTCTCTTGCTCTACCTCTGATGGTCGTCAGTAGTTTTTGTCCTTTGAGCGCATCAGGAACTTCTGTAAGTTTCAATCCACTCCAGTCGTGATAGGTGAAAGCGCCAACATCAAAAACTTCAATGTGTTGTGTTACAGGAAACACAGGAGTGATCTCCAATTCATCTTCTGAGTTTTGAGGTGCAAGTCCAATGAAGTAAACAGGTCGGTGCTTGCCAAAGCCATTAATACCCAGCTGGATTTCTCCTGCATCGAAATCTTTCTGATATACCTCATAGGTATCATGTTCATTTTTTACCTCCAGGTCTGTGAGCGTAAATCCCGCAGGTTTTATCCAGAAAGGAACAACCTCTTGGCCTTTATTTCTCATGAGGGAAACAGTGGTAGGTACATTTACCTTTACTTTCCAATATTGTGTAGCGAGGGATTCTTTCTCTTCATCCGTAAGGTATTGCGCTGCATAAGCATGAGAAATGGTATCAAGCGCATCTTTATCCAACTCCTTATATAGGCGGGTTACAACTCCATCCATTGTTTCTTTAACGGAAGGCAAAGCTTTTTCATCTTTTTTTTGGGGTCCACATGAGCTGAAAATCAATGCAATGCAAACCAATAATAGTGGTGAACTTTTCATAAACAGATTAAAATTAGTAGCCATTGATCTCCAAAGGCCGATTTTGGTATCTAATAATATTACGCATTAAAATGAAATCAGGCCACTTTATGCTAAGGTTAAGTTTGTTAACAATTATTTCACAATAAAAAAGAATTGAATCAAATAGTCTCTTTTTTATATCCCATGGTATTTACGGTGGAGGGCATTTATATGAAAAAGAAAAAAGCAGAGGCTCTAATGCAGAGACTTGTACAAAATAAGATTTCACGTCCTGAGTTTGATGAACTTTTAGGAAGTCTTGAGGATCCGGAAATGGTGGCTGGGATGGAAGAAAGTATGCGGAAACATTTTGAGCAAGTCTTAAACGAATACAACGAAGAGTTAAAATCGAATACAGAAGATAAAAAAATAAAGGATCAAAGTTTAAGTAGAACGCAAAAAGAAAAAGAATAGAAGTCCTTCAATGGGCAAGGTTTGGAGAATCACTTCCAATTTATCAGACGAACGCAAAACCGAAAAAGCAAAACAATTAATTATGAAAAAACATCGTACTAAAAAAATGATGAAGTGGATGGTGCCACTTCTCTCGGTAGGTATTTTATCTACTGGTTCAGTACTGGCGGAAGCCAATGGAAATCCTGCAATAGGGAATTCTTTTGCACCTGCTTTTACTGTCGAGGAGATGGTTGCAGTCACTATCAGAGGAAAAGTTACCTCCACAAATGATGCTTCAGGCTTGCCTGGTGTTACTATTTTGGAGAAAGGAACAAGCAATGGAACAGTAACGGATATAGACGGATCATATACAATTGACGTCGCCGGCCCTGGAGCAGTATTGGTATTCTCTTATGTAGGTTTTGAAAGCCAAGAGGTAACAGTTGGCAACCAGACCAATATTAATTTAAGCTTGGAAGAGGCAGCTACTGCCATGAATGAAGTAGTTGTAACAGCCCTTGGTATCAAAAGAGACCAAAGATCACTAGGGTATGATGTATCTACAGTTTCTGCGGAAGATATTACTCAAGTGTCTCAAGAAAACGTATTGAGTTCTCTTGCAGGTAGAATGCCAGGTGTGACCATCAACCAAACAAGTGGTGCAGGTTCATCTATAAGCATGGTGATTAGGGGAGCTTCCTCATTGACTTCTGACAACCAGCCACTATTTGTGGTGGATGGGGTTCCAATGTCTAACTCACTGAATAACAATTCTCAAAATGGTGATGGAAACCAGGTCGATTATGGTAATGCCATTTCCGATATTAACCCTGATGATATTGCCAATATCAGTGTGCTAAAAGGCCCAAGTGCAGCAGCACTTTATGGTACTCGTGCTGGTAATGGTGTTGTTATCATTACTACTAAATCTGGTGGGAAAGGTAAAAACATGGGACTTTCTTTCTCTACAAGCAACGTTTTTGAACAAGCTACTCAATTGCTTGATTTGCATTATAAATATGCAAATGGTAATAGAGAAGGCGTTTTCAATGATGGATCAGCTTATTGGGGTGGACCACAATTGGATGCAGGTAACTTAGCACAACAATGGGATAGCCCAGTTGATGAAAACGGAAACGTAATTCCAACTGAGTTGAAATCTTATCCGAATGCAATGAAGGACTTCCTTCAAACTGGTATCACTTCCAATAACAATCTCGCCATAAGTGGTGGAGATGATAAGGCTACCTATAGGGTGTCTTATGGGAATATGATCCATCAAGGTATGATCCCAAATTCCGATTTGTATAGAAATAGCATTTCTTCTGCCGTTACTTATGACATTTTGGACAAATTAACGCTTAGTACTAACTTCAACTACACCAATAGCAAGTCAAATGACAGACCTAGTACAGGTGATAGAAGAGGTAACGCTTTAGAAGCGGTGTACAATTCCTCTTATATTGATTATGAGGGAATGAAAGGTATCTGGGTTCCTGGACAAGAAGAAATACAGCAATTAAGGACTCCTGTTGGAGACAATCCTTACTTCATTGCTTATGGTATTGAGAATGCTTTCCGAAGAGATAGAATTTACGGAAACGTATCTTTGGATTATAAATTCTCTGATAATTTAAATTTAATAGCAAGGTATTCCTTGGACCGATCTGACGAAAACAGAGAAACTAAAATCGGTTACAGCTATAGCAGAATGGCTAAAGGTGGATATTACAACACAGACATGTTGAACCAAGAGTCTAATGCTGATTTCCTTTTGAGTTATAACGAGGACTTTGGTAAATTAGATTTCAATGCATCTGCAGGTGGAAATATCATGCATAGATATGGTGTTTCTTCTTATGTTGGCGTAGGTTCTGACAGAAATAATGGTCTTGTGGTACCGGGTATTTATAATGCTCAGAACATTCCTGCGGACAACAGATCTGTATCAAGCGGTTATTCCCAAAAGCGAATCTACAGTATTTACGGATTGGCCTCATTTGGATATGATGATCAACTGTATTTGGATTTGACGGCTAGAAATGACTGGTCATCTACTTTACCTTTAAACAACAATTCTTATTTCTACCCTTCTGCTTCTTTAAGCTGGTTAGCGAATTACACGCTTAACCTTCCTGAAAGCATTGACATGTTGAAAGCCAGAGTAGGTTGGGCAAAAGTAGGTAATGATACAAGCCCATATCGTTTGGTTCAAAACTTATCTACAGGAACTTATAATTCAATTAATACTGCAGCGGTAGGTTCTGGAATAAACAACCCTGATTTCTTGCCTGAAGAAGCTACTTCTATAGAGGCTGGTATCGATTTGAATATGTTCGCCAATAAGTTGAGGTTTTCTGGAACGTATTATGTGATTGAAAACACGAACCAAATATTCTCTGTAAATCTTCCTAGATCTTCAGGTTACAGCAGCAGGTTAATTAATGCTGGACTGATCCAAAGTAGAGGTTTAGAAATGAGCTTAGGTGGTACAGCACTTGATAGGAATGACTGGAAATTAGATGTTGATGTTAACTGGAGTAGAAACAGAACCAGTGTTTTGGAACTGGTAGAAAACTTTGATAGAGTTACGCTTTGGGGAGAAAATGGTGGAGGAGCCATTACCTTCTTAGGAGATGAAATTGGAAACATGTACAGTAAAGGTTTTGTAGAGGTGGAAGATCCAAATTCTCCTTATTACAAATGGCCTGTATTAGACTCTAATGGAGAATGGCAAGACCTATCTTCTGATGATGCCCTTAGAAAAGTGGGTAACTTCAACCCTGATTTCATTCTTGGTATGCAGACTGGAATTAGCTACAAAAGATTTGTTTTGAATGCTAGTTTTGACTGGAGACAAGGTGGCGAATTTATGTCCTTTACTTATAGATACGGAGAATCTGATTGGAAATCACAAAGACAAATTGACGACCTAATACCAGGTGGCTTGTATTCTGAAGATGAATTGGCAGCTTTATTGAAGTCTGATCCTGAAAAATACATTATACCAAGTCCAGGAAACTTCCCACGTGTAGGTGGTCATACTGCTGAAACTGGTGGATTCCCTATCGATGAAAATGGTTCTGATGGTGCATTTATTCCTGGTGTAATTCAGACTGCTGGTGCAGATACTCCTGATAATTATGCAGATGATGTATATGAAGAGCATTTAGGTGGTTCTGGTACTAACATTTATCCTATTACCAATACTTACCCATGGAGCTTCAATGAGCAAGTTACTTTTGATGCAACCTTTATTAAGTTAAGGGAATTGTCTTTAGGTTATAGAATTCCGAATTTCAGTGTATTCAAAAACGCTACTTTCTCTGTCTATACTAGAAATATTATGTTGTGGACAAAAGCTGGTGTTGGTATCGATCCTGAAAGAGCATTTATGGCTTCAGGTTCTTCATTCAACCAAGGCATTGAACGTCAAAATGTAATGCCATGGAGCATTCCTGTTGGTTTCAAGCTTAATTTCAATCTTTAAAGCCACTTATTTTTACATATCATGAAAAATTTATTTAAATTTAGACAGATAGCCGTATTTCTCCTGGGGCTTATCTTGGTCACAGGTTGTGACGACAAACTCAGTGAGATCAATACCAATCCTTATGGTATTGACCCGGCTAATGCCAATCCAAATCTTTTAATGCCAACAGTATTGGTAAATTCTGCTCAAAGCTATTTGGGATTAGGATTCAATGATTTGGGTGGTGCAATGCAATACACTCAGAAGAATGGTTGGTATGGTGGTCATAATAACTATGACTGGGTTTCCACAAGCTGGGCCGGATGGTATGATATCCTTAGAACCAACGATCTAATGATTACCAGAGGCGAAGAAATGGATAACGTATTCTTCCAGGGCATAGGCCTTACGATGAAGTCCTTTGCTTATGGAAATATTGCAGATCTTTGGGGAGATGCTCCTTATACGGATGCCCTAATGGGTGACCAAGGCAGTGATCAATTTCAATTCCCGAAATTTGACAGTCAGGAAGTAATTTATGATGGTATTATTGCTGACCTAAATCAGGCTGCAACTTTACTAGCTTCTGCTTCTACAGAAAGTGTAACCGCTGGTAATGACCTTATCTATGGTGCCAATGTCGATAGCTGGAGAAGGTTTACCAACTCTCTATTGTTAAGGTATTATATGCGTTTGTCTGAAAAGAAGCCTGATGTAGCCAAAGCTGGAATTGAAGCCATCTATAGCAGTGGAATCTATATTCAGGATCCTTCTCAGGATGCCAATCTAGATTATACAGGTGGATCAAATGACATATGGATTACCAGACACGTAAGGTTAGATCCTGATGATTTCCAAAGATACCAGGCTTGCCAGACCTTCATTGATCAATTGACAATGACTGAAGATCCTAGGCTTCCTGTTTGGTTTGATTCTGTAAGGGTTCAGTGGGTAGAAGATGCTTCCCTTGATGTTGCTGCTGAAAGTTTCATTAGAGCTGATGGAGAACCAATCGAATCTATTTATACTTTTGATCAATTCGAAGAAGAGTATGCTGATGTGAAATTTACGCGTCATTTTAATCCTAATATGGCGGATTACAATACAGATTTGTATGTTGGTTTACCAGCATCTATCCTTACGCCAGAATCTTACAATGGGAATCCTATTCCAGGTCAAGGAACACAAAACCTACATGTTTCTCAGTTGGATGAAATTTATAGTACGGCCGGATCTGCAGGAGATATCCTTAAAGCAAGGATATTGTCTGCATCTGAAGTAAGCTTTATCTTCGCCGAAGCAGCCATGAAAGGCTGGAATGTAGGTGATGCTGAGATGCATTATAACATGGGTATCGAACAATCTCTTGAAGTTTGGGGAAAAGCCGATATGTACGATGACTTTATTGCTCAGTCTGGTGTAATGTTTAACAGTACTATCGAACAAATAATTACTCAAAAATGGGTAGCTAACTGGTCTAACGGTACTGAAGCATTTGCAGATTACAGGAGAACAGGTTTCCCTGACTTAACTGCAGGTCCTTTGTCTCCTCAACCAGAGGTAGCCATCAGGTTCCAGTATGGAAATGATGAGTACAACAATAACTCAGCTAATCTTGATGCTGCTTTGAACAATATTGAAATAACTGAATTCTCAGGAAACTTTGGAGCAGATAGTCAATGGTCAAAACCTTGGTTATATCAGGGAACTAACATACCTTTTTAAGGTATTGACTAGATTTTAATTATAACTAAAGGGTCTCTGTCGTTTTCGGCAGAGACCCTTTTTTATTTAGTGACTATGAAAAAGTTGTGGATCGCACAGCATATTTATTTCTAGTTTTTAGTTTAGTGTTTTTTATCTCCCACTTTTTTAAGCGCTCAGGAGGTTGTCTTATTAAAGAAGTAGTACTTGTCCATGCATGGGGATTTTCCCGATCGTATTGTTTTGCACCCTACGGTTAACCCATTGGAAACGTTGGCAGGATTGAAAAGGTATGACGCACAGAAATTCCCTTGGAGGGAGAGAAAAGCCTCGAACACTCATATGCGTCAGTTGATTGAGATAACGGGAGACAAGCACGAATTTAAAGCTTATACGATGACGGGAGAGCTTTCAGATGCTTTCGACTTGAAAAAAGATAAATCAGGCAGTAATAAGCTAATCAACCCTATACCCGATTTACCAGAAAATTGATAGAAAAAGCAGTTGTTATTTGAA
>NZ_ATNM01000184.1 GCF_000427295.1 Cyclobacterium qasimii M12-11B | reverse complement strand
AACGCCTGATGGAAAAAGCAGAATCAGAGGGACTCCACATGTCTGATATTCTGGCGCGCGAGCTAATGGATCAGCAGGATGGCGGACTTGAGGATTCGGATCTGATTGATACATCCGCTTTCGCCGGCATTCAGTTTGATCTGTCTAAACAGCTCAGGTCACTGATTCGAAAGCTCACTGCCGCGGAAAACCTGCCGGAGCACGAAGTCAGTCCTCTTTCAAAGGAACGCTCCGCCCTTATCAGAAATACGGCATGAACTGGCTGCTGTTTCTGCGGGAAAGCGGTTTTGGCGCCTGTCTGGGCTGACGATATGGGGCTTGGGAAAACGATTCAAATGATCGGCCTATTTCCTTCACGTGAAGGAAAGCGGCCGGCAAAAAACGCCTCATTTGATTATTGCGCCGACATCCGTACTTGGCAACTGGCAGCGGGAGCTTCAAACCTTTGCCCCTGATCTGTCTGTCGCGCTCCATTATGGGCCGCGTCGGCCAAAGGGGGATGATTTCGCCGCGCATTATGAAAACGCAGACGTGGTGCTCACTTCATACGGTCTGTCACATGCAGATACTGAAGAGCTTTCTTCTGTGACATGGAACACGATCTGCCTTGATGAAGCGCAAAATATTAAAAACGCGCATACGAAGCAATCACGCGCAATCAGGAAGCTGAAGGGGCTTCACCATATCGCGCTGAGCGGCACGCCGATGGAAAACCGGCTGACTGAGCTGTGGTCCATTTTTGACTTCATGAATAAAGGCTATCTCGGCAGTTTGACCGGCTTCCATAAACGCTATGTGCTGCCGATCGAAAAAGACCGGGACGAAAAGAGAATCGGACAGCTTCAGCAATTAATCCGGCCATTCCTTCTCCGCCGGACGAAACGGGATGAAGAGGTCGCGCTTAATCTTCCTGAGAAGCTGGAAGAAAAAGAATTTATCCCGCTGTCAGCCGAGCAGGCATCCCTTTATGAGCAGCTCGTCAAAGACACTTTTGACCATATGACATCACTGACCGGCATGCAGCGAAAAGCGCTGATCCTCAGCATGCTTGGGCGGCTCAAGCAAATATGCGATCATC
>NZ_ATNM01000183.1 GCF_000427295.1 Cyclobacterium qasimii M12-11B | reverse complement strand
TTTACTTTGTGCATGATCCTCGCAAAGGCGCTAAGACGCTAAGGTTTTGAAAATACTTTCTGTGGCTCCGCAATTCTGTCCGAAACTCTTAACGTTTATTTTAATCTTGGGAAAATATGAAAGTTGAGAATTTTCGTCATTTTGGGTCTAAGTTAGGCTTCGCTAAACTTAGACAAGGTTCCATAGTCTAATACCAGTCTGAACTATAATAAACTAAATACCACTGCTTTTTAATTAATTCAAACTCCATAACAATTATGAAGTCATCTATTTTAGATTTAATAATTAAATCTACTTTATTGGTTTTATTTGTAAATTCTAGGCTGTAGTTCAGATTTGCTTTATCCATTTCATTCAGGTGAACCCAGCCCTTTTCTTGCCAATAGAATTTTCCATCAGAAACCATGAATTTGTCATTTTCAATATCCGGATGAATACTCTCATCAAAAACATATTCTGTACTACCTCCCCTCAAAGGAAAATTAATTCTAGACATTTGAAAAACTTTATCATTAAAAAACTTAGATAAAACTCATCGAAGAGTTCTTCCTCTCCGCTTGCATGCTTTGAATCTCCATCTTTTGAACAACCAATAATCCAAATCAATAATAATAGTAAATACAATCTACCTTTCATCACCATAAACTTTTAGGGATTTAGACCTGGAGAGGGAAATCATAAACTTCGTCATAAGCATGTAGTTCAAGGTCTTAAAAAGTTTTTAGTGAGGATCTTAGGGGAATAGCCCTAGTATAGGGCAGAAAATTTAGACCAATAATGGGATAGTTAAAACCTTAAACTAGCGGGATCCTGTCTGGTGTCCACTACGGCTTCTACATACAGAGCGTCTCCTTCAATACTGTAGATAATCTTATAATTTCCTTGGACTAGGAAGCGGTATGAACCCACTATCGATATATTGGCCTCATGAGGTGATCCTGATTCGGGAAAAGTTTCTAATTGTCTGGTTTTAGCTAAGATAGACTGGACAACGTTTTTTGCTGATTTTCGGGATATTTCCGCAAGGAAGTCATAAATGATTTCTAAATCATTCAACGACTCATCGGTCCAAACTACCTGTAATTTCTTCACCGGTCCCACTTACTTTCAAAAAAATTTTCAACATCCTCTTGGCTGTGAGTCTTACCACTCTTTCTGTCGGCCTTCGATCGGGTTAATTTGGATTCCAGGTTCTCACCCATTCTTGCTCGGTAGGCTGATTCCATTGAAGATTTACGCAGGGCATCAATTTTTTTGATCATGGTTTCATCTTGAGTGGTCAACCAATTAATCAATTCAATTTTTTTAACAGCTAGGTCCATACTATTGAAATTTCTTGTTCTAAAGTTAACAAAATTTCTCTTTTATAAAATCGCTTTTTGAATACCTTTTAGACGAAGTTTAAGTGTTAGCGGTAGGTAACTAGAGTAGAATTGGGAAAGTACATTAAACTAGCGCTTAGGTTATTTATAATTCAGACTTAAAAGGAATTGCAGATTTCGTTTGATAGGAAGGGGTAGATGCAATCTACTCCTAGTGCGGTTATAAAAGTTGAGAATTTTCGTCATTTTGGGTGACCAGCCTAGAGTAGGCTCTCGAGAAGGTGCTAAGATTTTTAAAATACTTCTTTACGACTCCGCGACTCTGCGTGCAGCTTTCAAC
>NZ_ATNM01000182.1 GCF_000427295.1 Cyclobacterium qasimii M12-11B | reverse complement strand
ATTTCATAAGTCAAAAAAAGTAGGATAAAATTAACAGACACCTGAATAATAAGGTGGCCCCAGGGAAACGAAAAATATAAACTTTAAAATATAATACTATGAAAGCTTCATTTATCTCCATCTTCATTCTGATTTCGTTAGCAATGTCACTTACACAGGGATATGCTACAAATTTTTATGTATCTCAAGAATCTGGAAATGATAATCGCTCTTCTACAGAAGCACAAAATGCTAATACTCCATGGAAATCAATTGATAAAGTTAATTCCTATATTAATTATTTGAAGCCTGGAGATGCTATCTTGTTTAAAAGAGGAGAAGCTTTTTATGGTACTTTACATATTAAAGCATCAGGGTCAACTACTTCTCCTATTAAAATTGGAGCATACGGGTCTGGCGCCAAGCCTGTAATTACTTCTTTAAAAACGATCAATGGCTGGAAGTCTATTGGAAATGGGATTTATGAAAGTAGTTCTTCAATTGATACAAAATCTGTGGAGGTGCTTCTGATCAATGGTGAAATTCATGAATTGGGAAGATATCCAAACAGTAATGTTGGTAATGAAGGTTATTTAAAAATTGAAGAGGTAAGCGGTATTTACCAACTTTCCAGCAGTGAATTGAGTGGTTCTCCAAGTTGGAAAGGTGCTGAGGTGGTCATTAAAAAGAATCAGTGGGTTATTGATACGCACCAAATCTCCTCCCACAGTGGAGGTCAAGTTCGATTCGATGGTAATATCAGTGCTTATCCAGTTGAAAAAGATTTTGGATTTTTTATTCAGAACCATATTAAGACACTTGATACCTATGGGGAATGGTTTTTCAATCCTTCTACTAGGAAAATGAATGTTTACTTTGGCAATAGCAATCCTTCTTCTATGAAGGTAGAGGTAAGTACGCTAGACAATTTGCTGACAAAAGATTATAGAGATGTTAACATCCATATTGAGAACATCGAATTTAAAGGATCCAACAAAGACGCTATCAAATTAGAAGGGGGTACCAACATAAAAATAAGTGATTCTGAAATCAATTTTTCTGGTGAGAATGGTATCCTTGCTTTAAGTGTGGTGGATTTACGCATCGAAAGAAACAAATTCAACAATACCTATAACAATGGTATGTACCTTAGGTATGGCAATGACAATGCGATTATCAGGGACAATGAGGTTAGAAAAACTGCTTTGATCGCTGGAAGAACGCAAAACGAAGATGCTTCAGGAATTGCAATTTTTGCTTATGGAGAGAAAGTATTGGTTCAAAACAACGCAGTTATCAACTCTGGCTTCAATGGTATTCAGTTTAATGGTAACTATTCAGAAGTAAAAAATAATTACGTGGATACTTTCTGCCAGATCAAAGGCGACGGTGGAGGAATATACACTTTTGGTGGAGTTAAATACCAAGGCTATAGAGGAAGAAAAATTGAAGGTAATATTGTTGTAAACAGTATAGGAAGTAAAGGTGGGATTCCTGACAAAGGTGTTAACTACAAGCCTTTGGCTGAAGGTATTTTCCTTGATGATCATTCTAACCACATAGAAATCATTGGCAATACCGTTGGAAATACTGAGAACAATGGATTGAAAATGTCTAACGTCAACAACATCCTCGTAACAAACAATACTTTTTACAATTCTCAATCTTCAATTA
Source organism: Cyclobacterium qasimii M12-11B (assembly GCF_000427295.1). Classification (GTDB taxonomy): domain Bacteria; phylum Bacteroidota; class Bacteroidia; order Cytophagales; family Cyclobacteriaceae; genus Cyclobacterium; species Cyclobacterium qasimii. Next base: position 13,101 of record NZ_ATNM01000182.1, on the reverse strand, counting down.
CTTTAGGAAATAATGTCATCGGAGAAGACACAAGAGATGTAGATATCGTTAACAATCAGTTTTTTGTTAAAAGTGCCAATCAGACCTCTTATAATGTCAATACCTATAAAAATGACATTGGCATAATGGCTGATTTTGATAAAAACTATTTTTTCAGACCACTTGGTGATGAGTTCAGTATACTAAATGAATATGTAAACAATGGTAAAAAATTAGAGGCAGTAGATAATTTAGCACAATGGACGGCCAAATTCGGTAAAGACAAAAATTCGGTAAGTAATTCAGTTGATATCTCTACTTATACCATCAAAAATAAAATCGGTTCTAGCTTGTATGCTAACTCTTCCTTTGACAAAAATGTAAGTGGTGTATACTGTAGCAATTGCAAGCAGGAATGGGACACCAATAGCAAAACAAATGGTGGTGCGCTTAAAGTTAGCGGTTCAGGATCCAGCGCAGTGAAAATCAATTTAGGTAAAATGATGAAAGACAAAACCTATTTGTTGAAATTCAATGCTTTGGCAAATAAATCAGGAAACATTCAGGCCTATTTAAGGTATACTGGTACTCCTTGGGAGAAATTGTCTGCAATGACTACTTTCGAAGTCAAAGCTGATCTTAATGGATTTGAAGTGCTTGTATCTCCTTTTGCAGATGTAAATGAAGTATCTCTTTTGATCACTACTACTGAAGCTAACTTCACTTATTGGGTAGATGATTTGGAATTTGTTGAAGTAGAAGCTTCTTTTATTAACCCTGAGGAAGAAATATTATTTGAATTCAACCCTACCAAATCCAGCAAAACAATTGCTTTGTCAGGTGATTATGTAAATGCAAAGTTAGAGAAATTTTCAGGAGAGGTTACTATACCTGCTTATGGTTCTGTAGTGCTTGTTCGGGTAGCTAAAGCAATTGAGAAATTACCTGAAGTTATCAAAACGCCTGTTATCGAATTGGCTGTTAAAGAAGATATTTCACAGATTACTGAAGGGGACAATATCACTTTGACCAGTGAGATTACTAACCTGGACAATAACATCGCAAAAGTAGATTTCTATTGTGGTTTGAAGTTGGTAGGTTCTAGCAACGAAAAACCATACCAGGCTGTCATCAATGAGATTGAAGCAGGCGGAAACTATGTATGGGCTACCGTTACCGATAAAAATGGAAATGTTAGTACTTCTTCTGAAATTGAGTTTACTGCCAAAAACAAAGAAGTAGCCGTTATCGAAAGCAAGCCTGTTGAAAGCGGATCAAGTGAAGCATTGGAAGGGTTTTATTACCATGTAGACTACAGTACTACATCCATCAATTATAATGGACAACAATTTGACCCAATCAATAAAGAATACATCAAAACTTCAGGAGTAAACATTTCTACTAAAGCGTCTGGTAGTGATGAGGTGCTTTTTCAGACTGAGATGTTTAACAAAAACCTTCAGTTTGAAATTCCATTAGAAAAAGGGACCTATACAATCAAAACCTACCACAATGAAATGTATTTTGGAAACAATGGAAAATACGAGCGTGCTGGACTTAGGGTATTTGATATCTCTATCGAAGGTGATGTTGTAAAGAAAGATTTTGACCTATTCGTTGAAAATAAAAACAATGAAACTACCCTTACTTTTAATGCCATCGAAGTTACTGACGGATTGCTTAACCTGGAGCTCAATGCTTCTTCTAACAACAGCCTTATTTCTGGTATTGCAATTGTTCCAGTTGTAGCTAAAGCAGCAGTTGTTGTTGAAACTCCAGAGGAATCAATTAAGCAAACAGAAGGAACAGCCATGTACCTTAACACTACTAATAAGGATGCGATTACTTTCCAAAACAACGCTCACGTATCAGGAAGTGAATTCATTACTTCATCTAACTCCAATACGTCTACAAACACCAATGCGAGTAACGAAAAGATTTTTCAATCAGAAAGGTATTCTTCCGAATTGAATTTCAACGTCCCATTAGAAAATGGAACCTATACTGTAAAAACTTACCACAATGAGTTGTATTATGGAAAAGGTGGCTCAGTAGCAAGAGAAGGCAGAAGGGTATTTGATATCTTATTAGAAGACCAATTGGTGATGGATAATTTTGATATCTTTACTCATAACAACAACCAACAGGCAGTACTTACTTTTGAAGGGGTTGAAGTAAAAGATGGTGTTTTAAACTTAGATTTGATTGCAAGTGCCAACAATGCTTCTATCTCTGGATTCTCTATAACCCAAGAAATTAATGAGGTTCCTCAAATACCTGGTTCAGAACACCTTTACTTTTTGAATGCTGGCGGTAAATCAGATGCTACATTGAACGGTATCACTTATTTAGCTGAAAACAGTACCGAAAAATATTACAATGACGGTACCAACAGTTATGAGAACAATAAAATAGCTGTTGATGCCTTGTTCCAGTCAGAAAGAAGTGAGAAAAACTTAAAATACACTATTCCAGTACCTAATGGAACATACACTGTTTTCACCATGCACCACGAACTTTGGTACGGACATGCTGGAAGTGCTGCCGCAGCTGGGAAAAGAGTCTATGACATTTCTCTTCAGGGCGAAGTGTTAAAAAGTAAGTTTGACCTTTATGTAGAAAACAAAAATGCGCCTACTTTACTGTCTTTCGAAAATATTGAAGTAACAAATGGTGTTTTAACCTTGGAATTGAATGCCATAGTGAACAATGCAAGTATCTCAGGTATAGCAATCATTGGTAGTGATGCCAAAGGTGGAAACATTGCTTCAAATTTAAGAACAGCTCAAAGTGAGTTTAAAGAAGAAATGTATAGCAGAGGATATAAAGAAATGGATGTTTACACAGAAACAGTTACTGCTGATGAGATCCGTATTTTCCCTAACCCGGCAAAAGGAAGAGCTACTTTGGAACTTAATGCTGAAATTGGTCAAGGAAGAGTCCTTATTCATAACATGAATGGTCAGTTGGTTAGCCATTTCGATTTGAGTGGTATTCAAACGACTAATAATCAATTTAACATACCTCTTGACAATCTTTCTCAAGGCGTTTATCTTGTAAGTGTAAGCAACGAACAAACCATCATCAACAAACAAAGATTGATTGTTAATCCTTAATCAAAAATTTAAAGGCAGGATGTGAAAAGGTTCTCTGAAATTTATTCAGAGAACCTTTTCTGTTATGATACAAACAGAAACAATTTATTCTTGAAAAGGAAGTGGTTTTTAACTACTTTTGAATGTTTGAAAACGACCTTTAATCAAATTAAATTCGCTTTTTTACTTCACATATTTTAAGTTTGTTTATTATGAAGATCTACAGAACTAAAAAAGGTATTGTTATTGAAACAAACAATCAATTTTATACTCAAGCCAATGAAAATTGGGACGGGTTTATAAATGACGATAACTTATACCTTAAGCTGGAAAAGATTGTTCAGTCTTCAAACGCATCAGAGGAAGCCCATCATTGGATCAATGAAGCACTGTTGCCTCCTGTAGGAAACCAGGAAGTATGGGCGAGTGGAGTGACTTATTTCAAGAGTAAATTAGGTAGACAGGAAGAATCTAAGGACAGTGGAGGTGGCACTTTTTATGAAAAAGTATACAATGCAGCCCGTCCAGAATTATTCATGAAAGCTACCGGACCTCGGGTAATGGGACATTTGCAAAAAGTTAGGATCAGAAAAGACTCTACCTGGGATGTTCCCGAGCCTGAACTTACACTGTTGGTAAGTTCTTCTGGAAAAATCTTAGGCTATACCATAGGGAATGACATGAGTTCCAGAAGTATAGAAGGAGAAAATCCTTTGTACCTTCCTCAAGCTAAGGTGTACAATGGGAGCACTGCTTTGGGACCATGTATTTTCATTACGGAGAAGCCCTTGCCAAAGGATACTGAAATAAAATTAGAGGTAATCAGAGACAGCAATTTAATTTTTAGTGATACCGTTACGATCGATCAGATCAAAAGAGATTTTACAGAATTGATTAACTATTTGTATACAGAATATAGCTTTCCCGAAGGTTCCTTTTTGATGACGGGAACGGGTATTGTTCCTGGCAGTGATTTTACCCTGGCCTCCAGGGATGTGGTTAAGATCCAAATTAGCGGAATTGGTACTTTAATAAACGCTGTGGAATAAAATAAAAATGAGACTAACTGTTTATTTGAAGGAGTGAGGCTAAAGCTTTGCTAGTGGGCATGTTAATCCTACCCTTAATCTAAATAGATTTTCAAATCAAAATATTAACTCCATTCTAGGCCTTCAAGTCAATTATTTTACCTAATTTTGAATCCCATAAGAATATAAACAAAATTTCATATAACCGTTCTTATGGCTGCGTCCACAAAACATATCTTTATTACCGGAGGAGTGACCTCCTCACTTGGAAAAGGAATCATAGCTGCATCACTTGCTAAGCTTCTTCAATCAAGGGGTATCTCGGTTACCATCCAGAAATTTGACCCTTACCTGAACATTGATCCGGGAACGTTGAACCCATATGAACATGGGGAATGCTATGTCACCGAAGATGGTGCTGAAACGGATCTTGATTTAGGTCATTACGAAAGGTTCCTAAATACTGCAACTTCTCAGGGTAACAATGTTACAACTGGTAGGATTTACAACAATGTTATTACGAAAGAGAGGAATGGAGAATATCTCGGTAAGACAGTTCAAGTAATTCCTCACATCACTGATGAGATTAAAAACAATTTTTATAAACTAGGAAGTGAGGGCAAGTATGATGTAATTATTACTGAGATTGGCGGATGCGTTGGAGACATTGAATCTTTACCATTCGTAGAAGCAGTAAGACAAGTGAGGTGGGATCTAGGTCCTAACAATTTTTTAGTTATTCACTTAACATTAATACCATTCCTTTCGGCTGCGAAAGAATTAAAAACGAAACCTACTCAGCATTCTGTAAAGCAACTGTTAGAAGCAGGTGTTCAGCCAGATATTCTGGTTTGCAGAACCGAACATCATTTACCTGTAGATGTAAAAAAGAAAATTGCTCAATTTTGCAACGTTCAATTGAATTGTGTGATTGAAGCAATGGATGCTGATTCTATTTATGATGTTCCTTTGTTGATGAAAAAGGAGCGTTTGGATGAGCGGGTGATGACCAAGTTGAAAATCACTTCTAAAACAAACACAGAACTTGAGCATTGGAAGGAGTTTTTGGGTAAACTCAAAAACCCAACAATGGAAGTGGATATAGCATTGATAGGGAAATATGTTTCTCTTCCCGATGCTTATAAATCCATTATTGAATCTTTTATACATGCTGGTACTTCATTAGAATGTAAGGTAAACCTTCACTTGGTCTCTTCAGAAGAGTTAAATGAAGGTAATATCGATAAAAAGCTTGAGTTTATGGACGGTGTTCTCGTTGCTCCAGGTTTTGGCGTAAGAGGATTGGAAGGTAAACTAATTGCTACTAAGTACGCCCGAGAGAATTTAATTCCCTACTTTGGCATTTGCCTGGGGATGCAAGTTGCAGTCATTGAGTTTGCAAAAAATGTTCTGGGTATGGAAGGTGCCTCTTCTACTGAAATAGATCCTGATTGTAAAGACCCTGTTATTTTTCTTATGGAAGAACAAAAAGGGGTAAAACAAATGGGAGGTACCATGCGACTTGGAGCTTATCCTTGTGAGTTGAAAAAAGGGTCTAGAGCATTTACTGCTTATGGAAAATCAAAAATCTCAGAAAGACATAGACACAGGTATGAATTTAACAATAAATACCTTCAGGTTTTTGAAGAAAATGGAATGATAGCTACCGGGAAAAACCCTGAGAAGGGATTGGTGGAGATAATAGAGTTGAAGGATCATCCTTGGTTTATTGGTACACAGTTTCACCCTGAATACAAAAGTACTGTTTTGAATCCTCACCCTTTATTTGTGAGATTTATCAAAGCTGTAAGTGAGAATAAAAGGAATAAATCGTAAAATAATTATTTAGTGACAGGTAAAAACCTGTATTAAACAACCGATTGAATTATGGATAAAAATCAAGCGACAGGACTAATTCTTTTCGCAGCGGTAATTTTGGTTTATTCGCTCTTTTTTGCGAGTGATCCACAGCCAATTATCGAACCTCAAACAACCACAGAAAGTACACAGGTACGTTCTAATTCGGTTGATACAGATCAGGGAATTGGGCAAGTTGAAAATGCAACTTCTGATAGTCTGAGTAGTGTAGCTGAAAAGCAAAAATATGGTGATTTTTCTAACCTTGTAAGGGGACAGGAAAAAGAAACTGTATTGGAAAATGAAAACATGAAAATAACCTTGTCCAATAAGGGCGGGGAAATTCAAAATGTAGAAATCAAAGGTTTTAAAACTTTCGATCAACAGCCATTAATTCTGTTTGATAGCAAGGGTGGAAAGTTAGATTATAAAATTAATTCCAGACAAGGCGAATTAAGTTTGAATGATCTTTTCTTCGTAGCCAATGAATCCAGTGAACTCGTTGATGGGGTGCAGGTAAGTACTGTAACCTTCACGGCAAATGCTGGATCAGGAAGCATCGTAAGAAAATACCAATTGCCTCAGACAGGGTACCAGGTTTCTCACAAGATTGAAGGCAATGGACTAGAAGGGCTGATCAGCGACGATAAGTTAACGATCAACTGGAACAGTGAGCTTAAGAAGCTGGAAGAGGATATGGGTGAATCCAGAAGGAAAACCTATATGAACTTCTACACCTCCGACGAAACCTATGATTACTTGTCTACAGGTGAAGGTGATGATGCAGAGCAAATAGGAGAGCCTCTAAAATGGGTGGCATTCAAGCAGCGTTTTTTCACAACTGGAATTATAGCGAAAGATCAGTTTAACAGTGGCAATCTGGCGCAAGAGACTCCTTTGGATTCTTCTTATGTTAAGAACATGTCTGCTACATTAATGCTTCCAATAACAGGTGAAGTAAGCTATTATTTCGGACCTAATAATTATAAGATCCTCAAAAAATGTAACACCAGAGTTCGACAAGAATGTGGACATGGGTTATATTTTTGTTAGCTGGGTGAATAAATACATCATCGTAAATTTATTCCATTGGCTTGAGAATTTCTTCAGTAACTATGGGGTAATAATTATTCTGATTGTATTCATTATCAAATTGTTCTTATTGCCATTGACTTATAAGTCATACATTGGTATGGCCAAGATGAGAGTGATTAAGCCGGAAATAGATGAGTTGAAAGAAAAGTACGGTGAAGATCAAACCAAGATGCAACAGGAGCAAATGAAACTGTTTAGTCAGCTTGGGGTAAGTCCTATTTCAGGATGTTTGCCTATGGTGCTTCAAATGCCATTCTTACTGGCGATGTTCTTCTTCTTTCCGAATTCGATTGAGTTAAGACAGGAATCATTTTTATGGGCACATGATTTGTCCACCTATGATTCTATAGCTACTCTTCCATTTACCATACCATTCTATGGGTCACATGTAAGTTTATTTACTTTACTGATGACGGTATCTCAAATTGCCTATACGCATTTCAATAATCAATTGACAACTGCTCAAGGTCCAATGAAAAACATTGGTTATGTGATGCCTGTAGTATTTATGTTTGTTTTAAATTCATTCCCTGCAGCTTTAAGTTTTTACTATTTCGTATCCAATATGGTGACTTTCGGTCAGCAATATTTGATCAAGCAGTTTGTGGATGATGATAAGATCAGAGCGAAGGTTGAAGAAAGCAAACTTAAAAATGCGAATAAGAAAAAATCTAAGTTTCAAATGAAGATTGAACAAGCCATGAAGGCTTCTGAAAGCAATAAAAGTGAAACCAAGAGAAGAAAAGGTAAAGACAAATAAATTGTCTAACCAACGATAAAAAAAAGGTGTGGAAATTTCCATACCTTTTTTTTGTGCCTAATTTTTTCAATTTTGAAGACATTTGAAATTGAACGAAGAGTAATGGATGCTAGTAGGGATTGGCATTTGATGCGCCTTGTCGCTTCATAATAAGCCAATATAGCGCACTAAATGCATGGCTATATACCATTAGAATAAAAGCTAAAAAGCTAGTTGAATTAAAATTAGCGAAACAATTAGTTTTGATTAAAAAGGTTGATTTTAAAGGACTTACTTTTTTAACTAGCGGAACGGGCAGGGTTGCTGGCCATAGTTCGGATTAAAATGATATATTTGTAATCGCATGAAAAATCGAAATTCAAAATAATCTATGATTGAACTGAAGTATTTTGGTCATTCGACTTTCTTGGTAGAAATTGAAGGCAAATCTCTCTTATTCGATCCTTTTATTTCACCCAATTCGCTTGCCTCTGACATAAATATTGATAAAATCACCACTGATCTTGTTTTGGTCAGTCATGGGCATGAGGACCATGTATTTGACGTGGAAAGGATAGTAAATAATAACGATGCTACCTTGGTCTCGAATTTTGAGATAGTCACTTGGTTTCAGAAAAGAGGGATTAAGAATGTATTTGGAATGAATCATGGAGGTACGAAGGTCTTTGATTTTTGCAGTGTCAAATATGTAAATGCGGTACATAGCAGTTCTCTTCCCGATGGTTCTTATGGAGGAAATCCGGGAGGATATGTTGTATCGTCCAATCAGGGCACCTTTTATTATGCAGGGGATACAGCCTTAAGTTATGACATGAAATTAATTGGAGATTCATTTGACATTGATTTTGCAATTTTACCAATTGGGGATAACTTTACCATGGGTATTACTGACGCCTTAAAAGCTGCCGAGTTTGTGGGGACAGATAAAATTATAGGCATGCACTATGATACATTTGCACCAATTGAAATAAATAAAAAAGAAGCAAAAAGTGAGGCAGTGAAGAGTGGGAAAGAATTGATTTTGCTAAACATAGGGGAAAGTATTTCGCTTTAAAAAACAATGGGAAAAGTAATCGCAATAGCCAACCAAAAAGGAGGAGTAGGGAAGACCACTACTGCCATGAACCTAGCAGCCAGTTTAGCTGTATTGGAGTACAAAACCTTGGTGATCGACGCAGATCCCCAAGCCAATACCACATCTGGCCTGGGCTTTGATCCTAAGGAGATAGAGATTAGCATTTACGAGTGTATGGTAAATGAAAATGATATCAATGAAATCATTATATCGACTGAAATCGATCATTTGGATTTGGTTCCCTCACATATAGACTTGGTAGGAGCCGAAGTCGAAATGGTGAATCTGGAGAACAGAGAGGAAAAAATGAAGGGAGTTATTCAAGAGATCAGAGATCGCTATGACTTCATTATCATTGATTGCTCACCGTCTCTTGGTTTGATAACGATCAATGCCCTTACCGCTGCCAATTCAGTGGTGATTCCTGTGCAATGTGAATACTTTGCATTGGAAGGTTTGGGTAAGTTATTAAACACCATAAAGATTATCCAAACAAGATTGAACCAAGAACTTGAGATAGAAGGCATACTTTTAACCATGTATGACGTTAGATTAAGGCTATCCAATCAAGTAGTAGAAGAAGTGCGTATGCATTTTAAAGACATGACTTTTGACACGATCATTCCTAGAAATGTGAAATTGAGTGAGTCACCAAGCTTTGGTATGCCAGTTGTCGCTTTTGATGCAACAGGTAAAGGAGCTGTCGCTTACTTGAATTTAGCCAGCGAAATAGCTGCTAAAAATGGATTGGTTAAAGAAAATTGAATATAAAAGAACAATGACTGTTAATAAAACAAATAGTAAAAAACGAGGCGCTTTGGGGAAAGGTTTAGGAGCCTTATTAAAGGATTCTCCTCAAAAAGAAAAGAGTGCAGAAAATACAGACGAAAAATACCCAGTTGCTGGGATTTTTGAGGTCTTTTTAACAGATATTCAAGTAAATCCATACCAACCAAGAACGCATTTTGATAAAACTGCGCTAGAAGAGCTTGCTGATTCTATTAAAGTTCAAGGGATTATCCAGCCTATTACGGTCAGAAGACTGGCCGAAAATGAATACCAATTGATATCTGGTGAAAGGAGATTTCAAGCCTCTAAAATAGCAGGTTTGGAAAAAGTTCCTGCCTATGTTCGAACTGCCAATGATCAGCAAATGCTGGAAATGGCTTTGATCGAAAACATTCAAAGAGAAAACCTTAATGCCTTAGAAATTGCGCATTCTTACCAAAGACTATTGGCCGAATGTGAACTCAAGCAAGAACAACTTGGCGATAGGGTAGGAAAGAATCGTACTACTGTTAACAATTACCTTCGCCTATTAAAGTTACCACCGGATATTCAAGCTGGTATCAGAGATCAAAAAATAAGCATGGGTCATGCAAGGGCTTTGATCAATATTGAAGATGTAGACAAGCAACTTGCCATTTTCAAGAAAACCATAGAGGAAGAATTAAGTGTAAGGAAAGTAGAAGCACTTGTAAAAGAGCTTAGCGAGGGAGCTCAAAAGAAGGATGCTAAAGAAACGGAGAGCCTGGACCCTGTAAAGAAATATGAGATCAATAAGCTTCAGCAAAAACTAGCTTCTCATTTTGGTACCAAAGTTTCGTTAAAATCAGATAAAAAGGACAAAGGAGAAATTAAAATCCCTTTTCACTCTACCAGTGACCTTAACAGGATTCTTGAAATTCTTGAATTGATCTAAGTGAAATGCCGGAATTCATTTATGGCAGACCAAATTAATATCCAAGCAAAACTTATGCGTGCTGTTTTAGGACTGTTATGTCTTTTTTTGGCACATTCAGCTCTTGCCCAAGAACAAGATTCCAATGATTCTTTAACCGATTCTTTGGGTAATGAGGCTCCTACAAATGTTAAAGATCCTAAAAAAGCGCTTTATTTATCGCTAATGTTCCCTGGAGCAGGTCAGGTATATAATGAAAAAAGTCTGGAAATTACCTTTACTTTACAGTGGTGTTTCAGCTGCGGTGTATTTCTTGAATTTTAACAACAGAAGATACCAAGAGTTTATCTTAGCACTTGATATTGTAAGAGAAGGAACAGAAACAAGCCCCTTCCCCAATTTGAATGAGGATGGCATTATTAGAAATGTCAATTATTGGAGGAGAAATAGGGATGCAATGTATATGGTTTTTGGAGTCATTTATGCATTGGGTGCTGTGGATGCTTTTGTAGATGCGCACCTTTCGGGGTTTGATGTCAGTGATGACCTTACCTTCAAACTTGAACCTAGTATGGAGCCTTTACTAGCCAATAATAATGCAATAGGGCTTTCATTAAAAATTAAATTTTAATATGAATATTCTGATATTAGGATATGGGAAAATGGGGAAAATCATTTCCCAGGTGGCAGAAGAAAGAGGCCATCAAATAGTAGCCAAAATAAACATAGAAAATGTAGCCGATCTTGACCATTTGGACACAAGTAAGATTGATGTAGCCATAGAATTTAGTCAGCCTGGTTCAGCTGTAGGAAACATCACCTGGTGTATGCAGCATGGTGTACCTGTAGTGGTAGGAACCACAGGATGGATGGACGATAAAGATGGGGTAACCAATCTGTGCAAACAAAAAGATGGATCACTTTTTTATACTTCTAATTTTAGTATTGGGGTGAATATATTTTTTAAAGTCAATGCTTTCCTCTCCAAACTAATGAATGATCAGGAAGCCTATAAAGCTACTCTTGAAGAAATTCACCACACAGAGAAAAAAGATGCCCCTAGCGGTACAGCTATTACCCTTGCTGAGGGTTTGATTAAGAATAACCAAAGGTACTCCAGCTGGGAGTTGCAAAATGACAATACCCAACAGAAGGAGGGGACTTTACCAATTACCTCTAAAAGAATAGACCCTGCTCCTGGGACACATATTGTGTCCTATAAGTCTGAAATTGATGATATAACGATTAACCATACTGCTCACAATAGAAAAGGGTTTGCCCTGGGAGCTGTTTTGGTTGCTGAATGGCTGCCTGGTAAAAAGGGAGTCTTATCAATGGATGATTTTTTGGACTTTTAACTAGATAAAAATGAATCAAGAAAAAAACAAGAAATCAGCCTCAAGAGAGTGGATAGATGCACTGCTTTTTGCAGTCATTGCAGCAAGTTTGATAAGGTGGTTATTATTGGAGCCATTTACCATTCCTACTGCTTCTATGGAAAAGTCCCTTTTGGTAGGAGATTTTCTTTTTGTGAGTAAAATGCATTACGGTACAAGAGTACCTAAAACCATTCTTCAGGTTCCTTTAACCCATCAGAAAATTTGGGGTACAGAATTGAAATCCTATTCTGAAGCGATCCAATTGCCTTACTATAGATTGCCTGGTTTTACTTCTATTAAAAGGAATGATGTAGTCGTATTTAATTTTCCGGAGGAATTTCAGTATCCGGTTGATTTAAAAACAAACTATATAAAGCGTGCAATTGCCGTTGCCGGGGATGTTTTGGAAATAAAAGAAGCACAAGTGTATGTGAATGGCAAGGCAGCTGACAACCCTGAGGAAATGCAGTACTCCTATGATGTCATTGTTAATAGACCCTTAAATGAGGAGTTTTTTGATAGGTATGGCATCAATCCGGATAGTTATTATTCCTTTTCAGATAACTCAGGCTACTTTGTATTTGCCACTGATCAAATGATCAAAGAATTGGAGAAATCCCCTGCCATTTCGTCTATTCAAAAACGAATTAGTAAACCAGGACAGGGCGATTCTAATATTTTCCCTGACGGAGCCTTCTATAAATGGAATAAAGATAATTTCGGCCCACTTCAAGTGCCTGCCGAAGGGCAAACGATTACCCTCGATGAGGACAATGTTCGACGTTATTCCTTTACAATTGAAAAATTTGAAGGGCATGAAAGTGTAACAGTGAATGACAACAAGTTATTTATTGATGGGGTTGAGCAGGAATCCTACACCTTCAAGCAAAATTATTATTTCATGATGGGTGACAATAGGCACGATTCGCTTGATTCCAGATTCTGGGGCTTTGTACCTGAAGATCATGTCGTAGGTAAAGCCTGGTTCCTCTGGCTGTCCTTAGAAAACACAAATCAATGTTTAATAAGATTAGATGGAACAGGTTCTTCAAATCCATTGATTAAACCATAACACTACAATCATGTGAATTTGCTTATATAAAGTAAATAGTTAATGATGATGTATTGGTCTTTGTGACTGAAAGGAAAAAC
>NZ_ATNM01000181.1 GCF_000427295.1 Cyclobacterium qasimii M12-11B | reverse complement strand
TTAAAAAAAACATAGTTATGTACAAATGGATAAAAAGGCTCCAATTGAAAGAATAAAAATTATAAAAAATAGGTAATTTTTAGTTTTTGATTTAGAAATCTTTAACATTACCTTAAGATATTTTAAAGGGTTTATACAGCATAACGGTTATAATACATTTATAAAACGAAAAAAAACACAAGAAGAACTTACTAAAATTCAGATACAAACTGATTAAATTATCATTTCACATGGGATATAAAAAACTATTATAAAATTATATTCAGATACTATAATTAATTCTTAAATAAATATATTATCTTACCAAAAACACCATTTATTATACCAATAAATCCCATGTTTTGATAAAGGTAGTCAAACTTAGCAATTCTAGCTTCTTTAGAAATTTGGGAGGAAAAACCACCCCCTTGAAAACAAGAAACAACTATCGAAGTCTTTTGAAATTTGATTTTCAAAAGGTATAATCTTCTCGTTAATTCGATGTCACCATAATATTTATGTTTAGTTTTATAATACAGATTTTTTCCACATACAATTGAATTGTAAAAAATGGACTGATGACAAGCCATAATCCCACCATAATTTAACGACTTAATATTAGTTGGTTCTCTTATAGAATCATTTGAAAAAGTACTTCCATACAATACACCAAAATCATTATAATTTTTATTATAAAAAATAGAATGAAGTACTGAAGAATTATAAAATTTATCACCAGCATTCATAAAATTGACCCATTCACCTGAAACATATTTGAGGCCTTTATTCATCGCATCAAAGATACCTTTGTCAGGTTCGGATATAAAGACATCAATTTTATCGGAATATTTATTTATTACCTCAAGTGTACCATCAGTTGAGCCACCATCGATCACAATAAATTGGATTTCAGGGTAACTTTGACTGAGAACAGACTCGATTGTCAAAGAGATGTCATTTACACAGTTGTAACAAACCGTTATAATAGAAATTTTTTGATTCATAATTTATAAAAATCTTTTAAAAACAAAACCAGATTACCCCAACTTACTTGATCAGCAGGAATAGATTTACCAATTTAAACACAAGAAGAAAATAACATGAAACATCAAATTAAAATATTTCATAAATATTAAATGTATTATCAATTACATAAAATCAAAAAAGAGAAATAATAATCTCGTGTTGAAATAAAAAGATAAAAATTTACTACTATCGAATTAAAAAGAAAACCAGTCGAAATATAAAATTAAATTAAATATTTTATAAAAATATATTACAACATAGTAGTAAAAATATATTATTTAAGAATTAATTACTTTTGAATAAAAAGAAAATGTTTTGATTAAATTTTTATTCATGTCGAAATTTATTTTTGCAAAATTAACTCCGTTTTCACCCATGGTATTTCTAAGCAATTTGTCTGTACCTAAAACATTTACATATTTAATAAATTCAGATTCATTGCCATACAAAAAACCTGTAGATTCATGAACAACCAATTCATTAACCCCACCTATATTGGATCCAATGATTGGGAGACCTGCAGCCGAGGCTTCTATAACACCTCTTGCGAAATGGGGCAATACAAAAGGGCAAACAAAAACATCCGCACCACATAAAAATGTTTCGACATCTTTGACAAAAGGAAAAACATGTATATTTTGAATATCATTATATCTCAAATTATTCTCATTTTGAGCACCAACCATGACAAAATGATAGTTAGGATTATCTTTTATTGCTTTTTTCGCCATATTTATTAACACTTCCCAGCCATTGCTTTTAGAAAAACGTGCCAAATACAAGAAAATTATATCTGTATTTGCAATTCCAAGTTTAGAAACTAGAATATCCCTCTCGACAATTTGTAATTTTTCAACAAAATTATAAATTATTTCACTTTTATATTTAGAAGAGTTGGATAAACGAAGAGAATCTAAATCAAATTTACATATAGCAATATAATTACTTATAAATTTTTTACAGAAAATTCTTAAAGGAAAACCCCAAAGACCGTTTCTTAATGGCTCTCTCACATGACATATAACTTTTATTTTTAATAAATAACCTGCAATTCCAAATGCAAACAAACAAGTTGAATTTAAATGAATTACATCTGGATTTTCTCTTTTTAAAATTCGATATGCTTTAAATATACTTGGCAATAAAAAAACCCAATTACGAACAAATAATTTAAAACTTTTTTCTACCACAGTTGAACCATGAAAAGCCCTTATTCCAGGAGCTTTAATCATTTTTACAGGGATTTCACTAAAGAAATTGTTGACAGGACCTTCTTCAATATTTAGTAAAAGAGGAGAATATTTAGTGTTATCGATATTCTTAATAATATAGCTCAAGCTTTTTGCAGCTCCGCTAAAACCACCATAATGATGTATATATAAAATTTTGGTAAGTTTTATCATCTACTAAATTATTAATGTACATTTTTTCCATATCAAATTAAATCACCACCCAAATAAAAATAAATTTTTCCAAGTATACTTTTAATATTGTCCTTTAGTATATTTATTGCTTTAAATAAACTAAAAACTTATTTTTTAAAAACAATAAATAAAGTTAAAATATCATAAATTATTATTTAAAATTTAAAAGAGTTTTCTATCTCCCTATTTAAAATTTCATTTACACTTATATAATTAATCTTTG
>NZ_ATNM01000180.1 GCF_000427295.1 Cyclobacterium qasimii M12-11B | reverse complement strand
GTGTNCCTTTTTAGTTTTTTTTGTTTTAGCCAATAAGAATAAAGTCCTGCTAAAAACGAAGTGTTGAAATTATACTTTTTCTGGGGCTCCAAATACGCCTACCATATTGAGTAAGACGAATATTATTACGATAGGGCAAATCCATTTAATAAAAAAGATCCACGCTTTTCTTGGGAAACCTTCAAATGCAGGTGCTCCAATGGTTAACTCTGTGGCAAAAACTTTTACATTTTTGATCCATCCAGAATAAACGCTTAACATTAAGCATATTATTACAATGGCCAAGGTGCCAAAGAAGAAATCCATAAGGTTAAAAAAGCCAATTATATCGTTTCCAAAGAAGTCGATGTGGATAAGATTAAAGAAATTCCCCTTAACTGATGCCAGAGCAGATGGGATACTCAAAAACATAGCAGCAATACCCAATGTCCAGGTTGCTTTTTTCTAGACCATTTTCTTTCATCTATAAAATAGGCAACTGGTACCTCTAGCATGGATATGCTTGAAGTGAGCGCTGCTACCAATAGTAATAGAAAGAACAATCCGCCGATAATATTCCCGAATGGCTCAATTTGGTCAAATACTCTGGGTAGCACATTGAACACTAAAGCTGGCCCTTCATCAGGGCTTACTCCAGGAAGCAATGCAAAGAGTGCAGGGAAGATCATTAGGCCTCCCATAAGCGCTACAGTACTGTCCATTCCTGCTATCCACAAGGAAGACTTTATGATGTTATTTCCTTTTGGAAGGTAGGATCCGAAGGTAATCATCAAACCCCAGCCAACAGATAAACTAAAAAATGCCTGGCCGAGTGCTGATAAAATTACTTTACCATTTATTTTACTAAAGTCTGGAGAAAGATAATATTCAATCCCTTTTGATGCGCCTGGTAATGTCACTGCTCTGGCAGCGATAAGAAGGATTATTAAAAATAAAATAGGCATCAAAAATTTTGCTGCTTTTTCAATTCCTCCTGAAATTCCTCCAAGCACAACACTTATGGTCAGGAGTATGAAGACAATACAGAGAGGGACTACATATAGCGGTGTCTGAATAAACACCTCAAAATCTACAGGTATATTTATCAATTCAGTGAATATGTAACCGATGGTCCAGCCGGCAATTACAGAGTAGTAGCTAAGTACCGCAAAACAAACCACGACACACAAAACCCCTGACGATTGCCAAAACCGGTTTCCTCCCGTTTCCTTAATAGCTCCAACGGGGTTTTTCCCAGATTTTCGACCCAGCGCAATTTCATTTAATAGTAATGGCAGTCCTATCAATAGGACACAAACCAAGTAAACAAATACAAAAGCACCTCCGCCATTTTGTCCAGTGATGTAGGGGAATCTCCAAATATTACCTAACCCCACAGCTGATCCGCCGGCAGCCATGATAAAACCAAACGATGATCCCCATTGTCCGCGCGAGGGTGTTTTACTAGATTTTTGCATATTATTGGGTGAGTTGATAGGGGTTCAAAGTGAAAAATGGTTACATTTTATAATTAGCTAATTTAATTTGTTTTGCTAAAATTGCAATCCCTTCTGTGAAAGTTTTAGGTTTGAATCCCAGAATATTTTTTGCTTTGGAAATATCGAGTCCAGTTTTCAAAGGTCGGGTAGCAACCTGAGTGAAAATGCTTGAATCTGTTTTCTTTATCCCTTCAGCATTTAGCTCAAAAAAATTGGCCGTCTTGATGGCCATATCATATGGGGTTAATAGTTCGTCCCCAGAAATATTGAAGATTCCTGTAGCATTTTTTTCTACGATCAATAGGCAGCCGTTGGCTAAATCTTCAGCAAGTGTTGGTGTCCTGAATTGGTCGTCGACCAGGCTGAGTTCTTTGTTCTGTTCCAGTCCTTTTTTGACCCAAAGGATAATGTTAGACCGGCTCATGTCATGTGCAATGCCATAAACTAAATTGGTCCTAACGATGGACCAGTTGTATTCATAGCCTTGTATTTCAGTTTCTGTATCTATTTTTGTTTTTCCGTAATAGTTAAGCGGATTTGGCTTGGCCAATTCATCATATGGGCCATTTTTGCCATCAAAAATAAAGTCGGTAGAAATAAATATCAAGTGAGATTTTGCATGTGCACTACCTTTCATGATATTCAAAGTTGCCGTTACGTTTTGTTCAAAACAAGCATGCCGGTTTACTTCACATCTGTCCACATCTGTCATTGAAGCTGCATGAATGACATAATCAGGCTTGTAGACTTTAAACACGTCCATTACGTCTGAAAGTTTGGTGATGTCCATTTCTTCATAAATGTAACCTCCCCATTCTGTCGGTAAACGACAATCTCCTCTACCAGTAGCTATTGCAGTGTATTTCCCTTCAATAAGTATCTCTTTTATGATCTTCTGTCCTAGTAAGCCATTGGCACCAGTGATCAGTATTTTTGGCTTATTACTTTTGAGGATATTGATATCCATATTCTCTAGCTATTTTCTTTTTTGATATTAACTCTACATTTACTTTCATGTAAACGGGTGTAATAGGTGTACTGCTCCCCGCTGTCTCCAACGAAGCTATCTCGTCTAAAACATCGAGACCTTTTATTACTTTTCCAAATACAGTATAGGTATCGTCCAAATGAGGCGTACCTCCTACTGTAGTGTAGGCTTGAATCTGATTATTTCTTTTGTCTAATCCCAAATTTAAGTTAAAAAATTTTTCCAGCACTATCTTATTGGAAAGCATTAAGGAATTTATGCTGTCATATTCACCTTTTTGATAAAGATCGCTGTATTTCTCTCGTAACTCAGAATTGCTGTCAAGTTGAAGGTATTTGGAAAATGCTTTTTGAAGTTTCCTTATGTCGGTTGTTAGGGCTGTTTCATCGTATACTTTACCTTCTACTATATAAAACTGGCAACCACTTGATCTCATTTCAGGGTTGATGTTGTCTCCTTGCCTGGCAGCTGCTAAGCTACCTTTCTCATGGATCAAGTTTTCGTCAAATTCAGCAGGGAGCGTGTACCAGTCTTCTTGGTTCATTTCTTCCTTATTGAAAACATCTCCACCTTGTATCATGAAATCTTCAATAATTCGATAAAATGAGGTTGAATCGTACCTTCCTGAACTGGCCAGGTCAATAAAATTTTCTTTATGTACTGGGGTCTCATCGTAAAGAATGGCATACATTTTACCATATTTTGTATCGATGGTAACCAGGTAGTCCTTTTCAGTAGCACATGAACTCGCGATCATTACTAAAATTGCGCCTGTAAGTATCCTAATAAATGATTGTTTAGCCATTTAGTCTTTGCTTAATCTCTTTCAGTAATTTGTCTCCACCACGTGATTTGATGTCCTCGGCTAGCTTTTCGCCAAGTTGCTCGGCCTCTTCCTCTTTTCCTCTATAAGAAGCAAATAATCTTTCTTTACCATCGATCTGCATTAATCCGCCTTCAAGTAATAAAGTGTCACCTTCCCATTTGGCCAATGCAAAAGCAGGGATACTGCAGCCTCCTTCAAGAATCCTTAAAAAGCTTCTTTCTGCCTTTAAGCAAGTCGCAGATTCTCGGTGATTGACGGCTGATTTCACGATAGCTTTCAGGTCAGCGTCCAAACTTTCATGAATTTCTACCCCTATACTTCCTTGACCTACAGCAGGAGTGAACTCCGTGATAGGAAGTTCTTTTTTGATTAGTGAATCGTATCCCATACGGTGGACACCAGCATAAGCTAAGAGTAGGCCGTCACAAATTCCGCTTTCCATTTTAGCTACCCGTGTTTGTAAGTTGCCTCTGATATCAACAGTTTTTACATGTGGATAAAAATACTTTAAGGTGGCGATTCTCCTGGTGGCAGAGGTACCCAGTACTATGGTTTTACTGCTGTCGCTCAAATCTGGAAAATCATCTTTATGGCTTATGATTATATCATTTACTTTTTCTCGTTCAGTAAAGGCAATGACCTCAAATCCCTCAGGAAGGCGTGATGGTAAATCTTTGGCACTATGCACGGCTATGTCTATTTCTCCAGCAGCCAATTTAGTCTCCAACTCTTCCGTGAAAACACCTTTGCTCCCTATTTTTGAAATGGATACATCCAAGATTTTATCCCCCTTGGTTTCAATAGGGATAATGGTGGTTTGAATGCCACTCTTGGTTAATAAATCTGCAACATAATTGGCTTGAAACATAGCCAGCTTACTTCCTCTTGTTCCTATTCTAATTGACTTCATTACGAATCCGATTTCCTTTTTGCGTTTTTTTTCTGGACAGAATTTTCTATAAATGAAACGATATTTCCTGCAATGTCTATTCCTGTAGCTTTCTCTATTCCCTCCAAACCAGGAGAACTATTTACTTCTAAGATCAATGGGCCACGATCTGACTGAAGTAAGTCTACTCCAGCAACAGAAAGCCCAAGGGCTTTGGCGGCATTTAAAGCTGCTGATTTTTCGGCACGTGAAAGCTTGATTACCTCAGCTTTTCCTCCCCTATGTAGGTTGGAACGGAATTCTCCTTCCGCACCCTGTCTTTTCATGGCTCCTACCACTTTGTTGTTGACTATAAATGCCCTGATATCGGCACCTTTTGCTTCCTTGATAAATTCCTGAACAATAATACGCGCTTTCAATCCGTGAAAGGCTTCAATTACAGACTGTCCAGCCTTTCTCGTTTCAGCTAAAACTACGCCCAGACCTTGCGTTCCTTCGAGTAATTTTATAATTAATGGCGCTCCACCAACCATTTCTACGATTTGTTTTTCTCCACCTTTCGAGAAATTTGTAAATGCCGTTTTAGGCATTCCTAAGCCCTCTCTGGATAAAATCTGGAGGGATCGCAACTTGTCTCGGCTACGAACAATTGCCTGAGATTCGATCACGGAAAATACCCCCATCAATTCAAATTGCCTGACCACTGCAGTTCCGTAAAAAGTCACGGATGCTCCAATTCTCGGGATTATGGCGTCTATTCCTGTCAGTTTCTCGCCTTTATAAATGATATAAGGGCCAGTTTGCTCAATTACCAAATCACATGCGGAGTGGTCAATGACCAAGGCTTCATGGCCGGCCTCTCTAATGGCCTGCATGAGACGCTTAGTGGAGTATAATTGTGGATTTCTGGATAATACGGCTATTTTCATTGTCGTTTATTTTTTTACCTTGGGAGCACGATTTACTTTTTCAACGTCTACCAAAAACCTGCCCTTAAGGATTTTTCTTCCTATTAAAACAGCGTTTTTCATTTTGGCACGATCCGAAAGGGTAAAGGCCACCTGGAGGTTATGGTTTCCTAGTATTATGGTGGTATGTATTAAAAATCTTTTTTCAATTTGACCAAAGGAATTCTTTACTTTCTTTACTTTGTAATGGATGATATTTATTTTCTCCCCAGTATAGCCCTTGTCTTCAGGGTCAAGAAGAATCACTTCCAACATCTTTTTGCCTTCTACTTCTACTTCTTCAGCTGAGGACACATGGATGGAACAATTGTAAGCGCCAGTGTCTACTTTGGCATTAATCGCTTTAATGCCCCATTCTGGAAGATCAATTGTTTCTTTCCTCCCAATAATAATTTTTTCCATGGCTTAAAGTTAAGCTTTACTTGAGTAATAGTGAAGGTGGTTATGATATTATTGCATTATGCTGCCTTCATAATTCGGGCCAGATTAAATGCGAGGTCTAAAAATAGAATTTTCGGATTTGCATTTCTTTCAATATGATAATGTGCTTCGTTCAAGGCAGTATATATATTTGACAGTTTTTCGTCAGTCAGTACAGAATTGCTGAATTTGACGATAAACTCTCTGTCCTCATCACTTGTTCGCATCAATTCATTAAGCTGGGCTTTGTTTAATAAAGATTCACGTATGACATTGATACCTGTTAGCAATAAGGACCTCTGACCTTCTTTTGTGAAGTTTGTAATTTGGTCTGCGAAATTTACGATTTCCTGTATTTTAACAGAGTAGCAGTTTCTGAGCCAATCTCTAAAGATCAAAGTATTTTTATCCTCTGTATTTCGGGAAAGCAACATGGCCTCTCTTAAATTCCCATCAGCAAGAGGGGCAATTTGCTGTGCTGCCACAGCCGTAGACAAACCATTTTCAGTCAAAAAGTTTTTAATTTCATCATCTGTGAAATTCCTCACGTGAATTTTCTGGGTCCTGGAAAGTATGGTAGTCAGTAGGCTTTCCGGATGTTGTGTCACCATGAGGAACAAGGTTTTGGCAGGTGGCTCCTCCAGTATCTTTAGAAGTGCGTTAGCTGCCGAAGGGTGCATGGTCTCCGGAGCCCAGATCAACATCATCTTATACCCACCTTCGAAAGATTTTAAAGAGAGGGTTTTGACAATCTGCTTGGCGGTACCTTTAGATATACTCAATGGTTTGTTAATCGCCAGATGAGAATTCCAATCCTGAAGATTACCATAAGGGTTTTTTAGTACAAAAGACCTCCAAGAGGAGAGGAGGTCAGTAGTTTCTTCATCTTCTTTTTTCTTTGCCGCCGGTAGTGGCATGGCAAAATTCAGATCTGGATGTACTAATTTTTCCATCTTAAGGCATGAGGGGCATTTCCCGCATGCGTCCTCAGCTCCTGGATTAGCGCAATTGATATAAGTAGCCATGGCCAATACTAAAGGGAGGTTGGGACTTCCTTCTTTTCCATGAAACAATAATGCATGGGCCAAATGATCGTTTTGAATCGCCTTTATAAGTTTGACTTTCGTTTCCTCAAGTCCTGGTATTGATGAAAAGAGCATGGATTTTTTTATTTAAAATTCTTTGTCCCAAATTCTATAAGGCCTGGTGACTTCAAATACTTTTTGCAAAATTGCCCTTTCATTTTCGTTAAACTCCTTTCCTTTTAAGTCCATTACTCTTTGTGCAGTTTCTTCGAATTTCATGAGTTTGAATGTGCTAAACCCAGCAGCTCCGCCACCCCATGCAAATGAAGAGACGAATTTTCTGGGGAACCCTTCTCCAAATACGTTCGAACCAACACCAATAACGGTACCTGTATTAAGTGTGGTGCCTATTCCCAATTTTGTGTGGTCTGCCACCATTGATCCGCAAAACTGTAGACCAGTGTCTCCAAAGCCACCTTTGGTATAATCCCATATTTTGACAGGCATAAGATTGTTTTTCATGTTTGAAACAACAGAATTAGCACCAAAATTACACCATTCTCCTACCACGCTGTTGCCGATATAGCCATCATGGGATTTGTTGCTATAGCCGAAAAAAACCGTATTAGAAACCTCACCACCTACTTTGCAGCCAGGACCTACTGTTGTGTTTTCACGGATCTTGGCTCCCATGCTGATGATGCTGTCGTCACATAGTGCAAACGGCCCCCTGATCATCGATCCTTCCGAGACTTCAGTATTCTTTCCAATGTAAATGGGTCCATTTGTGGCATTTAAAATAGATGCACGGACTTTGGCTCCTTTTTCTATGAAAATGGCAGGTTCATTGTACATATGGGTATGTGGATCATCCGTTCCCCAAGACACCCTTCTTTTGGTTATAATGTTGAAGTCTTTCCTGATTTCATCACCATTCCACTGAAATATCTGCCATGTTTTGCTAAGCAGTTTTATTTCCGGATCATAATCAATCCGTTTTTTATCAGGCAAATGATCACTGTGGAACTGCTCTGGCTTATCAAAAAATGCGGCCAGTAAGGTGTCTTGATGCCAAAGGGCCTCGTTTCTTTGAGTTCATTGATGGCGTTTACCAAGTCCTCATCCGGGCACAAGGCACCATTAATATACAGCGCCTTGACAGCAAGAGGTGGGAATTTAGACTGCAAATAATTCTGCGTCAAAAAACCGAGGTCTTTAGCGTGTAGTAGGGATTGCCATTTTTTCACTGATTTTAAAAATGCCAATCCTGATTTCTGCTACAGGGCGGGTAAATGTAAAAGGCAAGAGGTTTCCTCTACTCTTGGGGTCATCAAATAAAACAATGTTGTCCATATTACAAAAATAAAAAAGTCTACCAGAAATATGCTTCTGATAGACTTTATCTCAAAGAATAATATGAAAAACTTACTTTTTCTTATATCTTCTATTAAATTTCTCAACTCTACCAGCAGTATCCAAAAGCATTTTCTTGCCAGTATAGAATGGATGTGAAGCAGAGCTAACCTCTACCTTTACCAATGGATAATCTTCGCCATTTTCCCAAGTGATACTATCCTCGGTTTCAATGGTAGATTTGGTCATAAACTTATAATCACTGGAAGTGTCTAAAAAAACTACGTCTCTGTAATTAGGATGGATTTCTTTTTTCATTGTATAGCCTGTTATTTTTATCCTCTTCAAATTGAGGCACAAATTTACCCCTTTTTATAATTTTCTCCAAAACATTCCCTTTCAAATATAAAATACTTCGTTAATTTTATGTCATAATCAGCCAAATCAGTCAATAGACTAGTTTTCAGTAGGATCTTAATGAGACTAATTTTCTGAAAATAGAGGCTAATCAGTATAAAATACGGTTTTTATGAGGTACTTTTTTCTCTTTTTAACGTTTTTGGTTTTCCTTATTTCAAATGTTCAGGCACAAAGTCCCTTGTTACCATTCAATAGGGATTATTATAATCTTTTGGAAAGGTACGAAATAAAAAATGGAGCTTTTAATGATTTTTTCCATACAGGTACCAAGCCTTATCAAAGGGATAATGTGGCTAAATTTCTTGAAAAGTATAAAGAAGAAGCCAGCGATCTCAGTAGGGAAGATGCATTTAATCTCAATTACATGCTACAAGACAACTGGGAATACGCTACGGATTCTTTGGCGTTTTCTAAACGCTCATTGGGAAAGCATATTTATAAAAGGCCCTCGGACTTTTATTATTATAGAGATGAGGTTTTTGATGTGCATGTTAACCCTGTTTTATATTTTCAAGGAGGCATGGAATCTGGAGTTGATAGGGTTCCATTTAGAAATACCCGAGGAATAGCCATTCACGGAAGCATTGATAGGAAAGTTGGCTTCTACACAACGTTAGCTACTACCGATTTAGTGTTCCCTACTTGGGTGGATAGTTATGTAAAGAGCCATGGAGCTATTCCAGGGCAGGGCTTTTGGAAACGCTACGGAGATGATGGGTATAACTTTTTCTCTGCAAGAGGACATTTATCCTTCGAAGCTACTAAACATATTCATGTGCAAATGGGGCATGATAGCCATTTTATTGGGGAAGGCCTAAAGTCATTTGTCCTTTCAGATTTTTCAAACCCTTTTTTATTCTTGAGAATTAATACCAAGATTGGTAAAGTTGATTTTACAAATTTATGGGGCCAAATGACTGCTGATATCATTACCTCTAGGGGCGTTCCAACGGATGGTAGATATCCTCAAAAGTGGTTTTCATTTCATAGGCTTGGAGTTAATTTAGGTAAAAAAATTAATGTTGGCGTATTTGAATCCGTAATGGCAAGCAAAGCGGATTGGAATTATTTTAACCCTATAATCTTTTACAGATGGGTAGAGCATCAATTAGGCACTCCTGATAAGGTGATGCTTGGAACGGATGTCAAATGGCACCCGGCTAAGGGTATGCAGGTTTATGGGCAGTTTGTTCTTGATGAGTTTGTGTTTGATGAGTTTTTTAGCATTTCTGGAGATGGATCGAGTCGGAATAAACATGGGGTTCAGTTGGGGTATAAGTATATAGATGTGGCAGGTGTTAATAACCTGGATTTACAATTGGAATACAATCAGGCAAGACCATTTACCTTTCAGGAGAAATTTGATTATCAGTCCTACACCAATTACCGTATTCCGCTGACCCATCCAAGAGGGGCCAATTTCAGGGAGGCTTTAGCAGTGATGGCATTTCAACCCTTGCCACGATTAACCCTCCGTGGGACTTTTATGTACCAGTTGTATGGCGCAGATCCTACTGAAACGGATAACTTCGGTGGTGACATATTAAAAAGCAGAGTACAAACCAGCACAGGCTTATATGGTAATTATATAGGTCAGGGAATTAAAAACAAGGTAGGCATGGCTACCCTCCATGCGCAGTTCATGTTGCGACAAAATTTGTTCATTGATCTGTCGCAAACCTTAAGAAGAGACTACTCAGATGGAGAATTGACTTCAAAAACCTCCTATGGACAATTGGCGCTAAGGCTGAATATGGGGAGATTTGATCAACATTTTTAATTCCAATTTTCTTAAATCCCGTTTCCTCCTATTAAAAAATAGTAAATTGCGCTCTAGATCTGGCTATTTGGAAACTTTCAATTGGCTGTCCTATGTTGAAGCTCTCAAATAGAATAGGCGAGTCAATTTTGAAAGTATCTCACCAAGCCTTAAATGTTTATGGCCTATCTCGACCAGGCCCGAAAGTCTAGAAGTAGCACGTTTCAGGTTTGATCCAGAGATCAATAATTGAAACGTTTAAGCAGCTGTTTTTCACCTTGCATAATTAGTTAATTTATGAATACATATTTGAGAATATTGGCCTATGCGCGTCCCTATAGGAGGTATTTCCCTACCTATATATCCTATGCGTTGCTGGCTATTGTTTTTGGGCTGTTGAATTTCACCCTTTTGAAGCCACTCTTTGATGTGATTTTTGAGCAGGTGGGTAAGGATGAATTGCTGGTTTATGCAAACAAGCCTGAGTTTTCCTTCAGTGTGAATTATTTCATGCATCTATTTAATTATTATTTCCTTCAGATAGCCAATATCTATGGGAGGTTCGGAACTTTGGTGTATGTATGTATTATCATCGTAATATCAGTCTTTCTAAGTAATTTATTTGCCTACCTCTCAGGAGTGGTTTTAGCTAAAGTCCGCGCAGATATTATACAGGGAATGCGGGTACATATTTTCAACGCTGTAAGTAATATGCATCTCGGTTATTTCTCTGATGAGCGTAAAGGTGATTTGATTAGCAAAATGACCAATGACATTCAGGAGGTCGAAAACAGTATTGTTCAGTCTTTAAGGGTGATTTTTAAAGAGCCGGTTACAATTGTATTGTACTTCGCCGTATTGTTTTTCATGTCCTATGAACTTACCCTATTTACAATATTATTGATACCTATATCAGGCGCCATCATTGGTTATATCACCAAGAAGCTTAGGAAAAAAGCGGAACAAAGTCAGGAATCTTTAGGGAGAATAGTGAATATTTTGGACGAAACCATCGGAGGCATGCGTGTGGTAAAGGCTTTTGGGGCAAGGAAATTTGTTCAGAGCAAATTCGAAGCTGAGACGGGTTACTACGCCAGAGTAAATGTGTCCATGGCTAGAAAAAATGAGCTGGCTTCACCTATTAGCCAGTTTTTAGGGGTTTCAGTAGTTGCTGGAATCTTACTTTATGGGGGTAATTTAGTGCTTAACAATACTTCAGCACTAAGTGCCAGTGAATTCATCGCCTATATTATACTATTTACGCAAGTGCTGAATCCAGCCAAAGAGATCTCCAGAGCGCTAAGCAGTATACAGCGAGGCCTGGCATCTGCCAGACGGATCTTTGCTGTAGTGGACACAAAGCCTAAGATAGTAGATACACCAGATGCTAAAGAATTAAAGGAATTTACAACTTCGGTAGTTTTTGAAAACGTGGGCTTTGCCTACCAGGAAGCTTCGGTGCTGAATAATATTAATTTCGAATTAAAAAAGGGCGGACCATTGCACTAGTAGGTCCCTCAGGCGGAGGTAAGTCTACTTTAGCAGATTTATTGCCCAGGTTTTATGACCCGACCAAAGGAGTAATAAAAATAGATGGGGTGCCGCTTGATACTTACAA
>NZ_ATNM01000179.1 GCF_000427295.1 Cyclobacterium qasimii M12-11B | reverse complement strand
GAGGGAGACAAGCCATTTATTCAAAAGGTAACCCTTATGGATAAATCAGGGATGGTAATGGTGGAGACTCCTTTTGGAAAAGATTATATCATGTCCATGCATGACAAAGGAGAAATGACCATTGAATTGCCCGATGGTAAGGAGGCATTAAGTGGACATTTTGCAGCTGCCTCCGTTCAAAATGGAAAAATAGCATGGATGGAAGCAATAAATTGATGATACTTGGGACTACAAAATATAGCGTTACAAGTAATTATAAAAGCTTAGAATAGGATCCAAATGTCAACTCAGTATTGATGGTTCAACTTTCAAGAAAAAGAAAGAAATTATGAATAGAAGAAAGTTTTTTTCGACTGGTGCAGTTTCTGTTTCAGGGATAGCATTGGGCGTACATATGACAGGGTTTACCAGTAAGGAAAAGCCTGTCGAAGAGAATGACCTTATGAAGGAGGTTATGAAATACAGGAAAATTGATTCCCATGCCCATGTTTACACTACAGCCGACAGCCCGGAAACCCAAATAGGTTTTGCGGACCGGCTAGGGATAGAAAAACTGGTCATTTCAAGGCCGATGGCTCCAGGAAGTAAGGGACTTCCGGAGGAATTTATTGCCTGCAATGATTTGATCATTAAGTCTATGGCCAAATATCCCGACAGGTTTATTGGTCAGCCTACGATCAATCCAGCCTTTCCAAAAGAGGCAATGGAAGAGATAAAAAGGTGTATGGACCATGGCATGACTGGTTTGAAACTTTACAACCATGTGAAAATAAGTGATCCCTTGTTTTACCCTGTTATTGAAAAATACATCGACATGAAAATGATCATTCTGATGCATATGGGGATAGGCAAAT
Source organism: Cyclobacterium qasimii M12-11B (assembly GCF_000427295.1). GTDB lineage: Bacteria > Bacteroidota > Bacteroidia > Cytophagales > Cyclobacteriaceae > Cyclobacterium > Cyclobacterium qasimii. The sequence continues at coordinate 1,732 of NZ_ATNM01000179.1, read as the reverse complement.
CAAGGGTTATTTTTGATGCCAGAGAACCTGAAAATGTTTCAACCCCAGATGATTTCGTAATGGTTGCGGAGCGCTATCCAGAGGCAATGTTTCAATTGGCGCATCTTTCCGGCGGCGGAGATTGGCTGGATGCCTGCAAGGCAGTAAAGCCATATCCCAATGTGTTTGTGGATGTGTCGGGCAGTAATAATGAAGCCGATGTCATTCCTTATGCCATGGAGCATGTAGGAGAAGATAGGATTTTCTTCGGCTGTGACAATAGCTTTTTTCAGGGCGTAGGTCATGTAATGGCTGCTGACCTTACAGATACCCAAAGGAAAAAAATCTTTTTTGATAATTATAATAATATACTTAAAAAGTCTGGCAACCATGTGGATAGATAGTAATGCATATATAGGCCACTGGCCCTTTCGTCAGGTAAGAAACAGTACTTGTAAGGATTTGGTAGAAAGAATGGATGCCAATGGTATTTCGGCTTCGGTATTGACAAATTTCAATGGGATTTTTTATAAAGATACCCAGGCTGCCAATCGGGAGACCTATGATGAAATCAAAACCAACCGGAAATGGAAAGAACGGTTGATTCCTTTTGCAGTAATCAATCCTGTTTACTCCGGTTGGGAAAGAGACTTGGAGGAAAGTGCTACCAAGTTGGGAATGAAAGGGGTAAGAATTTTCCCAAAATACCACCGCTATAACCTGGATCATTCTGCATGTATAGCAATGGTGAAAAAGTGCCGGGACATGGGTTTACCCATTGGCCTTACATTGAGAATGGTGGACAGTCGTCCAAGTTCCTGGTTGGACATCAGCAATGAATGGAGACTAAGCGACATTATGCCCATTGTCAAGGCTGTTCCTGATGCTAAGTTTATGGTGCTTAATTTGTCCGGCAGCACACATTTGGAAAAAGAGGACTTAGAATTATTTAAAAAGTCGGATGTGTTTATGGATACTTCGGGCAGAAATGTCCTTGACTTGGCAGGGTTGATGGAAACCTTTGGTAAGGAAAAGTTTGGTTTTGGCACGCATTCTCCAATCTTGGATTACAAAACAGGTGCGCTAAGAATAGCTTCATTGAGAGAAGATGAGGCAGATGCAAAGACCAGAGAGGACTTGCAGTCCGGAAATATCAAAAGGTTTTTGGGGCTGTAAGCTTAGCGGATTATCGGATACGGTAAACGCATTGGTCTACTCAGCCCGATGGATGAATACAAAATCAGCATCAAACCCTATTTCCCACAACTCCCCCTTAGTCAAAGGGGGCAGTGCTTGTCCCGATATAGTCGGGAGGGATTTGCTGAAGAACTGGGATCCATTGAGAGATATAATGATCAGTAAATCAATGTTTTAGTCAGAATAGGACGCTGGCATCAATATGATTTTGTCAGCATTGTTGCAGAAAAAAAGCAACAATACCGCCAAAATCAAGATCGTTTAGATATCCCTAACCACGGGCTTTACCCGTGGCTATTATAGTATCAGCCCTTCAGGCTTATTTGAGTCACTTAATTATTCAAGATTTTTTTGCGAACTAATGTATGGGCTGCTGATTTCCTATGAGGTCAGCTGAGTAACCGGATCCTGAGCGGAGCCGAAGGGGTAGGTGTAATGGATACGTTAACCTAAGGCTTCGGCTCCGCTCAGCCACCGGTAGAGAAAAAGCCGTTCAAAATTCCATTTTCCGTGACTCCCCCTTAGTCAAAGGGGGCTAGGGGGATTTGTTGAAGAT
>NZ_ATNM01000178.1 GCF_000427295.1 Cyclobacterium qasimii M12-11B | reverse complement strand
CTGCGGTTCGTAGCGAGAGCGCCATCTGAGTGAGGCCTGGGTTTGCGTTGAGCGCGCTGGGGAACGTGGAATTGTCCGAGATCCAGAGGTTGGGGATGTCATGGCTGCGCCCGTCGGCGTCGACGACACCCTTGCCCGGGTCGGCGCTCATCCGGCACGTGCCAAGGGTGTGGGCGGTGCGGGCGAGTACCCGCGTTTCGAGTGCACCCGCCGCTTCCAGAATGCGGGTCATGGTTGTCGTCGCGTGCTCGCTGATCGCCTGCTCGTTCGGGCCGGGTGTAAATGTGACGACCGCACGTGGGATGCCCCATTCATCCACCTCGTCGGCCAATATGAGTCTGTTATTCTCGGCGGGGAGGCATTCGCCGTTGATGCCGATGCCGGCCGTGTAGCGCAACGCGTCGAGCGCGTCAATGAGGTCGTTGCCCCAGAGCCCGGCACCGCGCACGAGGGAGGTTGCGTAGGCAAGTGGCATCACGCCGAGGCTTTGCAGGAGATATCCGCCCGCGAAGTCGACCCCGTCGGGGCGCACGAAGTCTTCGCTGATGAGCGCGGAGGGGTAACCGCGGTAGCCGCGAATCTGCTCGTC
>NZ_ATNM01000177.1 GCF_000427295.1 Cyclobacterium qasimii M12-11B | reverse complement strand
TTTTAAAAATATCTTTTTGTTTATTATAAGAGACTCCAATACCCGAATCTTTTACGCTAAATCTAATTATTGTAACATCTAAGTCTGAACTTAATAATTCTACCTTAAAAACAATACCTCCTTTATGAGTAAATTTAAAAGCATTACTCAGTAGGTTTTTTAAGACTTGAGATAGTTTTAAACTATCTCCTTTTAAAACAGCAGGAATACAGCTATCTAATATGGTTTCAAAACTTAGACTCTTATTAACCGCCGTATGCTTAAAATGTAATTGAATATTTTGAATTAGTTCTGAAAGGTTAAAATCATCTTCAGCTAATTTTACTTCATTAGATTTAAATTTATTGAGATTTAAAAGATCATTAATTAAAGCTAATAAATGCTCACTAGAATATTTTAATACTTGAAGATTTTCTAATTGCTCTGGCAAAAAATTTTCCATTAATAGAATATCAGACATACCAATAACGGCGTTTAATGGTGTTCTGATTTCATGTGACATTGTAGATAAAAA
>NZ_ATNM01000176.1 GCF_000427295.1 Cyclobacterium qasimii M12-11B | reverse complement strand
ATTAAAATATTTTGAAATAAACACTAAGGATCATCTTGTCGTTGGATTACCTCTTATAATACTAAAAAATTCGCTGAAAACACTTTTATTAATACAATGACAAACTTTGATGATTTTTATGGACTCATGCAACCTTACAGTAACAAGTTTTTTAAATCCAAATCGATATCTTCTAAAAATAAATTTGATAAGATAACCTAAAAACATTATATTCTTACCTTTATAATTCCTCGTATAGGTACCACCCAAAAGTCTATTATATTTATTAGATAATTCCTTAATTAAATATCTTGCAGGATGAAATACAATAATATCATCTTGATAACTAACTAAGTATTTGGAAGAAATTTGTCCTGAAAGTTTAGAATCACCATTGGATTTCAGGTTAGGGTCAAATCCTCCAAATTCATCAATTACAGTTGAATATGAAAACCAATTTGCAGTTACAGCCTTTCCGTCTAATGCATAGGCCTTTGTAGTAAAACCAGTATACTTTTCATATATTTCGGCTGCGGAAAGATTCGATGGATCTTTAAAAAACAAAGGGATTGGTCCTGTAAGCACACCTATCTTTTTCTCCTTATCATTACTAAAATGAGTAAGTGCATTTAGCAACCAATGCTTTTCGGGTAAACAATCGGAATCGGTAAATGCCAATAAATCTCCTTTAGCCTCTTTTATCCCCTTATTCCTAGCGGCATAAGAACCCGGAATTGATTCCTCTATAATTTTTAACTGATAAGAAACTGAAAATTCTAGAGGAAGTTCTAAAGGGAATTCCACACAATTATTTATTACAAACACTTCCCATTTGTCTTTAGGTAGAACCTGATTTTCCAGTTCATCTAATAAGCCAATCAAGCGATTTATATCATTGTAATGAGGGATAATAATAGAAATATACATTATTTATTTAATTTTAAAATAAATAAAAACAAACTCAAAACTTATTTTTTAAAAATTTAAACAAGTTAAAAAATTTAATCTTAAAAAATAATTCAAATTTATACAATTGGTAAAACACTTTATTCACATAGGGTGGAAGAGAAATATTATTTTCATCACAAAAGAATCCAACAGCTCCAGAGAAATAATAATTATATATCAGATTAAATTGTCTATTAACTATCAAATGATTTCTAATTTTTAGTCTTAAATAAAGCCAATTTTGAATTCTATGATGTTTTGCTTTTGAATTTGTACTAATGGAATTCTCCTGTTTATGAATCAATGTAAGGTGCCTTTTGTCAAAAACAATATTTGCTTTACATAATAATAATCTAAACATTAAATCATATTCTTGGCTACTACTTAATTTTTCATCCCACCCGTTAACCTTCAAAAGATATTTTTTATTCCAAAGGATAGAACTTGTTCTTCCTAGTTTACTTCTAATCAATCCTTTCCAGATTTTGGAATCAGAACTCATTATATGCTTTTTACCATTTGGTAAAACATGAAAGCAATTTCCTAAAATAAAAGCAATATCAGGCCTAGTCATTTCAAATTGACCTGAAAGTTTACCTTGCAAAAGCTCATCATCTGCATCCAAAAATTGAATCCAATTAGACTTTGAATTTGCAAGCCCAAGATTTCTTGATGCAGATGCTCCTTTATTTGCCCTATTCGGATGATGAAATACTTTAATCAATGATTCATTTTTTGCAAGCCGTTTAGAAACATTAATGGACTCATCAGTAGATCCATCATCCACAATCAAAATTTCAGACACTATTGGATCATTGAGAATCGATAAAACGGCTCGTTCAATAGTATATTGATTATTAAATATAGGAATTATTACACTTATCAATTATTCTTCAATTAAATTTTGTATAACCTGAAGTGACCTCTCTTTAAGAGCTTCTTCATTGAAAAGCAATCCCAAATTTTCCCTATTTTTAGAAATATCCAATTCAAAGCTTTCGCTCGATTGAGCTTCTTCTATGGAAAATACTTTTATTCCATTTGATAAAAAAAATGGAATAGTGGATTATTACTATTTAATATAACAACAGATCCTAGGTAAATAGAAAAAAGTAAATTACCTAAGCCAATTTGTCGCTTAGAATTAAAAAATACATAAGGACAAGATAAGAGAAGTTGAAGGTAATCACTATATTTTAAAAAACTTGTTAAAGGTCTAAATTTGTTTTTAAACTCATTACTAAATACTTCAATTACTTTTTGTCTATATTCTACTGATCCAGAATACTTAAAGGACAAAT
>NZ_ATNM01000175.1 GCF_000427295.1 Cyclobacterium qasimii M12-11B | reverse complement strand
CTGACAAAATCTTAACGTCTATTTCTTACGTGATCGTGCATTATTTCATTTGACCTCACCAAGCCCCAACAAGGTGAAATATCTCAGCCACTGGCGCCAGCTGGTGAGACGTCATTTTAGAACACATACAGAAGCCTGAAGGGCTTCAGCAATAATAACTGTGTGGTGTCAAGCCACGGAAACCGGAATATACCGCCAATTGATTTTGGCGGTATTGTTGCTCTTTTTTTGCAACAATGCTGACAAAATCTTAACGTCACTTCCCTAAATAAAAACCTAACATTAATCAATACGGAAAACAAAAACCCCGACAGGGGTGACATGATTATAGCCGGTGGCATCAGCCACCGGATTAGTGAATAAAACGCTAATCGATTTTGGCGGTATTGTTGCTTTTTTTCTGCAACAAGGCTGACAAAATCTTAACGTCTATTTCTTACGTGATCGTGCATTATTTCATTTGACCTCACCAAGCCCTGACGGGGCGAAATATATCAGCCAAGGGTGTCAGCCCTTGGTTAATAGAACAGGAAACAACTGATTTTGGCGGTATTGTTGCTCTTTCTTTGCAACAATGCTGACAAAATCATAACCTCTGAGATAGCTAAACGTTTCTTAATGGAATTTTCAGATTGATTTAACCCATACAATCCTCATTGCAAAAAACCTAAAACCATGAACACCGACACAAACAAGGAAAACGCCATCGACTTTTACAAAACTGCCTACCTCGGGAAGCCAAAAGAGGCGGTAGAAAAATACGTGGGTAAAGAATACATTCAACACAACCCCGCAGTAGCCAATGGCACACAAGGTTTTATTGATTATTTTGATAAAATGCAGCGAGAATACCCCGAAAAATCCATCGAATTTTTACGTTGTATTGCTGAGGGTGATCTGGTGGCCCTTCATACCCGGCAGATCTGGCCAGGAAATGACCAATATGTCACCATGGACTTTTTCAGGTTTGATGACGCCGGAAAAATCTGCGAACACTGGGATTCCATCCAACAGGTGCCTACCGATGCTGCCAATAACAATAGCATGTTTTAGTTTTGTTGGTGGTTTGCGGTGATTGAATATTTCATGTCTTTCACTTTTAAATTCCCATAAAACAGTAAGGAGTAGATGCAATCTACTCCTAGTGTGGGCTTTCTTCATCCACCATAAAAAAGTTTATAACCTCAAGAACTCAATCTCTACTCCCCATTGGGAAAGGCATCTTTAAAGGTAAGGGTAGCTAAGGACTCCTGCACCTCCTCATAATAGTGCTCATATACATCGCAACTACTATAGATGGTTTGAATTATCCTATTCTCTTTTTCAAAGAGGGTAACCTCGTTTTGGCGAGTATATTTAACACCTTTGGAATCAACTAGCTGGCTCGCATAATTCAACCTATAACCTTTAGATTTTTCCTCACCACCTATTTCTTTTGCATTCAAGTCAATCAAACTTGAATTGGACCGATAATCAGCTACCATTTTATCCAAATGGCTCCCTATATCCAAAGCCGCTTCCTTAGGAAATAAAATTCTTACCTGAAGTGAAGCATCTCCGCAAAAGGACTTTCCCTCCCGTTTTGGACTCCTGAAAGAATCAATGGTTAGGTACATGTTGTCTTTTTCATAATAGTCTTTTTTCACTTCCCCTCTTACAGCAGTATAATTCCACCCTACTGGTAATTTCATTTTGTAATAATCGTTCTCAGCAATGATTTCACTATTAGGGTCGATAATCTGATCTTGCTTTTCAGTTTTTTTGTCTTTCTTTGGGGAAGTCCCTTTTTGATTTTTACCAATAAGAGGACTGGGTCGCACACCATCTTTTAGATCATACTCGAAAAGTACACCTTCTTTAAAATAAGAAAACCCATATATTTTTTGCCGTTTTTCTGAAACAGCATAGCTAGTGAGGAATTGATCCACCGTATAACGCTCCAATAAGTTTCCTTCCCAATCCCAGATTTCCATATGGGGCCGGAAAGTCTCAAATTCTTCTTTTATCACACTTTTGGGCTTACCTATAAACAAGACATAAATATGATTTTCGGTTGCGTAAGGCTCTACCCAAAAAAGGTCCAATTCATCACCAGAAACTGGTTTTTCAAGCGCTTCAACGCCTATTTCCTTTAAGAATTCTCCCTTGGGATTATAAAACTTGATTTGATTTTGTGAAAAGTAAAATGCAGCCAATCTCCCGTCTTTTGGATTGATCACGGTTGATTTTCCAAAATCCCGATATAGGTTGCCTTCACCACTACCTTGGTCTGTAGATTGTTCGGGATACTTACCAAATGTGGCTACTTCTTTAGCACTAGGCAGGTTTACCATTTGGTATTCCGGCCCTCCCGGTATAGCATCAAAAATATCACATATATAGGTGGAATCATTGAGCATAAGCAGCCTGTTCACGAGACCAGCATTTGACTTGATTAGTTTCACACTTTCCCCCATAACGGATCCCCCCTCTTCCATCCTGATTTTTCTAAGCTTTGTACCAGAGACCACCACCAAATCATCTCCTCTTTTTTGCAGAGAATTGGGATCTACATAACTAAATTCATCAGGTCCTTCCCCAAGTTTACCAAAACTGTAAAGGAGGGAAAAGTCAGGCAAACTGAAAACCTTAAACAAAGATTCTTTGCCATTGTCTAGAATAACCGCCTTGTCAGGAAACACCAGTATTTTGGAAGGAATCAGCACAGTACTGTCTATCGCTATTTCTTTGGATATTAAGCTTCCTGAATCCGGAAGCTCACTGATCAACTTCTTTGAAGAATCATTGGATTGACAAGAAAGAAGAAATAGAGCTGGAAGAAAAAGCGCGCTACTTAGACAGTAGTTTTTTAAATATTTGAACATTAAAAACCTGTTTTAAAATTTAAACCCTATGTATATAGTACAATTAGAATGGGGATGCATACACATTTCATCAAGCTCCAAATTCCTTAATTGAAAGGTTAATTTGTATAGCTTTTATACCTCACATTAATTTAATGGATCCCGATAAAAAACAACCACAACTAATTTATTAAAAATTATTAAAGCAGAAAATCATTAAGTAGTTTTATTACAAGTATTTAAAAACAGCCAATTGCAAATTTCAGCCTAGAAAAGGCTTCAGAAACTACAATCACGGCATTTTACCCGTGGACGACCCACTATTCGATCAATCTCCTTAATAGGGTGGAGAATAGATGCCATCTACTCCTAGCAGGGAGCCCTTGAAGGGCGAAATCTTTGTAGCCACAGTTTCAGACCGTGGCAAATGAAAAAGAACACAACTGATGTTGGCGGTATTCTTGCTCTTTTTCTGCAACAATACTGACAAAATCAGAACGTCACTTCCCTAAATAAAAACCTAACATTAATCAATACGGAAAACAAAAACCCCGACAGGGGTGACATGATTATAGCCGGTGGCATCAGCCACCGGATTAGTGAATAAAACGCTAATCGATTTTGGCGGTATTGTTGCTCTTTCTTTGCAACAATGCTGACAAAATCTTTCAAGTCAGGGTCATTAGGTTACATTTTTCTATGTCTTCGTAACCGGGTTAAAAAAATCATTCACAATTGCCCAAAAAAAATGCCTGACTTAAAGCCAGGCATTTTCTACTAAAAAAACTATAGTGTTTTATTATTTTGCATCTACAATTTCAACGATCGGTTGACCTGTTGCTCCACTAGGAAGCCTGGTTTTCAACATCATGGATAAAGTAGGTGCTATGTCTGTAATGGTAGCATACCTGCTGCTGCTACCTGGTTTCACTCCCCATCCGTAAAATACGATAGGCACATTGGTATCATAGGTATAACCTGTTCCGTGGGTGGTACCTTTGCTTGCATTGGCAAGCCATGCAGGCTCCATGATTACCATCACATCTCCTGAAGATTTATGGTTGTAACCCATTTGTAACCTATGCTTAAATCCAGTAGTATACTCATACCTTCTTAAGTCATCTGCAACATAAGTCTCTTTAACGCCATCAAAGGTCAAAATAAAATCAGCTACTGCTCTTTGCATTTCTACTAGAGACAGCTCTTTTTCGTTAACCAATTCTCTGTTTAGGAATATTTGCTGATTTGAAAAACTTGATATCCAATCACCAGCACCATATTTTTGATTGACGAAAGCATCCAATTCAGCCATCATCGTTTTGGTGTTCAGGCTTCCTGAAGTCACCATTCTTTCGCTTTTCATGTAGTTGACTACATCAGCGACACCATGATCAGCTGTAAGGAACACAAGGTATTCTCCTTTGCCTATCTCTTTGTCCAGGTAGTCAAAAAATCTTGCCAGGTCCCTGTCTAATCTAAGGTAATTGTCCTCAACTTCTATGGCTTGAGGGCCAAATCTATGTCCAATATAATCAGGTGAAGAAAAGCTTACTGCTAGAAAATCAGTTTCTCCTCTTTTACCCAATTCTTCTCCTTCTATGGCTGCTAAAGCCATTTCTACAGTATAGGTATTTCCATAAGGAGTAGAACTGATCATGCCAAGCCCTCCATTGTCCTTTTGCAATTTTTTCAAATCATAAGGGAATGTAGGTCTGTCCTTGCCTTTAAAAGGAGACTCAAATTCGTTGTCATCAGCAGCTCCCTGTATATAAGTTTCTATTGGAAAAAGTGTTTCCCAGGTTTGATCCAGGTATTTGGAAACAAGTTTTCTATTGTTGAATTCTTTTACCCAAGAAGGCAATTCTTCATGATAATAACTGGAAGTCATAAAACCACCTGTCTTGCTATCATACCAATAAGCATCTCCCAGGTGACCAGCAGGTAATGCAGCACCTCTATCTTTAATCGCTACTCCTACTACTTTAGAACGCTTTCCAGTTGCAAATCTTAACTCATCCGTAATGGTACTGCTCAATAAATTTTTAGGAGATATTTTGCCGTTTTCAGCACTTCCTCCAACTGCTGTAACCAAACTGTCCTCAGCACAATAGATATCAGAATCTGTCGCTCGGATGTACCAATTGTTACCTATGATACCATGCGTTGCAGGGGTAGTTCCAGTATAAACTGAAGCATGACCTGGTCCTGTATAGGTAGGGATATAATTGTAATGACCATTCTGCATCATGAAACCATCATGCATCAATCTCTTTAACCCACCCTCAACGTACCTATCATGGAACCTGTAAAAATATTCCTGTCGCATTTGATCCACGACAATCCCTACCACTAACTTTGGTCGCTCTACTTCCCTTGCGGAATATTCTTGAGCAAAACTGAATTGGGAAAACAATAAGCATCCCAAGATTATCAATCTTTTCATATGGTCTATAATTTAAAATTTCGCCTGTAAATATACCTTTTTGCAAACCTAATGAGGGAAAACAATATCATTAATGATCAAAATTGGGATAAACGGAAGATAAAAGTTTTAAACCCTGATAATTAATCCTTGTTCTTCAGGTCGCCATTTTTTATCGATTTGATAAACTGTGCCCAGGCGAATGGATTTAGCAATGGCATAGGTCTTGGCCCATAACGGTCCATTGTTTGTTGCGTTTGTTGGTTGGTGAATTGCCTGAAGTTTTCATTTCCTGAAGCTGGCATATCTGCTGCCCAACGCAATAGTAATTGGGGACTTAAATTACCCCTATTTAAAGGCGGTGCAGCATCTATATTCACTGCCAATATCGCATTCTTAAATTCTTCTTCTGTAGGGTAGGGCATTACTTGTACCTCTTGAAGTGCTATTTCATCCTGAACCATGGTGAGAATATAGCTCACATCCTCCTTTTCGATGTCTTCAGGAATCTTAATGCTTTGTCTTTTCAAGCCTATATAGGAAAACACAATACTATCCCCTGCTACGACAGGCATGGAGAAATAACCAAAACGGTTACTACTGGTTCCTCTACCTTTTCTTGGTACATAAATATTTACGCCAGGAATAGCTGTGGTACTATCCGCATTCAGGATTACACCTGAAAACTGAACAACCTTTTTTTCCGGAGTTTCTTGTGAAAAAGCATCATTAGCATTTCCAAAAAAACCTATACAAACAACAATTAATATGATTAGCCTTTGTCTCACTTTTACAATTTTACATGGGCAATTCCCTTGAAATTTCTACAAGAGAATTTCGACATTATTAAATAAGGTCATTGATCACACGATATTAAGTGAATTACTTTTGAATTCATTATCTTCAAACCGATTTATTTGTTAAAGTTAATTAAATGCGGTTAAAAAACATAAGTTTAAACTACGGAATGCGTGTCTTCAAAGCACTTTCCGAGGAGTCAAGGGTCCGTATTCTACATTTGCTCATGCAAAACAAGGAATTATGCATATCTGACCTTGAACATATTTTAGAATTCACCCAGACGAAAACAAGTCGACATGTTACCTATTTGAAAAATGCAGGGTTAATTGGCAGCAAAAAAAGAGACCAATGGACATTTTACTATGTCCTCGATGAGGCACATGAAATTCTAAATCAAATTTTAAAATTTATTAAAAAGGATCAAAACCTTCTCCGTGATCAAGAGGTTTATGAGATATTGTATTCCAACAGAGAGCTGGCTATCAATAAATTTGAAAACAATCCCTACAGAAAATAATTAAACGTGAAAAAATATACCCACCTACTTTTTGATCTCGACCATACGCTATGGGATTATGACAGCAATGTCAGAGATTCACTGACAGAATTATTTACTGATTATAACCTAGGGAGCTTAGGCAACCCTGATTTCGAATTGTTTTTTGAAGCCTTTCAAGCCACCAACCATCTCCTTTGGGAGCAATTTAATAAGGGCTTGATAGACAAAGATGAGCTCAGGGCCATGCGATTTAAAGAGGTTTTTAATAGAGCGCAACTACCTCTATCCGAGATCCCCAAAGACCTTGAGGAGCAGTTTATTTTAAGAACATCCTCCAAAGCCAAGGTAATGGACCATGCTTTCGAAACATTGGACTTTCTGAAAACCAAGTATCAATTACACATAATTACAAATGGGTTTAATCTGAGTCAGTACAACAAACTCAAATCTTCAAAATTGGACACTTATTTTGACTTGATAGTAACCTCTGAAAATTCTGGATTTAGAAAACCTGACAAGAGAATATTCGAACATGCCCTTCTTCATTTAAAAGCAGAAGCAAGCCATTGCCTGATGATTGGTGACAATCCACTTTCTGACATCCAAGGGGCTCAAAATGCTGAAATCGATCAGGTTTATTATAACCCTTTAAATACTGAAAGCGAAGTGAACCCAACTTATAGGATACGCCACCTTTCCGAGCTTATAAAAATACTGTAAACCCTTCGATTCTGGTAAGCCATTGTTAATTTGTATATTTGATTTATAACCAGATTGTAAATCAAACCCGAAAAAGGCAATAAAATTCAGCATTGTGATGATTTCACTGCGAATACTATCGGCTAATCCGGGTTAAAAAACCAAACTATTATGCTTAAAGGCTTTTTTAATGTACCAGAACCAAGCAATGAACCGGTAAGAAATTATGCTCCGGGATCCAAAGAGAGGGGTTCTTTACAGGCTGCCCTAAAAGCAGCCAGTGATCAGGTCGTAGATATCCCAATGTATATAGGGAGTGAAGAAGTAAAAACTGGAAAAACCACACCTATCCACCCTCCCCATAACAGACAGCATTTACTGGGTCAATTTCACTCGGGTGACAAAGAGCATGTTACCCAAGCCATAAATGCAGCCCTAGGCGCCAAACCAGCCTGGGAGAACATGCAATGGGAACAAAGAGCTGCTATCTTTTTGAAAATTGCAGATCTGCTTGCAGGTCCCTATCGTGATAAAATCAATGCCGCAACAATGCTTGGGCAATCCAAAAATGCCTATCAGGCAGAAATAGATGCAGCTTGTGAATTGATAGATTTCCTACGATTTAATGTCAAATTCATGACAGAGATCTATGCCCAGCAACCTCCGATAAGTGGAGAGGGCATATGGAATAGGCTGGAGCAAAGACCTTTGGAAGGTTTTGTGTTTGCCATTACGCCATTCAACTTTACAGCAATAGCAGGAAACTTGCCAACGGCTCCAGCGATGATGGGCAATACGGTGGTATGGAAACCTGCAGAAACCCAAATTTATTCCGCAAAGGTATTGATGGAGGTATTTAAGGAAGCAGGTTTGCCTGATGGTGTGATTAACCTGATCTACGTAGACGGCCCCGATGCTGGTGATGTGGTTTTTTCACATCCTGATTTTGCTGGACTTCATTTCACTGGGTCTACCGGAGTCTTTCAATCCCTATGGAAACTTATTGGAAACAACATTTCCAAATACAAAACCTATCCTAGAATAGTCGGGGAAACGGGTGGTAAAGACTTTGTAATTGCGCATAAATCTGCTGATCCAAAAGCACTGGCAACCGCATTGAGCCGTGGGGCTTTTGAGTTTCAAGGACAGAAATGTAGTGCTGCATCCAGGGCATACATCCCCTCGAATCTTTGGGAATCAGTAAAAGAAAATTTATTAGCAGACCTTGCTTCCATGAAAATGGGAGGAACTGAAGATTTTGGTAATTTCATCAATGCTGTCATCGATGAAAAAGCTTTTGATAAAATAAGTGGCTATATCGAAGCTGCCAAAACTGCACCGAATGTAGAAATAATTGCTGGTGGGAATTGCGATAAAACCAAAGGCTTTTTTATTGAGCCTACCGTGATCTTAGTACAGGACCCTATGTACAAAACCATGGTTGAAGAAATTTTCGGCCCTGTTCTTACTATTTACGTTTATCAGGCCGACCATTTTGAAGAAGCCCTAGAGCTGGTTGACCAAAGTTCTCCCTATGCGCTCACAGGAGCAATCTTCTCCAAAGACAGGTATGCCGTAGAAATGGCCACTACTAAACTTCGACACGCAGCAGGCAACTTCTACATCAATGACAAGCCTACAGGAGCCGTCGTGGGCCAGCAACCGTTCGGAGGATCCAGGGCTTCCGGAACCAATGACAAAGCCGGATCTTTGATCAATTTACTCCGTTGGGTCTCACCAAGGACAATTAAAGAAACTTTTGTCAGTGCCACAGATTATAGGTATCCATTCCTGGGATCAGACAAATAACATAAAGAAAAGGCATTACTTGTAAAAAGTAATGCCTTTTCTTTTACCAAATTTTCTTGAGAGAGTAGGCTTTGTTTTTCTTTTTTCAAAGCCATTCAGCAATAGCTTCGAA
>NZ_ATNM01000174.1 GCF_000427295.1 Cyclobacterium qasimii M12-11B | reverse complement strand
GGGGGTATTATTTTTAAATTAAATTATTTCAAAGGTAATAGGGTTGTATGAGCAAAATATTTTTCAGTATATTAGCGTCAAATCCACCCATTAATTATAATAACCTTTATTTAAATTCTTAATCCATTGAATGATTTATCGTCGTCATGACTTTAAAACTATTCAATAAATTATGAGTTAAGGCTAGGATTATGTTATTTGGGTATTTAGTTTGTCTCGGACTGTGTTCGAGGGGTATTGCTGGTATTCAGCGATTTTCAAGTAAAAATTAAACATTGGAAAAAATTTCCAATACTTATTTAATTAAATTTGTTCATTTACTTATGAAAAAAAGATTACTCGTTTTTTTCTGGCCTTGTTTACAATACAGGCAATGGCCCAGAATCGCACTGTCACGGGTACCGTGACTGATGCCGACGCTGATGCCCCTTTACCGGGAGTCAGCATATTGATAAAAGGATCCAGTACAGGAACCATCACTGACATGGATGGTAAATATACACTGGATGTTTCAGGTCCAACTGCAACTCTTATTTTCTCCTATTTAGGATATGGGAAAATGGAAAGAACAGTAGGAAACAATAGTGAAATTAATGTAGCTCTTGCAGGTGAAGAATCTGCTTTATCTGAAGTAGTAGTAACTGCTTTCGGTTTAGAGAGAGAAAAGAAAGCATTGACCTACACTACTCAAGAAGTTAATACTGAAGAGCTTACTCAAGCGAGAGAATTGAACGTTGTGAATTCTCTTTCTGGTAAAGTAGCTGGTCTTTCTATTAACCGTTCTGGTACTGGTGTTGGTGGTTCTACAAGGGTAGTATTAAGAGGTAACCGTTCCATTAGTGGAGACAGTCAACCTCTTTATATAGTGGATGGTGTTCCTGCTAAAGGAATCGAAACACTTAACCCTGATGATATTGCTAGTATAAACGTATTGAAAGGTCCAAACGCAGCGGCCCTTTATGGTAGCCGTGCAAATAACGGAGCGATTGTTGTAACTACTAAAAGAGGTTCAACTGATGGCTTCAAAGTTAGTTTGAACACTTCTTATATGTTTGATCAGCCTTTGATTTTGACTAACTATCAAAATGAATATGGTCAAGGAAGTAATGGCGTTTATTCTCCAACTTCTGAATTTTCTTGGGGTCCTGCCTTGGATGGTGCTACTGTAGCTCAGTGGTCTCCAGATCCTAATAGAACTTCTGAGTCTTACGCTTTTTCACCACAGCCAGATAATATTAACGACTTCTATCAAACAGGTCATAACTTCGCTACAACTTTAGCGGTCAGTGGTGGAAACGATAGAAATCAAACGTACTTCTCTTATACGTTTACTGATGCTGCAGGTGTTGTGCCTGATAATAATTTGGGAAGACACAGTATCAACTTAAGGATCACAAATAAATTGACAGATAAATTGACTTTAGATTCTAAAATCAATTATATCCGTCAGGACATTAACAACCAACTTGCTACAGGAGAAACATACAGTAATCCTAACAGACATATTGTAAGGTTGCCAAGAAATATTCGAACTGAAGACATTTCAAACTTTGAATATGTGAGTTCTACTGGACTAACACGTCAAAATTATTTCAATCCAGGATCAAACGGTGGAGCTAATCCTTACTGGACTTTAAATAGAAATGTTAGTACAGATAGTTTTGATAGAATCATTGCATTTACTTCTGCTAATTATGAGATTTCTGAAGGTTTAACCGTACTGGCTAGAGCATCTTTAGACCGTACTTTCGGTGTAGGTGAAGAAAAATGGTCTAATGACTCTTATATCATTGCACAAAACGGTAGATATACTGTAAGTCAGTCTGAAAGCATGGAAATCAACACAGACTTCTTGGTTTCTTACGAGAAAACTTTAAGTCAAGATTGGTATTTCAATATCAATGCTGGTGGTAACGCAAGGATCAATAGAAACTCCAGCTTAAGTTCTAATACTGGGCAGAACATGATTGTTCCTAATTTCTTTGCTTTGAGTAATACACAGCAAGTGGTTTCTTCTTACAGTGTAGGAAGTCCTAAGGATGTAAATTCACTTTATGGATTTGGTCAATTGGCATGGAAAAATGCAATCTTCCTTGACATTACTGCGAGAAATGACTGGTCTTCCACATTGCCAAGAGAGAACTGGTCTTTCTTCTACCCTTCTGTGGGTTTGAATGCCGTGATCTCTGATTTATTTGAATTCCCATCTTGGTTTACTTTTGCCAAGGCTAGAGGATCTTTTGCAGAAGTTGGTAATGATACCAATCCTTATTCTTTACAAAGAACTGCTGCTTTCGGAGCAGGTGGTATCGGCGGTTATGTGTCTTTGAGTACGCAATTGCCTAATACTAATTTACTTCCTGAAACTACACAATCTATAGAAGTAGGTACTGATCTTAGATTTTTGCAAAATCGTTTAGGAATTGATTTCACTTACTACAAGACGAACTCTTTTAATCAGTTATTTACTGTAGCCTTGCCTGTTGGTTCTGGTGCTTCAAGCTTTTTCACCAATGGTGGAGATGTGCAAAATGAAGGTATTGAAGTAGTGCTTAACATTACTCCAATGAGAAGAGCTGATTTCAACTGGAATATTACTGGTAACTTTGCCAGAAATACTTCAATGGTTAACGAAATCAATGACGAACGACCAAGTATCGTTGTAGGTAGTGATTTCTTAAGAGAATTTAGAATTGAAGAAGGCTTGCCTTTTGGAGAAGTATATTCTAGAGGTTATTTGAGAACTGATGATGGTGCTGTAATCATAGGAGAGAATGGTGTTCCATTAACTACTCCTGGTAAAACTGTAAGAGTTGCTAATTACAATCCTGTATGGACTGGTGGTATCCAAAATACCTTTAAATACAAAAACTTTACTGCTAACTTTACTATAGACTTCAGACAAGGTGGTAGTATTTCTTCCTTTACCAATGCTGTAGCTTATGCAGATGGTGTAACTGAAGAAACACTTCAAGGAAGAGATGGCGGTTTGATCTTTGGTGATAACTTCATGTCTGACGAAACTGCTGTAATGCAACTTGAGGATGGAACATACGCTCCTAACACCATAGAAACTACTGCAGAATTGTTCTGGGTAAATATGGGTGGTAGAAATGCTCCTATCGGAGAAGTATTCTCTGTATCTGCAACGAATATTAGGATGAGAGAAGCCGTTATTGGTTATGCTGTTCCTGCTAGTAAATTAGAAGGATTGCCAATAAACTCTGTTAGTGTTTCTTTCGTAGCCAGAAACTTGTTTTTCTTCCTAAACGAAGCTGGAAATATTGATCCAGATGTGACTACTGGAACATCTGCTTCGGCTGTAGGATTTGATTCCTTTGCACCGCCGACTGCCAGATCTTTTGGTTTTAATCTTAATTTAGGATTTTAAAAAATTTGAAGATGATAAAAATTTCTAAAATAGCAATGGGTTTATCCGTCGCAGCACTTTCACTAGGTGCCTGTACGGAAAACTTCGAAGAGTTGAACACCCGACCAGATGCACTAGTTGCAGACAATTTAGATATTGGTCTATTGGGGAACGCATTTGCGAATGCACAGGCTCGTGCCATGTACCTCGCTCCAGGAGGAGGAACCTCAGGCTTCCAGATTGCACAAAGTTTATTTGGTGACTTGTACTCTCAGTACTTTGCTACCACTCAGGTAAACTTTGATTCTGATCGTTATGTTCAGGTAGGTGGTTGGTCCAATAGTGCTTGGAGTTACTTCTACGGACAAGCCGCTCCGGTTATCCAATTTGTAGAAGAATTTACTGAAGCAAATGATCTTCCTGTAGAAAATGCCATAATTAAAGTTTGGAAAGTAGCGTCATACCATAGAATCACCGATTATTGGGGTCCTATTATTTATTCCAATTTTGGTAATGGTGAAACCAGTGTAGCTTATGATACTCAGGAAGATATTTACAAAGATTTCTTTGTAACATTGGATGAGGCAGTAGCTGTATTGAAACAAAACACTGGTTCAAGTGCTTTTGTTGGCCATGATCAGATATATGGTGGTTCTGTAGACAAATGGTTGACCTTTGCCAATACACTTAGGTTGAGATTGGCTATGAGGGTTAAGTTTGTAGAGCCTGCTTTGGCAAAAACTGAAGCTGAGAAAGCTGTAGCTGATGGTGTAATGGCCACAAATGCAGATGGTGCAGAAATTCTAACTACAATAAACTCTAGAAATCCTTATTGGATCATTACCAACTGGGGTGAGTACAGAATGAGTGCTTTGATGGAAAGTGTAATGGTGGGTTTTGAAGATCCAAGAACTGGTGTATTTTTCAGCGAAACTGTTGATTATGTAAACACTGGAGAAGGCATGCCTCACAAAGGTTTAAGAAATGGACTTACCAGAGAAGAATTGGGAACACCTAATTTGAATGATCTGAATTCAGATATGGGTACTATTTTCTTAAATGAAGGACGTGGCGGAAGTGCTGCTGGAGAGCCTTGGAGAGTACTTAGTGCTGCTGAAGCTCAGTTTTTGCTTGCAGAAGGTGCAGTTGAAGGATGGGCCATGGGCGGAACAGCTCAGGAGTTCTATGAAAAAGGAATTACCCTTTCTTTAACAGAACCAAGAATTGCAGCTTTACCGGCTACTGTTGATGCTTACATCAATAGCACTAATACACCTAGTGATGTATCGTATTCTTACAAACCTGAATGGAACATTGCTGCTATGTCAGATATCCCAGTTGCCTTCAAAACAGGAGGAACAAGTGAGGAACAATTAGAGCAAATTGGTACCCAAAAATGGATTGCCATTTATCCTGATGGTTGGGAAGCTTGGGCTGAGTTAAGGAGAACTAATTTCCCTAAACCTTTCCCTCGTTTAACATCTGATAACTTAGATGTAGCTAAAGATGAGGTGATGCCTAGGTTGATCTTCGTTTCAGGTGAATATTCCAATAACATTGAAGCTGTTGAAGCTGCTGAAGAGTTCCCTGAACTTGTAGGTGGAAACTTGAACAGCACCAAGCTTTGGTGGGATAAAAAAGTAGATTAATAAGAAAAATTTAATATAGATGAATAAAAAAGTGCCGTTTTAACGGCACTTTTTTTTAGTTTTATACCAAAATAAGAATGCGATGAAAAATTATTCTAAATCTCTGATACATCTTTTTTGTTGGCAAGCATTTTTTCATGCAAACAGGAAGATCCGAATGCTTTGTTTACAAAAGTTTCCTCATCTTCATCAGGGATTTCGTTTAAGAATTTGGTAAAAGAATCAGATGCCTTCAATGTGCTTACCTACGGTTATTTTTATCAAGGTGGAGGAGTAGCTGTTGGCGATATTAACAATGATGGTTTGCCTGACATTTACTTTACAGGTAATATGATGGCCAGCAAACTTTATTTGAATAAAGGCGATTTTGAATTTGAAGACATCACTTCTCAAGCTGGTGTCGAAGCAGCAGGTTTGTGGAATACTGGTACTACCATGGCTGATGTAAATGGAGATGGACTTTTAGATATTTATATATGCAGATCAGCTGCCAAGGATCCAGAGAGACGTACAAATCAGCTGTATATCAATCAGGGTGACCTCACTTTCGTAGAAGCTGCAAAAGATTATGGCTTAGATGACCCTGGATATTCAACTCAAGCTTCTTTTTTCGACTATGACAATGATGGAGATTTGGACATGTTCCTTCTCAATCATTCCACCCAGGAATATGCTGGCTTCAGCAGGATAGATGGTTCTTTTAAATCCAGAACCGGAGATTTTTTAGGCGATAGATTGTATAGAAATGACAATGGTCAATTTGTAGACATCACGAAAGAAAGTGGCATTATTGACAATGTGCTGGGCTTCGGCCTTGCAGTTACAGTAAGTGATTATGACAATGATGGCTGGCTAGATATCTATGTTAGCAATGATTATAACGAAGAAGATTACCTCTATTACAACCAAAAAGATGGCACTTTTAAAGAGGCATTGAGAGGCCATATGGGGCACGTATCACTATTTTCTATGGGGGCAGATGCAGCAGACATGAACAATGACCTGTTGCCTGACTTGCTCACAATGGACATGATGCCGGAATTTAATTTCAACCAGAAGGCAATGCTAGGGCCTGAGAATTATGGTAAATACAGTGAATTATTGAATAAGGGTTTTTATCCGCAAAGCATGCGCAACATGTTCCAGCTCAATCAAGGAGATGGAAACTTTGTGGAAATTGCTCAGTACAGTGGAGTGGCACATACCGATTGGAGTTGGGCAGTTTTGGCCGCAGACTTTGACAATGATGGCTGGAAAGATATTTTTATCAGCAATGGTTACGCCCGTAATTACCTGGACATGGATTTTATGAATTACGTGGTAGATGCGCGGATAAAAGCCAATCAGACTGGAAAAGAAGAAGCATTAATGGAACTGATCGATAAGATGCCTCCGATTTATGTTAGAAATTATTTGTACCATAATCAAGGCAACTTAAAATTTGAAAACAAAGCCAAAGAATGGGGTTTGGAAGAAGAAACCGTTTCCAATGCCGCTGCTTATGCAGACCTAGATGGAGATGGTGATTTGGATCTTATCGTCTGTCATACCAATGACCCTGTAACGGTCTTTAGAAACAATAGCGAAAGGTTATCCAACCATTCCTTCCTTAAAGTCAGACTAAAAGGAACAGGTTTGAATAGTAAAGGTATAGGCACCAAAGTATTGGTCTATTCAAATGGTAACCAATATCATCAGGAACTAATACCTACCAGGGGCTATCAATCTTCTGTAGACCAGGAATTGGTTTTTGGTTTAGGAGAAAATTCAAGCATAGATAGCTTACAGGTATTTTGGCCGACAGGCGAAACCCAAACCATAGCTCAGGTTTCGGTTAATCAAACAATACTACTGGATCAGTCAGAGGGTCAATTACAAGAGTTGGCGAAAAAAGAGACTCCCAAATTACTGGAAGAAGTAACCGGAGCCTTAGGTATTACTTATACCCATCAGGAAACCAATTTCCTAGATTTTTCTCAGGACAGATTAATGCCCAATAGTATGGGAGCTATGGGGCCTAAATTGGCCATCGCTGATGTTAATGGCGATAAACTAGAGGATTTATATATTGGAGGAGGAAAAGACCAGGCAGCAGTGTTGTATGTGCAAAATTCCCAAGGTAAATTCTCTGAAAGTAAACAAGCGGCTTTTGAAGCAGACAGTCGTTATACTGACACTGATGCGCTTTGGCTGGATGCAAATGGAGATGGTTACCTTGATCTATATGTAGTAAGTGGAGGCACTGATCATCCAAAAGAAAGTGACTTGTACCAGGACAGGCTTTACATCAATGACGGTAGAGGTAATTTTAAAAGAAATATTTCAGCACTTCCTCAGATGGCGGTAAGTGGCGGAGCAGTTGCCAGCAGCGATTTCAATGGGGATGGTTTGCCTGATTTGTTCGTAGGGGGACGCTATCTTCCAGGCAATTATCCGGAAGCTCCGCGAAGTTATTTGTTGGAGAATGATGGAAAAGGTAGCTTTAAAGATGTCACACAGGAATACAACCCAGCGTTGATGGTACCGGGCTTGGTGAGCGATGCTTGCTTTGTAGACACCAATGGGGATGGCAAATCAGAATTGGTTATTGCTGGAGAATGGATGGGTATTCAGATATACAGCCTTGAAGGAAAGCAATTTGTAGCCAAGCATACCGCACTAACCGAGGCGACAAAGGGATGGTGGTTAAGCCTGTATCCAACAGATCTTGATGGAGATGGAGATTTGGATCTCTTGGCTGGTAATTATGGAGAGAACCTTGTTTACAAGGCCAATACCGAACAACCCTTACAGGTGGTATACAAAGACTTTGACAACAATGGAAGAACAGACCCTATACTTACCTATTATAAAGCAGATACAAGTTCATTTGCCTTTAGTAGGGATGAAATAATCGGACAATTGCCTAAATTGAAAGGGGAATTTATGGATTATAAATCGTTTGCAGAAGTAAGCGTGGAAGACCTTTTCGGTTCATTAGATCTAAATGGAGCCGATACGCTTCAGGCAGAAAGTTTATCTTCAATTGCTTTAATCAATGATGGAAAAGGTAATTTCACCACAGATAAATTACCGATGGAGTTGCAGCTTTCTCCTCTGTTTGCAATGAATAAAGCCTTAATTCCTGCAGACAATCAGTCAATTTTACTAACTGGAGGTAACATTAGGAAGACCCGTGTAAGCACAGGTCAGTTGGATGCCAATCCAGGATTTGTATTTAATATAGATGCACAAAATGCTAAGCTAAAGGCAATCCCTGCAGCAAAAGCTGGTTTATTCTTTCAAAAAGAGGTCAGGGATATTCAAACCATTAAGGTAGCTGGGGAAACCTACTTTGTTTATTCCTTCAATAATTCAGCAGTACGTGTGTTTAAACTTCGATAGTTTATCGGGATTTGTCAAAAAATTTCATTTAGAGATTCCTTCCAATAAGCAAAGACGAGAAAATAAATGATCTATTTTCTCGTCTTTACTTTTGGCTCGTTTTTATGCCAGTAAGAAGCGAGTACAGATCCGGTAATGTTCATAATGATGCTAAAGACAGCAGGAGCCAAACCCACGGTGGCTAATTTTCCCATTTCCTTGGCAAGAGCACCAGCCATGCCGCCATTTTGAAGCCCCACTTCTAGCGCGATGGTCCTTGAATCTCTTTCATCCAGGCCAAGGGCTTTGCTTGCAGAATACCCGAGAAGGTAGCCCACTATATTGTGAAGGAGAACAAGTCCTAATAGTATAAATCCAATATCCATTAAATTGTCCCGTCCTGAGGCGGTGATGAGAACGATTACAATGGCGACGACAACCATTGAAAGTGTAGGCATTACTTTTTGTAGAAAGCTTATTCTATTACGGAACAGGTGGTTAACCAATAAGCCCGCCCCAATTGGAATGATGACCATTTTAACGATGCTCCACATCATGACTCCGACATTAATTTCTATCATTGAGCCTGCCAGCCATTTCATTAAAAATGGCGTAGCAAATGGCGCCAACAAGGTAGACATGGCAGTGATCGTTATCGACAGTGCAAGGTTGGCTTTGGCCAGGTAGCTAATTACATTGGAGGCTACGCCACTGGGGGAGCAGCCGACCAGAATGATGCCAGCAGCAATTTCTATAGGTAATCCGCTCCAATGAGCGATGGCCCATCCTGATAAAGGCATCAAGGTCAATTGACATACCAAGCCTATAAATACACCCTTTGGATTTTTGCCAATTTGAACAAAATCCTTAACCGCCATTGCAGTACCCATTCCAAACATAATGAATTGGATAAGTGGGGTAATCAATTGGCTAAGGGCATACCCTTTATAAAAAATGAAAGGTTGTGGATAGTAAAGTGCCAGGGTGGCGGCACCGAATATCATCACCGTATAGGTGTAGCCTTTAAGTTTTGGGTTTAAGTTAAATGCAATGCCTAACAATACCATAAATCCTATCAGGAATGGACCTGATGGCCCGTAATTCCCTGATAGGATTAGGTAGAAATATAGTACAAGCAGCAGCATTGCTGATAGCAATAACAGCCGAAATAAAACGAGCTTTTTCAAAAGCGTCTATTCTTTTATTGGCTTTCTATGCCAATAGGAGGCAAGTACGGATCCGGTAATGTTCATTAAAGGACCAAAAACGGCAGGTGCTAAACCAATTGTAGCAAGTTTGCCCATTTCCTTGGCCAGGCCTGAGGCCAGTCCACCATTTTGCATACCGACTTCTAAAGCGACAGTTCGTGCGTCTCTTTCTGAAAGACCCAGCCATTTGCTGATCCAAAATCCAAGATTGTATCCCATAACATTGTGGATAAATACAAGAACAATCAGTATACCACCGATATCTAGAAGGCTATCTCTTCCAGCAGCAGTAATGATAACGATAATTACACCTATCCCTGCCATTGATACTATTGGCATTGCGTCATCTAACCATTTGGCTTTTCCACTAAGAACTCTATTGAAAATGAGTCCAGCTCCAATAGGGATGATGACCATTTTGATAATGCTCCACATCATGTCCAGCACATCTATCTCCACAAATTGGCCCGCCAATAACTTCATTAACAATGGTGTTAAAAAAGGGGGCTAAAAGGGTAGAAATGGCAGTAATTGTAATTGATAAGGCCAAATTTGCTTTGGCCAGGTAACTCATAACATTAGATGCAAGCCCACTGGGCGAGCAGCCAATTAGAATCAAACCTGCGGCAATCTCAGCAGGAAAATTACTTAAACTTGCCAGGATAAAACCTGTAATAGGCATGATGGTGAATTGGCTCAGTAAACCAATAAATACCCCTTTAGGCATTTTTATCACCCCTGCAAAGTCTTTAAATGCCATGGATGTTCCCATTCCAAACATGATTATTTGGATAAGGGGTGTAATGAGATTACTGTAAGTGTAACCTTTGTACTCTACAAAATATTCAGGGTAGTACATGGCTGCAGTAACCCCTGCAAATATCATGGTGGTGTAAGTAAAACCTTTGAGTTTTTCGAATCCTCGAAAGCCTATACCCATTAAAACAAAAAACAGTATTAATGGTATTGCTGCATGCTCAATATTGCCGGGAATAATAAATACTAAAGCTAAGAGCAGGCACAAAATGCCTGCTCCAATTAGTGATTTGAAAATCATTTCTTTTTTCAAGGTAATCGGGTTAACGGGTTATAAGCTTGATTTGACCTTTTAAATGTAAGCAATACAATCCATTTCCACTAAGGAGTCTCCTGGTACACCTCCATAAGTCGCAACAGTAGTTCTTACTGGTGGCTTACTTCCGAACCTGCCTCTAAAGATTTCATTCATGCCTTTGTAATCACTTAGGTCATGTAGGTAAACATTTACTTTAAGTACCTTATCCATAGAGCTACCTGCTTTAATGAGCTCTTTTTCTAGTTCTTTTAATACATGATCAGTATGGGCTTTAATATCGCCATCAAAGTGGGCACCTTTACCCGCGATATACACTGTATTTCCTTGTTTGGTTGCACCAGAAAACAATGGTACGTCCTGCTCTTCTACAATGCTGAATGCTTCTTTTTCGGTGCTTTGTGAAACACTAGTGTTTGCTTTGGCAACAGCGCTTATTCCTGCCACTCCAGCAAGTGAAGCAAAGATTTTTTTGATCGTATTTCTTCTTTTCATCTTTTCCATGATTGTAGATATAGGTTTAGTTTTCGTATTATGTACATTGAATATATAGGAATAATATTTTTTCTCCAAATGTAATGGGATGAACCCCAACTTTAACTTTTTTGTGGGCCTAAATGATTGATGAGAAAGTGGGTTATGTGTGGATTAAACAGTAAATTTTGAAGGGCTGGAGGGATTTTAAAAAGCGCAACGGCTACTGCCTATTTTGGATTTAATTTTTGAGATCATTACATATGCTGTTGAAAATCAGTTAGATTAAGAGTTATCCCAAATGTCCCTGGTAAGTTTCAACAATCCTTGTTTGTGATTTTCCCAAGTGAGAATAGGCTAACAGTAAAAATGGTTTACCAGGTTCTTTACAATTCTCAAAATGGTATAAATTTTATGACCATTGGTTTCAACATCTAAGGATAATTTTTGAATAATGCCGGGAATATTTTTAATAGAAAACAGGTAAAAAAAGGTTATCCCTGATCCTTAAAAATAGTCATGGATAAAGAACTTTTATCTGTCAAAAAATAAATATATTCGCATGAAATCTATTTTATTTTACTCGAATCCTTGTAATCATAGAATAATACATATATTTTTATTTTTAACCTATATTTAGAAATGGTAATAAATCATATTAATCATTGGGTCTTTGTGCTTTTATTAGTCGGTGCAGGAGCCTGTTCATCCAAATCATCTGAAACCGAAATTAAGGAAATGAGTAGCGTAGATACATTGTATAAAAGTCAGCCTTTTACTTCAAATAGTGAGTTTACTGGAGGGATAGAAGGACCGGCGGTTGATAAGAACGGTGTGCTTTATGTCGTTAATTTTGAGAAGCAAGGTACCATTGGTAAAGTAACCCCTGATGGAAAAGCGTCTTTGTTCGTTAACTTACCTGAAGGCAGTACTGGGAATGGCATTCGTTTCAATAGTAAAGGAGAAATGTTGATCGCCGATTATACAGGGCATAATGTGCTTAAAGTGGACATGGAATCTTTAGCCATTTCTGTTTATGCCCATCATGATGAATTGAATCAGCCAAATGACATTGCCATAATGGACAATGACATTGTATTTGCCAGCGACCCGGATTGGAAAAATAGCAAAGGTCAAATTTGGAGGGTAGGACTTGATGGAAAGTTTGTGCTTTTGGAAACGGACATGGGAACGACTAACGGAATCGAAGTGAGTCCGGACAACAAAACCCTCTATGTCAATGAATCTGTTCAACGTACTGTTTGGGCATATGACCTGAATGAAGAGGGTGAAATTTCAAACAAGCGATTGATTCATACTTTTGAAGATTTTGGCATGGATGGAATGAGAGTTGATACTGATGGAGATCTTTATGTGACTAGACACGGTAAGGGAACAGTTGCAAAGTTGTCACCAAAGGGAGATTTGCTTGAGGAAATTAAAATGACTGGAGAAAAACCATCTAATATAGCTTTTGGTGGATCAGATGGTAGAACGGCTTACGTGACATTGCAAGACAATGGGAATATTGACACTTTTTTAGTTGAGAAGCCTGGTCGGGAATTTGTGAAATAAAATAGTTTTTTTTAATAGGAGAGACATGAAATGCCAGCTTATGAAGCAGATAATCAACGTTGGTCTGAAGTAATTACTCATTGTGATATAGCTGCCTGGGAAATTGATCCAGGCAGCCTCACAATGAAATTTTCTTCCTATGGCCAGGAAATTTTTAAACTTAGGAATACTGATTCAATTTCTCTCTCAGCTTTTTTAGAGAAGGTCCAGTCTCCTTATATTGAGGTGCTTTCTAATCATTTCGGTAGGCTCACAAAAGAGAGCAAACCTTTTTTTGATACAATATACCTCAATGATCTGACCTGCATTAGAATTAAAGGACGTGAAATTCATGAAGGATCAGAAACAAGGTTTATAGGTACTGTAGAAATCATTTATTCAAATGATCAAAAAAAACCTTTAGCTTCAAAATTAGGCATCTCAGAAGGTCATTATAAATTGTTTTTTGACTTTAATCCTATGCCCATTTTTATTTGGGAGTATGATACCCTTAAAATTGTCGATTGCAACAACCAGGCATTAATAAAATACGGCTATTCCAAAGAGGAATTTTTGAATTTGAATATTAAAGATATTCGGCCCTCTGAAGAGGCTCTATTGGTTAATAGTTTTATTATTGAAGAGTTAAAAGACAAAGGAGGGCATCATCGGGTTTGCCGGCATGTAACAAAATCTGGAGAAATCTTTATCGCTAAAGTGTTGGGTTATTATGTGAATATCGATGGCAATAATTGTTCGATGGAGCTAATAACCGATTTTACGGATCAGTTTGAGGGGGAACAACAGCTTTTGGAAAGTGTGAACGAACTTTCTGACTATAGGTTTGCCTTGGATGAATCCTGTCTTGTGATGATTCTCAATCACAAACAAAAAGTTGAGTACTTAAACCTGAAATTTCAAGAAGTTTCAGGTTATCAATACCAGGAAATAGTTGGAGATTTACCTAATGCCGTCTATGAAGAAAATGAAGCCCTGAAAGACTGTCTTGATGCCGTTACTGAAGGTAAAATCTGGAGAGGAGAACTGAAAGGTTTAAAAAGCAATGGCGGTGTTTTTTGGGTTGATACCGTAATTACACCTTTTAAAAATAGTAAAGGTAAAACCTACCAATACATTTGGGTAGGCTATGATATTACTGAGAAAAAGCAAGCAGAGGAATCGCTCTTTAAGGAGCGTTTTTTATTAAGAACGATCATTGACAATTTACCGATACATATTTATGTAAAAGACATAAATGGTAAGCATATCGTTAACAATAAATTCCAATATGAGAATTTTCTTAGTGCCACATCAGAAGAGGTCACCCTGGGAAAAACGGTGTTTGATTATTTTCCTGAAGAGGTAGCAAATAGAATGGCAGAAATTGACCGTCAAATTATTGAGGGGGGGCAATCATCCATGAATTTGGAAGAATACTATTATGATGCCAATGGCAAGATTACCTGGCTACTTACCAATAAAGTGGCACTTAGAGATGCCTCAGGTAAAGTTGTTGGATTAGTGGGTATGACAAAAGATGTGACGGATAGAAAACATGAGGAAGAAACCCTAAAGAATTTAAATCAAGAGTTAATTAAAAAGGCAAGAGAGCTTGAGCAGTCTAATGAGGAACTTGAGCAGTTTGCTTACATCGCCTCACATGATTTGCAGGAGCCATTACGGATGATAACAGGGTTTCTTAGTCTGTTGGAAAAAAACTATTCAGATGTACTGGATGAAAGAGGAGCGAAATACATGTACTTCGTGGTAGATGGGGCGACTAGGATGAAAGCCATTATCATGGATTTATTGACCTATTCAAGAGTAGGAAGAATGGAGGAAAAAATTAAAGAGACGGATCTTGCAGCAGTTGTTTCAGATGTTTTGAATCTTCAACAAACCCTTATTTCCCAAAAGGGGGCTGAAATAACAGTTGGGCCACTACCAACATTAAGGATTCCAGTATCTCCCATCATTCAGGTCTTTCAAAACCTGATCAATAATTCTCTTAAATACCAAGCGGACGGAGTAAATCCTAAAATCAGTGTTTCAGCTAAAGAAAAGGATGCCTTTTGGGAGTTTTATGTGAAAGACAATGGAATTGGCATTCCTGAAAGCTCAAAGGACAAGGTTTTTATTCTGTTCTCCAGACTTCATTCTAAAAGCAAATATTCTGGCACTGGTATAGGTTTGGCCATGTGCAAAAAAAATTATTGAGAACCTGGGGGGTAGTATTGGATTTCAATCCAAAGATGGTGCAGGGTCTACCTTTTATTTTACTGTACCTAAGGTACTTTCATAAAACAATAAGACTTTCGAATAGGTAAACTAAGATTTGATTTTAGTTTTATTCTTAGATATGAAGCCCATTGATTGTATTTATTGTAAGAATTGGCGTAATTAATAAGGTTATTAATTTTATGTGGCTAAAATTTAATTAAGGACTTTATCTGAAAATATTTTTATATAGAATTTGACGATGGATCAGGAAGGGTATCATTTATTATTGGTTGAGGATAATTTGGGCGATGTATTTCTAATTGAAGAATACCTTCATGAAAAAATTCTTAATCTAAAGCTTACCGTTACAAATACTTTTGGAGAGGCCCAGGAAAAACTAACTGATGAGGACCTTCATTTTGATGGTATAATTTTAGATTTGACCTTACCTGATTTGCAAGGTGAAGCTTTGATTTTAAAAATAAAGGAACTTGCAGGTGATACAAGTATCGTAGTACTTACGGGCTATTCTAATATAGAATTTGGAATGAAATCGCTTTCTCTGGGCGTGTCAGATTACCTATTGAAAGATGAATTATCACCTACTTCCCTTTACAAAAGTATTATTTACAGTATTGGGCGAAGTAGGATTTCAAAACAATTGAAACATTCTGAATTGAAATACAAGGAGTTATTTCATCTCAGTCCTCAGCCGATGTATCTTTATAACCTATCGACATTAGCGTTTATGGATGTCAATAAGGCGGCCATCGATCATTACGGTTATGCCAAAGAAGAGTTTTTACAAATGAACCTGAAACAGATTCGGCCAGAACTTGAAGTACCAAGGCTGGAAAGAATGATAAATAATATTAGGTCCGGAAAGGTAAACAATGGACCCAAAATTTTTACCCATCAAAAGAAGAACGGCGAAATTATTACGGTAGAAATTAAAAGTAGCTTGATTGATCATGAAGGTGTAAAAGCAGAGGTAGTGCTTGCAAATGATATTACTGAACGCATGCAGTACATCAAGGCCATAGAAGACCAAAATAAGCGGCTACAGGAGATTGCCTGGATGCAATCCCATGTTGTAAGAGCTCCTTTGGCGCGATTGATGAGTTTGGTAATGGCTGAGGAGACTCTCGAAGAAGATTTTGGAAAGGTAAACTACCGTAAAATGATAATGGATTCTGCAGAAGAGTTAGATGAAATTATTAGAGATATAGTGAAAAAGACGGATAAGGTTAGCTTAGAAGCTAAAAAGAAAGAAAAATACGATCAAAGTTCTGAGATGTAGAAAGACTAGCACCTGGTCTCTCAATGAAGCTCCAATTTTTAATCGGCCTGAATTTCTCAAATTACCAAATCCTGATTCGCTTAATAACTTTTTATAAACGTTCAAATGCAGGTTAAATCTTTATGAAGAGATCAGTTCTCTTAAATTTTCAGTGTCCAGATCAGTGTAAAGAGGGAATCTAATTAACCTTTCGCTGTATTTATCTGCCTGTATTAAATGCTGTCTTTGACCTTGACCCACTAGGGATAAATTATAAGGACTAGCGTGAAGGCTTTGGTAATGAAATACAGCTAAAATGCCTTTCTGCCTAAGGTGGTTCAATAACTCGTCTCGCTGTTTTAAGCTTTTTGCCAACCCATAAAACAAATGAAAATTATGAATGGAATGACTGGGGATATTCATCCAGTCTAAGTCATAATGAGCCAATAGATTTGGCAGATTGTTTTGCTGCCAATTCCAGATTTTCTCCCTCTTTTCTTGAATTGCATCCATTTCTTCTAGCTGCGCCCATAGCCAGGCAGCATTAATTTCTGATGGTGCGAAAGCACTTCCAAGGCTAACCCATTCGTATTTTTTCCTTTGCCCGCTTATAAAAGCTTTTTTGTTGGTGCCCCTGTTCCATACTTCATCTGCCTTTTCTAAAAAGTTGGCGTCATTGACCACGAGCATTCCACCCTCCCCACAGCTGATGTTTTTGGTTTCGTGAAAAGAGAAAGTAGCAAAGTGTCCAAATGAACCCAATGGTTTGGGATTTTTATCCGCCCCCAGATAGTAACTGTCAATGGCTGCAGCGGCATCCTCAATCAAAAATAAATTGTGCTTTTTGGTAATTGATGTTAGCAGATCCATGTCGCAGGCGATGCCACCATAATGGACGGCCACAATCGCCCGTGTTTTGTCATTTATCAAATGCTCTAGCTGCAGTTCGTCGATTCCGGGATAATCTGACCTGCTATCGACAAATACAATTTTACAGCCTCTAAGCGCAAAAGCATTGGCAGTACTTACATAGGTATAACTAGGGACTATTAATTCGTCTCCAGGCTTAAGATCCATTAACAGGGCCGCCATTTCCAAGGCCTGGGTACAAGAGTGAGTCAGGTAGGCTTTCCCAAAGCCATACTTCTTTTCGAAAAATTGTTGGCACTTATTGGTGTATTTTCCATCAGCAGCCAATTTGCCCTCTTTACATGCATCCTGAATGTACTGCCATTCATTTCCTGTCGAAAAAGGACTGTTAAAAGGAATGGAAAGCATACTATAGAATGTCTTTAGGCGTAATGGGCATTTCTTCCACCTTATGTGCTTTTGGATTTTTGTAATAATGCAAGTCAGATACGCCACCAGAAACAATGAATTTCATGACCTCTGTGCTATTGACATTATGTAATTTCTCTACATTTTTTCTAGGCACCAGGTACAAGTTGCCACTGAAATTGTAGGAGTGTGGGAAGTAGACTGCCACCAATTCTTCCTGCCCGATTACTTTTAAATCATCCTGTGTCATAAAACCTAGTCTCGACATATTGTCGGAAAGTTTCACGACGATAGGCGTGTTGAATTTCTTCTTATCGCCTACAAATGCAGACATAAGATCTTTGATACTTGTATATAGAATATTTACCAAAGGTATTTTGAATACTAGTTTTTCCAGCTCTTCAAAAATTGATTTGGTGATAAAAATGCTAGTTAGGTAGCCAACAAGGGTAATGAAAACCAGCATAACCAATATACCGAGGCCAGGTATATTGACTGGAATGATATTGTCTAAAAATTGAACCGTGATGATAATAATATAGGCCGTCAAAAAAAAGGGCACTACAAATAAAAGGCCCCTAAGAAAGTATCCTAAAATTCGTTTTGAAGTGAAATTTGACATCTCAGACTGGGTTAGCGTTAATTTATTCTAAAAGCCAAAAAACCCTGCTCACTATAAAGAGAACAGGGTTTCATTAATTATCGTAACTGAATATTAACCTATTATTATAAATCAATACCCATAAATGACATAAATGCGATTCCCATGAGCCCTGTTATGAGCATGGTAATGCCAAGTCCTTTTAGGCCATTAGGTACATTAGAGTATTTTAATTTCTCTCTGATAGCAGCTAAAGCAACTATTGCAAGGAAAAATCCAGTTCCTGAACCAAATCCATAAACGGTTGCCTCGGCAAGCGTATAATCTCTTTGGGCCATGAAAAGTGATCCACCCAAAATAGCACAGTTTACTGCGATAAGGGGAAGGAAAATACCCAAGGCACCATATAGGGCAGGAGCAAATTTTTCAACTACCATTTCTACCAACTGAACCATGGCTGCAATGATTGCAATAAACATGATAAATCGGAGAAAGGTAAGATCTATAACGGCAAAGGATTCACCAAGAAATGACAAAGCCCCTTCCTTCAATACAAATTCATTCAATAACCAATTGAGAGGGACTGTTATCGTCAATACGAATATAACGGCAGCACCCAGACCCAAGGCTGTACTAACTTTTTTGGATACAGCCAAAAAAGAACACATACCCAGGAAGTAGGCAAAAACCATATTGTCAATAAAAATTGACCTAATTGCTAAACTAAATAATTCCATTGTTCCTGATTTATTAATGTTCTACATATCCTGTTTTGGATCTTTGGACCCAAATCAATAATCCCAAAATAATAAAAGCACCAACTGGCGAAACCATAAGGCCATTGGTAGCTAAGTTGAAGTCCTCTCCAAACCATCCAGAGACATAATCAAAAACTGGGATACCAAAAACAGCACCAGAACCCCATAACTCTCTAAAGAAAGCGACTGTAAGAATTATCCAGGAATAACCCAAGGCACTTCCGAATCCATCTAGAATAGAATCGTAAGGTTTGTTACCTAAAGCAAAAGCTTCCAGACGTCCCATTACGATACAGTTGGTAATAATCAGGCCAACAAAAACGGATAACTCTTTGTACATATCGTAAGCAAAAGCCTTCAATACTTCATTTACCAGTGTTACCAAAGTTGCCACTACTGCTAGTTGAACAATGATCCTTACCCTGCCAGGTATTTTATTTCTCAAAAGAGAAATGGACAGGTTAGACATTACTATTACAAAAATAACCGACAAGGCCATTACCAAGGTTGGTTGCATCTGCGTTGTTACCGCCAGGGCGGAACATATACCCAATACCTGAATGGTAATAGGGTTATCATCTACCAAAGGGTCAGTAACCAGCTTTTTCCTCCTTTTGGAGAACAAAGCTTCTGTATCCTTTTCTATTATTGCTTTATCAGCGGTTTCTGTACTCATAATTTCTTTGTGTTGAAATTTTTCACAATTAATTCATAGCCACTTTTGAACTACCCTCTTTCTTTTTGTCCATGTAGGACTGGTAATAATTCAGGTAGTTTTTAAGCATTTTATTGACACCATTGGCAGTGATGGTTGCACCAGACATGCCATCAATTTTGTGAGGGTCACCGGAATAATCCTTGCCTTCACCTTTTTGCATGTCTACTGATACAAGTTCTCCATCTTCACTGTAGATGGTTTTGTCTTTGTATCTCTGCTGCACATCCAATGAGGTAATTCTTGCACCCAAACCAGGTGTTTCTCCTGCATGTGAAAAAGTCACCCCTTCTATGGTATCCATATCAGTTTTCAAAGCTACATATCCCCATATTTTATCCCAAAGGCCATTGCCGTAAACTGGCAATACATAAGCGATTGCTGCATCTTCACTTCCTTCTTCAAGGAAGATGAAAACTGGGAATAGTCTTTCTTCTGGATCTTTTTTGAAATTTTTACCAACATCTACTGTTTCAGCGGTAATTTCTACACCGTCTTGCTCAGTGATTTCTTCGCCTTTAATGTTTACTACTACAGAAGATATTCTGCTTGCGTAGTATTCATTAACTTCTTCAGGCTTCATCTCAGCGATGCTTTCTGCGGGTATTACCGCACCAAGAATTTGCTTTTTGGTATCAAGTTCTTCAGCTTTCTTTTGAATAGGTTTTAATATCTCAGATGTACCTGACAATAATAGACCTAAAACTACGGTCAAAATGACCGAAAATGTAATGATATAAGCGTTAGACTGTTGCACGTTGTAACCTCCTTTTCTTGTTTGCTTTAACTACATAATAATCGATAAGCGGTGCAAATACATTCATAAATAACACCGCTAGCATAATGCCTTCAGGATATGCAGGGTTGGTTACCCGAATAATTATCGTGAGAACACCTATAAGTAAACCATAAATCCATTTTCCTGATTCAGTTTGAGAAGCAGAAACAGGATCCGTAGCCATAAATACAATTCCGAATGCTACACCTCCCATTACCAAGTGATAATGTGCAGGCATGGCCATAAATTCATTTACTGCCAATAGTTGCATTACTGCAGCCATAAGATAAGCTCCAGCAAAACCACTTACAATGATTTTCCAACTGGCTACTCCTGTAAACAACAAGATAGCGGCTCCAATTAAGACCATCAAAGTGGATGTTTCACCAATTGAACCAGGAATAAATCCCATGAACATATTTTGGAAGCTAAACATATTGTCCATCAAGGCTGCGTTGTGGCTCGCCAGATTGGTTACAGCATTCACTCCATCTTGTCCGGATTGGTAAGCAACCGCAAGAGCCGTAGCTCCTGAAAAACCGTCGACAGGCATTTTGTCTCCTAAATACGTCCATACCTGGTCACCAGATATTTGGGCTGGGTAGGCGAAATACAAAAATGCCCTGGCGGTCATCGCTACGTTTAGTATATTCATTCCAGTACCTCCGAAAACTTCCTTTGCAATAACAACTGCAAAGACTGTTGCCAAAGCAACTTGCCATAAAGGCGTTGTTGCTGGTACTATTAGAGGGATTAACATACCCGTAACCAGGAAGCCTTCGTTAATGGGGTGTTTTCGTACTACTGCAAAAACTGCTTCTACTATACCCCCAGCTGTGTACGCTACCAATACTATTGGTAAGACTAGGGTCAAGCCTAAAACAAACTTGTCTCCAAAAGTCCCTGCTTCACCTACTGCTAGATAGTGTAAATGGCCAGTATTATAAATTCCAAATAACAAGCATGGAATCATGGCAATAACCACTGTGATCATCATCCTTTTCAGGTCGATCGCATCCTTTACCTGTGCACCTTTAATAGCTGTTGTATGATTTGGTGAAAACATAAATGTTTCCCCTGCTTCGTACAGGTAATAAAGATCTTCCAATTTTCCTCCCTTTTGGAATAAGGGTTTCTGTTTATCCAACAGATCTCGTAAAAACTTCATATTTTAACTGTATTGAATAAGTTCTATACCTTTTCTAATTAATTGCTGAACCGGGTGCTTGGAAACATCTACAAATTCACACAATGCAAGATCTTCTTCTACAACTTCGTAAATTCCTAGCTCTTCCATTTCATCAAAATCTTCAGCCATGATGGCTTTTAAAAGATAAACAGGATAAATGTCCATTGGTGTTACCTTTTCGAAAACGCCTGTTTGCACAAATGCTCTAGGTTCCCCCCTAACATTGGAGTCTAATGTGTATTCTTTCTTTGGAAAAAGGAAAGACATTAAACCCAAGGCTTTGTGAAAGCTTAGCTTGTCAGCAGTAGGCTTCATCCAACCAAGAAATTCATAATAATCACCCTCAGGGATTATCGTTAGTTGGTGCTGATAGTAGCCTAGGTAGCCATCGTTGTTTATTTTTTCTCCAGTTAGAACATTTCCAGAAATAACCCTAAAGTTATTGGATTTGGTATTACCGGCAACGTAGCTGTCAACACAACTTCCTATATAAGTCTGTGCGTAGGATGGATTTTTTGCTTCAGAGCCACTGATGGCTACTAATTTTGAAGCGTCGTAGATTCCATTTATGAAAAGTTTACCAATTTGGACAACACCATAAGGATTTATTGTCCAAAGGATCTCTCCTTTATTGATAGGTGCCACGTGATGGATTTGAACGCCTACATTTCCTGAAGGGTGTGGGCCAGAAAAGTTAGTGGTTTCAACGCCTTCAATTGAAGCTAGTTCTACAGATTTCTCATCGGAAGACAAGCCCAAATAAACCTTACCTTTTGTAAGCTTTTTTAGGACATCTATCCCTGCCTGAAAATAATTGCTTTGCCCTTTAAGGGTGAAATTATAATCTGGGGCTAATGGATGGGAATCAAATCCTGAAATAAATATAGCACGAGGAGTATCATCAGGATTGGCAACTACTCCATAAGGCCTTTGAATTATTTGAGGCCAAACACCTGAAGCAGTAAGTTTGTCTGTGATTGACTCCTTACTTGCTGACTTAATTTCTGAGGAAGTGAATTTCTCAAAGTTTTCAAAATTAATTTCGCCGTCAGCTAGGATTTTTATTTCCAGTAATTTTCTTTTTTCTCCTCGTTTAATTTCAACGATTTCTCCAGATACAGGTGCAACATACATCACCCTTTCTAGTTTTTTATCAATTAAAATAGGAGTGCCTGCCTTTACCGTATCACCTTCTTTTACAAGGACCTTAGGTCTTTGCATTCCGATGAAATCTGTGGGCTTGATGGCAAAGGTTTTGACAGGTTGGTAATCACCGACTTTTTTTTCGGCTTTACCAATCAGGCGTATATCAAACCCTTTTTTAAGCTTGACTTGTTTTGACATATTTATTTTTTGAAACTATTTGATCCTATGAAAAACGCCTCAAATCTAATAAATTACATTAGTTATTAGAAGATAATTCGGCGATTATTTACCTATTTTTTATGTATAAAACCCAATTAGTGGGGTCGCTTCTCAAATGATTGCCTTAATACTGTTTTTATCAAGGGATAAAATATGGTCTTTTACTTGATCCATGAGCCACATCGGGGTGGATGTAGCGCCACAAATACCGATTTTATCTTCCGGGTTTAGCCATTCCAGATTTATTTCAGTTTCATTTTCTACGAAGAAACTTCTTTCGTTTATTCCTTTGCAAACTTGATATAGGGCTTTTCCATTTGAGCTCTTTTTGCCAGCTACAAAAACGATTACATCATTGTCTTCAGAAAACTTTTGTAATTGAGGCTCTCTGTTGGAAACTTGTCTACAGATAGAATCATTGGCATTAAAATCTATATCGTTCAAAATGCCTTTAGCCTCTTTGATTTTTTCTTCAATTTTAGCCTTCAGCTCATAAAAGCCTTTAGTGCTTTTGGTGGTTTGACTAAAAAGCGTCACTGGTCTGGTAAAGTCAATTTGGTCTAAATCGGCATCATCCATTACAACTATTGCCTTTTCAAGCGTTTGTCCAGTCAATCCTATAACCTCGGCATGGCCCTTTTTGCCGTAAATTACAATTTGACCGCTTTGCTTTTCCATTTTATCAAAAGCGCTTTTTACCCGGTGTTGTAGCTTCAATACTACTGGGCAAGAAGCATCAATTAACTCAATATTGTTTTTTATAGCTGTCCGATAGGTTTCCGGTGGTTCACCGTGAGCGCGGATTAGGACTTTGCAATCATGCAAATCCTCCAGTTGATCCCTATCGATCACTACGAGGCCTTTGCTGCTGAGTCGGTTGACCTCCATTGCATTGTGCACGATGTCTCCCAGGCAATACAGCTTAGAACTACTTTCCATCTCATCCTCAGCCATCTTAATGGCATACTCAACGCCAAAACAATAACCGGAATTCTTATCTATAGTAACTTCCATAAAATTA
Organism: Cyclobacterium qasimii M12-11B; assembly: GCF_000427295.1. Lineage (GTDB taxonomy): Bacteria > Bacteroidota > Bacteroidia > Cytophagales > Cyclobacteriaceae > Cyclobacterium > Cyclobacterium qasimii. The sequence goes on along the minus strand of NZ_ATNM01000174.1, from coordinate 44,300 downwards.
GTTCATTCTCTCCTTAGCCAATTCAATTATTTTTGAAACCTGGTCCTTAAATTCAAGATAACTGGTGTCAATCTCAATGGCGTCTAATGCTTTTTTTAACGGGCTTACAGCTCTTCCTGAATCGATTGCATCCCTGGATTCCAGGTTTTCCTTAACAATGTCCAAGCTTATCCTTTCTCCTCTTTCCAACAGTTCTTTCTGTCTCCTTTCAGCACGGATAGTAGTGTCAGCAGTCATAAAAATCTTCAGTTCTGCCTCAGGAAAGACTACGGTGCCAATGTCACGGCCGTCCATAACTATCCCTTTATCATTTCCCATCCTTTGCTGAATGTCCACCATTGCAGTGCGGACATCTGCTACTGTACTCACTTCACTTACATGTGAAGATACGGTCATGCCCCTGATTTCAGCTTCTATATTTTCGCCATTCATGAAAATCTCCTGTATTCCTTTTGCTTCATTGAAATGAAAGGTGATTTTTATGTCTTTAAGGTTATTTATAATTTCTTCTGAATTAGCAAGGTCTGTGTTATTCCTTAAAAAATAAAGGGTCACTGCCCGATACATGGCGCCAGAATCCAAATAGGTATATTGCAAACCCTTCGCTACTGCTTTAGCTGTAGTACTTTTTCCGCATCCAGAATACCCATCGATGGCAATGATAATTTTTTTCATCAAAGAAAAATGAAATTGCTTACTGCTTTCCTTTTCAGTTGCAAATATAGTATATTTATGACTATTCTTGGCAGGAAGCTTTATTTGAATTGGTTTTTTATTCCCTTTAGGGATCTTGTTGTCTTGAATGCGTAAATTCTATTTTAATTTTTCATAAGAATGTCAATAACTTTTAAGGTCAAGGGAAAATTTGTAGATATTATCAATCGGAAAATTTTTCCTGCAGAAATTCAGGTTTCACAAGGCAAAATTAGCAGTATTTTAGAAGTAAGTGAGGCACCCAATAAGTTTATTCTACCAGGTTTTATAGATGCGCATGTTCACATAGAATCCTCATTGCTCATCCCTTCTGAATTTGCACGCTTGGCTTGTCTTCACGGAACAGTTGCCACTGTTTCTGACCCACATGAAATAGCTAACGTCTGTGGGCTTGAAGGGGTGGAATACATGATTGACAATGGTAATCAAACACCATTTAAGTTTTTCTTCGGTGCTCCCTCATGTGTTCCTGCTACTGAATTTGAAACTGCAGGGGCAATTATTGACAGTTCAGAAACAGAAAAACTCCTGAGGCGAAAGGACATTCTTTACTTGGCTGAAATGATGAATTGGCCAGGAGTGCTTGCAGGAGATGAGGAGGTAAAGAAAAAGATTGAATGGGCAAAAAAATACAATAAACCAGTAGATGGGCATGCTCCTGGATTGACAGGAGAAAAGGCCGTAGCATACATCAATGCAGGGATTTCTACAGATCATGAATGTGTTTCACTGGAAGAAGCCAGGAACAAGGCCAATCATGGAATGAAGATTGTCATTCGAGAAGGGAGTGCTGCTAAGAATTTTGATGTGCTGATAGACCTAATAGATGATTTCCCCGGTCAAATTATGTTTTGCTCTGATGATAAACATCCGGACAGCCTGCTGGAAGGACACATCAATCAGTTGGCTGCTCGGGCAATAAGTAAAGGAAAAGACCTTTTTGATGTGCTTCAGGCCTGCTGCATAAACCCAGTACATCATTATGGGCTTGATGTAGGCTTACTTGAGGTAAATGATGCTGCGGATTTTATATTGGTAGATGATTTGATAAATTTCAAAGCATTTGAAACGTATATCTCTGGAGAGTTGGTCGCCAAGGAAGGAAAGACAAAATTGTTGTCAGTAAAAGGAGCGGCCATCAATAACTTTAATACCTCTTTTGTGACTGCTGAGGATTTTGAACTTATCCATGAGGGGGGGAAGGCAAAAGTGATTCAGGCGCATGACTCACAATTGATAACAACAAGTGTTCTTGTCGATGTTCCTTCAATTAATGGTAAAGTTTCTACTGATATTGAGAATGATATACTTAAAATTGCTGTTATAAACAGGTACCAGCCCAATGTAAAACCGGCTGTTGCTTTGGTTAAAAATTTTGGTTTGAAACATGGCGCCATTGGTTCTTCTGTGGCACATGACTCGCATAATGTTATTATAGTTGGTACTAATGATGCGTTAATGGCCAAGGCCGCAAACTTAATCATTGAAAGCAGTGGTGGCTTGTCAGCTGTAAGTAATGAGAAAGACAGTCTCTTGAAACTACCTGTCGGAGGATTAATGAGTGATGCTGATGGTTTTTCGGTTGCAAGGGATTATATTGAAGTTGATAAGGTGGCTAAAGGATTGGGTTGTTCACTACAATCACCCTATATGACATTAAGTTTTATGGCATTATTGGTTATTCCTCAGATCAAATTAAGTGATAAAGGATTGTTTGATGGGGAGTCGTTTTCGTTTACAAAAGTTTTTGGTTAGGATAACGGAATTTATTTAACAGTTGATCTTGGAAGTGAAGTATTGGGAAAAAATTAAAAGGCAAAGTAAGCGTTTGTTCTTCTGGGATGGTAATCCATCTATGGAAGTTCAGATTTACAATGCCATTTTGGTAATTATTTTTTTCATCGGTATTATATTTTCTATTTCAAACCTGTTTTTAGGCAATCAAGCATTGGTTTGGTCAAGCGCTATAGCGGTAGTTTTACTGTTAATCTGTTTTTATTTATTAAGAGTCAAAAATGCTTATAAACTGGCATTTTACATCTCAAGCGGGGGGAGTTATCCTCTTTTAGCCTATGCATTTTTTTACAATGATGGCATCAATGGGCCTAATTTTTACATGTTTTTACTGGTTCATTTAATTATTCTTAGCATCTTAAAGTTGAAGTTTCATTACGTATGGACTTTAATAAACATGTTGTTTTTTACTGGTCTTTTTTACATTGGCCTTTATCATGAAGAATGGATACCCAAAAATTATGTGAGCAAAGAGGCTGTTTTTTTAGACCATGTCCTCACTTATTTTGTGTCACTTATTGGTATTTCTATATTGATAAATAGCATAAAGCGATTTTATGCAGTAGAAAAGGAAAAGGTAAAGGAAAAATCAATTGAATTGACCCAAATCAATCGTAGCCTCACAAAAACCAGTGCGCAAAAAGACAAGATCATTACCATTATTTCGCACGACCTTAAAAATCCCCTTCAATCTATTATTCAAACGCTAGAGTTAATGGATTCTGGGGAACTTTCAGAAGAAGAAATTAAATTCCTCCGCCAGGAACTGTTAAAAACGACTAATAGAACCTACAAAATGATGGAAAATATTTTGGAGTGGTCTTCTTTTGAGATTAAAAATATGGCTGGGCGCGAAAAAGAGATGCTGGTGAAAGAGCTCGTCGAGGATACAGTAGAAATTTTGAAGGTAATAGCCAAGCAAAAAAGTATTCAACTAGAGGTTAACTATCACAAAAACCCTTTAGTTTATCTTGAAACAGATCGATTGCTACTTATTTTTAGAAATCTTGTTCAGAACGCCATCAAATTTACCCCGGCAGGTGGACTTGTCACAATCGATCTTAATTGTTTAAATGAACAGCTTATCCTCGAAATTACGGACAATGGAATTGGCATTTCAGCGGATCGACTGAGTAACATTTTTGCACAAGACATAAAATCTACCTATGGTACAGAACAGGAGAAAGGGACAGGTATGGGACTTCACCTGTGTTATCAAAGTGCACACAAATTAAATGGGGAATTGAAAGTAGATAGTACTGAAGGGGTAGGCTCAAGTTTCAAGCTCATTATACCCACAGGAATTAATAGGTAACTTTTCATTGGGCAATCAACTAAATGGTTTTGCATTTTTGTCTACCTCTTACTTAATGGAATCAAGTGGCGCTATTTTCACCTTTATTTTGAAGAAATTTTGAAGGTATAAATTTCAGTTTTTTTTCTAATTGACTCTTTGTCTTCTCCTTGATACAATTGATAATTCTAACATTAGGTAGTTCTGGAAGCGTATTTTTTTTATAAATTTCAGAAAACTTGTTGCATGTCTGTTGTTAGTATAGTTGAAAATCCCACTTTACTCATTTACAGAAAGAAGGAAAAATGAGCATTGCTGATGGTTTTTCGGTAACTATAGATTATATTGAAATTGATAGATTAGATAGGGCACTGGTTTGAGTGCGATTATCACCCTATATGCCGTTAAATTTTAAGGGGTTAAATGTTATTTTTTAGATTAAATAAGCCATATAGGTTTATTTTGTGGGCGTTTATTGCGTTCCCAAAGGTTTTAGTAAGTAATACTGTTTTAAATACTAGCAGGTTTTGAAAGTAGATTTTTGGGTAAAAATTAAAGGGTTAAGTAATAATTTGTTCTATTGGGAAGGTAACCCCACCATGGAAGTGCAAATTTTTAATGCCACACTGATAATCATCTTTTTCTTTAACCTTTTTTAATGGCTTTGAACATTTATATAGGGAACTATGTATTGTTCGGGCTTTGTGTATTTATCTCCATTATCGTAACAGGCTATTTGTATTTATTAAGGGTAAAAAGAGCCTATAAAACGGCGTTTTATTCTGCAAGTCTGAGCATATACCCTATTTTGACCTACAACTTCTTGCATAATGACGGGATTAATGGCCCAACCTTTTATGTTTTCTTACTTATCCATTTAGTAATCCTTAGCATTGTAAAAAGCAAGTATTATTTATTATGGACTGTGCTGAATGTTGTTTTTTTTATAGGGTTATACTATATAGGACTATATCATGAAAATTGGGTACCAATAAATTATGGAAACAAGGAAGAAATATTTACGGATCAATCCGTAACCTATACAGCATGTATTATCGGAATTTCACTAGTAGCAGCTAGTTTGAAATATTTTTATGGCATCCAAAAAAATAGAGTAAGGCAACAAAGGGAAGAGTTGACGAAGGTAAATAAAAGCTTGAAACAAACGAGTGATAAAAAGGATAGAATAATTACCATCATATCGCATGATCTGAAAAACCCCCTTCAATCGATCATACAAACACTTGAACTGATAAATTCAGGGGACCTTACAGAAGAAGAAGCCAAATACCTTAGGGAAGAATTGTTAAAAACGACCAACAGAACCTACCAAATGATGGAAAATATTTTGGAGTGGTCTTCTTTTGAAATTAAAAATGTGGCTGGGCGAGAAAAGAAGATCCTGGTAAAAGAGCTTGTTGAAGATACAGTGGAAATATTGAAGGTGATTTCCAAACAAAAACGCATTCAACTTGAGGTTAATTTCCTTAAAAATCCTATGGTATATATTGAAACCGATAGGTTGCTGCTTATTTTTAGAAACCTTGTTCAGAATGCTATCAAGTTTACACCTGCAGGGGGACTAGTGACGGTAAATATTAATAGTAGTGACGGACAGTTAATTCTTGAAATAACAGACAATGGAATTGGAATATCTGCCGATCGATTGAAAAATATTTTCGAACAAGATATAAAATCTACTTACGGAACGGAACAAGAGAAAGGAACCGGCATGGGGCTTCACCTGTGTTTTCAAAGTGCTCACAAGCTAAATGGGCAATTGGAAGTGAAAAGTACTGAGGGTGTTGGCTCCAGTTTTAAACTTGTCATCCCAACAGGTATTAATAAACCCTCACTCGTCTGATTAGAGTTGAAAAATGAACTGTTTCCCTTTCTTAAAAATGGTATTTATTGGACTAGCTATTCTTCTTTAGCCTTCCAGGCATGAACCAGCATGGGTAGTTGTGCATAACTTTTTACGCCTTCCTTTACACCCTGGGTTTTCAAATACAGGTCATTGGATTTTCTGCTAAGTTCAATCGAATAGGGCCTAATAGCACTATTGCTCACTTGAATTTCTTTTATATCTCTTTTAATTATTTCTGGGATATTTGTCACAAAAAGGGCATAACCTTCTTCATCCATTCTGTATAGGTCATTGAGTTGATAGCGAAACAACTTTAATGTTGCGGAGTAACGAATAAATGGTTGATCGCTTTCGGAACAAATCAGCCAAGCCATAAAATTGGCTTCCCCCTCATTCGTGATACCGAAGCCATGGGCCAGTTCATGGGACATGGTGAAGCTTTTTTCTAAGGGATGGAGGCTAGGGTCAAGGTATCCCTCACCAGTAAATGGGAAGTAAATACCGAAAATCCCTAGTTTTCTGAGCGTACCTTCAGGTTGAAATTGCTTTACCACAGGATTACCTCTCCAGCTATGGTTCCATTCTTTTAAAAACCCTTTCATTTCATCCCGAACCTGGGAAATTTGAAGTGAAAAAGCTGGGGCATCTGGTAGTGCAGTCGTGTCTGTTTGAAGGGCTGACCTTATCGAAACAAGTTCTTTTTGGGTAGTCTCAATTTCTTCAACCAAAAGGGACAAGGATAAAGGTTCAGGGTTTAAATTCAGGTGCTGGTATAGTGGAATCCGGTAATAATTAAATCCCCAAAGCATTAGGAATAGGAAGATCACCCAACCAAAAAAATTAATCAGAACTCTGGGGAAAAACAATAGTTTTCGCTCATTACTTGTAAGCTGTTTCAGGTTTTTTATGAAACGGTAACCAAGAAATAGCAAGCCCACCAACAAGAGATAAATTGCAGGAAAAGGCAAAAGAACTAATGTGTGGTCAAGCAGTCCTCTGATGATCGGGTAAAGGGTAGCCGAATACCATTTTTCTGTCAATTGGGGAGACTGTGCTGCAAAAAACCTTAATACAATTGCAAACAATCCCAAACAACCACCTACCCACCTGCTAAAGCCCATAACCTACAATAAAGCGCTACAGGAGGCTAAACGCCTTCTGCTTCAACACTTTTAACTTCAGGCAACATTCTGGTTAATAAATTTTCAATACCAGCTTTCAGTGTAACAGTACTCGATGGGCATCCAGAGCAAGAGCCTTGCAATAAAACTTTCACTATTCCTTCTTGAAAACTATGGAAGACAATTGCACCCCCATCTTGTTCAACTGCAGGACGAATGTACTCATCCAAAATGCCTTTAATTTTTTTGACTACCTCACTGTCGTTTTCGTCAAAAAGTGGGTCACTTTCAAATTGAGTAGTTATTGCTTGCTTACCCGTTTCCAAATAGCTTTTGATTTGGTTTCTGATATGTTCTTGAATATCTTCCCAAGGTATGTCTACTTTTTTGGTAACCGTTACAAAATTGGAGGCGATGAAAACCCTTTCCACAGCGGCAAAATTGAATAACTCTAATGCAAGAGGAGAATTAGCCGCACTTTCCTCATCAGGAAAATCAAAACTGACAGCATCATCTGCCAACATAAAATTGGCTACAAATTTTAAGGAATTCGGATTTGGGTTCGACTCCATGTACAGGTGTACAGGTCTTTTTTGTGCTTCTAGCATTATTTTATGATTATAATTCTTAAAATTATTCCTTTGATTATTTTAGAACGAAAGCGGGTACATCTTGGTTCGTTCACCCACGAATTCACCTGAGATTATATGTCAGGTGTTTGTCAGGGGATTTGATTTTCTGATCAGGCCTTCAGGTAATTCTCCTTCTGTTGAGGCCACTACTGTGCACACCATTGCGTCTCCAGTAACATTCACGATTGTTCGGAACATGTCCAATATTCTATCAGGTGCCAGGATCAAAGCAATTCCTGCAGAAGGTACGCCGATAGATTCCAGGACAATGATGAGCATTATAATACCCGCGCCCGGCACCCCGGCAGTGCCAATGGATGCTAGCGTTGCTGTCATGACAATCATTAGTTGTTGACTTAAGCTAAGGTCAAAGCCCATGGCCTGTGCTATAAATACAGCTGCAACCCCCTGGTACAAACTTGTGCCATCCATATTGATAGTGGCTCCCAATGGCAGAACAAAGCTACTAATTTCCTCTGAGACCCCTATTTCTTCCTCTACTTGCTTCATCGTCACGGGCAAAGTCGCCGAGCTTGAACTTGTCGTAAAAGCCAGCAATTGTGCTGGGCGAAGTGCTTTGAAGAAATCCATGTATTTGACCTTGGTGAAAATCTTCAGGATCATAGGATAAAAGAAAACGACCATTAAAAGCAATCCTCCAATCACAACAAGACTGTATTTCAATAAGGCCAATAACAATTCTATCGCAGAATCTGGGTTGTCTCCTGTAATGTCAACAATTAACGAAGCCATCAATGCAAAAACCCCATAGGGGGCCAGAATCATTATAAATCCCACGATTTCGATGATCACATCATTGATGCCTTCAAAAAAAGCAATGACGGGTGCCGCTTTGGCTTTAGGGATTCGAATCAATGCAATGCCCATAATGATGGCAAAAAACACCACCTGTAACATCATTTCATTTGCTGCCGCTGCCTGGAAAATGTTTTCAGGCACCATGTCAACCAAGGGTTTCAAAGGACTTTGGTCCTTAATTTGTTCGGCTTCTAAAGATTTGCTGCCTGCTGTTTCGTCATACAATTCCATCAACTTTTCCCTGGTTTCAGAAGGCAGGCTTTTTCCAGGATTGAAGATATTTACCAATATTAAACCAACCGAGACTGAAAGGGCAGTTGTGAAAATGTAAATGAGTATGGTCTTTCCGCCAATTCGACTCAATTTGGTGATGTCTCCCAAATTAGATACACCAACGATTAAGGAGGCCAAAACCAGTGGCACCGCAATCATTTTAAGCGCAGTGATGAAAACCGTTCCTATTGGTTTGACATAGTCATTGATAAAGTCTGGTGAAAGTCCAAATTTTACAACCCCAAGCCCAACGGCCAGGCCTAAAACCAAGCCTATAATGATACGGGTATGAAGAGGTATATTTCTTTTCATAAATAATGACGCTAGCGAAATTTAAACTTTGCTGGACCGGTTTAACAATAAATAATCTGCCAAAACCAAGGCACACATGGCCTCTACAATAGGTACTGCCCGAGGAACCACACAAGGGTCATGTCGCCCTTTGCCAGAAACAGTAGCAGCTTCTCCTTTGGTATCTACACTTTCCTGGTCCTGCATGATCGTTGCGACAGGTTTGAAGGCTACTTTAAAATAAATGTCTTCACCGTTTGAGATTCCTCCCTGAATTCCTCCAGAATGATTGGTCCTGGTTCTTACCCTGTCGCCTTCTTTATAAAAGGCATCATTGTGCTCAGAACCTTTCATGGTAACTCCTTCAAAACCACTTCCAAACTCAAATCCTTTGACAGCATTGATACTTAGCATGGCATGTCCTAGTACAGCATGAAGCCTGTCAAAAACGGGCTCCCCTAAACCAACAGGAACACCTTTTGCAACACAACTAACTACTCCACCTATGGTGTCTTTTTCCTTTCTTGTTTGATCAATCACCTGAATCATTTTATCCGCGGTCTCTTGATCCGGACACCTGACGATATTTGATTCCGTCAGACTAAAATCCAATTCCTGATAAGGTTTTTCAAGGCGAACAGCGCCTGCCTGGCTAACGTAGGCATTGATTTCAACCCCATAATGGGCAAGGAATAACTTGGCTACAGCTCCTGCAGCTACTCTTGCAGCAGTTTCTCTGGCGCTACTTCTTCCGCCACCTCTATAATCTCTTACCCCAAACTTTTCGTGGTAGGTATAGTCAGCATGTGAAGGCCTGAATTTTTCTGCAATATGTGAATAGTCTTTGCTTTTCTGATCTGTATTATAGATGACCATGGCAATTGGAGTACCCGTACTTTGCCCCTCAAAAACGCCCGAAAGAATCTCAAAATTGTCTTCTTCCTTTCTTTGGGTAGTTATTTTGGATTGGCCCGGTTTTCTCCTTTGGAGTTCTACCCTGATAAAATCCTCATCGATCTTAATACCTGCTGGGCAGCCATCTATAATCACTCCGAGTCCTTTGCCGTGGGATTCTCCGAATGTTGTAATTGTGAATATGTTTCCGAATGTATTTCGCATGAATTATTTTTTCTTAACAATCAAATAAGCCAATAATATCAGTGCCAGCAATAGCAAAATATTAATCAGGCTGGAAAAATAAGACTTATATCCTTGGTTTAAAAGTTTATTGTCTTCTACTTCTATCAGGTCATATAAACCACCAAGCCTGGAAGAAGAAATGGCTTGATTAATTCTACTCTCACCAGTTACACTTACAACAGCTTGCGGGATGAGGGTGTCATATTCGGCCAATTGTGGATTGAAATAAATCCATTCAAAATGGTCTTTTAAAGGCACCACTTCTGCTTCATTTAATGTTATGAAGTAGCTAAATTCCTTCATACCAGTAACCTTGCCTCTGCCTCTATTGATTTGAACTTGCTCATTGGGATCAAATGTGTTTAGCTTTTGGCCTTTGTTAACCTTCGGAGGACGTATGGAGCTAATATTGCCCTCCCCAGTGATGATGAAATCGTAGGTAAAGCCTTCGCCTGTTTGAACTTCCATGTTACTAAAGTTCTCTCTAAGCCTGTAATTTCCCACACTTACTTCATTTTTTAGCGGGTGAGGAGGGAGTTCTTTCACTTTTATTGCCTTTGGCTGGGAATAGAAGGTTTTAAAATCCTGCAACCTGTTGCTTCCAAAGAAGCTAGGGTTTTTGGCCACTTTGTATTTTATCATTTCCCATCCTACTGAAGGGAAATCTACAGTGCCTGCATTGAAGGGGTAGAAATTGGCTTCATAAACTTTGTATTTTGTCCACTTCTTGCCTCCAAACTCCACCCGCTCAGGTTGGATGCTGGTGATGTTAAAGTTTTCTTCCCATGCATTCCCCGGCTTGATTTCATTGATGATCCGTTCAAGTTGCTTGCCGGGTTCATGGAAATTAAATGGTGCCTGATTGCTTTCAGACATATAGAATGCAAAACTAACACTAAAGCCTTCTCCTACATAAACCTCATCTTTGCTAACCGTAAGAGAGAAAAAGGCATCGTCTTCGACTTCTACATATTCAGGTTGATCTGGGTTGGTTCTACCAAAAAGATCGTCAAAAGGATCTAGGGCACGGTTGCTCTGGGCATTTGACCGGGCATCTACAACTGTAATGGATGTCCCCGAAGAAGAAGCTGAAATGCCATTTATCGCAATTTTAAATGCTTGCAGGGAAAACTGTCCTTTTCTTAAAGGTTTGTAATACTGAATGACACTGTTTGTACTACTCATCTGCCCATTGACGATGTTCATCGAAGAACTTTGGGAAATACCTTGCTTCTGAAATCCAGGAATTTCCGGCAATTGGTCGTAAGATCTGATTTTATCTCCAGACACGATCACCTTTATTGTGAAGGTTTCATTGAGTGCGACCTCATTTTCGCCCAATTCGATGATGACCTCCTGAGCATGAGCAGACAGTGAAAAAAGACCCAGCAGGCATACAAAAAGAAGAAGCTTTTTCGTTAAAGACATATAAAACGATTGTGTTTTCGTAATTTAATAACTGCAAATAAACAAGTATATTTTATACGTAACAAATCTAATCCAAAACCGTTAGTAGTATTTAAAACAATCTTTTTAACCAAAACCTAAATTAAAATACCTCGAACCATGATGGAATATGTTAAGACTATTTTATTAAAGGTAAGTTTTGACGGCAAACTCTTCGAGAAAGAGTTAAGAAAAGGTCTGAATATGCTAGTTCCTGGGGAGCTGGAAGAATTCAGAAAGTGGTGTTACGGCACTTTTTCAAAAGTATATGAGCCAATATTAAATAAATACTTCATTTTATTGGCAGGTTAGTCCAACAACTTTAGCCCCACTTAAAATTGGGGCTTTTTTTATGAGTGAGAGAGTTATTCAAGTACACAATACTTTTTTTCGGTGTTTTATACATTTTTTACTTACTTTTAAAAAGTTAAACTTTGTTAAGCAATGGAAAAAAAGAGCTCTGGATTTGATGAAATTGAAAAAATGCTTCAAGAAGTTGGAAGCAAAATTGAAACCCTAATCCAAAAAGGGACCAAAGCTACTGGTGAGGCAAGTGAGGAGATAGAAAAGAAAATCAAAGACCTTCACCTGAACAAAGAAAAGCTGGAAAAAGAATTCAAGGATAAGAAATCTAAATTTGAGGATAAATACCAAAATAAATCCAGCAGTGCCAAACCATTTCTTGATGATTCCATTTCCCATTTTAAACAGGGCGTTAAATCTTTGGTACATGCCATTAATGAAATGCTCAAGTAATTTTTTTTTGGAAAGAGCTGTTTTTATTTGACTAATCTGTTAAAATTCAATTCATCAATAGCTTCAAAAGAAGGATTTTTTGGACTGCTGTTGTTGCTTAATACCCATTCTCTAAAAAATCTTAAGCCTACTAATGGACATTATTGGTGATAAATTTTGCTTAGGGATTGCTGAAAATGCCTATTCTGTTGATTGTCAACTAAAAATCATTATCGAATATTTCGCCTTTAATAAGCAATAAACCTGCTATTGATCGATGGGTTATTTTCTGAGACGGATCATTAATCTTATTGGATAATATCAGGTTAAACTCCACATTTCCAACTTATCATTCTTTCTTACGGTGCATCCGCGCAATATTTTTAGATCTCATCTACTCAATTTCAAGTAAAGGCTTAACTAACTGAAAAAGCTGTGATTAGGCTATTTCGAACCCTATTGCGCAATCAATGTTGAATTATCCGAATTACCGTTGTAATTTTGCGCCATGAATTACCTTTCAGTTGATACACTTAGCAAGTCCTTTGGAGAAAGAATCTTGTTTTCAGAAATTTCCTTCGGGATAGAACAAGGCCAGAAAACAGCTTTAGTAGGAATAAATGGGGCAGGAAAGTCCACCTTGATGAAAATCATTATGGGGGAAGAGATCGCAGATGCTGGGCAAGTCGTGATCAACCAGGAGATAAAAATGGCTTACGTTAATCAAAATCCTATTTTTACAGGTGGGAATACGATTTATGAAACCATTTTCGATGATCCGGACAATGAAATCATTCAAGTGATCCACGCGTACCAGGAAGCCATGGTGGTGGCTGAGAACGGTACTGACAATAGTGAGGATTTGCAGCCTATTTTTGAGAAAATGGACAGACTGCAGGCCTGGGATTTCGAATACCAGATCAAAGAAGTGTTAGGAAAATTGGGCTTACATGATACCACCCTTCAAGTAACAGCACTCAGTGGAGGCCAAAGAAAAAGAGTAGCAATTGCCAGAGCAATTCTACATTTCCCTGATTTACTTCTTCTGGATGAGCCTACCAATCACCTGGATTTAGAAACCATCGAATGGTTGGAAGATTACCTGTCCAAAGCAAACCTTTCCCTTTTGATGGTAACTCACGATAGGTATTTTCTGGATAAAGTAACCAACAATATTCTTGAATTGGAAAATGGTGAATTGTACCGATATGCAGGCAATTACAGCTATTTCCTTGAAAAGAAAGAAGAAAGAAAGGCCAATCAAGCTACGGAGCTTGGAAAAGCTAAAAGCCTTTACAAAAAAGAGCTCGATTGGATAAGAAGACAACCTAAGGCTCGTGGGACCAAATCAAAATCCAGGATAGAAGCCTTTAACGAAACCAAGGAAAAGGCCTTTAAGAAACCTGAAGAAAGAGACATTAGCCTTGGAGTAACAGCACAAAGGCTAGGGAAGAAAATTGTAGAAATAGAGAAAATCCATAAATCATACGGGGACCTAAATTTGGTCGATGATTTCAGTTATACTTTCAAAAAAGGAGATAAGGTAGGAATCGTTGGTCCTAATGGTGCAGGGAAAACTACTTTTTTGAATATGCTTATTGGTAAAAATGCTCCTGACAAAGGTACTGTTACTATTGGGCAAACCACCGCCTTTGGGTACTATAAGCAAGAGGAAGATAGTTTTGATGAGACCATGAGGCTTATCGATATTGTGAAGGAAGTAGCTGAAGTGGTTACTGTAGCTGGTGGAGCTACGATCACAGTGAGTCAGTTTTTGACGCAGTTCGGTTTCTTACCTAAGCAACAGCATACTCCAATTGCCAAATTAAGTGGGGGAGAAAGAAGGCGACTTCAGTTGCTAATGATACTGGTTAAAAGCCCCAATTTCCTAATTCTCGATGAGCCAACCAATGATTTGGACATCGTAACCCTCAATACCCTTGAGGAGTTTTTGGATGCTTTCCCAGGTTGTTTGGTGATTGTTTCGCATGATAGGTATTTCATGGACAGGTTGGTTGACCACCTGTTTGTTTTTGAAGGTGAAGGGCAGATCAGTGACTTCCCAGGCAATTATACAGACCTTAGAGAAAAAGAAAAGTCGGACAAAGCCCAAGCGCCAAAACAGGTTACCGAAAAGAAAGCAGTCGTTGCTACTAAAGTAGCAGATAAAAATACAGACAAAGCTACTTTCAAGGAGAAGCAGGAATTTGAAGTGATTTCAGCTAGCCTGGAAGAATTGATAGGTAAAAAAGATACTTTTATCCAAAAGATCAATGAAGGCACTGAGGATCATGAAGAGTTGTTGAAATGGTCTCTTGAAATTGAAGGCCTGGACAAGAAAATAGAAGAATTGGAAATGAGATGGCTAGAATTAAGTGAGCTTGACGGAATTTCTTAATCAATTAATGCTTCCCAGAGTAGAATATGTCATTTTATGTTGGGAAGCATGATTTTTATAAATACAATTAAAACCCACGGAGGAATACCTGGGCTTAGGAAATAGCGCTTATTTTTTCAAGAACGCTATCAATCAATTTATCGATAATCAAGTCAGGCGAACTGGCAAAATTTCCTGAGATTCGGTTGGCAACGATGGCGTTCATGCTAAGTACATCATGTCCTAACATTGCCCCCATGGCGTAGTATCCGGCTGTTTCCATTTCAAAATTGGTAAAATCATGTTCTTGAAATGGGTGCTCACCTAGTAAGCTAAAAATAGAAGGAATACGTGGCTTTAACCTCACTTCTCTTCCTTGTGGTCCGAAGAACCCCGGGCAAGTAACCGTAATGCCAGAAGCAATACCATCCCCAATTACTGCCAATAATTTCCCTGAACCAGTCACACAGTATGGCAAGAAAGGTAAGGAAAGGCTTTTCTGAACATGATTCGCTATTTGACTTTCCAGCGTAGTTTGGGGGATGGTATAAAAGGCCATCAAAGTATCCAAACCTACAGCCATAGTAGAGGCGAGCAAACTGCCTTCAGGTAGACCGCTTTGCATGCTACCAGAAGTGCCTATCCGTATTATATTGAGTCGTTTGTGGCTGGTTTTTGGTTTGCGGGTGTTGAAATCCACATTGAACAAAGCATCCAACTCAGTCATGAAAATCTCCACATTGTCTGTACCCATGCCGGTACTGATTACACTGATTCGTTTGCCTTGGAGCCAACCTGTGTGGGTTACAAATTCCCTGTGTTCAACTTCCAACTCTATGCTATCGAAGCGAGCCGAAATCTTCCCGACCCGATCTGGGTCTCCAACCGTAATGACAGTATCAGCCACTTGCCCAGGCTTGAGCTTTAGGTGGTAAATACTGCCATCAGGATTGATGATTAGTTCCGATTCAGGTATCGGATTGGACATGTAGGGTAGTTTTTATTTTGTCAGCATTGGGCTTTTGGTACAGGCCTTTATAAGGATTGTAACCATTGGTGTTTTTCTGGTAATAACCAGTTCCATTGTAAGGCCTCTTCTGCGGAGCGCTTTTGCAGCTTTCAGAACAGGCTCCTTCCATTTCCCAGCCACAGGACTCGCATATGGCCACGTGAGCATTGCATTCAGGATTTGAACAGTTGACCATTCTGTCAGACAGTGTATCACACACAAAGCACTTAGAAACCGTCTTAGGATTTACCTTGTTTACGTCTACAGCCAAGCGGTTGTCAAAAACGTAACATTTACCTTCAAAATCTTCTCCACCTGCATCAAAGCCATATTTTATGATTCCTCCGTGAAGCTGGTACACATCCTCAAAACCCTGCTCCAGTAAGAAGGCAGATGCTTTTTCACATTTAATTCCTCCAGTACAATAGGTGAGAATTTTTTTGTTTTTGAGATGTTCTAGCTCTTTTACCTTTTCTGGAAAATCTCTGAAATTATCGATATCCAATCGTAGCGCATTCTTAAAATGACCCAGCTCATGTTCATAGTTAGAGCGGACATCTAAAATCACGACATCCTCTTGGTCTTTTAAAGCTTTAAACTCTTCAGGCTCCAGGTGTTTACCCGTGTTTTCGCGAGGGTTAAGATGCCTCAGGCCGGAGTGTACTATTTCCTCCTTTGCCCTGACATTGATTTTGGCAAAAGCATGTTCGGGGTGTTGGTCGATTTTGAATTCTGTGTCAGCAAATCTTGGATCTGACTTGACATAAGCCATGTATTTTTCACTGTCTTCTTTCAAACCTGAGACAGTGCCATTTAGGCCTTCCGAAGAAATGATAATGCGCCCTCTGATATTGTTTTCAACGCAAAAGAGGTGGTGTTCCTCTCGGTATGCTTCCAGATCCTCGATCTGAGCATAGCAGTAATACAATAATATGTTGTAATCCATAACTTAAGCCCTGTTTCAAGCAGGGTGTTATTTGTAAAATAAATATATTAAACTATTTCTTTATGACTTGAGCAGGGTTTCCAAATACCGTTTGGTTTTCTTCCACATCAGCGATCACCACTGAACCTGCACCGATTCTTGCATTTTTTCCAATTTTCACTCCTGAAACTACCGTTACTCCTGAACCTATGAATACCCCATTTTCAACTGCTACATTGGAATTAATAACCGCACCAGCACCCACTTGAACAAAATCTCCAAGCGTAGCTTGATGTTCTATCGTTGCATTGGTATGCAATATACAATGGTTTCCGATTTCTGCACCTGCGCCAATTGTTACTTTAGCATTGATGAAGTTACCATGACCAATACCTGCGTCGGTGGAGATGTAAGATAATCTGTGTAAGGCATTAACTGGTTGTACCTTCCTTCTTTTATTCAGTAATTTCACCAAGGTCTCCCTGTACTTTGGATCATCTACTGCAACAAATGCATCACATTTACTCCCAATAAGTTTTAAAAATCCGTCGTCCTCAAGTTTTCCCAGAATGGAAATGTTGTTAATTTCTTTTTGGTGCAAAGTCGCATCGTCATCCAAAAATCCATAGACCACAATATCGTGACTATTGAATATTTCTAATGCAGGATGGGCAATTCCTTTGGCTCCAAAGATAATAATTGGTTTTTCCATAATTTTGTTTTTCTAAGGACAAAATTAATGGAAATTACCAACCTATGCAAAATATCATTTTAAATTAGGCCGAAGAAGGTTTTGACCGATTTTACATTGCAAACACATACGCTTGTGGCAATATTGGTGGTAAAGGCCCAACATACCTTGGCTGTCAAAAGCATTGACGGCCGACCAGTCTACTTCCTGGTAGATACTTATCAGGCTATTTTTCTCTGCAGGGATTTCCTGTAGTAGATTAAAGCATTTTTCCTGCCAAACGGAAAGGTCCGTATACCTTCCATAAGCGTACCACAGGGGCACAATAAAGTTAATGGCTAAGAGGTTCATGATACCGCTGGACAATGTTCCTTTGGTTGCCCGCATGTTTGGCTTGCCAAAGTGATAATGCTTTTTCCAGTAATTACTTACAGAAAGGTCAAACATCCGCTCAAAAGACCTGCTGCTATCCAATTCATGGAGTACTGAATCAAATAGGTGTGGACTCCGGTTGAGCAGATTTGCAAGCTGAGCAAGTCTAAAGGAGGGGAAATTGCTGGGCCTGACCTTCATAAACTTCCACTCTGAAGGAAAAAGGTTTCTCTTTAGGGAGTACTTTTTTTGCAGGTAAGCATATTCGTATTTGAGATTTTTTTCATAGCCAGGAATTAAATCCAATGTGTTGGTAAACATTCCCGCCTGACCAAAAATCATCGCTTCAATTTGCATTAAATTTCCGGCATTCTTTTTTATCAGCTTATAGGGTAGGCTCTGGGCTAATTTAAGCATTGGGAGGCTGTTGGTTTTAAAACCGAAAGAATAAAACAACCATTGATAGGCTGTCTCTTCCCAATCATTTTCATTTTCTTTCAACAATTCTAATACGCGGTCACTCTTTTCCTGAAGTCGCTCCACAAGTGCTTTCTCTAACATGGAGAATTTTAAAATTTCGGGAGTGGAGGGGAGGCTGTCAGTGCAAAGTAGCCTTTTGGGCGAACTTTGAAGTTTTTGGTAATTTCTGATTACATCCAATGGCACCTTACCATCCAGAACTAAAGTAGGAATAAGGGTACCATCTTTTCTTTTTACTTCTACGTCATGCTGCCAGACCACATGTAAGACCACGGCATTGTAAGCATGGTCTGTCTGGTGATGATGGGATTTCCAATCTGAAGTGCGTAGGTGAATTTCAACATGACCAAAATGTCTTATGCCTGAAAGGGATATTTCAGCCTCTTTAAAATCAGGACCTTCATGATGGTTGTGGAAACCGATTTTATGAATGAGCAATGGTGCTCCACCCTCAGTTTCCAGTGCATTTTTATCAAAATACTGGTACTTCCAAATTAGCTGAAGAAAATCCTCCTGAAAACGAAACATAGGCCAATTTCATGATTGCCTCATGAAATTACCTAAAAATAAAAGAAATACGAAATATATGAGTTGGATATTCTATTTGCAGTAACTATCCAATAGCTGGGCCATATCCGTTTGTAGCGCCAAAGCTTCTTTTTTGGCAGCTTCGCCAAAATCCTTCTCGGCCGAGGCATAAAGAATGCCACGGGAAGAGTTTACCAAAAGGCCACACTGATTATTCATTCCGTATTTGGCTACTTCTTCCAAGCTTCCGCCTTGAGCTCCAACTCCAGGAACCAATAGAAAATGTTCTGGGACAAGCTTTCTTACTTCGGCGATTGACTCTCCTCTAGTAGCGCCTACTACATACATCATGTTTTCAGTGGTTCCCCAAGTTTTACTTTTTTCCAGTACGGAGGCGTATAGTGGTTTACCCTCTTTATTTTCGATCAATTGAAAATCCTGACTGCCTTGATTGGAAGTTAAGGCAAGCAATATCACCCATTTTCCATCAAACGCTAAAAAAGGCCCAACGCTGTCTTCTCCCATGTATGGGGCAACAGTGATGGCGTCGAAATTCATTTGCTCAAAGAAAGCTTTGGCATATAATCGTGAGGTATTTCCTATATCGCCTCTCTTCGCGTCTGCGATAGTAAAGACTTCTTCGGGAAGGTATTCCAGTGTCTTGGCAAGTGTTTCTAAACCTGCTGGCCCCATCGCTTCATAAAAGGCGAGGTTAGGCTTATAAGCCACAGCATGGTCAATGGTGTGATCAATGATGATCTTATTGAAAGTTAGAACAGGATCCTTTTCTTTCAATAGGTGTTTGGGGATTCGCTGTGGATCGGGGTCAAGGCCAACACATAAAAAGGAGGCTTTCTTTTTTATTTGGGCAAATATTTCTTGAGAAGTCATGTGGTAAATTTATAAAAAAATGAAAGGATTAACCTTGGTCTGGGGCATTACCTCAAATCAATAACCTCTACATCCTGATTTTCACTTGCTTTAAATACAAAATAATCGTCAACGATTTTAACATTTGGATTCAATTCCTTAAAGGTATATTTGAAAGTACCCCCCACATCATCCCGTATTTCCCAGGCTAGTATTTCATTTTTCACCTTATCTACATAAAGCTTTATTTTTTTAAACCGTGCATTGGGCTTTTCAGAAGTCAATAGAATTTCATTGGCAGCTACTCCATTGATTTCGCTGCTACCTGTAAGTTTGGAAATGTATCCCTTTTTATAAATGTTGTAAACATTGGATGGGGTCAGTTCATCTGCATCATCTTCAACATTATTGATAGTGACTTCTTTGTATTTGCTGGATTTAATCAGCGTCCATACGGTCTTACCATCATTAAAAATTTCCTGGTCATTCAGCGTGAGTCTATATTTGTCACCTTTTACCGTAACATTTCCTGTGTTGGTTTGGATGAGCCCCTCGTCTTCCGTAGAATAGCTGTATTCGAAAAGTCCAGTAAACCCGTTTAGATTTTTATAGTTTTCGCTTACTTTAGAAAGTATTTTTACAGCTTTGGCATCACTTTGAGCAAGTAAAGTGTAGGAAAAGCTGGTAAAAAGGAGAATTAAGGTGATTATTTTTTTACGTAACATTTTACAAATCAATATATTTTATAGGTTCTTCAATAACTGTTCCAAAGTGTTTTCATCCTGGACCAATACTTCCCTGGCTTTGCTGCCTTCAAAGGAACCCACGACTCCAGCCGCTTCCAGTTGATCAATAATTCTTCCTGCTCGGTTGTATCCTAGTTTCAATTTTCTTTGGATTAGGGATGTGCTTCCCTGCTGGTGCATCACGATCAATCTTGCTGCGTCATCGAACAAAACGTCTCGGTCAGCCAAATCAACTTCTCCCACACCACTGTCTCCGTCTTCGCCTACAAACTCAGGCAAAAGGTAAGCATCCGAATAGCCTCTTTGGTCGCCTATCCAATCACATACCGCTTCCACCTCAGGGGTATCTAAAAAGGCACATTGCAAACGTATAACATCAGAGCCCATGGAGAGTAACATGTCACCCATGCCAATCAATTGTTCCGCACCTCCTGCATCCAGAATAGTACGGCTATCAATTTTACTTGTAACCCTGAAAGAGAGCCTTGCCGGAAAGTTGGCTTTAATTATACCCGTGATCACATTTACAGATGGTCTTTGGGTCGCAAGCACAAGGTGTATACCAATGGCTCTGGCCAATTGAGCCAGCCTTGCTATAGGCCCCTCAATCTCTTTTCCTGCAGTCATCATTAAATCGGCCAACTCATCGATGACCAATACGATATAAGGCATGAATTTATGTCCTTTTTCTGGGCTAAGCTTTCTTGCTACAAATTTCGTATTGTATTCCTTCAAGTTTCTACAACCGGCATCTTTCAATAGATCGTAGCGGTTGTCCATTTCGATACAAAGTGAATTTAAGGTGTAAATTACCTTTTTCGTATCTGTAATAATGGCCTCTTCAGCATTTGGAAGTTTGGCTAGAAAATGCCTTTCAATTTTATTAAATAAGGTCAGCTCTACTTTTTTAGGATCCACTAAAATCAGCTTCAGCTGAGAGGGATGCTTCTTGTAGATAAGGGAAGCCAGGATCATGTTCAAACCTACAGACTTACCCTGACCGGTTGCTCCCGCCATAAGAAGGTGGGGCATTTTTGCCAGGTCAACAACAAACACTTCATTGGAAATGGTTTTACCCAATGCCACAGGAAGCTCTTTGTCACTCTTCATGAATTTCTCAGTGCCCAATACTGATCGGGCGGCGACCAATTCTCTATTTTTATTCGGTACTTCTATTCCTATTGTTCCTTTTCCTGGAATCGGAGCAATGATACGGATTCCTAATGCCGCCAGACTAAGGGCGATATCATCTTCCAGGTTTTTAATTTTGCTTATTTTTACCCCTGGTTCAGGAATTATTTCATAAAGTGTTACCGTGGGTCCTATCGTTGCTTTTATCTCCTGGATACCTATTTTAAAGTTTATCAGGGTTTCAACAATCTTGTTTTTATTCTCCTCTAATTCCTGCCTGGTTACGGTTACTTTTTGTTGGTCGTATTCGTTTAGTAGGTTTAAAGTGGGGAACTGGTAACTAGGAAGGTCTAGTGTTGGATCATAAGGATCCAGGTTTTCGACCATTTCGGCGGTTTTTTCTTCCTTGCCGTTGGTGTTGACTACAAAGTCGTTTGTTGCCGCTGTTTCTTCTGAACTTACAGGCTTATCTTTTGTTGTATCTTCTATTTTAAAAGCTGGAGCTGCTGGCTTGTCTTTTTTAGCTGATTGTGAAGGCTTATCAGCATCGGTCACTTTCCAACTGTTAGTGTCCACTTCTGCTTCCTCTTCTTCAATCTCATCAGTCTCTTCTTCCAGGGATTGTTCTTCGTAAGCGTCCTCGCTTAGGTATTCATTTTCATTGGGAGAATCCTCGTTTGGCTGTGAGGGCTCTTTATCATCAGTATTAAACCAAGTGATCTGATCAACATTGAAAAAGACGATCACAAATATCAAAAGCGTACCAAAGATCAGTATAAAGGTACCCCATCCCAGAAAAGCATCAGATAAGATGGCAAGTTCATAGCCAAATCCGCCACTGAGAAAAGCCAGGTAGTTAAATCCATCTATAAGGTGTACCAAATAACCCATCAACAGGCCCAGCCAAACCAAAAAGAAAAGCGAGAAACCCGCATAACGGGTAAGGGAGACCAACGATTCTTTGAAGGATAGTTTGTATCCCAAAAAGAATAAAAATGGTGGGAAGAACAATGCTGCGATCCCAAACCAACGGTAAATCATGAAATAACTTATGACCGAGCCAGTATAGCCAAGTAGGTTTTGGGTTTCACCTGCCTTGGTGCGAAGAGGCATTCCTGAAGCATTTACTAGACTTTGATCTGCTTGACCAACAAATAAGTAGCTTAGGAAAGCCAAAAACATAAAAATGGAAAGCATCATAAAGATAATTCCAAAAGATAGACTCCAGCGCTTATCATTGAATAAGGCGAAGTTAAACTTCCTTTTACTTTTAGGGGCTGGTTTTCCAGGCGTTTCCTTCTTCTTAAATGTATTTTTTTTGTACGTATTTGCAGCCATGGTGCTTCCTTTCTCCGCTGTAGGGATGTAATTTAATGCTTGCTTTGGAAATAAAAAAGTTCTGTTAATTCACTGATTTATTTATAAGGCCTTTTTTCAAGCGCTTAACTAAGCTCGGACCTTCATAAATCATACCAGTATATACCTGAACCAGACTAGCTCCCGCTGCTAATTTTGCTTTTGCATCTGCTACAGAAAAAATACCGCCTACTCCAATTACTGGAAAAGCATTTCCAGAGTTTTGGGTCAGGTAACGGATGACTTCAGTACTTCTTTCATTCAATACTTTGCCGCTAATGCCTCCGGCCCCCATTGCTTTTACTTGTTCTGCAGGTGTGGACAATAGTCCCCTGTCAATGGTGGTATTGGTTGCAATTACCCCCGCAATTTTTGTTTCCTGTACTATTGAGATGATGTCGTCGAGCTGGCCATCTGTTAAGTCTGGCGCTATTTTTAATAGTATTGGTTTGGGCTTGTCGTAAGTGAAATTGGCTTCATTTACAACGGCCAATAATTTCTTTAAAGGTTCTTTTTCTTGTAATTCCCTCAAGTTTGGGGTGTTGGGAGAACTTACATTTACTACAAAATAATCTACATGGGCGTGCAATGCGTGCAAACAAAAAAGGTAATCTAGTATGGCATTTTCATTGGGAGTGACTTTATTTTTACCAATATTTCCTCCTACCAATACATCAGACTTTCTATTCTTTAATCTTTCAACAGCAGCCGCCACTCCACCATTATTGAATCCCATCCTGTTGATCAGAGCTTCGTCTTCTGGAAGGCGAAACATCCTTGGTTTAGGATTTCCTTCTTGAGGTTTGGGAGTCAAGGTTCCAATTTCAATGAAGCCAAATCCCAGAAGTGACATTTCATCAATAAGCCTTGCGTCTTTGTCAAATCCAGCGGCCAAGCCAATTGGGTTTTTAAACTTTAACCCAAACACTTCTCTCTCCAGCTCTTTGTGTTCAAATGCAAAATTTCCATTTATTGCTTGTTTAAGCAAGGGTAAATTAAACAGTCTTTTTATCCAGGAGAACGTGAAATGATGCGCAGATTCCGGATTTTTTAGAAAAAGAAGGGGCTTTATTATTTGTTTGTACACGACGATGAATTTTTCTCAGGCACAAAAATAACGCAATTCTTTGACAATCGACCGGAATTGTTCCAGCAATGTGACAGATTATAATTTAGATGAAGTGAAAAAGGACAAACCTATTGTTCCTTATAGGTTTAGCTCATAGATATTTAGTATTATTCTGTCCAGTGAACTTAAATTCAGGCCTGCTTCGAATCGCATTTATATTTTTGAAGGACTTCCGAAATACTTTTTTCTTAGCCAAAAGGAAACCCGAACCAATAAAATCAATGCTGGCACTTCTACCAAAGGGCCGATTACTCCTGTAAATGCTTGTCCTGAATTTAGCCCGAATACAGCGATGGATACTGCGATCGCTAATTCAAAATTATTCCCCGCTGCCGTAAAGGCAACAGCTGCTGTTTGGTCGTATTTTGCGCCCATTGCTCTTGTAACGAAAAAGCCAATGATGAACATTAGGGTGAAATACAACAGCAAAGGAATTGAAATGAGTAAAACGTCCATTGGAATTTGTACGATCAACTCTCCCTTTAAGGAAAACATTACAACGATTGTAAACAATAGGGCGATCAAAGTCATGGGGGAAATCCTTGGAATAAATACGTTATTGTACCATTCTTCGCCTTTAAGTTTTACTAAAAGGACCCTGCTTAAAATTCCCAATAAAAATGGGATGCCCAAATATATGGCGACACTTTCGGCTATTGTTGCAATTGAAATATCCACTATGGCACCTTCAAAGCCAAAATAGGGGGGAAGGATGGTTATAAATAGCCAGGCATAAAAGCTGTAAGCAAAAACCTGAAAAATACTGTTCAAGGCCACCAAACCGGCACCATATTCAGCACTTCCCTCTGCAAGGTCATTCCAAACCAGTACCATAGCAATGCAGCGGGCCAAGCCAATTAATATTAGGCCAACCATGTATTCAGGGTAATCCCTTAAAAAAGTGATGGCCAAAATAAACATTAGTACCGGACCAATAATCCAATTCAGTACAAGAGAAATGGTGAGGATTTTCGTGTTTTTAAAAACCTTGGGCAGGAGGGAATAGTTTACCTTTGCCAATGGAGGATACATCATTAAAATTAAACCAATGGCGATGGGAATATTGGTAGTTCCACTATTGAAGGAGTTTATTGTATTAGGGAAATTTGGAAAGAAATAGCCCAAACCAACCCCAATTGCCATCGCCACAAAAATCCAAAGTGTTAAGTTTCGGTCTAAAAATCCTAATTTTTTAGTGGCCATTTTATTGTTTGATTTGAGAGAATACGTAGTAAAATTCAGTTGCGATTTGATTGCTTCTTTCCTGGTATTTTTCTGCTTGCTCAGGGGTATTGTCAAATGCTTTGGGATCGTCAAAAGTTATTGGAATGCGTTTTTCTGCTCCTGAGATATTCGGGCAGGCACCATCCGCCTGAGAACAGGTCATGATGGCGACGAATTCAGATTTTGGGTTGAATTCATCAGCCAAACTTTTGGAAAATCCTATGATGGGGTGTTCGTTATTAGCATACTTGATGCTGTAAACAGGGTTTTTATCTTGGGATAGTGTTTTAATATGGAATCCTGAATTTTGTAGCGTTGCTGCAACCACAGGGAAAAGGGCAGTAGCTTCCGTTCCTGCCGAGTAGCAAAAAACATTCTTTATACCCAGCTTATAGGCCATTGTTTGTGCCCAAATCTGAGACAAATGGCTTCTTCTTGAATTGTGGGTACAGATGAAATTAATGCGAATTTCTTGTTGATTGTCTACTTTGAGCTGAATATAATCAACCAATGGTTTTATAACAGCTTTACGGTCTTCGGTTAAGTGTTCAGGTTTTAAACGCTTTATTGTGTTGAGTATTTCCGGAAAAAGATTTGACTGAGTGGCGATCATAGGGATAAGATTTGTGAATGCGGATCTATTTATTGCTATAATGCGATTAATAAAGGGGAATTTTTTTAGCAGCAATTGGGTTTGTTTGAAATGTCCTGATCTAGAAACTCAGAAATTATTGACTTCATGGCGGACCATTTTTCTGTGTTGATGCAATAGCAAACACTTGTGCCTTCTACATTTCCTTTAATCAAGCCCAAGTGCTTTAGTTCTTTTAGATGTTGGGATATGGTAGGTTGGGCGAGGCCTATTTCATTTACGATATCGCCGCAAACACAGGAGTCAATTTTAAACAGGTATTGTAAAATGGATACTCTGGCAGGATGGCCGAAAGCCTTTGCAAACAGTGCAATCTCGTTTTGTTTGTCGGAAAATATCTCTGTTTTGGCTAGTCCCATGGTCTCCTATTGTTTGATTGCAATATTACGATAAATAATTAAATCATCAAAATTGGCTATTGTCCTTAAACTGTTTTTTCCAGTGAAATATTAATTCAAGCCCAAGTGACAAAGGTTAAATGGAAACCGTGAATTACAATTATTTGCTAATTGGTTTGTTGTGCAAACAGGAAAATATCTCGCCCATCCAGGGCTTGAGAAATGACAAACCCATGTAACGATGGGCTGCACCCATCGCTATTAGATGTCACCCTTTCAGGGCTCAGTAAAGAAGAAATACACAAGCCGAAATTGAAGGACAATTTAAGCCCTGAAAGGGCATAATATCAAAGCACAGGGTGAAGCCCTGTGTAAGCATCAATCATTCATAACCAAGCCCTGAAAGGGTGGTGTCCTATTCTTCAGCCTCCAGGTTTAAATTGTACCAGTCTATTTTACGCGAGAAATACATCACGATACCTAGAATTATAAATACACCAATACTGCCTATGAGTAAAGCATAATCCTGAAGTTGAATGATGACAAAAATAAAGGAATACAACACCGTTAAAACCCCGGTTATTAGCATGGTCAATTTTGTTGATTTCAAAATAGCTTTGACATAACCAGCAATGAGTGAAAGTGTAGCAACAGCGGAAATAATAAAGGCAATATTGAACTTCAAGTGCTCAGAGATGGCCAGTAAAAGGGTGTAAAAAACGATTAGAGAAACCCCAACAAGAATGTACTGAATAGGGTGGATGAAAATTTTATTGAGTACTTCAATAAAGAAAAACACCAGAAAGGTAAAACCGATAAACAAGATGGCATACCGAATGGACCTATAGGACTTTTGGTAATTGTCAACAGGTAGTAGCAGGTCGATCCCAAAAGCCGAATTGTCAATTGAATGTCGGCTACTTGCCCAAATTTGCGGATAATTTCTGTTCAAATGCAGCACATTCCAATTGGCATTGAACCCTTCTTCACTTACTTCTCTGTTGTCTGGTAAAAAAGCGCCGTTGAAACTTGGATTGGGCCACTCCGAGGAAAGGTCAATGTCCGTTACTTTGCCTACGGGTGTGAAGTAAAGTTTTTGGCTCCCCTTTAGGTCCAGACTGAAATCGAAATTGTAGATTTTGTCAGCATTTGGGTCGATTGCTAATGAGGCATTGATGCCACTGCCAGTGATGTCATTGGAAGGTACGCCGGGATTGAATGAAACCTTTTCTTCGTCCCAATTTAAATTTACTTGTTTTTCAATTCCTCTCAGGTCATTTATACCGACCACAAATTCTACCTTGTCGAATAGTATATTTTCAGGTTGGATGTCCAGCGCCTTAAGGTCAAATTGGTTGAATGTCCCTGAAATATCAAGTTTTGAATTGTAGACGACTATTTCGTAGATGCCTCTATGGCGTTTTTCCGGATTAATTTGTCCTGAAATGGTAAGCTGTGTGGGCAATACATGGAGGTATTCCTTTAGCTGAACTATTTTCTCTATGGAGTCTTTTTGTGAAAATTGCTTTACATACCTATGATACGGAATTGAAATAAATGGACCTGAAATGGTCTGTTCCTCACCCCATTTGGCGCTAACTTCCCTGATCGCATCATTTTGTGTCCACTCCCTTTCCGTAATTAAGGTCCTTATCATGAAAGTAGGAATAAGCAATAACAAGGTGATGATTACGATTGTTGTTACTTTAAAGTAAATGTTGGTTTTCAGGTTTTTCATGAGGTCAGATTACTTACTTAATATATCAGGGAAAGAGTATTGACTTTTTCCCGATTTCAAAGACTGTGCCCTAATTGGTTAATTTTAGTTAAACTGAGATTTGAGAAAGATAAAGTCTCGCCCTTCCACGGCTTGAAAAATTATAACACATGTAAGGATGGGCAATACCCATCGCTATTAGATGTCACCATTTAAGGGCTCAGTAAAGAAGGAAAACCCCAACCCTGAAAGGGCATAATATCAAAGCACAGGGTGAAGCCCTGTGTAAGTAACAATCATTCATAGCCAAGCCCTGGAAGGGTGAAATACCTACCTATATCGGAAGATCCAACCACTTTAATTATAAAAAAAACCGAGATTAAAGTCCAAGACCTTAAAAGGGAAACCATTGAAATTCAGTGTGAATTTTTGTAGTAGCTTTAATCACAAATAGTTATAGGTTTGACTGCATATCAGCGTTACAGTGACTTATATCATATTAATTCTTATAAGTTTCAAGTAGGTTTAATGAGTAAACCAAAAGAAGCTTGTTATGAAAAAGATTTTGTTTGCCACGGATTTTTCTGAAAATGCTGAAAAGTCTCTTGATTTTGCATTAAACCTTGCCAGAAACCATGGTGCTGAGTTGATAATGCTTCATGTATTTGAAGTGCCTACTGCATGGAATTATCCTTACATAGAAGATCCCCTTGATATGGAACAGCAAGGTATTAGGGAGGCAGAAAAAAAATTAGTAGCGCTCTTTGAATCCCATACCGGGAGCGATGAAGTTTTGGATGTCTCTTACCTGACTGTTGAAAATGATTCTATGACAAAGGGAATATTAGAGGCCATTGAAAAGAGCAGTGCTGACCTTGTGGTGATGGGAACCAAAGGAGGGAGTAAAGTCAAAGAACTGCTGATAGGAAGTACAACCAAATCCTTATTGAGTAAGTCTCCCGTCCCAATTTTGGCTGTACCGGAGAACGTCTTAGCGTTTAAATTGAAAACAGTGCTTTTCGCCTCTGACTTCCAAAAAGAAGACCTCAAGGCCTTGCAGGATTTGGTACAAATTGTATCTCCTTTTCATCCTGAAATCATTGTTACGCATGTAAGTAAATATGATGAGGCTGAAAGTGCTGAGTTTTTCGAATACTTTAAAAAACAAATTCATGACCTGATAAACTATCCTAATATTAGTTTTCAGGGGCTGTATTCTGAGAAAGCAGAAGATCGATTGGTGAATTTTATAGACCAAAACCAGATAGACTTATTGGTTATGCTGGAAAAGAAAGAGACAGGACTATTGGAAAAATTGTTTCATCCGGATCTGGTGAAAAAAATGGAGTTCCGGAGTCATGTGCCTGTTTTGAGTTTAATGAAAAATAACTATTCCAATTGAATAAGAATCAATAATTCACTCTGTAACCTCTTAATATCATGATAACTAAAAGAATTTCCTGGATTTTAATTGTCCTTTCCATCCTTATTGGGGGCTATTTTTATGGCATGGCTTACCAAAATTATGCCGCTAGTTTCTTGCAATTGTTTGCTGTTGTGCCATTTCTAATGTTTATGGCAGGTGTACATGGCTTATTGACCCATAATATCAGTCCCCGGACAAAGCACAATATGCTTGTTTATCCTTTGGTTATGGGATTAATCTATGTCGTAATGTTTTTCATTCATCTCTTTATCATTTTCCCTTTAATTTGTCCGGGACTATGATTGACAGGGATTTTACTATGTAATTCCGCATGGCGTGGTCTATACTAAGCGTGCTTGTAAGGCATAGGGCACCCTAAGGTTTAAATAGGAGGGAAAGGTATAGAGATTAGGTGGAGGTATTCTCAAATCCTGCCTTATTCCATAGCTAGTCAGTTATATCTACCATTATAATTATTTGTAGCCTTGTGCTTTCATAATTCTTTCTTAATTTCATTCGATTTTAACCAAGTATATTTTCGATCACCTTATGAAAGTCTTTTCTACTCTATTTATTGCCCTATTTCTTTTTGTTGGATTCAGTTCCTTTGGACAAACAACATCCCAAGCGATTTCCAAAATCAACACCGAAGGCTTTCAGCGGTCACAGGTCATGCAGCTTATAGGAGATTTGTCCGATGTTTATGGGCCTAGATTGACCGGTACCGATCAGTACCTTACCGCAGCCCATTGGGCAAAGAAAACCATGGAAGCTTGGGGAGTGGACAAGGTGTACTTCGAAAATTATTGCGATGACTGTATGGGTTGGGAAGTAAAGTCATTTAATGTGGAAATGATTGAACCAGCCTATATGAAAATAGAGGCCTATCCTTATGCCTGGACCGAAAGTTCCAAGGGTGTGCAAATAGGGGACATGGTATGGATAGAAAATTATGGAGCTATTGAAGCCGTGAAAAAACAATGGGCAGGGAAACTGAAAGGGAAGACGGTATTGATAGGCTCGGTTCCCAAGAAAAACATGTTGTTCGATCCACTTTCGGAAAGATTTACCGAAGAGGAAATCGAGGGCGCTAAAAAAGATATACTACCAGCCTCTCCAAGTCCATTGGGCCCAACTTCCGGAAATGTTGACCTGGTAGCAAATAAGGATGTTGTTTTTGAAAAAGGAATGCGGAAGAACGATGCTTTTTATGCCTTCCTGAAAGAAGAAGGAGCATTAAGTATTTTAGGAACTACCCCTTTATTTCCAGGTATTGTTCATCCGAGTGGTACCTACAGTTTTAGAGAAAGTCACATCAAATCAGTGCCCTATTTTGCAATTTCTCCTGAAAGTTTCGGGAAATTAAAACGTCTTGTTGACAGAGAAATACAGCCAAAAATCAAATTTCATTTGGATTCAGAGCTTTATTTAAAGCCGGGAAACAATGTGAACATCATAGGAGAAATTACAGGTTCAGACCCCAAATTAAAAGAAGAAGTGGTGATGATTGGTGCTCATTTTGACACCTGGCATCCGGCATCCGGCGCCACTGACAATGGAGCGGGCACAGGTGTGATGATGGAAGTGATGCGTATCCTCAAAGCCACAGGATTGAAACCCAAGCGAACCATAAGAATTGCCCTTTGGGGAGGCGAGGAACAAGGCTTTTTAGGTTCTTTGGCCTATGCCCAAGACCACTATGGTAAAGTGGGAGAAAGTAGCAGAAAAAAGGAAGTAGAAAAAATCTCGGCCTATTTAAATATGGACAATGGTGCAGGTAAAATGCGAGGCATCTACCTACAGGGAAATGAAGGCGTACGACCTGTTTTTGAGGAAATGCTGGCGCCCTACGATCATCTCGATGTGGGCAACCTAAGCATCCAAAACACCAATTACACAGACCACGATGTTTTTGATTATTACAAAATCCCCGGATTCCAGATCATTCAGGACATGTTAAACTATTTCACCGTAACCCACCACACCAACCTGGATGCCATGGAATATGTGCCAGAACGAGACGTTATGATCAATGCCACAGTAATTGCTGGCCTAGTGTATCAGATTGCAGAAAGAGAGGAAATGATGCCTCGAGAGGAGTAGGGGTCGATTTTATGGGGATGGAAAGAAAAGAAATTCTGTAAAATTTCGCTGGTGGGGTATTTAATGTATACATTATTGGTTTCTTCAGGAATTAAACCATTGCCTATATTATTCTGAACATTCTAAATCTTTTCAGTCTTAACTTCCCTATAGCCAAATAGATATAAAGTCATGTGATCGGTATTCATAAATAAATATGGAGTTATCACTTGAATACTTGTCCTAAATCCTTAATTTGAAAGCTGGAGTATAGGGGTTGAATAGAAAGTGGGTATACAAACATAAAAATTCGTATCCTGAATTAAAGCCCTAATGGTTAATAATTTGAGCGATAAATATTGTTCAATTCCGTTGTTGTTTAGATTTACCCGCAAAAGTGGGACTAGAACGGTCTATTTTTACAAGCTAAAGAAATACTCAATACAACAATATGTATATAGTTATTTGAACAAGCTTTGGTACTCCTTATATTTTGTCTTTATTAAACAATAGATATCATAGTGTTGTATGTCCTGTGTAAAACCTCAGATAATAAATTGATCTAATGGAGTACAAAAAAATAGTGCGGAAGATTCAGTCTAAAAAAAACTCTACTATACCAGAACAAGTTAATGCAATAAAAAAGAATGTTAGTGCTGGGCAGTATAAAGATGCATTAAAAATGCACCCTCTTTATCTGAAATGTGTACAACAAACGCCTTTCTTTGAGACTGTAAAGGATATTCATATTAAAAACCCTTTTACTTTCACTAATGACTTCAGGAAGGAATTTAAGTGGGTGACTAATTTAATTAGACCGTATCTTTCTACTATAGATAATTTTCTTGCACAGAAAAACAAGTTTGAAAAACAAATCATCTTATGTAAATATGAAGAAGCTAATATATCATTAATTTCAATCGAAAAAGAGTTTGGAGTAACTTTATGGAGCATTGAGGCTAACTTCATAATAAAAGAATATTTATCTGGGTCTAAAGGGAATTGGAATGAATTATCATACTACTTAAATGAGATTAATAATCCTATTTACGAATTCATCATAAATTCAAGTAGTAAAAGAGTTGAGTCTAAACTGTCATATGAATCATATCTAAGTCAATTTCAAAATGACCTAGATAATATAAACTCTGTTCATGTCCTTAAAGATTTCTTTGTATTTAAAAGCTGTAACTTAGCAAATTATCCATACCATCATAAAGGATTGGAAGGCATTCTTTTTGTAGCTAACGCTTTCTCAATAATTGATCTATATCTTGTACTAGTGGATGTAATGTTGTACAAGGTATCACAATCGATTGATAATGACGAGACCATTTTTCAGTTTGTTAAATCTTCTTATTTAACGGTTTCAAATGACCACCGGTTAGGGAATATTTTTAATGTTCTAAATCCGAATGGAGAATTCATTCAACGTGAGGGCTATCGAGATATTATCGATTGCAGTAACATGTACTATTCTGGAAAGTTTAACGATTCATTTAAGCAGTCTTTAAATGGAATAGAGAATCACCCATTAGAATTTGAATTTTATTCAATTTATTGCAGGTCTCTTCTCAATTTAGACGAAGATTTTCGTCCAGCAGGTTTGAGTGAAAGAATAGATATGATTTTAGAGGAGGTGTACAATCTTCTATCATTTAGTAAAGATAGAGAGTCAAGTTTCCCCAAACTTTTAAAATCGTCTTTATTCTTTATGAATAGCCCATTTGGAAAGCAAATCTTTGGTTTAATCGCAGAAGTTGAAGGGATAGCTCGGCTTCATTACAATATTGGGATTCTTTCTAACGAATATACTTCATACAAGACTGTGAAATTTGCGGCAGCACGACCACAGGTTAAGGATAATCTTGGTATTTTGTATAATGAGCATTGCTTTAAGGTTTATAATTATAAGCTTGGTGATGAAGTTGTATTTGAAAATACTATTAGTGAATCAAAGCTCCAATCGGAGTCATCAAATGTTGTGCGTTTGTTTAGTTTGAAAGACTATACAGCGGTAATAGAAAGACTGACAGAATCAACAGAATTGGATTCTTCTCAATATCACTACGAAAGAAAATTAAGTATGTTATTTTTCTCTTATTTGGAGATGAATATGATAAGAGAAGCATTGATCCTATTTGGAAGTATATACTTTAATGACGCATTAGTAGTAAGGAAGCTTGATTTTCAGCGATTATACAATATCATAGATAAACAAGACTCAAAAGACGAATATTTTGACCTGATTGAATATTCTGTACTGGCGTCTCTAATTGTTAAAGAATTCGATTTGTATGAGATTTATGATGAATTCATGTGTGCTACTCAGATATATGAAATAACGGAAATTGATCTAGAATACTTTGTAGAAAAGTACTCTCTAAAGACCACAATTACTTTTCTCGAAAATGTCGCAACAATTGACACTTTAAAATATTCAAGTGATTATGGCTCAATTAGTGAAGTAGAACAAGTTAGAGTGAAAATACTTAAAAAATTAATGAGTATTGATTCTGACAATAAATTGAAGCATGAAAAGGAACTTAATGAGATATACAGAATTACTTCTATTAGAAAGGTATTGAAGGAAGTAGATGAAGGTCGTTTGTATATTGACATAGACAAGCTCAAAGAAATTCAAGTTAAAAATTTAATGATGAGTTTTTGCGATTTAAAGAAATTGAGAACTTCTCTGAATCTAAAGCAATAATTGGGTTTAACCCTTCCAAAACAAAAGACTGGGATGCTGCATTGTCTCAAGGTGAGGAGCAGTCAGAAACTTATAATAGTGCAGATTACTTAGCATTTAAAAGTATTTATTTAGAATCAAGAAATAACTTTTTATATAGCAAGGAGTATGGGTTAGACAGCTGTTTAAGTACTCGAATCAGGCATGGCGCTCTTAAAAATCACTTGAGAAGTGTTTTTGAAAAACTAGATCTATTAACTTCGAAATATAAAGATAGGTACAAGGATAATGAAATTTGGGGTGCACAATTGAATTACTTTCCAGAGATCAATCATCAGGTTCAGTTTGTATTGAGAAAATTCTCCCGGGAGATAGATGAATTTACAACATACATTGTAGATCATTTAATTCAAATTCAAACAGAAAGGACTGCTGAAAATAAAGATGGGCTTTTCGCTTTTTTCACTAACGATGAGGTCTTGTTTGAATATTATCGAAAGTATAAACAGCTATTCACTTCTATTGATGCCACAATAGATTTGATCCTTTCTAGTCTAACAAATCATACACTACTTGAACTACAAGGGAAAATTGATAAACATTTTTCAAAAGTTATACCTAAAAAGTATCATGAGATTATTGATGAAGCAATACAAAGCTTAAGAGAGTTGAATCTTCCGAGTCAATGTCAACTCCTTCCGTTCTTAATTAAATCCAATACTGATATTCAAAACGAGCTTATCAGTGTATCTGATTGGTTTTATTTAAATACCACCAATTCAACCAGTTTATTAAGCATTAAAACTATAGTTGAGGCAACTGTAGAATTAACAAATCAAATAAACCCTAATTATATCATTACTCCCCAAATAAATATTAATTGTGATGACATAGAACTAACGGGTTCAAGTAGTTTACTTTTTGTTTTCAATATTCTTTTGAACAACATTATTCAACATTCCCATTTAGGTCCTGATAAAATAAACATTACCATAGACTTTGACCTGGTGGAAGAAAAATATATCAGAGTTACAACTAGCAATAATGTTTCAAAAAGTCATGACTTTTCCCCAAATTTATGCAAATTAACCAAAATCAAGGAATTGTGGAATGATCATAGTAATATTGATAGGTCAAATAAGGAGGGTGAGAGTGGATTTGATAAGATAAAACGAATTTTACTTTATGAAACCTATTCAAAATCAGATCGATTTGATTTTTACCTAGATAAAGACACTATGTCAATTATGTTGTTTTTTCCTTACGAACAATTTTCAAGCAATGATTAAAGTATTAATATTAGAAGATGAAAAAATAAAAATAGAAAGACTAAAAGAGTTCTTTTTATCTGATGAAATAATAGTCAAGGAATCTTATCATGCTTGTGTAATTGAATTGAAAACTAATTACAAGGTGTATGATCTATTAATTTTGGATATGACAATTCCTTTATGGGAAAGTGGAAGAAATGATTTAGGAGGGAATTATGAACAATTTGGAGGAGAAAAAATTCTAAGAGAAATGAAAAGAAGGAAGCTTTTAGTTCCAACTATTCTATTTACAATGTTCGATGTTTTCCCAACTAAAAA
Source organism: Cyclobacterium qasimii M12-11B (assembly GCF_000427295.1). Taxonomy (GTDB): domain Bacteria; phylum Bacteroidota; class Bacteroidia; order Cytophagales; family Cyclobacteriaceae; genus Cyclobacterium; species Cyclobacterium qasimii. Next base: position 8,840 of record NZ_ATNM01000174.1, on the reverse strand, counting down.
TGGGAATATAACCTTCGAAGAGATAAATAAGAAATATAAAGAGAGTTTTAGTCCATTTTATCAGGGTGCTGTTTTTTATAATTCTATTGACGATAGCTGGATGGAAAACATGAAGTCATTAATAGATCAAATCCCATCCGAATGAGTCACATAGGTGCTTTGATTGTAGATGATGACTTGAACAAGATTTCAATCATTATCAAGACGATTCAAGAGGTTGTTAATGACACTTTATCTATTAGTCAAGCGTCTTCTGTTCAGGAGGCAATTGAAAATCTACAAAATAAAGAATTCCATCTTCTGATTACCGATTTACAAATGCCTTTGAAACATGATAGTGATGCCACTAATGATGGAGGAAAGGCATTATTAAAGAACATGTACAGGAAAAAGAGCAAGGCAAATATCCCTATGTACATTGTTGGTTTAACACAATTTGAACATTTACAAAAAGATTTCAAAGGAGTGTGGAAAGTTTGGCACTATGATTCAAGTAAGGAAGATTGGAAGGTATATTTACGAGACCTTATACATCATATTAACCTAGTAAAGTCAAGAATTAGTTCTGAACGTATTGAAACAATTTTTGTCGAAGGCCCCACTGATAAGAAATTGATTGAAGCCACTATTAAATATTATTTTAAGGGTTACGAAGACAGGGTGTATATCGAAACGATTCATTATGGTGGTGGTGCTTCTTGGGTCGAAAGGCAGATTGTTATTTGGGCAAAAACGTTGGCTAAACATTCAACTGAAGAAAGATATTTGAAAGCGGTTGGGATATTTGATGGCGATTTGGCCGGGTTCAATGCAATTGAAAAAGTGCGTGAGTTAATAGGAGATAATTCTGCTGAGTCTAAAACGTTCTCAATCTTAAGTAATAGCTATAAATACTCAACGATACTGAAGTCTATTAAAAAAAAAGGTATAGTATTTCAAACTACTATAGAAGATTTAGTTGATGTTCAGCAATGGATTATTGCAAAGGAAAAGGGTTGGCTAATCCATAGAGATGAAAATCATATAGAAATTGATGAAAACATTCTTGATTTGAATACAATAATTCTCGATGAGAAATCTTTAGTTTCTCTTGGGTTTACTAAGGAGGAAGCCTTACTCATCACGCATAAGGTGGACGATAATAATAAAAAAAATTTCGGGAATCTTGTTTGTGAAAATCCTGATTCATTATTAGCTATCAAGTATCAGTTTGAAGAAGTTCTTGAAAAACTCAAAATCTCTCAATAAGCATGTATACACAACAACCTTCAGTATACTATGCATATTCAATATGTTGGCGTACCACTAAGTTATCGTAACCCAATAGGTGTATATCCTGCCTAAATAATTTGCTGATCATTTAGAATAGCTCACGACAATTAAACCCGTGAGGGTTTCGCTGAAGCTCGGTTTGCTCAAATGATCAAGCCGTGTGAAGGAAAACTTCATATACAGTTAGAGGTACTGTTAGTCTGCTTCTTATTGTCTTTATAGGTAATTAATAAATTAGGCTATCAGGCTCTACTATGCAATAATCTGAAAAAAAATGGAAAAAGAAATATTCAGAAAAAGCTTTATTGAAAAGTTGGATAAAAACTTCCCCGAACAATCTAAATACTTTGAATTTAGACTTAAAATATTTTGTGAGTTTAATACTTTAATTTTTGAGATAAATAAATGCTTGATTCTCGAATTAAGTCGTGCCAGCATAACTTTAACGAATAATTTATTAGAAAGATTATTGAAACTTGCTCTCATAAATAATGAAACAGGAATAGGTCCCATAGAATTAGAAAAATGGAATGAAGTATTTGAAGAACCTAATAGGAAATATAATTCAATACAACTTGGAAAATCTATTGAGTTATGCAAAAAACATGAATTAATATCTCAGGCGGAAAAAGATTATTTATTTAATATTGTAAGAGTACTGTTAAGGAATGGATTTTCTCATTCTGATTCCAGTGAAATTTTGAAAGATTTACCGGATGAGTCTGTAATGTTCGGAGGAAGTTTCACGGATCCAAATGCTGATTTAAAAGAAGTCAAAATAAATCAAAAAATAATGCCCACATTCCAAGCACTTCAAATGGAGGGATTTGCTAAAACAAATGCTAAACTATATTTTAAATTTGTTTATGACCTCATTTTCAAAATCGAACAAAGACTAATTGAAAAAACAAAATTAAAGCATAAACAATTATGCTGCAATGATGCGATTAAGGCTTTGTTAATTGTTGTCCCAATCGATTAGGATTGGACTCAAGCTCCGGTAGCTTTCTCTTATTAGAATTGGTCAGGTTTTGTTGATTGGTTCAGTAGCTTATTTGTGAAAGGGGGCCGAATTGATATCCCTAGCTGAACATCACCCTAAATCCCATTGGTCAGCATTACCGCAATTGATAAAAAACGCATAACTTGGGAGTATACAGATCTTTAATCGTATGATTCATTTACCTAAAATACTTCAGTTAAGCATTTTTGCATTTGCGCTATGTTGTCTTTTCTTTTCATGTATTGATGAAAGAAGTGTGGTGTCTGTGGAATCGATGTTGAACGAAATGGTGGATAGAGAGGAACAGTCACGGTTTCCCAAAACAGATTTTCGGCTAAAGCAACAAAGCAGTTATAATCGGGCATCGGTCGATCCCAAAGACAGTATTGGCTGGTTCAAGAACCGCGACTTTAATGCCAGCGAAAATGACCATAATTTTATTCGTACCGAAGAAAACAAGCAACAAAAAGAATGGGTGTTAATGGAGCACAATGGGCCGGGAGCTATTGTGCGTACCTGGATGCCTTACTTCCATGCCGACAAACCGGATACTGACCTACAGATTAAAATATATTTGGATGGGAATGCTGAACCGGTGCTAGAAGGAAATGCCTTGGGATTACTGAATGGAACGGGTCTAATACCCTATCCCTTTGCCCATCAATCCTTGCGCTCAGCAGTATCCTTCTTCCCGATACCCTATGCCAGAAGTTGTAAAATCACAACTACAGGGCCACCATTCTTTTATCAGTTTACCTACCGCCAATACTCGGAAGGAACAGCTGTGAAAACATTTACGATGGAAGATTTTGACAAATCTAAAAATTTGGTTGAGCAAGTTGGAAAAGAAATCTTAAACCCAACCAACTACAGTGAAGGAGAGCAGGTAAAGGTGCAAACAACTTTGCTTGCAGGCGAAGAAAAAACCATAGTCCTACCTGAAGGGGAGGCAGCCCTTAGGACACTTGCACTCAAACTTGGTTCTTATGAAAAAAGCGAGCGTATGCGCTCCACGATTATTAAAATGAATTTTGATGGAAAAGAAACCGTTTGGTGTCCAATAGGTGATTTTTTTGGCTCAGGAATAGGCTTGAATCCCTATCAAGGATGGCACAACACCGTTGGGGAAGATGGAACACTTACCAGTAGATGGGTAATGCCCTACCAATCTACAGCGAGTATAAGTGTTGAAAATTTAGATAGCGAGCCAATAGCCATTGATTTACATGCTGTGGTAGATGATTATGAATGGGATACCAGAAGCATGTATTTTCATGCTGCTTGGCGAGGACAGTATCCAGTTTCCACCCGTCCATTTTCCGACTGGAACTATGTTACCCTCAAAGGTCGTGGGGTATATGTAGCAGATGCACTTACAGTAATGAATCCGGTAGAAAGATGGTGGGGAGAAGGAGACGAGAAAATCTGGGTAGATGGCGAAGATTTTCCATCCCTATTTGGTACAGGAACAGAAGACTATTATGGCTACTCCTGGGGCGGGAAAAGCACTGATTTTTACGAGCACCCCTTCCATGCCCAGCCCCGGTCTAATGTCTACAATAAACGCAACCGAAAAACAGGTGATGAAAGGAATAGCCAGGGTTTTAGTACTGAAACCCGCAGCAGAGCACTGGATGGTATGCCTTTTTCATCCTCCTTACAGCTGGATATGGAAATATGGACTTGGACCGATTGTGAAATGGGCTATGGGGTAGGTGTAATGTGGTACGGTGATGCGGACATAACCTCAAATAGGAAACCGGATGAGCAAGAAGCACTAAATGTACCCAAAATCAGTAGAACCGCCTCGGAATAGGTCAAAGTGAAAATGCATGCAATTAATAAACGAAAATGGGGAGCAATAAATTAATACCGAAAACAATAAGTTCAAGAGTCGAATTTAAACGTAAATTCAGTTTACAAGAAATGTATCGTGCTGCTGTTTTTGCTCCAAGGGCAATGTCAAAACTAGGAACAAATAAAAAAGTAAATTGGTCTGTCAAAATTTTGTAAAACGCATACAATTGGCAGTTACAGAAGTAAATGGTTGTGCTATCTGCTCCTACGGTCATGCAAAAATGGCCTTGCGTCAAGGGATGGGTAATGAAGAAATAAACAGTTTTTTAAGTGAAGGAGGAGGTGGTGACTTTATTAAGCCTGAAGAGGCAAAGGGTCTCCTTTTTGCTCAACATTTTGCCGATTCCAGAGGTTTTCCAAAGAAATACGCTTATGATGCTATAGTAAAAGAATATGGAGAAGAGAAGGCACAAATTATACTTTCCGCTTCCCAAGTGATGATTGTTGGAAATATGTATGGAATTCCACTTAGTGCATTGCTATCCAGATTAAAAGGAAAGCCATATAAAGACAGTTCAATCTTTTACGAATTTAGAACATTGATATTAGGTTTCTTTTTTTTACCAATTGCAATTGTTCATGGTTTCATTAGAGGTTTTATTGGTTTACCAAACGAAAGATTTGATGTGAGCGCTGATGAGGAATAGCGCAAGATGGTAGGAATGGTAAATTAATTTCATCCAACCTATTAACAATACAAAAGGATAAGGGAATTGCACAAAGCAATTGTTTGACAGTTTTTTGATGTGGAACGCTTCTAAAGCTCAATAAAAATGATTGCTGCTAAGCAGGATGAGAGGAAAATTGATTGCATGACCTGCATTAATAGGAAATGGTTTGATGGAGGAGCGCTGACAGTTTACTCATTATTATTAACTTTAAGAGAACTTATAAGGTAAGTTATCATACGCTAAACTACAGGGTAGGAGAAAGTAGGGATATGCCTATACTTTGGCTTTAGAAAAAATAGAAAACCATGAACCTAAAATCACCATCGTTTAAATTTTTGTTGGTACTAATCGTACTGATACCTATTTCAATTTCAGCTTTTGCACAGCAAAACAAAGTTTTAATTGTTTCTGACACCTGGCCTGAGATGGATGTCCTGGCAGATGGCTTGGAGGAACAGGGTTACCTCGTCAGTAAGACGAGCGAGGAAGAACTTGAATCTGATTTATCCGGTTTTGACTTTGTTTTTATGTATGTACATGTTACCCAGAAACCCAGAACTACCAGCGTATTGATTGATTACACGATGGAAGGTGGGTCATTAATTGTGCTGCATCATGGGATTTCGTCTTCCAAAATGAAAAACCCTGAATGGCTTGATTTTTTAGGTATTCAATTGTACCCAAGGGATCATCAGGAATATCCGTGGAAGGTCTTGGCTAATTTGACCTATTCTATGGTGAATTTGAATCCCGGCCATTTTATTACTAGTAATGGGATCGACTATGAAAAAGTCATCCCATTTAAATCCGAATACGAAACAAATTACGAGGGTGAGTTTAGTGCTTTTCAACTCGTCAATACGGAGTTGTTTTTGAATCAGCGCTTTACCGATGACCAAAGGACCGTTTTATTTGGTTTCAGAACTGAAGATGGATCAAGAGTTCAACCTACTTCAGGCTGGTACCGTCCAAAAGGAAAAGGGATGGTGTTTTATTATCAGGCAGGCCATGAGGAATCAGATTATCAAAACCCGAATTTCCTCAAAGTGATACTAAATACTCTTGAATGGGATCCGAGTTAAGGCTTATCCGAACCGATTGATTTGTGCCCTTCGACAGGCTCAGGGTACAATTTCATTAGGGTACAATTCAATCTAGAACTAAGCATTCTGATGGCTGGAAAGTCCAAGTATGAATGTAATATTGGATCTTTTCAAATTATTATTATTTACTTGTAGAATATACTTTTTGTATATACATTTAACATGGGTAATATGTAAAAAAATGAAGACAATCTCCTTGAAAATTGATGATGCTATATTCGGAGAAACTGAAAAGATTCTCTCTCGAATAAAGAAGCCCAGAAACCGGTATATAAATGAAGCTTTGGAGCATTATAATCAAATGCAGAAACGGCTGTTAATTGAAAAAAAGCTTGCAAAAGAATCTGCTTTGGTAAAGAAAGATTCAATGGCAACACTTAAAGACTTTGAACAGATTGACCATGCAGATTAATCAATTTGAAATTTGGATAGCTGATCTGAACCCGAAGATTGGAACAGAACCAGGTAAAACCAGACCTGTATTGACTGTTCAAACCAATTTCCTTAACAAAATCCCTCATCCCTCAACGATTATTTGTCCAATTACAACCAATATTAATAAAGACGCTCAAATTTTAAGGGTTCATTTGCAAAAAGGAATGGCAAATCTGCATCAGGATTGTGATGTAATGATTGACCAAATTAGAGCAATAGATAATAAGAGGCTTGTAAAAAGAGTCGGTATTTTACCAGTAGAATTGGTGGAAATCATAAAGGAGAACATTAAGATAGTCCTTGACCTTGAATAAAATACCAGACCAAGAACCTTAGATTCGGTTATTTGTGGTCTTTAACGCAAATGATTCAACTTTTCCCTTTCATAAAGGGAAGTCAAATAAATCAACAATTAACGCCTCAAACTGATTTTCAAATTCATGCAAAGAATTTATTTACTTTTAGCGGTTTTAACATTAAGCGGCCTCTCATTGAGTTGCAAAAGTCAGCAGGGCAATGAATTACTATTAGAAGTTAAGCAATTGGACAAATCATATGAAAACCTGTTTGTTTTTTATGCCAATTTGTATGATCCTGCTACCGGAGGATTTTATGACAGCCCAGAAAAGAAGACGGCTCCAAGGATTGAATCTACTTGCAGGGTGATAAGTAGAATTGATGACAATGGGTTGACCAATACTATCCCGGATTCACTCAAGCAGCAATGGGTAGGGTTCCTGCAATCTTTTCAAGATGCTGACACAGGTTTCTTTGACGATCCGAACGAACACCGCAATATAGACATGAGAAGGGGCAGGGCACTAAGTTATGTGAAAGGAGCCTTTAGGCGATTAGATGCCAGTTCCAAATTTCCTTATCCAACAATCAAAAACGATGATGAAACTGAAGAGGATGGCCTTATCCATCTGAAATCAGTTGAAAATTTTAAAAATTGGTTGGACACCTTGGGCTGGGAAGAAAATCCATGGAGGGCAGGAGGAACTTTGTCTGCTCAAGGAAATGTAATCTCCTCCCTGGAAGAAACCTTACAGGAACAAATAGTGGAGGCCATGTTTGATTTCCTGGCCGCTAATCAAAACGAAAATGGTTTTTGGGTGGTAGTTCTTTGTATGTTCAACTTTCCGGAGCCTTTAAGGTCAGTACGCTCTATGGCGTATATGATAGGCAAATGCCAAATGCCAACAACATTCTCAAAAGCACCTTAAAGTGCATACGGGAAGAAGAATGCATCAATTCAACTTGGGTTAGGAATCCACTAAACCTACTGGCCGTTATAAAACCCTATGTTGCCATTAGCGAGGAAGAGAAAAATGATATCATTAAAATTTCCATAGACAATGTACTTCAATTTTCACGGAATGATGGAGGTTTTGCAAATTCATTAAAGGATGAATACGGTACGACAGATGGATGTTCCCAGGCCATAATCACCAGAAATGCTTTGCGCGATTGGGTTGGGCTGGAACCATTAATTATACCAAATACTGATTCTTTTTTAAGGACATTGCAATCAGCTCAAAAGTTGTGAATTTAAATCCTGATCTCTCCATCCTTTACCTCTTTGATGTCAAATTAACAAAAGCGGTTAGGAAGTTTGCCAATTGATTTCTCGTATTTTGATCTGTTATTTTGCCTTCGGTATTAATCTTTCCCTTTATTCCCTGGATGAGAAGGGTAGTTCCTTCCAGGAAAGATGCCTGAATGGTTTCCATGATTAGTTTCAATTCTTCATGGCCTTTTACACCACTTGCTGATGCCGTTATCAGCCCAACAGGTTTTTCTGAAAAAATGGTAGTAGAAACACACCATTCCAATAGGTTTTTTAAACCGCTTGGAATACTGAAAACATATTCAGGAGTACAAATAATAATCCCATCTGCTTTGGCAATTTTCTCTCTCAGTGCAATGATTTTTTCCGGCACATTATTTTCCGTTAATGCAGTTTGGAAATGGGGCAATTCCGCCAAATCTTCAAGCAGGTCCATATTGAATTCAACTTGCCCCAATTCTGCCAGGTGTTTCAGTAGAAATAGATTGCTGGAATTTCGACTTGCGCTGCCACAAATTCCCAGGATTTTTATTTTTGAGACCATATGGGATTTTGAGAAAGGATATTGATTGATAGGGTTATTTAGTTAGTCAAATAAAAACCCTCCAAAAGGGGATAGAGGGATCCTAATTTAACCATTTTTTTGGATTTTGTCAGGTTTGGAAAATGGCTTTCACCCCCTTTGGGGTTTAGATTTGAGATGGATTTTGGTTCTATAAACCTGTCATCCCTTCGGGATTCGGACTGAATTTGAAGGTTATTATTAAAACATGCTGTTCATTATAGTTGATGAGATGTCATAGAAAAAACTGGGGCTTAATTAAGGTGACTTTGGTAGTAAAATAAGACCACTAACCCCAAAGGGGTGTTAAGATTATAGAAAATAGGATCAGTTAGAAAAGGATTTAAACTCCGTAGGAGTGGCATAT
>NZ_ATNM01000173.1 GCF_000427295.1 Cyclobacterium qasimii M12-11B | reverse complement strand
ATCGCTTCGTATAGTCTATCCAAAGCGCAGCCCTACGCTCGTATTTTTTATTAAGCCCTTCAAGGTTTTAAAAACCTTGAAGGGCTGTTTATTTATTATCCCCTACCGATAAGGCGAGGGACTGGTAGAAGTCCATCCTCCATCGATGACCAAACTCTGACCTGTGATGTGCCTTGCCGCTGGGGAGACCAAGAAGGCTACGGCTTCGGCAATGTCTTTGGGGTAGGCAGGCCTTCCCATGGGGGTTATTTCTGACCAGGTTTTTTCATAGCCTTCTTCCGAAGCGGTACGTTCGGTCATGGTGGCTCCTGGAGCGACGGTATTTACATTGATTTTATAGGGGGAAAGTTCTACGACCAGGGTTTTGGCCAGCATTTCTAAAGCTGCTTTGCTCATGCCATAGGCCGCTAGATTTTTGTGGGCCTGATGTCCGGTGACTGAAGACATAAAAAGAAGGCTGCCTCCTGTCTGCTGTTTGATCATTTGCAGGGATACCTGCTGGGCAAGGAAAAAGCTGCCTGCCAGGTTGAGTTGCATTACTTTATGGAAATCCGCTTCCTTGTAAGTGAGGAAATCGCCAAAAACAGTGATGCCTGCATTGGCCACGGCTACGTCTATTGCACCAAATGCTTCGACTGTGTGCTGCACCATTTGTTCGATAAAACGGATGTCCGAAACATCTCCGGAAATTCCTTTACAGGTATGGGGGAAGGTGGCGTTTATCTTTTCACAGGCTTTGGTGGTAACTGCTTCATCCAGGTCATTCAACATGACCTTATAACCTTTGGAAGCCAGCAAAAAAACGATTTCAAAGCCTATTCCTACACCCGCTCCTGTAACTAAGGCTACTGGAGCAGCTTCCGTGTTGGTATTATTCATTGGGTTTAGTAAAGTTTAAAAATTACCGGAAAACAGCCTTGCTTTCCGGTAATAATGGGAATGGATTAATGAGAGTCTTTGGTGACTTCACTTCCTGAATTGCCTTTAAGGAAATCCAGATCGGCTCCTAAATTGGCTTGTTCAACGGTCTTTACATAAAGGCTCACATAACCTCTTTCTGTCAAGGTAGGAGGTTTTTTCCAGGCTGCTTTTCTTTTGGTCAGCTCTTCATCTGAGACCAATAAGTTCAGCTTTCTGGCTTCTACGTCAAGCTCTATTTCATCACCAGTTTGAACGACGGCAAAATTTCCGCCTTCTGCAGCTTCAGGGGTGGCATGTAAGATCACTGTACCAAAACCAGTACCGCTCATTCTGCCATCAGAAATTCGAATCATGTCTTTGATCCCTTTGGCAAGTACTTTTGTAGGAAGGCCCATATTGCCAACTTCTGGCATGCCTGGATAACCCTTAGGTCCTACATTTTTAAGTACCATGATGGAGTTTTCGTCGATGTCCAAATCAGGATCATCTATATTGTTTTTATAGTCATCAATGTCCTCAAAAACGACCGCCTTGCCTGTGTGCTTCATCAGTTCAGGACTGGCAGCTGAAGGCTTGATAATGGAACCTGTTTCACAAAGGTTGCCTTTGAGTACCACTATTCCAGACAAAGGATTGAAAGGTTCATCGATGGCAGCAATTACCTCTTTGTTATAATTTTCAAATTTCTCGTTGTTCTTTCCTATGCTCTGACCGGTTACCGTAAGGGCCTCATTGTGCAGTCGGTCTTTCAACTGACGAATAACGGGAGGCAATCCACCTGCGTAGTAAAAGTCTTCCATAAAGTATTTTCCGGAAGGCTGAAGATTGGCCAGAAGTGGGATGTTGGCAGAATATTTATCGAAATCTTCTAGATTTAGTTCGATTCCGATTCTGCCTGCAATTGCCAGAAGGTGAATCACAAAGTTGGTGGAACCACCTATGGCAGCATTTACCATGATAGCATTTTCAAAAGCCTCACGGGTAAGGATATCAGATAGCTTGAGGTCATTCTCAACCATTTTCACGATTTCCATTCCCGACATATGCGCCATCACTTTTCTCCCGGTGTCAGGTGCAGGAATAGCTGCATTTCCAGGAAGGGACAAGCCGAGGGCCTCTACCATACAAGCCATGGTGGAGGCTGTACCCATTACGCCACAATGCCCATCACTTCGGCAAAGCCCGGATTCAGCGATGTACAATTCGTCTTGAGAGATTTCTCCAGACCTGGAGCTTTCACTAAACCTCCAAATGTCACTGGTGCTTATTTCAGCGCCTCTGTATCTTCCTGTGAGCATTGGGCCACCAGAAACAACAATGGTTGGCAAGTTTACACTTGCTGCTCCCATCACAAGGGAGGGAGTGGTTTTGTCACAGCCACAAAGAAGCACTACTCCATCCAAAGGATTGGCACGAATGGATTCCTCTGTGTCCATGCTGGCCAAATTTCTGTAAAGCATGGCGGTAGGTTTCATCACTGTTTCACCTAGTGACATTACCGGAAATTCTACCGGATAACCTCCTGCTTCGATTACACCTTTCTTCACAAATTCTGCTAATTCTCTAAAGTGAGAATTACATGGGGTCAACTCAGACCAGGTATTACAAATTCCAATGATTGGTTTGCCACCTAATTCATGTGTTGGGATGCCCTGTTTCTTAAACCATGACCTATAAATAAGACCATCCTTGCCAGTTTTTCCGAACCAGCCCTGGCTTCTTCTTTCCTTTTTCTCCATTTTTTGGGTTATGTTTTTAATACAAAAAAGTGCTTAACCCGGCAAGGGTAGTACTTTCTATTCAATTCAAAGTATAAGAATAGTGAATGTTTGGGCAAAATAAAATTTTAACATCTAAAAACCTCGATTGCAAGTTGCTTTAAATGAATCTTGATAGAAGCAGCCTTTTCAATGAAATTAATGATAAAAATATTCATTGGAATTTCTTAGAAAAATACCAACTGTTCGGTAATATAGTTGGTGAAGAGGTGAATGATAAAATAATGTTTTGACTTGATGAAAATTAAGAGAGAGATCGGCAAATGGCCGATTTTGGAAATGGTGAAAAATCAGCTTTAAACTCCTATTTTGGGGGGTGAATTAAAAATAAACTCAAAAAATATATCAATGAGCTTTGAAATAAAATCATCCATGGATACCTACGATGTGATCATTGTAGGATCAGGCGCCGGCGGTGGAATGGCAAGTAAAATTCTATCCGAAGCCGGTTTAAGCGTAGCAGTAGTAGAAGCGGGAAGTGACTTTGATCCTGCAAAGGAAGAGTACAGGACCCAATTGCGATTTCCTTGGGAATCTCCAAGAAGAGGCGCCAATACTGTGCGGGCTTTTGGCGATTTTGATGCCGCCTATGGAGGTTGGGAAATAGATGGAGAACCTTACACCAGAAAAGACGGAACTGAATTTGACTGGTTTCGTTCCAGAATGGTAGGAGGAAGAACCAATCACTGGGGAAGAATTTCTCTACGTTTTGGCCCTGACGATTTTAAAAGAAGAAGCATTGATGGTTTGGGTGATGATTGGCCAATTGGCTATGATGACGTGAAACCTTTCTATGATAGAGTAGATAAAATGATAGGTGTCTTCGGTTCCAAAGAAGGCATAAGAAATGAACCTGATGGAAACTTTCTTCCTCCGCCAAAGCCAAGATTGCACGAAGCAGCCTTTACCAAGGCAGGAAAGAAAATCAACTTACCAGTATTGCCTTCCAGGGTTTCTGTTTTAACCCGTCCGGTGAATAACGAAAGAGGAGCTTGTTTTTTCTGTGCCCAGTGTAACAGAGGTTGCCAGGTTTATGGCGATTTCTCTGCAGGAACGGTATTGGTAAAACCTGCGATCAAAAAAGGAAATGTAGATCTTTATACCTATGCAATGGTGCGTAAAGTTACCACCAATGAAAAAGGAGAAGCTACAGGTGTGTCTTATGTGAGTAAGGTCGACATGCAAGAGTACAAACTGAATGCAAGGGTTGTGGTTTTGGGTGCTTCCGCAGGTGAGACGGCAAGGATCATGATGAATTCAGCCTCTACCAAACATCCTAACGGATTGTCCAACAGTAGTGGGACACTAGGAAGGTACCTGCATGACTCTACAGGAGCGAGCAGGTCAGCATTAATGACAGATTTTATTGCAAGAGACAAATACAATGAAGACGGCGTAGGCTCCTTGCACGTTTATACCCCTTGGTGGTTAGACAATAAAAAACTGGATTTCCCTAGAGGGTATCACCTTGAATTTGGCGGTGGTATGCGTCAGCCAAATTATGGTTTTGGTTTTGGAATGGAGTCCATGCGTAAATACATGCAGGATGAATTTGGCAAACCAAGGCCTAATGGTGGTTATGGTGAAGGACTTAAAAGAGACATAAGAAATATATACGGTGCCACAGTAGGTATCGCAGGTAGAGGAGAATCTGTTCCTCAGTATGACAATTACTGTGAAATTGACCCTACTGTAGTGGATAAATTTGGTATCCCTGTGCTTCGATTCAACTACAACTGGACCGAACATGAGGTGAAGCAAGCCAAACACATGCAGGAAACCTTTGAAGAGATGTTCGATTCCATGGGAGCCAAAGTAATGGGCAACAAACCGGGAGCAGACACAAAATATGGTTTAGAGGCTCCAGGTCGTATCATACATGAGGTAGGTACTACCAGAATGGGGAATGATCCAAAAACTTCTGTATTGAACAAATATTCTCAGGCCCATGAATGTGACAACCTGTTTGTAGTGGATGCAGGACCATTTGTTTCTCAGGCGGATAAAAACCCAACATGGACCATTTTGGCCCTTTCTATCCGAACTTCTGAATACATAGTAGATCAGTTGAAAAAGAAAAATATAGGTTAATAAGTATAATATTGGCTAACGAGATCAGCACTGGAGTTTTAGACTAAACTTCGGTGCTGATTTTTTTTTGTTAAAAATATATCGCAATTTCGGCCCGTGGACTGGCAATACATAATAGAAGGCATAGAAAGTGGAATCGCAGCGATGAGCTGGTTAGAAGGCATAGCTGTTGTTTTTGGGCTGGCCTCAGTTTATTATTCCATAAAGGAAAATATTTTGGTGTTCCCAACTGGGATCGTCAGCACATTGATTTATGTCTGGATTTGCTTGCAGGTAAAATTGTATGCGGATATGGGCATCAATGCCTATTATTTTTCCATGTCCATCTATGGCTGGTACATCTGGTCCAACCCTAAACCTGGCAATGCGGTTGTTCCCATCACCTGGTTGACGAAGTCAGGAATTTTCCAATCTTTGGCACTATGGGTTTTCTCCTATCTGGCTTTATATTATGTTTTGATTAGCTTTACAGACAGTGACGTTCCTTATTGGGATTCATTTACTACTTCCTCGGCATTCGTAGGAATGTGGCTGATGGCTAAAAAGAAGGTGGAAAATTGGATTGCCTGGATTGTTACAGATTTGGTTTCCATTCCGCTTTATTTTTATAAGGGATTGGTGCTTACCTCTTTTCAGTTTTTCGTTTTCACTGTTTTGGCTATCCTTGGGCTTATCGCCTGGGTCAAGGCTGCCAAAAACTATGCGAAAGACAATGCATAAGATCGTGATCATTGGGCCGGAATCTACGGGTAAGAGTACCTTGAGCCGGCAATTGGCAGTTCATTATGGAGAACCTTGGGTTCCTGAATATGCCAGGGAATACATTGAGCAATTGGATAGGCCTTATATTTATGAAGATTTAGAGGCCATCGCCAAAGGGCAGGTGAAACTGGAAGATGAAGGAGCGGAAAGGGCTGTTGATAAATTGTTTTGTGATACAGATCTGAGGGTCGTAAAAGTATGGAGTGAGCACAGGTTCAATCAAACGAATCCCTGGATAAAACAACAAATTCAAACCCGGGAATATTCATTGTACTTACTTACGTCAATAGATATTCCCTGGACGGAGGATCCACAGCGAGAGCATGCAGATCCGGCCATGCGTAAATATTTTATGCAGGTTTATGAAAATGAGATGAAAGCTTCAGGAGTACCATGGAAAAAAATTTCCGGGACGGAGGAAAACCGCTTAAAATCGGCCATAGAATATATTGACAAATACTTAATTGAAAAGGTTTAATTATAAATTTACCCCATTTTAGCCATTTGAGTCGAACCAATCATCTACGACTCAAACCGAAACTGTCTTATTTTTGGTAGATTAACGAAATCTTGCTGATAGTTACGGAATTTTTAAATAATTTCAGGATTATTTTAACCAATAAACTCAAACATATTATTATATGGATAACCATAAACAAAAAATGAAACAATACTGGAAGCGCAATATTAGAACCTTATTGATTCTTCTGGCGGTTTGGTTTATTGTCTCTTTTGGCTTCGGAATTTTGCTTGTAGAGCCCCTCAATGCCATTAAAATTGGAGGGTACAAATTGGGCTTCTGGTTTGCCCAGCAAGGCTCAATATTTTCATTCGTGATATTGATTTTCGTTTACGTATATCGGATGAACAAGCTTGATGAAGAATTTGATGTCAACGAAAAATAACCCTTTAAAATAATCACCTCTCTATGGAAATTTTAACCTGGACCTACATCCTAGTAGGTCTGTCCTTCGCCTTGTATATCGGTATCGCCATATACACAAGAGCTGGATCAACTAAAGAATTTTATACGGCAGGCGGGGGCGTTTCTCCGCTAGCTAACGGTATGGCTACCGCTGCGGATTGGATGTCAGCAGCTTCTTTTATTTCCATGGCCGGAATAATTGCTTTTTCTGGCTACGATGGATCAGTTTACCTTATGGGTTGGACTGGTGGATATGTCCTTTTGGCCCTTTTATTGGCTCCTTACCTTCGTAAATTTGGGAAGTTCACCGTTCCTGATTTCGTTGGAGACCGGTATTACAGTAACAAAGCCCGTGTAGTGGCTGTATTCTGTGCGCTATTTATTTCCTTCACTTACGTGGCAGGTCAAATGCGTGGTGTCGGTATCGTTTTCTCCAGGTACCTGGAAGTAGATATTGAGACAGGAGTGCTAATAGGCATGACGATTGTGTTTTTCTATGCGGTATTGGGTGGTATGAAAGGGATTACTTATACACAGGTAGCCCAATATTGTGTGCTGATTTTTGCCTTTATGGTACCGGCTATATTTATTTCAATCCAGTTGACTGGAAATCCTATTCCTCAATTGGGTTTAGGTGGAACAGTACAGGATGGAACCTACCTATTGGATAAATTGGATGGTGTTTTATTGGACATGGGTTTTCAGGAATACACTTCTGGAAGAAAGTCAATGGCTGATATTTTTGCCATTACCCTGGCTTTAATGGTAGGTACTGCAGGATTGCCACACGTTATTGTGCGGTTTTTCACTGTACCTAGAGTTAAAGACGCAAGGCTTTCTGCTGGTTATGCGTTGATTTTTATTGCCATCTTATACACCACTGCTCCAGCGATTGCTGCCTTTGGAATATACAATGCCATAGAAACTGTAGCCGACAAATCAGTGGATGAATTGCCTGTTTGGGTTGAAAACTGGGAAAAAACCAATCTTATTGTCGTTGAAGACATAAACAAGGATGGAATCGTACAATATACGCCCAACCCTGAAACCAATGAACTTAGGATAGACAAGGACATCATGGTTTTGGCGGCTCCTGAGATCGCCAAATTGCCTAACTGGGTGGTTGGACTTGTAGCTGCCGGAGGTATGGCAGCGGCTTTATCCACTGCTGCAGGACTTTTATTGGTTATTTCCACATCGGTTTCCAGGGATTTGTTCCGAACTTTTGTGCCTTCAATGACAGAAAAAACCGAACTAATCATCGCAAGGGTTTCTGCTGCATTTGCAGTGATCATCGCAGGATACTTTGGTATCAACCCGCCGGGATTTGTCGCAGAGGTAGTTGCTTTCGCCTTTGGCCTGGCAGCAGCCTCCTTCTTTCCTGTAATTATTATGGGTATATTTTCTACTCGAATGAATAAAGAAGGTGCCATTTCCGGAATGATTTCCGGTCTGGCATTTACTTTGGCCTACATAACTTATTTCAAATTTATTTCGCCAGAATCCAATTCAATGGACAATTGGTTATTTGGCATTTCCCCTGAAGGAATCGGTACCATAGGTATGGTTATCAATTTTGTGGTCTGCTATGTTGTTTCCAAACTTACACCAGCACCACCTGCTGATGTGCAGGCAATGATTCAAGAAATCAGAATCCCTAGAGGAGCTGGTGAAGCCCAAGAACACTAAATCAATGAATGCAAAGGATTTATGAAACATTAAATCCTTTGCATGTTTAATTAACTTTACGTTTAATACAACCTAAAATATCGATAATATGAGCGATAGAATTCATACACTAAGCGGTTATTTCCACGAGTACCAAAAAAGTGTTGCAGACCCAGAAAATTTCTGGGCCAAAATAGCAGATTCTTTTCATTGGAAAAAGCGCTGGGACAAGACACTGGAGTGGGATTTTGAAGGACCTGATGTTAAGTGGTTTTTAAACGGTAAGCTTAACATTACCGAAAACATCTTAGAAAGGCACCTTTACACTATGGGTGACAAGCCTGCGATCATCTGGGAACCAAATGAGCCCGGAGATCCGAACAGGATAATCACCTACATGGAATTGTACGAAGAAGTATGTCGTTTTTCTAATGTCCTTGTAGAAAAGGGTGTGGAAAAAGGAGATAAAGTGATCATCTATATGCCCATGGTTCCTGAGGCGGCTATCGCTATGCTTGCCTGTGCCCGGGTGGGAGCGGTTCACTCTGTTGTATTTGCTGGGTTCTCCAGCAATGCGCTTGCAGATAGAATTATAGATTGCAAAGCAAAGGTAGTGCTTACTTCAGATGGAAATTTTAGAGGCAAGAAAAAAATTCCTGTAAAATCTGTAGTAGACGAGGCCCTGGAACATACAGATCTGATCGAAACGATGATCGTATTCCAAAGGACTGGTCAGGAAGTAACGATGAAAGAGGGCAGAGACTTTTGGTGGCATGAAGCCATTGAAGGAAAAAGCAAAAGCCATGAGGCTGTTGAAATGGACAGTGAGGATGAATTGTTCATTCTTTATACTTCAGGTTCCACAGGTAAACCAAAAGGAGTGGTCCATACTTGTGGTGGCTATATGATTTATTCGAAGTATACCTTTGAAAACGTTTTCCAATATACTCCGGGGGATGTTTACTGGTGTACTGCTGATGTAGGATGGATTACTGGCCATTCTTATATCGTATACGGTCCTTTATTGACAGGTGCTACTACCATTATGTTTGAAGGCGTTCCAACCTATCCTAATCCTGGAAGGTTCTGGGAAATTGTAGACAAATATAAAGTCAATCAATTTTATACTGCCCCTACAGCTATCCGTGCATTGCAGGTGCATGGTACTGAGCCGATTGCCCCGTACAAGCTTGATTCACTTAAAGTTTTGGGTTCAGTAGGTGAGCCTATTAATGAAGAGGCATGGCACTGGTACCATACGCATATCGGCAAGACAAAATGCCCAATAGTGGATACCTGGTGGCAAACCGAAACAGGTGGGATTATGGTTTCTCCTTTAGCGGGAATCACCCCTAACAAGCCGGCATTCGCTACACTTCCATTGCCTGGTGTTCAATTGGCTATAATGGATCCGGAAGGCAAAGAGCTTAAAGGTAACTCTGTAGAGGGGAATCTTTGTATCAAATTTCCATGGCCTGGAATGATCCGTACGACTTATGGAGACCATGACAGGTGTAAGCAAACCTATTTTGCAGCCTACAAAGGCATGTACTTTACAGGTGACGGCGTAAAAAGAGATCATGACGGATATTACCGTATCTTAGGACGTGTAGATGATGTCATCAACGTTTCCGGACATAGAATGGGAACGGCTGAAGTAGAAAATGCCATCAACGAACATCCTTTGGTAGTGGAATCTGCTGTAGTAGGTTACCCACATCCGGTGAAAGGACAAGGTATCTATGCTTATGTTATCTGTGACATGTCCAATAGAACGGAAGCAAACCTTGTCAATGAGATCAAGGCATCTGTTACCAATATGATAGGACCGATAGCAAAACCTGATAAGATTCAGATTGTACCGGGACTACCAAAAACACGTTCTGGTAAAATAATGAGAAGAATCCTAAGAAAGATTGCCGAAGGCAACATGGATAGTTTAGGGGATACTTCCACTTTACTGGATCCTGATATAGTAGATAAGATCATAGCCGGGAGAAAAGAATAGATTATTTCCTTCCCCGTGAATCATAAAACAATGTAAGGTATGGAAACCCATACCTTACATTTACCTTTCCCAGACCCAATTCCCATATGAGCAATGTCATCGTTAATAGGGTTATTGATTTCCTGAAAAAATTTCCTCCTTTCAGCTTTTTGTCTCCAGAACTACTTAATCAAGTAGCCAAGGAGGTAGACCTTATCTATTTTGAAAAAGATGAGTTTCTGTTTCAAAAAGGAGAACCTGCCAAGAATTATTTTTTGTGGTCAAAGATGGCGCAATCAAACTGACTGATTTCATTGATGGCGAGGAGCAGACCATAGAGTTCTGTGATGAAGGAGATGTTTTTGGAGTGTTGGCTTTATTGGGAAAAAGGCCTTATATACTGAGTGCCAAAGCCAAAGAAAATAGCCTTATTATGGCTGTTCCCGTAGGGATTTTTGATAAAATTCTGAAGGAAAACAGCCAGGTAAGTTTGTATTTTGCCTCAGGATTTGCATCCGGACAAGTAGTGGTGCGTTCTGACCTTTCTCAAACCCAGAAAGTACGTACCCTCCTGGGTAACAACTCCCACCAAAATGGTCTTTTGCTCTTTCCGGGACAAGCCTCTATCAATTACTCTCAGCCCGTTATTCAATGCCGCATCGGAGACACCATTTCCAAAGCTGTGGCGAAAATGAGCACTGATAAAGTGGGCTCAATTATTATCGTGGATGAAAACAATTGTCCGCAGGGCATCATCACGGACAAAGACCTGAGAAATCGATTGATAGCCAAAGGCTTGCCTTATGATACACTAGTGGAGGATATCATGAGTCATCCGGTCATCACAGCAAAAAAAGACCTTGAATTTTCGCAGATCTATCTTAACATGGTTAAGAACAGGCTGCATCACCTCGTGTTTACCGAGGATGGGACCTGTCAATCCAAGTTGATAGGGATTATTTCTGACCATGACATTTTACTTTCTCAAGGGAACAGCCCGGCTGTACTCATCAAAGCACTACAAGACAGCAGTGACGTACATGAGATCGCCAAATTGAGAAATCAGGCTGAAGGAATGTTGATCTACTTTCTGGAAAATGAATTGGCCATAGATTTTATTGCGGGGATCATTACGGAGATCAATGATACCATTATTCAGCGGGCCATAGCCATTGCCAAGGCAAGGCATTCTGTGGACTTTCGGGATGTGTGTGATACGCCATTTTGCTTCCTGGGACTGGGATCAGAAGGCAGAGGGGAGCAGTTGTTAAGAACTGACCTGGACAATGCCATCGTTTACGAAGATGTACCGGCCGAGCTGGAGGAAAAGACCAGAAGGTTTATGCACCTTATGGCGAGGGACATTATGGATATTCTATTCGCTTGTGGTTTTCATTCTTGTCCTGCGGAGATGATGGCCAACAATCCTGAATGGTGTCAGCCTTTGTCTCAATGGAAGAGTTATTTCAGTCACTGGATCAGCAAACCAGACCAGCAATCGCTTTTAATGGCCTCCATCTTTTTTGATTTCAGGGCTGTCGCAGGGAAAGTAGCCTTAGCGGAGGCGCTGACCGAGCATGTGTATAAAGAAATTGGTAAAGAGCGGATTTTCCTTAATTTCTTTGCTAAAAATGCCTTGTTAAATCCCCCACCCCTAGGGTTTTTTAGGAACTTTATGGTTGAGAAATCCGGGGAGCATGCCGAAAAATTTGACATTAAACTTAGGGCCATGATGCCATTGGCGGATGCGGCAAGGGTACTTGTGCTCAACCATCAGGTGGTGGGTGTCAACAATACCTTCAAGCGGTTTGAAAAATTAGCTGAACTGGAACCCAATCAAGCGGAGCTTTTCAAGGATGCGGGAAAAGCTTACGAAATATTTATGAGAATAAGGGCTTTGGAGGGACTTTCTGCTTCCAGCTCGGGTAGGTTTATTCAGCCGGACTCTTTGGGAAAACTCCAACGCCAGTTATTGAAAAATGCATTTTTCCCCATTGATGAAATCCAGAAGATTTTAAGGGTTAGGTTTCAACTGGATTATTTTGGTAAATGATATGGACTGGAAATCAATTTTTGGACTTCGACCACTACCCAAGCCTGGTTACATCAAGGCTTACGAACAGACTTTACTAAAAAAAACTTCGAAAGCGAAACCAATACGGGAATTGGACTTTTTGGTATTGGACACCGAAACCACCGGTTTGGATGTTCGAAAAGACTATGTGCTTTCTTATGGCGCTGTACAAGTTAGCAATAATAGGATGAGAATCTCTGAGTCAAAAGAGTTCTATATGCGTCCCAAAAAACGCAGCAAAGAAGCCGTAAAAGTCCATGGGTTGATTCAGGTAAGGCCTTATATCAGTAGGGAACAATTGATCAGGAGTTTTCTGGAAGATGCTTCAAATAAGATTCTGGTGGGACACCATTTAGGTTTTGACCTCGCCATGTTGGAAAAACTGGGGAAAACCCTTGGTCTAAAGAAAATCAAGCAGCCTAGCCTGGATACTTTTGAGTTGGCTGTGAGGTTGGAGGTCGGGAAATACCATAACCCAAATAGCATTGCAGCTCAGGACTATTCCCTAGACAAACTTTGTGAGCGATACCAAATCTCTCTTGATGACAGGCATACGGCAGCAGGAGATGCCTTGTTGACAGCCCAACTTTTATTAAAACTCTTGAAATTAGCTGAAAGAAAGGGGATAAAAACCTTCGGCGACCTTATGGCTTAGTAGCTGTATTAGGGATTCCACTGGGTATTAACTCCTGCAACAGCCCTCACATAAATATCCAGTCCGGTAGTAGAAGGGTAAATGCCATCAATAAAGATTTCAGGGGATTCCAGCGAAATGGCAAACAAGCTTAACTCCACCTGACTCTCCTTGAGCAATGTAGCCCTTGCTTTCTCCAATTGTTCACCCACTGGAAATATGGCCTTTTTCTGAATGGCTTTCAATATTTTCCTCCGCTTCATCCAATTTGTGGTATTGGCCAGGAAACTTTTTGTGACCAGCTTAAAGTCAACATCATCAAGTACTACGGCTTGTGATTGTGCATCAAAAACCGGCTTACCCGCCAGGTAAAAAGTGCCATTTAAATCCTTTTTGCCAACTCTCTTTCCGATAAACTCCATTGTTATCATTGTCCTTTCCCCAAAATGGCCCAGGCTAAATTTCGTTGGTAGGAGATTTGTTTGCTTGTCGACTTTGATCAGGCTGTCCTTAAGTTGTTCCTCAAGTAGGGCGGCCATCTCTTCAAAACCAATGTAGATCGGCAGGGTTAGGTTAAAATCATTCCCTTCAACTATCTCCTTTGTTACTGGAGGGAGTGCCGCCAACTGTGTGGCCAATGGGCGATCCGTTTGCCGCAATATTTCCCCTTCCAAGCCTATGTTCAACATCAGCTTTTGATCCTTCGTGAATTCATCCTGAATGGCTATTTTTTCGGGATGGCTGTACAGATAGCTTGCTGAAAGCCCATTGTCCAAGTACCTTGGCTTGCCAAAAGTAGACCAGAAATTGTTGGCGATACTTTTGATGTCCACCGATTTTAAAGAGCCGGTTAGCAATTGGTCTTCCATTAACCCAATCATTTTTTTCTTTACCAGAGGTTCGAAGTCGATGTTAAAACCCAGTAAATCGTACTGAAGGGATTTGCCCCAAGACAGGATGTCAAGCTCTTCTATTCCAAAACTGTAATCACTGTTGATCTGAGGAATGAAGCTGATCTGAGGGGAAAGGTTTTCCTGAAAAGGAATTGCCGAGGAGATTTTCTGTCCAAAAATTCTTTTCTCCAGTTTTACTTTTCCATCCAAATATACGGGTAGACCAACGAGTAATTTCCCCTCATCGGTAGCAGCCAGGCTAAGTGAACCGTTCTTTTTTAAATCCACATCAGCAAATAAACCATTTCCCAGATCAATACCTTCCTCTTTGAATAAGTCTTGATTGAGGCTCTCATTTATTTTTCCCTGCAGATAAGACAAAGGAATTTCGAGTCCCAGGTGAATGGACATTTCTGCTTTGGGTAGCGCTGGTGGAGGCGCCTGCGCTTCGGGACCATTTAATTTAAGACTGCTACAACTTGTGAAAGCTGCGAATAGGAGGAATACTATAAAGAGTGAATTTCTTGGCATGTTGACTATAACGTGCAAATGGGAAAACTTGAGGTAAAGGAATAGGATTTTAATGCAGAGGTAAGGGAAATATAGCAGAAATCAAAAAAAATAGCCTTGCTTTGAACTTTAAAGACGTGGATTTGGGTTATTGGATTCAATATAAGTCGATAAAAATTATGAGTTGGATAAAATTAGAGGACGTTGCTCAGCTGAATAAAATCAAAGAAGAGAGCAATGAAAAACCAGTTGTTATTTTTAAACACTCCACCAGTTGTTCTATAAGTGGCATGGCCTGGAACAGGGTGCAGAGAAACTGGAAAGCTGCCGATAGTGATAAATTTACACCCTATTATCTTGATCTTTTGGCCAATAGGGCATTGTCAAGTGCCATTGCAGATGAATTTGGTGTAACGCATGCTTCTCCACAAGTGATTGTTGTGAAAGATGGGAAAGCGGTCTACAACAATAGCCACATGGGAATCAATTACAATGAGATTGTTTCTTTAGAAGTTTAAAAACCTGTATAGCCCTCCAAGGGTTTTAAACCCTTGGAGGGCTGCTGCTATTTGGTTGGCTATTAATCCCTTAAATTTACCGTTGGATTGGTAAAATTTCCTTTTAAACATTTTTGCGTAACCCGTTAAACCTTTGCCAAAAGGGATGGTCTAACGCACATGTTTAAACAGGATACTATATGAGGATTTTTACTTTTCTTACCTTATTTGCCTTAAGTATGGCAATTACACCGCTTTTGGCGCAACAAAACCGTCAAGGTGGCCCACCGATGATTCAAGGAACCATAGTGGACAAAACCAGCAAGGAACCCATGATTGGAGCCAATATATTGCTGAAGAATCAACAAGATTCCCTTATCAGTAATACCACCACAGGGTCAAATGGTAGTTTTTCCATTGCCTATCCCCGGCTTCCTGTTTTCAAAATTGAAATCACATATATTGGATTCGAGAAAGTGACCAAGGAATTTCGTCGCGGAATGCCTTTGGATCTTGGTGAAATAGCTATAGGCGAAGACAGTCAATTGCTTGGTGAGGTGACCATAGAAGGTGAAAATGCCGTAGGTGAAATGAAAGGGGACACGGCTGTGTTCAATGCCAATGCCTTTAAAACAAAGGAAAATGCCATGGCCGAAGACCTTATAGGCAAACTTCCTGGTGTGACGATTGAAAATGGAAAGGTTCAGGCCCAGGGAGAGGATGTCCAAAAAATACTGGTAGATGGTAGGGAGTTTTTTGGAAGTGATCCTTCTATCGCCCTAAAGAATTTACCAGCAAATGCCATTGAAAGTGTAGAAGTTCTTGATCAGAAATCTGACCAGTCAAGACTGACAGGATTGGACGATGGCAACTATGCCAAAACCATCAACATTATCACCAAAGGAAACATGCGTAACAGCTACTTTGGAAGGGTGTATGGTGGCTATGGTACAGATGACAGGTATTCAGTAGGAGGAAATATAAACTTCTTCAATGGTGCACGTAGGATTTCCATAATAGGCATGGCAAACAATGTCAACCAACAAAATTTCTCCTCAGATGATATGCTGGGAGTGAGTGGTGGCGTAGGTGGTGGCCGAAGAAGAGGTGGTCAAGGTGGCGGTACATTTGGCGTATCTCAAAACAATGGAATCGTTACAACCAATTCTTTGGGGCTTAACTACAGTGACAAATGGGGAGAGAAAATAAACGTTACCGGAAGTTACTTTTACAATGCTACTGAAAATGCAATTGTAGACAATACCAATAGACAAACGGTTATTTCAGAAGACAATAGCCAGGTCTATCAGGAAAGTCAAATCAGCAATATTACCAATAACAACCATAGGGCAAACGCCAGAATTGAATACGATATCAATGAAAAGAATGCGTTGATCATCAGTCCAAGTATTAATTTCCAGGATAATAGCAGTTTTACTAACCTTGAAGGTTTAAACCTGGATCAAAACCTGGACAGTTTGAGTGATACCCGAAACGAAACAGGGATGAATACCAATGGCTATTCCATCTCAAATAACCTGACCTACAGGTATAAATTCGATAAGAAAGGTAGAACCATTTCCACAGATCTAAGTACTTCCTGGAATAAAAGAGATCAGCTTACAGATTTGATTTCTGCCAATAAGGATTATGTGAGAAATTCATTCGACACCCTTGTTCAGCAAACCAATGCTTTGTCTGATGGATTCAACTATAGGACCAATATTACCTATACTGAGCCCATTAGTGAAAGATCGGTAGCAACAGCTTCCTATCAGATTGGCAACAACAAAAGTGCTGCTGACCAGAGGACTTTTCAGCTGGCCAATGAACAAGGAATTATGGTGTTGGATACTGCTTTGAGTAATGAGTTTGACAACAAATTCCTTACCCAAAAAGCTGGTTTGGGTTATCGCTACAACAACGAGGGCTTGAACATCAACATGAACCTTGACTATCAGTACGCAAAACTCAACAATGAAAGTGTGTACCCAACAGAAGGTGTATTTAACAGGGATTTTAGGAACCTTATGCCAACGGTGACCATGAACTACCGCAATGAAACTGGGACACGCTTCAGGTTCAGGTACAGGACCAGAACGGATGAGCCTAGTGTGAACCAGTTACAAAATGTAATCGATAACACCAATCCATTGAACTTGTCCATCGGTAACCCAACACTTGGTCAAAGTTACAACAACAGTATTTTTGCCAATATTTCAAAGTTTGACATGGAAACCAATAAAACTTTCTTCATGTTTTTATTGGGCTCCTTTACCAACGATTATATAGGTACTAGCACATTTGTGGCCCCTCAGGATACCCTGATCAACAATGATGTATTGCTAAGCAGAGGGGGTCAGATCACAACTCCTGTTAACTTAAGCGGCCAAATGAGTACCCGACTGTTTATGAACTATGGTACCAGCATTCCGAAGTGGAAAACCAAGGTAAACCTTAACCCAGGAGTAAGTTATAGCAGGACACCTGGGATCATTAATGGTCAAACCAATATCAATGAAAGCATAGACATTACCCAGGGCGTAACCTTTGCCAGTAATATCAGCAAGGATGTGGATTTTAATTTGACCACCAGAGGGAGTTATTCTATCGTGAACAGTAGTCTGCAAACTACTTTGGATAACAACTATTACACCCAGACCAGTAATTTGCAATTCTATTATTCTCCCAATGATGGAAAAACCTTTATCTCCAATAATGTGAGCAACGTGCTTTACAGTGGACTTTCAGAAGGTTTTGACCAGTCCATTTGGTTGTGGAACATAGAGGCAGGTTATCGTTTCCTCAAAAACAACAAAGGAGAGCTTAAGGTATATGTATTTGATTTGTTGAAACAAAACAACAGTGTGTCAAGAACCATTTCTGATGTATCTGTTTCCGATGTATACTCCAATGTAATGACCCGATATGCAATGGTGTCCTTTACCTATATCATCGGTAAGTTCAAGAAACAAGAAGAGTCAGACGATGACCGAGGTGGCCGACCAAGAGGTGGCGGTTATCCTGGTGGAAGACCTGGTGGCGGTGCCAGAAGCTGGTAAGAAAAGCAAATAGTATCTCCGTTTAGCGGATGATTGGTATAAATATCAAAAAGCCGGACAGTTTAAGACTGTTCGGCTTTTTTATGTTATTCAAGGGTATTTCCGTCTTAGTGGCTTCCTACACAGGAGGTTCAAGTCTTATTTTGAGCGTTTCCTTTAGAATTGTAGGGCTTACACTGGAATTCTTGTCCTAAATCCTTAATTTGACAAGGGAATATAAGCCATAGGACTTAGGTACATAGTTGATATATACGCAAGTCAGAGGGGAAACATGGATATATACAATTGTTGGCAGCAAGCTAAAAAAATGACAAAAAAACTTATTAATAGAAAGAAACGTCTTGAAGAAAGATTGGCAAAACATGGAATAAAGGAATATCATGTGCAATATTTACCTTATTTAGAGTTTGATGACAAAAAATTTGCGACTCCTTACGAAACAGGGTGTAGAATGATGATTTTTTATGCAGTTGCATTTACAGCTTCACAACTTGACGACCGAGTGGCAGTCACAGAATGGTTGAAAAAGGAAAAGCTATGGAATCATGTCTCACCAAATGAGAAGGAGCTCTTTGAAGGTAAAGTAAATGACGAACAAAAAATAATTGACTTTTCTTGGCAAGGAGAATGTGCCTACATTCTTGCATGGGCTCTAAACTTAATCAAAGAGACACCCACTCCGAATGAGCAAGTAAACGACCAGCAACTTGATAATTTTATGAATGTGATTCCTGCGCTCGGTGAAGAATTGAATGACTTTCTCAACGAGTTAAGCTATCGGAATGCCACTGAAATTTATGACGAAAATCTATTTCATGAACTTGCGACCACCTACTTTAGAGACCTTATGTTCAATGGTAAAAAGAACAAATCTGATATTGATCCAAATATTTCGTTTCTGAGACATCAAACTCTGAATTGGTTGCGAAGATTCATGGACATTGAAGAATGGGATGAAACAGACACATCAACGTAAAGAATAAAAGCCAGTTGCCAACAAAACATATAGCTTATGGCGGGTGAACGACCACCAGCAAGGTTTTCGCTCCGTAGCCAGCTTTGGTTTCGTGGGACAGGAAAGTGCTTGGAAACCGCCACAAGCCATATGCAAAACGTTATCTATAACCTAAAAAAGGACAGTAATTACCAAGTAAAGGACATTAATAAAACAGAAAAAAAGACGCAACCTCTTGACTTTCAACAAAATAAAAAAAATATGAAGAGCCTTAATATAGTAAGTGTTATAAATAGCGTGGTGTGACAATTGAAAACTACATATTAAAAAACGGTCCTTGCCTTTCAAATGAACTAATTGAGTACTATAGTAAAAATGGGACGAGTAAAGATGCTGTTAGAAAAAGGATTTCAAGAGTCGGAAATCCAATATTTAAACTATCTGGTTTTTTTCAAAATAAACAAACCTTTTTTTACCATAAAGACCAATATCAAGATGAAATATATTTTCTAAATCTTAGAAAGGCAATTAAAAATTCAGCTAGACGATATTACTCTGTTATAAAGGCAATAGAATATCATAATGGATATATAAAAAAGGAACACCTTGCTTCATATTCTTTTAGTCCTATTAAGAATTTAAAGTCACATAAAAACTTCAAAACAATTATAGATGAATTAAAAAAATTAAACTTCATTTTTGAAGATAATGACTGCTATACACTTAATGAAAACCTATCAATTCGTTCTAAAAATAATTACAATTATTACAAAGCTGTTGAGTTATCAAAAGAGCTAATAATAAATCAATTTAATGACTTTACGAAAAGTATTGGATTGATTTCTTATGATAGTGGCAAAAGCAATTCTGAATATTCGAAATTTCAATTTTGCTTTACCGCTCCTAGCTACGTAAACGGTATAACTTCGTTTACAGCTGGAAAGCCAAAACCTGCTTTTGTTGTTGCTGACATATTATTAGGTAATCATATTGATGAAGATGAAGTCGACTTTTTTTTACGTAAAATTTCAGTTGTTAAAACACAATCAAAATGCAATTTCCTTCCCTTCCTAATAGTTGATAATGTTTCTCAAGAAGCATTTAAAAAATTAAAAAACAAGGAATAATTGTTGGTTTTATAAATAAACTTTTCGGAAGCGAATATGAAGAATTATTAAAATCTTTATTAAGTACGGTTACAAATGCCGGTACAATATTAAAAGAGAATCCTGAAGCATATCTTACTTTAATAGAGCAATTTAATAAATTAATTGACGGAAAAACTAATAATTTAAAAGGTGACCTATTTGAACTAGCAGTTGGTTACTATTATAGTAATTTATGTCAAAGTCTAGATGTAGGGAAAATAATAAAATTTGAAGCAGAAAAAAGAGAGATTGATGTTCTTGCATTTTTTCAAGAAAAATAATTGCAAGTGAATGTAAAGCATATAAAACTGAAATAGAACTAGGTGTTATAGAGAAATGGATAACAGATAAGGTTCCAATTATCTACAAATCATTAACTTATAATAGTAATGAAAAGGAAATAATATTTGAGTTCTGGTCAACTTCTGGTTTCACAAAAGAAGCAATCGAATATTTAGAGAATAAAAAAAATCAATTAGAAAATACAAAATTGAATATTATTCAGAAAAGGAAATTATGGAGAAAGCTAGAAAGTCCAAAGCAAAAAAAATAACAGACATTATGAGAGACTATTTTATTAAAAACGTATAGAAAAAAGGCTATAGATAATAACTAAGCATTCTGACGGCTGGAACAGCCTAGTCTGAATGCAGTGTTGAACGAAGAGTGTTGGGAACTTGGTTTACTATGGGGAATGGTTTTCCCTGTTTTATTTTTCAATGGTTGGAGGATGAAAAAGTTTGGTAGTTATAGGTTTATCCTTTACGTTGTTTTGTTTTTTTAGGAGGCTAAAGTCACTTTTACGATGTTTTAAGCGTGATTATTAGGCTGTTTTTGCCTTTTGGACATACCTGTCCCATTAAGCTAATTGGAGCTTTTACTTTGCTTTCTGATTTTATTAAACCAGTTGTCTGGTGGCCCCCGTTGGTCAAAACATGCCACTGTATGCAGTTCCCCGGTTTTGCAACTAGGGCACTTTCTGAGCATGGAAGCAGGTTTTTCCCCTTCTTCAATTACGACCTGACCGATCTGCCTGTCGATATTGATTTTGTGCGTGGCCTTAAATGCACTGGCCAGGATGCCATAATGCCTT
>NZ_ATNM01000172.1 GCF_000427295.1 Cyclobacterium qasimii M12-11B | reverse complement strand
CGGTGACATAAAAAATAGCTTTGATCAAAAATGTTATTTAATATAGTTTTACTCTTCCCTTTTAAAAACAAGACGCCCATTATACTCCCACATCAAAACTTCAACTGTGCCTGAATGCGCATCAAGCTTCCAGTCTGGTGGTTATTGGGTAACTCAAAATCTTCATACCTTCGGTCAGATACCGTATATTCAGCCACCAACTCAAAATGGTCGAAAGGATTCCATTCTATGCCTATTTCTGTGTCCTTTACGGTATAGCTTCGGGCATCCAACTCATGCTTTTTACCACCATCATAATATTGTAAGCGTACAAATGGCGTAAACTGACTTTTACCTTTATCCACCATATAAGAAAACGTCGCATAGCCTCCTTGCAGTGGCTTTACTTGTATGGAATTGCTGGCTTTGTCATATTCCGGCCCCCTGCCTACATTGTACTCGGCCTGAATACCAAATGGCTTGGGGTATAGCAGGAAAGATACTGCTGCCCTTTGGTCCAAATACCCTCCCGTATTGACCTCGATTTCGGGGCTATGTTCGGTAACCACGTATTTCCCTGAATAGGCTTGTACGCCTGGTTCTATAACTTGATTGCCTATTTCGATAGGGTAGGAAAATCTGGAAACCACATGAAATTCATTGTTTAAATCTGGATGATTGGCAGTCTGTCCATTGTAAAAACCCAAAGCAAAAACGCCAAAATCTCCTGAATGTTTGTAAGGTTTGAGCTCCTTCATCAATGCACGCTTCTCCGTACTCGCCCAATATAAAAACACACCCACATCCCGCTCATCCTTCACCCCACTGTTCAGTGCATCATTGCGGTCCAAAGGCAGGCGGGTACTACTGGATTGCATGTTTTCAAATCCAAAAGGGACTTTGCTCTGCCCTATTCTGACCCTGAATTCATTGTTTGGATCAAGGCCTATATCCAGGTAAGCGTCTTTGATCCGCGCCACATGGATGGATTCCCCCACAGATTTGGAAAGGTCCGGCTGGATGTACATGAAAATTCTCGGGCTAATTTGCCCATAAAACTTAAACCTTACCCTACGGAGAGAGAGGCCACCGCCCTCCCCTCCCCAGTATTCATCACATTGTTCGCATCCCAGATTAGGGTTTGTTTCCAGTAACTTATTGTACCGAACCTGCATATAGCCGCCAAAGTGGAGTTTGTCATACCACTTTTCCCCACTCTTTTTTTCTTCCTGCGCAAAGGCATTGGTACAGCCAATGAGGAATACCAATAAAACCAATTTCTGCCTCATCAGTCGGCTATTTTACTTAGCACGGTACCGTTTGCGTCCATTACTACCTCCCAATCCTGGCTCCATAGGGAATTTAGCTCCATTTTATAAACCACCTTTCCATTGTCAGAAATGCGCTGCAGGTCATCAATAGAAAGCTTGTTAAAATCCGCTTTTAGCTTGTCGTTTACGGCTTTGGGTAAGTCTTTGGAAGATATATCCTCCTTGTGTTTTACCATTTCCCCTTTGGCATTGTACCAGATTTCATGGTCCACGTTCCAGCCTGTTTCAAATTCCACACTGTAGAGCTCACCCGCCTTTTCCCATTCGATATCCGATGCTTTTGCAAACTCGGCGTTGAATTGATTCAAAATGATGGAGGGTACCTGGCTTTGGGAAATGTCCTGGGCTTGGGTATATCCGAATAGACTTAATGCGCCGATAATTAATAGTTGCTTTTTCATGTTGTATATTTTTTAATTACAACAAAGAAAGTAGGCGAATTTGGAAAGAATTGGGAATGCTAAAACAGGAGGAATTAAAGGGAATTAAACTTCACTTCAAAGGTGTGGCTACCATTGTCAAAATGATAGGAGATGGTATAACCATACAAATCGGTAATGGCTTTTACAATGGATAGTCCCAAACCCGTCCCATTTCCCTGGGTTTCTGATTTATGAAAACGGTTAAACAGCTTCGCTTGGTCTAGGGGTTCAGAACTGCCTGTATTACTGATTTGGAGGCTGTCCTTTGTAAGACTTATGGCAACCACACCCTTTTTAGTATTGTGAAAAATGGCATTTTTAAGCAAGTTGACAACTATAATATTGGCAAGGGTAGGGTCTAGGTTTACCTCCAGTTTTTCTGTCTCAGTGACAGTTATGGTCAAGCCTTTGAACAAGGCAATCTCCTCCAGTTCGTTTTTGAACTGCTGAACGATTTCATTCATGGAAACCTGCTGATTGTCAAAAAACTGCTTGTTGTCAATTTTGGAAAGCAACAGCAAGGACCTATTCAATCGAACAAGTCGCTCAATAATTTGAAAAACCTCTGCTATTTTCTCAGCATGCACCTCCTTCAAATCTTCGCTTTCCAGAAGCAGCTCCAGTTTGTTAGTTACCACGGCCAATGGCGTTTGTAGCTCATGAGAAGCATTGCCAATAAACTCCTTTTGCTGCTCAAAAGTAGCTATACTATGCGCCAATAGCGTATTCACAGCTTGCTCCAAATCTGAAAATTCCTTCGTTTGGGAATTTGTTTTGGGAAGCAATTGAGTACTCCCCAGTCGAAAGTTTTTCAACTGATTGAGAAAATCATAAAAGGGCTCCCACAACTTTCTCAAAACAATATTATTGACCAGGACTATGCCTGCTATAAGCACAATGTAAAGCCATACAACATCCCAGAAGAGTTCGTCTATCAGGTCATCTTCCTCCACCATAGAATTGGCCACTTTCAGCTCATAATAATGGCCATTGCTTTCAAAAGCTGTCAGCAGCATTCTAACAGGCTCGGGCTCCGGCTCTTTGTCATCCGCATCCTGCATGTAGATTTCCGAATCGATAAAGCGGTCTTTTATGCCGAGAGCCTTTTCGCGGTCGATCTTTTGTATGGTAAAGAAACTCTCATCAAAATACGTCTTCGTCAGAATGGTCGAATCCAATTGCGCATTCCGTATGATGAGGCGCTTATAATTTTCCAACCCTTCATCAATGCTGCTTTTGATTTCATTGAGCATGTTCATATAAAACAGCACCGCCCAAATGGTAACTATTCCTAAGATGGAAATGGAAAGGTATTTCAGGGATTGATTGAGGAGTTTCATTTTTCAATCAGTTTATAGCCTATCCCATAGGTGGATTCTATTTCAATTTCGGCTTGTGCTTCCTGCAGTTTCTTGCGCAAATTTTTGATCTGGTAATACACAAAATCCAGGTTGTCTGCTTGATCAGAATTGTCTCCCCACACATGTTCCGCAAGGCCGGTTTTGGTAACCAGTCTTTTTTATTGAGCAGGAAATAATTAAGGATGTCAAACTCCTTCCGGTTGAGGGGGATATTTTTGTCGTTGACAAAAAACTGTCGCTCGTTTAAATCCAGAACAGTATTTCTTAATTCAATGGTATTTTTACCCTGCTGGTTTTTCCTTCGCAGCACCGCTTTGACGCGTGCATTCAGTTCGGCAAGGTGAAAGGGTTTGGTCAGGTAGTCGTCTGCCCCAAGTTCCAAGCCTTTGAGCTTGTCATCCAGGGAATCTTTGGCCGAAATAATAATGACATTCTCGGCCTTCCCCACTTTTTTGAGTTCCTCCAAAATATCCAAGCCACTTCCTTTGGGCAGCATGATGTCCAACAGTATACAGTCGTATTGGTAGACAAAAACCTTTTCAACAGCCGAATGATAATCAGCGGCCGTTTCCACCAGGAAATTCTCTTTCTCCAACGATTCCGCTATGCTTTGCTGTAAAGCTATTTCGTCTTCAATAATTAAAATTTTCACGGCTTAAAGGTACTTTTAAAATTGGGAAAGAAATGGGAATTGGGGTTTATTGAATGGCACTAAGGAATAACCCTCGAAAGGTTCGGCTTCGTAAATAACTATTTTCTAAAAGTGGAATAATTTATATAAAAAGCCATTACCCAACGCGTAATTTAGCTGCATCTTTCCACAAATAATGTGGTAATGGTTCACTCAATTCCCACTTCACACTCATTGGCTTTGATCCATAATAATCGTTAAGGTTCCCTTCACCCACAAAAACATACCCCATAGTATTCCCGAACTCATCTTTAACTTTTTCTCGTACAAATAAAAGAATCCGTTTATTGTTTTCAAGGTGCTTAATATAGGATAATCCCTTAATAGTTTCAGGTCCTGCTGAATTTTGGGATTGCCAGTGAAATAAAAATTCATTAATAGCGTAATCATCGTACATAGTGGTAGATGAGAAGTTTTCATCAGATTTAATCAGGTTTATAAAAAGTAATTCAGTATTAAGTTCTGAGTTTAGGGCCACTCCTTCCCTACTTGAAGACTTCTTTTCAAAAGTACTTATTCCAAATCCTGCTAAAATTTGATCCCTAGTGTACCTTGAATGAACCTTAAGAGGCTGATTATAGGGTAATTTAATATCCAACTCCTTAAAATCTATTTGGTCAATCAAAAACTCAAGTACTTCAATGATTTCACTCAAGAGTACTTTGTTTTTCCCTATTTCACTAATGCTATCTCGAATAGAGTTAAAACCACCTTCTTTTTGCCAAACATCATAGTGCAACATCAATAACATTAAACCCTCTTCTTTATTCACTTCTTCAGGGTTTATCTCAAAATTATTTCTGGCTAATTTTAGAATATATATAAAATAACTAGTGGATTTTGTGGACAACCATTTCTTCCCAATAGCACTGACTATAGCCTTTTCATTTAAACCATCAAATTCTTCAACAACACCTGCTATTTGGCAAAGCCGATTCCAACTACCACGCTTGTAAATAGATTGGACAGGAATATTAAAAAATTGCACAAAGTTTTTGAGGTTTAATGGAAGTGTGGTTTGATGCTTGAAATTTTGAATTTTTATTATTAGTTGTGCCCTATTTAAAGACGTTGCTGCGGATATATTATTTAAAATTATTTCTTTAGCCTTCCTTTCTAAGTTGACTGAACATCCAAGAGGCAAATGCGGGAAATTATCTTCTATTTCTTTGATAACTGTTGTCGAAGTTTTACCAATTAATGCTCGAAACTTATTCTCAAAATTGTATTCTGGTCTGGAATTTCCAACAAAATCTAAAACAGTTAAACAATCTTTATCTTTTGATAAGCGTAAGCCTCTACCTAATTGTTGAAGAAATAATGTCAAACTTTCAGTAGGTCTCAGAAACAATACAGTATCTATTTCAGGAATATCCACCCCTTCATTAAATATATCAACAACAAACAAGTAATTTATTCCTTTACTCAAAAGTTGGTGTCTTAGAACGTCTCGATTCTGGTTATTTCTGCTTGTAAGGAAATCCGCTTTTAACCCTGCTAATAAAAACTTTTGAGCCATAAACTCCGCATGTTCTATAGACACACAAAAACCAATGGCTCTAACATTGTTTAAATCTTTTGTATAATGCTCAAGTGAATTAATTATATCTCTAACCCTTCTATCGGAGGAAGTATAAATATTAGTCAACTCACTTACCTTATATTTTCCTTTTTCCCATCCAACATTCGATAAATCTATATTATCTGTGATTCCAAAATATTGGAATGGACACAGTAATTTCCTATTTAATGCGGCAGGGAGTCTTATTTCAGCCGCTATTCGGTTATGAAAATCCTCTTGAATATCCCCACCATCCATACGTTCTGGAGTAGCAGTTAAACCTAAAAGTACTTTGGGTTTAAAATAGTTGATTATCCCCCTATAGGTATTTGCAGTGAGATGATGGCACTCATCTATTACAATATAATCATAAAAGTCGGGAGATAAGTTAATCGAATCTAAGCCATTATTGATAGTTTGAACTGAAGCAAAAACGTATTCATAACTAATAGGAACCTGACCACCAACCCATAACTCACCAAAATTATTATCCCTAAGAATTCCTCGATAGGTTGAAAGTGACTGGGTTAATATCTCAACTCTATGAGCTAAAAATAAAAGTTTACTTGACTTATTTTCTGTTTTAAATTTTTCATAATCAAATGCTGAAATCACCGTTTTCCCAGTTCCGGTAGCTGCAACCACTAAATTTCTATAACGGCCATGAACCGACCTTTCAACTTCAAGTTTTTCTAATATCTCAGACTGAAAAGGATAAGGTTTAACATCAAAAAACGAAAAGTTTATGTTGGTGTTTTGAGAGCTTTTACCCTGACTTAAATTTAAAATAAGTTTTTCCTTCCCTGACTCATCATTAAACAATTCAAAATCTTCACTTTGCCAATAGGAATCAAAGGTTTTTTGAAATTTATCGATTATATGACTTACCTCTTTGGTTGTAATCTTTATATTCCACTCCAGACCATCAGTAAGTGCCGATCGTGAAAAATTAGAAGACCCAATGTATCCAGTATGAAAGCCCGTATTTCTGTAAAACAAGTAAGCTTTGGCATGTAATCTTTCATTTCCAGTATTATACGAGATTTTTACTTGGGTATTTTCCAATTTTGACAATAATTGAATTGCCTTATAATCTGAGGCACCCATATATGTTGTTGTTATTACTCTCAATTGACCTCCTCTTTGGGTAAATTCTTTTAATTCTTTTTCAAGAATTATTATCCCTTTAAATTTTATGAAGGAAACCAATAGATCAATTCTATCAGATGATAAAATTTCTTTTTTCAATTCACTTTCGAGTGACAACCCAGTATTGCCTCCTGTAAAAAGTTCACTATGAATTAATCGAGTATAAGGTGTAATTTCCTTAAGACGTAAATTAAGGTCAGAAAAATGAGAGTCTACTTTTGAAAATACTGCTTTCAAAATCTGACCTTCTACTTCAATCAGATCTTTAACAAATTCCTCATTCTTGAGTTCTTCTTTCAAGAAAAGGATAATTTTATTGGCTATCTTTATTTGTATTTCTAACCTGCTTTCCCCGTCTTTTTCACCCTTTACAAAATCAAGGGCACTTTTAATCGTTCGAGAGATATGTTGTGCCAGTAAACTTGAAGCTTCTACTTTATCAATATTTGTTTTATTGATATAAAAGTCACCTATATCTAACTCATTTATTTTTTGAGTAACTAACTGAGTTACTAACTCCTCGTAAATACCTTGATTCATAAAGTCTAAAAATCTATTTTATTTTGAATATAGGCCTTTGCCTTATCTTTACTATTCTTTCTACTCAAAAAATGATTATTAATTCAGAGGATTTAAATTAATTTGATTCAATTGAAATTTTCAAGATCAATTGAATGAACGTTTATTTTTTAAAGCTTAAATTCTTGAACCCTTAATCCACATCCAGCCTTTTCTGATCTCCCTACCCCAAAAACTCCCCAATATGCCATAAGATCCCCGAAGGGTCATGTAAAAAAAATTCATTTCCCCAATCGTTATAGACGATTTCGGATAGGCGGACGCCTTTGTATTTTTGGGAGAGGGCTTTTATTTTTTCCAACTGTTTGTCCAGGTCCTCCACTTCCATAAAGACCATGGTATTGTCTACCCAGTCTTTGACATAGGCATCCTGCAGGTAGAAGCCAAATGCGCCGGATTTGAAGTAGGACATCTTGCTGGAAAGGACGATTTCGGTAAAGCCCAGATCGGTATAAAACTGACGGGACAGCCCATAATCTTTGGCGCCGATAAATGGCCGGATTGACTTGATTTTATGTTCCATACTACATGTCTTTTGTATTGCTTAACATTACTCTGTTCATAGATGAACTCAATTCTTCCCTATGCCGCACCTTGGATCTATCGTTTTCGAAGAAGATAAACTTAACTGAAAAAACGATTCAAAACTTGCAAATGCTCTTCTTTTTAGCCCTTTACTGGTAATGCCTCTATCAATTTCATTAGCAGTAATCGCAATGGCTATTTTGGCTGTGCCCATTACCCAAATTAGCCAAAAAAAACCTCCTGATTAAACTTTTCTCCTCAGACGAGGTCTAATTTGAAATCACATCACCCACCGTATGAATTTCCAAACAATTGTTTTTACCAAGCTTTGCCTTTTATTGACATTTTTCACGCTTGCCACACTGCTCCCTAGCTGCAATAATACATCTGACACTGATCCTCCCAGCGCAAATTACCCCTACCAGGCGGAAGGATTTATTACGATAAACGAAGGTTCTGCAGGCTTTTATGCCGGATTAGAAGGAGGAGACAGATTTGGCCGGGATCATGATAAAATAGGCGATGTGAACGGAGATGGCACCATAGATTATGTGGTGGGCGCCCGCTCGGATGACGATGGCGCTGTGGATGCAGGAGCCGTCTATATTTTATTTATGAACAAGGATGGATCAGTCCAATCCAATCAAAAGATCTCCATGTTGGAAGGAAACTTTACGGAAAATTTAAACGCCGGAAATTTCTTCGGCTATGGCGTGGCAGGGGTTGGTGATTATAATGGGGATGGCATACCAGACATTGCAGTAGCCTCTCCTGTGCCTCCCAATAATTCCTTGTACATTATCCATCTCAATGCGGATGGAACAGTCAAAGACTATGTAAAAAACCGCAACATCATTGCCAATGGACTTTCTGCTATAGGCGATATCAACCTTGATGGCCGCATAGATTTGGTAGCTTGTAATCCCGGTTCTGATGATGGGGGTGAACAACGAGGAGCCATTGACATTTTGTTTTAAATGCAAGCTCGGAAGTAGAATATGGCAAAAAGGTAACGATTAGCACTACTCAAGGTGGCTTTGGTGAAGGACTTGAGGATGGAGATCAATTTGGTGGCAGAGAAGTCGCACTTTTGGGGGACATCGATAAGGATGGAACCAATGAATTGGCCGTAGGTGCTTTTATGTCGGATGGAGGAAAAGGGGCAGTTTGGATACTGTCTTTGGACAATTCCACACATGAGGTCCTTTCCAAAGTCAAGATCACCGAGGGAATTGGGGGTTTTACAGACTTATTGACGACAGGAATAAACCCCAACGGAACCAGTGGTGCCAATTTTGGACACGCACTCTGTGCCGTTGGGGATATTGATGGGGATGGAATCAGCGATCTGATAACAGGCGCCAACCAACAATACGAAGGTTGGGGCTACCTACTCTACCTGAATCAGGATAAAACGGTAAAATCATTTACCAGAATTAACAATACAGAAGGAGGCTTTGACCTGCAGCTGACTGCAGAGGGCCGCTTCTCCCGTTCCATTTCTTATGTAGGTGATTTAAAAGGCGATGGTTCTATAGCCATCAATTTTGGTGGAGGAGCCGGAGGCACCGGAACGCTCTACACCCTTTTTCTCAGGCCTCAATAAAGTTTTATTTGTGCGTTAGCTCCCAAAGTTCTACCACTTCTTCGGCACGCCAGTTCTGGTCACGCTTGGTTTTCTTTGAGGCAGCTTTCACTGATTTCTTAAAGCATCTTTCCAATTTAAAACGTCCGCCTTCAGCCAGTTCTTTTTCTATGGGATGTTCTTTCGTAGCTTCTGTAATTTGGCCCAGGTTGGAGAACAAGAGCACGAGTTTACCATCTGGCAAAAGCCTTTTCTTGACCTCAGCAAAGAACGCTGGAAACAGCTTTTTATCGTAATAGATGCCTGCATCCAGGCTTTCTGGAGCATAGGATGCGGGTAACCATGGAGGATTAAAAACAATCAGCTCGGTTTGCTTATCCCATTTCCCAAATAGGTTTCCATAATCTAACTCAATCTTACGAGACAACTTGGTATCCCCCATAAAGGCTTTTAAGCCAACAATCGCATTTGGATTGGTGTCTGTTCCAAAGACTTTCTGAAAGCCATGCTGCACCATTTGCATGGAAAGCACACCGCTCCCAATCCCTACATCTATGGCCGTTTTTTTAGGGCCTTCGTATCGCTTAAGCCACTGGTCAAACACCGACAAATGATCAAATCGAGTAGGGAAATAAGTGCCATAGTAGGGATGTAATTTATTTCTTAGCACAGGAATAGTCATCCCATTTTTATACCATTCCCAGGAACTGTTTAACCCCTGCACTTGAGGGAAAGTCAATAAGAAATCGCTATTGTCTGGATACAATTCTTCCAACCAGCCAATAAAAGGGGCCTTTTTAAGTGCCAATTTGTTGCCTGCAATTTCAATCAACACAAGATTGGAAAGCTTACGATAGGCTGCCCGGAATTCACGCTGCTCCTTGAAAGTCGTGTTAGGAAGTTTGTTTTGTAGCTGTTCTTTCAATTCCTTCAATAGCAACAAACCATTGCTATAAAAGGCTGTAATCAACACCTGCTTACCTGCCTCTAATGCTTCGATGGCAAGCTTTATGTCGGTGGTGCCATCAAAGACGGCATTTGGTTTCGCGGAAGCAATCGGTTCCGGTTTGTTTATTTTTATTGCTGCAGTCATATTTTACTTTGTGCTTGGAATACCCTGAAATAATCCATTACTAATTCTTATATATAAAATTAAACCTTCCCCCACACCGGATTAGTTAAGTACCGGATTAATGGGATGTGGATAGTTTGCATTGCGGTTCTGGAACCTTAGGATAGTGTCTTTTACGATGACGCCATTGTCTATGTTTATCGCATTTGTAATTGTCTGGCTTTCCTTCCAACTTTTCCGTCCCGAGATCACAACGGGCAAATGTAC
The DNA here is from genome assembly GCF_000427295.1 of Cyclobacterium qasimii M12-11B. Classification (GTDB taxonomy): domain Bacteria; phylum Bacteroidota; class Bacteroidia; order Cytophagales; family Cyclobacteriaceae; genus Cyclobacterium; species Cyclobacterium qasimii. Next base: position 76,909 of record NZ_ATNM01000172.1, on the reverse strand, counting down.
AATCATTGCCGCAGAAATTGATCTTGAAGCACTTTCCCAAAAATAACTTGGCGTATGGTCTACGCCATAATAATCAATGGTATCAATGGCAATCAATGGGTTTTTAAAAGTGGTCGGTTTGGCAAAATAAAAGCCCATTCCTTCATCACAGCTCACATCGATAAACAGCGAACCTGGCTTTAACATAGATTTCTCCTCTTCCAACACATAATTGATGGGATCATCTGTATCCTGATAAGTTCCATTAATGATGATCTCGGATTCATTGATTAATTCCAATAAAGGCCTTTCTGTGCCATCGTGTTCTACTACCATCAGCCTGGGTTCATTTTCATTCCCCTTCCTTAGTCTTGCATAATGTACGTCCAACACTTCTTCTCTAACTTCGTGATCTGGTCGCTGTATGCAGATGGTAATGTCCCTAAATCCATGTGCTTTTAGGGCATAAATTGCCCCTCTGCTTACGGCTCCAAAACTAAAGATGATAACTTTTCTTTGATTTCCATAATGCCCATCTATCCCTTTTAATTGAAGGGCATGAATAACAGCACAATAGCCGGCCATTTCGTTGTTTTTATAAAAGGTATGCCTCCCTATTTGTCCGCTCGGACTCCATACATACATGTCCTCAAAAGCAATCAAGGTCAATTTCTTGTCTATTGCTATTTGGGTAATGGGACTTTGCTGGGCGCAATGAGGATAGCCCCAAAGCAAGCCTCCCTCCTTAAGTTCTTCCAGATCAGAAAGGATGGGTTTGGCAATGATGGCCGCCCCAATATCCGTCAGGATTTCACTTCGACTTGCGATTCCTCCGGTCAGCTCACTGATCTCTTCGTCGGCTACATTGAAAGGAAGGCCATAGCCTTTTTCAAAAATTAGTTGCTTGCGAATAGTTTCTGGAATCCTTTTTAAATGTGCAGGATGTATAGGTACACGTCTTTCATCTTCTTTTTTAGAAGTACCAATTACTCCCATTTTTAATAAAGCCATATTTTTTGCGTTGCGGCGCATTGCAAGGTAATGACAGGTGCAAAACGCAAGATTAGAATTACTTATAAAAGGTAATTTCCAGCACCCAGGCATTAAGTTGGCTACGGAGTTTAAACAATTGAAATAAAGACTAAACTCGAAATAAGCAATGGCCTTTCTATTAGGTGATGGAATCACTTCAAGACCAACCACTTCGTTGCTATTGCACAATCAGAGTTAAAAAAAATAAGCATCAGCAATTCGCTGAATTAGTGCGAAGGGATAATTAATAACTTCAAATCAATAATAAGGTGACAAAGGTACCTTAATTAAAACCATTACTGCTATTATTCAAAACTATTAACCTGAGTTCAAGCCCATTTCATAAAAAAGCCCAATGGATAACACCATTGGGCTTTAAATGCAGTAATTATTTTACTTTCAATTTATACACCTCGTGTACAATCTCAGTATTTTTTCTTCTTGTAGCTATTGATTAACCTGCTTCCTGTATCACTCCACAGGCCACTCTCGAACCGGCTGCACCGGAAGGTTGAGAAGTAAAATCGTCGGCATCAGCATGAATGATAATCGCTTTATTAAGGATATCAGAATCTTGCCCATCACCGATAGACCATCCTTCAACTACCATTTCAAGGTTTCCTTTACCATCTTCGCCTACAGTCAAATTGTCTATATCGCCCGCATGGTAATCATTTTCACCTCTTTTTCCATGGTCATCTCCCGATGGGTTCCAATGGCCGCCTGCAGAAGTAGCATCTGCTGCACTACAGTCTCCATTTTCATGAAGGTGAATGGCATGCTCTCCTGCTGTCAAATTTTCTACAGTCAATTCCAGCCTAACCTTTCCGTCGGCTTCCTGGGTAAAGGTCGCAGTACCTGTGACATTGCTTCCACTTGCCGCAGAAAGTAAAGCTGTGGCGGACATCTCAGTCATCTCATTTTCAACTGCCATATTGCCCATTTGATTGTCTGACATTTGGTGGTCTGACATTTCAAGGCTATCAGTTGCATCGCTCTCAGAATTATTGGCTCCAGGTCCGCAGGCAACTGCCAAGGATACTGCTCCAATAAAAGAAAATAATTAATTGTTTTCATCATCATAGTAGTTGGTTTAAATATTCAATTACTATTCAAGAAAAAACTATGCCAAAACCGCTGGTATTTAATTATTTTTATAATAATAAATAGATCCAATAAAACTTAGATAAGATCATCAGGTAATAAAGCGCCTAATTGGCTTAAATCCAACTAGCTCAACTTTTTATGGATTGACGATAGGAATAGGGAAATCAGATCCCTTTTCCTATCGTTGCCAAAGTTTTCTGGTCAAAGCGCCCTTCCAGCTCAATCACCATAAACTCGTTGTCATTGTCTGATCTGATCATCAGCACCAGTCCCTCTACTTCCTTGCCACCCTTGGTGTAAATAGCTAGTCCACTGTCCTTTTCACTTGCATCCATCATCAGCTCATATCTTTCTTTTCCCAGCCCTTTGCTTAGCTTGTGAAAATCTGCTTTTGCACGTGAACCGTTTACCGGTAATTTGAAAAATTTAACTCTTTCTATGCTTTCAGTAATGGCATCCAGATTGGCTTCCTCGATTTCAAGGTTCCATCCTTTGGCAAAGTCAAGGAAATTTCCCGCCAGGTCTAAATGAAAGAAGTTTTCCTGCCCTTTGTATTGTTGGTACAACTGATCCACACTTTTGCTTTGGGCATGTAGTGCTGAGGGAAGGCTAAAAAAGAGCGTTAAGGCGATTACAATAATTGAATTTTTCATGGTGAAATTTTTTAATACTAATTGGTTATTTATTTTTTTTGGCTCGTCCATACTCTTCCATTCCAGGCAAATTGGTATTTTCGGAAAGCATGTTGAGGTCTTGATAGGTGAAATCTCCCTGCATACTCATAAAGGTAAATTCGCTGGTAGATCCCGATACCATAAGCAGTTCTTTGATCCTGCCTCCTTCTTCCCTGACCATAAATTTCAGTGAGCTTTCTTTGTCCCGCACATCCATAAGCTCCTCGTACAAGCCCTTTTTCAGGTCTCCCATGGCCTCACTGAACAAGGCCAAACCGCCAATTTTTTCAGCAGAAAGGATTCTAATGCCTTTAACTTTGGTAATCAGCTCCATCAGATTTTCGGCATCCTCATCCTTCTCGTCCGCATTTGAACTCAGGAATCCTCCTGCCATTTGCATCAGCTTTGGGCTGATGTATACCCTCGAAAAGCGCTCGTCCTGCCTGTATTTCTCATAAAACTTTTCTATGACTTCCGTTTGAGCCTGTGCCAGCCATGGCAATAAGCACAGTGCCAGCAATAATATCTTTTTCATCGCTAATTATTTTTATTGTTATCATACCAATTCACACCTGAATTGAGGTACTTGATCTTTTCCATGCTTTCCAGGTGGCTGGTGCCTTTTCTAAGGTTGAGCTGAATTTTGCCCATTGCCTCCACCACTTGCTGGTAGGCCATTTCTTGTTGCTGTTGCTCATATTCCTTGTACCCCCACCAGCAGGCAGTTACAGTTAGGAATACCAATAGTACAGCCGCCAGTTTTTGCCAAGGATATTTTTGCTTCGGCAGAGGCAATTGAACAGCTATTGGCTTCTCTGAACGGATGGCTTGAATCCCTGAAAAGAAATCCTTAAGGCTTCCACCTTGCTGATCTGCTTCAACTTCACTGAAAAGCATATTTTCCTCTTCCAGTGTCGTTTCACCTTTCCAGTATTTATCCCACAATTCCTCGTGTTTATTTTCCATAATTTTCCAGAAATGATTTCAGTTTTTTCCTTGCCCGGTGCAATTCCACCTTCACCTGTCCTTCGTTTAGGTCCAGGTAAGCCGCCATTTCCCTGTGTGTAAGTCCTTCTACTTCCCGCAAGAAGAAAATTTCCTTTTGGCGCTCAGGTAATTTTTCGATGAACCTAAAAACCATCTTGGTCTTTTGACTAAAATCCACTTCAGAATCTACCTCCATAGCCCTATCCCCAACTTCATCCATTGTCCCCCACTTTCCTGCTTCCCTGATTTGCTGGAGGGCCTCATTTTTCAAGGTCTTCACCATCCACCCAGTGGGATTCTCGATAGAAGAAAGGTATTGCTGCTGCAAAAATCCTTTGGTCATGGTTTCTTGAACCGCATCCTGCGCTTTGTCCCTATCCTTCAACCATAACATGGCGAACCGGTAGAGCCTATTCTTTAGGGGCCATAGCTGTGATTCAAAAAAGGACTTCATGTAGTAAGATGATGATCGAGAAACAAAAAGGTTACACTTTTGGTAAAAAACTTTTTTGAATATAAGGGTTAATCACAAAATTAAACCTGTTCGGTACGAACAAGCCAACTGCAACAGTGGTTTATCCTGAAATAGGCAAGGGCCATTCTACCACAAATCCTTTTCTATAATCCCGGTTTAAAAATAAAATATATAGTTTGCCTCCTGACTATTTATTAATTTGCCTATTCAAAGAATAGAAAAAATCAAAGCATGCAAAATACCGGAAATCATTTGCTAAAAATAAAGGACAAAAAAAAAGCCCTGGTAAAACCAGGGCTTGTGGTGATGAGTGGGCTCGAACCACCGACTCACGGATTTTCAGTCCGATGCTCTACCAACTGAGCTACATCACCGCTGAAAGTGATGCAAAGGTACTTATTTGTTACTTTTGTACAAGCAATTTTAATAAAAAAATTGAGGATAAATAATAACACATTCAATATGAGTAGCTTACCGCAAATCCTTTTTTTATTGGTTTTAGGAACTGCAGGATATATCCTGTACAAACGAATAAATTATATCCTAAAAACCATCCAACTCGGCAAACCCGTTCAACGCAATGACAATCCAGGCGAAAGATGGAAAACAATGTTACTGGTAGCCCTTGGACAAAAGAAGATGTTCAAAAATCTGATTCCTGCCCTGCTTCATTTGGTCATTTACGTTTCCTTTGTGATCATCAACCTCGAGGTTTTGGAATTTATTATAGATGGAATAGTGGGTACACATAGGGTTTTCGCCCCTTTTCTGGCTGGATTTTATTCCATCGCCATGAATTTCTTCGAGTTTTTGGCCTTGGGTGTGCTCATTTCCTGCTTGATTTTCCTTATCCGTAGGAACATTACCAAGGTGCCAAGACTTAATATGGTCGAACTAAAAGGCTGGCCTAAACTAGATGCCAACCTGATTTTGGTAATTGAAATTGTCTTGATGATGGCGATATTGACCATGAATGCTACGGACCAGATTTTAGCCTACAGGGGTGTTGGCGGATATATCCCACTTGGAGGTCTCTGGATAAGCAGTAGTATTCAGGGGATTTTTGCAGGACTTGAATCCAGCACACTGGTATTGATCGAAAGAGCTGCCTGGTGGTTTCACATCATTGGTATTTTAGGATTTGCGATTTATGTGACGTATTCCAAACACCTGCATATATTCCTCGCCTTCCCCAATACCTGGTATTCGAATCTGGAACCTAAGGGAAAAATGCCTAACATGGAAACCGTTACCCATGAAGTAAAAATGATGTTGGGAATGCCAACCGACCCACAAGCTACTGAAACTGCTGAGGTAGGTAGATTTGGTGCCAAGGACGTCAATGACTTGTCCAGGATTAATTTGTTAAACGCCTTTTCTTGCACAGAATGTGGTCGATGCACGGCAGAGTGCCCTGCGAATATAACAGGCAAGAAATTATCTCCCCGCAAAATAATGATGGACACCAGGGACCGGGCAGAAGAAGTAAGTAATAATCTAATTGCAGGCAAAAAAGGATTGGATGATGGCAAATCCCTTTTGGGAGATTATATCACACAGGAAGAAATCAATGCATGCACCAACTGCAATGCCTGTGTGGAAGCTTGTCCGGTAAATATAGATCCTTTGGCCATTATCATAGAATTGAGGCGGTATACCGCAATGGAAGAAAGTGGCAGCCCTGCGCAATGGAATGCCATGTTCCAAAATATTGAGACCAGTTTTGCTCCCTGGAAATTCCCTCCAACGGACAGATTTAACTGGGCCGCTGATTTAAACAAAGAAAAAAGTAAAAATTCGATATTATGAGTGATACCTATAAAGCCCCAACCATGGCTCAAAAAATGGCTTCCGGAGAGGCTCCGGAGATTTTATTTTGGGTAGGTTGTGCGGGTTCTTTTGATGAACGATACAAAGCAGTAACCTTGGCATTTGTCAAAATCCTAAACAAGGTAGGAGTAAACTTTGCTGTCCTCGGCGACGAAGAGACATGCACCGGAGATCCTGCCAGAAGGGCTGGCAATGAATTCCTATATCAGATGCAAGCCATGAGCAATATCCAGGTATTGGATGGCTATCAGGTAAAAAGAATCGTAACTGCTTGTCCCCACTGTTTCAATACCATAAAAAATGAATACCCAGCCTTAGGTGGCAATTATGAGGTGGTTCACCATTCTCAATATTTGCAAGAGTTGATCAATGATGGCAAGATTGTCATGAAAGAAGGAGGCGAATTTAAAGGTAAAAAAATCACCTTCCATGACAGTTGTTTCCTCGGTAGGGCAAACGACGTATATGAAGCACCAAGAGCAGTAATCAAAGCCCTGGACATGGAATTGGTGGAGATGAAGCGATGCAAGTCCAAGGGGCTTTGCTGTGGCGCTGGCGGCGCCCAGATGTTCAAAGAACCAGAACAAGGAAGTAAAGACATCAATGTAGAACGTACAGAAGAGGCTTTGCAAACGGGTGCAAAAACCATCGCTGTAGGTTGTCCTTTCTGTCTTACTATGATGACAGATGGCATAAAAAACAAGGAAAAAGAAAAGGAGGTCAATGTTCTCGATCTGGCTGAACTGATCGCTAAAGATCAGCAGTTATAGGTTTTTGTGGGTTTCGTAGCTTTAGAAATACACTTTGCTTTTGGTTTTGAACTTTTTTTAAGGGAACTTAAAAAAAATTGTATCATAATAAATCTATCTTCGTTTAATATTATTGTCGGGAAATCACTGGCAATATTTGTAAATTTGTTTAGGAAATATATTTAAAGGAGCCAATCATGTACGTACCATTTGATAAAATGCCAAAAGATTCGAAAATTTGGATCTATCAGTCTGATCGTCCTTTCGATGAGCAGGAAAAGACTTGGATTATATCAAAATTAGTTGCCTTCTGTAACCAGTGGAATACACATGGGGCTGAGATGCCTAGTTCTTTTGACTTAAAATACGACCAATTCATCATCCTTTCTGTGGATCAAAGTCAGATGGGTGCCAGTGGATGCTCTATAGACAGCTCAGTAAGGGTTATAAGGGAAATAGAAGTAAAACTAAATATAAATTTATTGGACAGTGGTAAGGTGGCCTATCTCGAGGGAGAAAATGTAAAGGTGGCTTTTTTACCAGAGATCAAGAATCATGTGGTGGAAGGGTCTTTAAAGTCCAACAGTAAGATGTTTAATCCTAGTGTAAATAAAATTGCGGACTTAAATGACAAATGGCTGATTGAAGCTGAAAAAAGTTGGCTGAAAAAATATTTTGCTAATTAATGCTGCAAGAGAAAAAATAGTATGAGAAACATAAAGTCCACCTTTCCAATAAACCGCTGTTTACTTCCTGTTTTATTGCTTGTATTTCAAGCATCTTGTACCAGTCTACAACAAAAGGCCCAAACGCAATTCAATACAGGAGAATACCAGCTGGCCATAGCTTCTTATTCCAGGTTATTAGAAACCGATTCGGCAAATAGTGAGGCGAATTTTTACATTGCAGAAAGTTACAGACTCTCTAACCGAATAGAAAAAGCGGCTGAATACTATGAGAAAGTCTCGGAAGAGAATGCCAGCTTTGACAGCCAATTCCACAAGGGTAAAAGCTTAAAAGGCAAAGGAGAATACGAAGCAGCAAAGGAAGCTTTTGAAGCGGCCAAAACGCTTACGATGGACGATGAAAAAATCGCTCTTGCAACAATAGAAATTCAGAACATAGACGAAATAGAAACCATCACTCCTATTTGGCCTAATCATGAATTGGAAAATTATGAATTACTTAATTCTACAGGCATAGACTACGCCCCAATAGTAAGTGAAAACCAACTTTTCTTTACAAGCTCAAGAGGTGCGGGAGGCATGTATGCAGGAACAGGACAAGGATATACCCGTTTATTTAAAACAAGGGCTGAGGGGATCAATGTAGATGTACAGGGTATCCAAACCCTATCTGAGTTTCAAAACGAGTCAGGGCTAAACCAGGGAGCCATTGCGATAAGCCCGGATGGCAACATGATTATTTACGCTCGTGGCAATAGCAACAGTAAAAATGACCTTCCCGATGTAAGTCTTTTTTCTTCCAAATTCAATGGGACAGGATTTACAGAACCTGCCTACATGGGTGTAAATGGTGAGGCTGAATATTGGAATTCCACGCCAGCCTTTAGTCTGGACGGTCAAACCCTCTATTTCGCATCCAACAGACCTGGAGGTTATGGCGGAACAGACATTTACAAAGCCACAATTATGGCTTCAGGAAATTTTGGAAGTGCGGTTAATATGGGCCCTGAAATCAATACCCCTGGCAATGAAATGTTTCCCAGGCCTTTAGAAAATGGAGAGTTTTACTTTGCCTCAGACGGTCATCCTGGCTATGGAAAGCTAGATATTTTGTTTACAAGGAAGTCGATGGCGAAGCCAAGGTATTGAACCTCGGGCCAAACTTTAACACTATAGCGGACGATTTTGGGATTTTCTTTACCAAATATCCTGAAGAAGGCTTTATCACCTCCAATCGAGAAGGCGGCAAAGGCGATGATGACATCTACTATTTTAAGGACATGACACCAGCTCCTAAAGTGGTGAATGTATTGTTAAATGTGGTAACAAAAACAACGGCTGAAAATGGAGAAGAGCAAATTCTCCCTCAGGTACGTGTAATGCTTTATGATGACCAAAACAAAAGCATCGATGGCAACCTAACAAGCCAAAGTGGCCGCTTGAGATTCCCGCTCGAGCCAGATAAAGACTATTCTATGATCGCCTCTAAAAGCGGTTACTTTACCAAAAGTGTCCCTTACAGCACCATTGGCAAAACCCCTGCTGAAGAGGACCTGATTCAGGATGTCACTAACATCAGCCTTGACACCACAATTGTACTTGACCAGTTGATATTGGAAAGAGCGATAGTGCTTGAAAACATCTATTATGACCTGGACAAAGCAGATATCCGACCAGATGCTGCTATTGAACTAGACAAGCTGGTTAAAATTCTAAAAGACAATCCTGGAATACGCATTGAGTTGAGTAGCCATACGGATATAAGAGCGACAGATGCCTACAATGATGACCTTTCTCAAAGAAGGGCTGAATCTGCAGTAGCCTATATTGTTTCTCAAGGTATTGCTGCGGACAGGCTACAAGCCAAGGGATATGGCGAAAGGCAGTTAATCATCGAGAATGCTCAAACTGAGGAAGAGCACCAGGTCAACAGAAGAACAGAGTTTAAGGTTATAGAAATCACGGAGTAAAATGCTTACCTTTGCCCCTTATCTGTTTTTTCCAAATCTAAGTTTATGAACGATAGGTACATGCAGCGGGGGGTTTCTGCCTCCAAAGAAGACGTACATCAAGCAATTTCAAACCTAGACAAAGGCCTGTATCCCAAAGCCTTCTGCAAAATAGTAGCAGACGTCTTGGGAAATGATCCGGACTATTGTAACATCATGCATGCTGATGGTGCTGGTACCAAGTCCTCTCTAGCTTACCTCTATTGGAAGGCTACAGGAGACCTGAGTGTCTGGAAAGGCATTGCTCAGGATGCTATAATTATGAATATAGACGACCTGCTTTGCGTAGGTGCGGTTAATAATATATTGGTTTCCTCCACCATAGGAAGGAACAAAAACCTTATTCCAGGGGAAGTGATTGCTGCCATCATCAATGGTACAGAAGAAGTGCTACAGATGCTTAGGGATCATGGTGTCAATACCGTACTTACTGGTGGCGAGACAGCAGATGTCGGAGATTTGGTGCGTACCATCATTGTAGACAGCACGGTCACCTGCCGAATGAAAAGAAATGAAGTCATCTCTAATGACAATATTAAAGCTGGAGATGTAGTCGTGGGAATGACCTCTTTCGGTCAAGCGACTTATGAATCAGAATACAACGGAGGAATGGGAAGCAATGGCCTTACCTCTGCCAGACATGATGTCTTTGGAAAAAACATAAAAACGACTTATCCAGAAAGTTTTGATCCTTCTGTACCTGAGGAGCTGGTTTACTCTGGAAGTTATGATTTGACTAGCCCAGCACCTGGCACTCCCTTAGATATGGGTAAATTGGTGCTGTCACCTACCAGGACCTATGCCCCTATTATCGCTGCCTTATTGAAAGAAAATAGGGATGCCATACATGGCTTGGTTCATTGCAGCGGAGGAGCACAAACCAAGGTACTGCATTTTATAGACAACTTGCACGTGATCAAAGACAACCTTTTTGATACACCACCCCTCTTTAAAATCATCCAGGAAGAAAGTGGTACTGACTGGAAAGAGATGTACAAGGTTTTCAATATGGGCCACAGAATGGAAGTGTACCTGGACGAAAAATGGGCTGATCAAGTGATTGCTATTGCTGCTAATTTCGGTGTAGAAGCCAAAGTTATCGGTCGAGTTACGGATTACCAAGGCAAAAAAGTTACAGTAAACAGTCAACATGGCACCTTTACCTACGATGGTTAAGTCACGGGTTTAAATTTTAAGCAAATGAAAGTCCTTTTAAAAATCGTCATTGGGTGCTTCATTTTCTTATTGGCACTGGCATTATTGACCATCACCACTGTTGATTGGACACCCTATAAAGAAACCGCTTACTATAAGGAAACCTTAAAAGCATTAGACGGTCTGACTTTTGAAGGGGCTGATAAAGAATATGTTTTAGGGGGTTGGGCCAAAGCCAATATAACAGCCGAAACGCCAGTAAACCTTGTTGCTTATAAACCTAGAGGGCCTTATGAATATGTTGAAGACAGCAGTTTCGTAAAAGCCATCATTATTGGTAATGACCAGTTTAAGGTGGCTTTCCTTAATTATGAATTGCTGATTGTTCATCCCGAATTGGCTAAAGCACTTCGGGCAGCCATAAAAAAACAACAACTTCCAGTTGACCATGTTTATTTCACAGCCACCCATACACATAGCGGCATGGGGGGAACTATTCCCGGACCAGTAGGAGAATTGGCCATGGGAGGCTGGGATGAATCCCTGGTAAGCCATGTCACAAATGGCACCCTTACGGCCATAAGTAATGCTTTGAGCAATATGGATACGGTATCCCTTCGCACCAAAAGGTCAGAAGCGGCAGATTTTGTAAGCAATCGACTGATCGCCTCAGATCCAATTGACCCTTATATAAGACAGTTAATTTTAGAGAAAGGTAACGGTGAGACTTGTTCACTTATGACTTACAGTGCACATGCGACTTGTCTAAGTAGTAAGTTCATGGGACTCTCGGGAGACTATCCCTACTACCTCTCAGAAGCGCTGGAAAAAAGACATGACTTTGCTATTTTTGCAGCTGGAGCCGTGGGAAGTCATCGACCAAAAGCCCCGGGAAATGACATCAAGAGCATCAAGCAATATGCTAGCTCCTTGGATTCAGTAGTAATTAATAATCCCATCGATAAAATAGTGAACGGCAGCCAAATAATGGCTGCCAGACTTCCCTTAAAACTGCGTTCACCCCATTACAGAATCAGTGATAATTTGCGACTCAGGCCCTGGCTTTTTAACTGGGCCATTGGAGAAAGTCCTGCTTATTTTGATGTGGTAAGGATAGGGAATGCCTTGTTTATCTCCTCTTCGGGTGAAGTTTCAGGAGTTTTTTATAAGGCTTGGGAGGAACAAGCGGAAGCACTTGGCCTTTCCTTATTTATCACCACTTTCAACGGCGGATATATTGGATACATCACCCCTGACAAATACTATTCAGGTGATTATTATGAGGCAAGGGACATGAATTTCTATGGCCCCTATAATGGTGATTATTTTAAAGAAATCGTATCCGATTTGATAGATTTTGGTGCCAATTTATAAACCTTGGCCCTGTAAAATCCCTTCTCAAAAAAGTAGTTTTAATTTCTTCCCAACCCCAGCCTTTAAAGAATTTATCATAATCTGGAAGTTCTTTTCTTGGATGTCCGGCCAACATACTAAAGCTTGTGATCATTAAATGTATCAACCATTTCTTGTTCTTCACTGGATAAAAATCCAAAAACAGCCAACAAGTGTTTGAAGATACATTCTGCCTTACTTTATCGAACAAAGCATCAATAGCATCATCTGCCAATACATCCAATAAAAATTGGGTAATGACTACATCAATTTTATCCTTTCTGGAAAGCTTAAAATCATCCGCACAAACAAATTCCACCTGATTTTTTACATGCGAATGAATTCTCTTCCTCGCTTTATTAAGCATTTTGATTGAAGCCTCCATAAATATTACTTTCCCCTCTTTCCCACATCTTTTCAGAATTTCAGGCAAATTGCCTCCAGTTCCACCTCCTATTAACCAAACCGTGTCGCCAGGCTGGATACAATCTAAAAACTCCCATTTACTATCATGAAATTTTCTACCCAAAAACAAGGTTGCCAAGCCGTCATAAATAGGGGCAATTAAATTGTAATTGTCCTTAAATTCTATGGCATTTTTTATTTTCATTATTGGAGCAGGTAGGCAAGATTCTAATTAAAATAACAGGAGCAACAAAGGAAGTGAAAAAGCCAACTCAAGGCGTTTTCTGGTTTTTATGTTTTTATCGGACGGAGATTCTACAAAACTGATTATATGCATCAAAAACATCAACCCCCAAATCAATGTATAGATGTGATAATAGGAAGGTAGCATTAAGAAAAGAAATACAAGGTAAAGCAAACCTATAATGGCAAGAACCCATAATAATCTACGCGTTTTGACCTTACCAATAACGGTCACAATTGACGCTTGTCCTTCAGCCAAATCCTGCTCACTATCGCTATAGGAAAGAAATACCAGGTTGTACCAAGCCAGCAAAAGGTATGCACCTAAAAAATACATCCAATAATTGGTGGAAAATGAAAAATCAATATTCAATAACGGAATTAAAACAAGTCCCGCCACATAAAACAATGCGGTAGAAAACTCTTTTACGGCAGCTGTTTTTTTTCCTGCTAAACGCAATACTGCCATAGACAGTACAATAAGAAAGGCAAGAAGAAGTCCTGAGCCAAACATTTTAAAAGAGGGTAAAAAACAAAAGGCCAAAACAAAGCCACAAATAACCGCCACAAACAACATTACCAAGAGTAAGGTAAAATGATCCTGGTGAAACCTGTGTCTTGGGGACAAAGCTTGCCCTTTTACTTTTTTAGCATCCAGTAAATGATCGAAGGTATAAATGCTCCACACAGCAAGCCCCAAAAGCAAATAAATCTTCCATGACAATTCTACCTTCATTAAATCGGCAAAAAAATACATACCTGCACATGCCCCTGCTACTACATCCAAAGAAAGGAGGTTAAATTTCTCATTAAAGACCAAGTAATTTAATTTCATTGTACAAGCAAAATCCCAAGTGGTTGGCAATTTAAAGAAAATGAAAGGATCAATACATTTAAAAATTGTGTAATTTCCACTTTCAAAGTAAATCTGAAATTCATGAACAAGTTATTTTATATCCTGTTGCTATTTATAGGCCAGGAAGTTTTAGCCCAATCACCTATTAAAGTTGCCTGTGTAGGCAATAGCATCACCCAAGGACCTGGGAGAGAAAACCCTGACAGCTACCCGCTTCAATTGCAGGATAAATTGGGTAAAAAGTACCATGTGATCAACTTTGGGGTTAGTGGACGTACCTTGTTAAAGAAAGGTGATCACCCTTATTGGGACGAGCCACAATTTGAAGCTGTGAAATCCTTTTCCCCTGATATTCTGGTCATCAAATTGGGCACCAATGATTCCAAGCCACAAAATTGGGAATACAAAGATGAATTCGTGGACAATTATGTGGAAATGATAGAGACCTTTAAAGCAAGTATGCCAGAAACCGGCAAAATTTATGTTTGCCTGCCAGTTCCGGTTTTCAAAACCAACTTTGACATTACGGAAGAGATAATAATCAATGAAATGACTCCTCTAATTCGCCAGGTAGCTGAAAAAACAGGCACCATACTTCTTGATCTCCACCAGCCAATGGAAAAATACGGAGAATTGTTTGCAGATGGCGTACACCCAAATAAAAAAGGGAACAAGATCATGGCAAAATTGGTAGCTAAAGCGATTCGATAAAGCCAAATTTTCCAGCCCGGGTATATCGGCACAATCCCTTTAAGCCTGTTCCCATTTATCAAGGAACAGGCTTAAATTTAAAAACCCCAGCTGATTGAAAAGGAAAGGTTTTCCGTCAAGACAAAGCAATTACAGCTAACATTATTAATGAAAATCAACAAGGTTTAAACCATATAGGACAAACCCGTGTTATATTAACTCATGCTCCATTACACCACTTATATTTTAAAGACAGATGCCCCTTGGGTCACTTTTGTACATGGTGCAGGAGGAAGTAGTGCTATTTGGTTTAAGCAGATCCGGGATTTCAAGAAGTCCTTTAATGTCTTGTTGGTGGATTTGCGGGGTCATGGTAAATCGAAAGACAAGGTTTACGAGAAATTAAAAAATTATACTTTTCCTGTTATTTCAGATGAAGTAATGGAGGTCTTAAATCATTTGAAGATCAAGGAATCTCATTTTATTGGTATTTCTTTAGGCACAATCATCATTCGTGAGATAACAGAGCGATATCCTGAACGGGTATCCAGCATGATTTTAGCTGGCGCCATTATGAAGCTAAATGTTCGGGGACAAGTACTGATGCGCATGGGCATTTTGTTGAAATCGGTTATTCCATACATTCTGCTTTACAAGCTTTTTGCATTTATAATAATGCCCAGAAAAAACCACAAGGCCTCTCGGTTTCTATTCGTAAAGGAGGCCAAAAAATTGTACCAAAAAGAATTTATTCGCTGGTTTAGTCTTGCCTCAAGGGTCAATCCACTACTTGACTTTTTCAGAATAAAAGAAACCAATATCCCTACCCTCTACTTGATGGGTGAGGAAGATTACATGTTTTTACCTACTATCACCAAACTGGTTAAAACCCACCAATCCGCAAAGCTTGAGGTAGTCCCTGAATGCGGTCATGTAGTTAATGTAGAAAATCCAGAAGCTTTCAATAGAATTTCCTTGAGGTTTTTAACGACCATTTAGCATCATTTGGCACGACCATTTTTTTTGGAATTTGACCAAAACAACTCTTTTTTATACCTTTCTATCTGCCAAGTATATTAACCCTATAGCAAATGCCAATTAAAGGAACTTATATAACCTTCTGTCTCAGTATTCTAATCTTTTTTTCTACCCCTTCATTGAAGGCTCAAGATAAAATAGATTTTGACATCACATTGGCGGGGTTCACCATAGGCGAGATGAAAGCCAACAAAGTTGTTAAGGGTGACACAACCATCTATTTACTTAAAAGCAATGTTAGTTTTTGGCTGTTCGGAACCATAAACGTGGATTACCATACAGAGGTAAAATACCATAATGGCGTTTTCATTAATTCGATAGTAAGTTCAAAAACCAATAGGGGTGACTTTATCTCAAAAATTTGGTTAGAAGGTGATCAGTATAAAATTGATGCAAATGGGTATAAATATGAAAATTCAGGCACGATCGCTGAGCCTATCTATCATAGTGCTGTCCGCCTATTTTTCGAAGAACCGCAGGGAGTTAGTGTAATGATTGCTGAAAACCTGGGGAAATTTTCAGAAATAAGGGTTCATGGTGAAGGCGTATACACCACCCATATAGAAGGGGATCAAAATAAATATTATTATCAAGATGGAAAAATGCTAAAAGTCAGTATGCACAATCCAATAAAGAATTATGAAGTAAGGCGACGAGACTTGCAGTCAAAATAGCCTAATTGGGTGGCACAATGGTATATTTAACGATAACCCAAAAATACGATGCTACTACGATCCCTTTTAATTGCTTTTTTCTTTTTAATACATGGTATTTCTTATGGCCAAGACCTGGATTTTTCAAATGCCATAATCGTCCCTCACGGCAATAGTGAGCGGCTGCAAAAATACGCCAACGTATTGCACGAGGAGCTGACAAAGCGGATAGATAAGCCATTCCCTATACAGAATAGTACGAAAATCAAACAGCCCTCTATCCTATTAACTCAATTCGGGGATATCCCAAGTCTTCCAAGGCAATGGAAGAAAATTCTTCAAGAGGTCGCATCAATGCCAGAGGAAGGGTTCAACGTCATTATTGATAACTCATCACCCCAACCAAGGGCCATAGTTATAGGCCAAGATGACAAAGGGCTATTGTTTGGAATTGGGCACCTACTTAGAAAAATGAATTGGTCACCCACCCAGCTTTTATTGACCAAGGCCATAGAAAAATCAACTTCACCAAAATCTGCAATTAGAGGCCATCAACTTGGTTACCGTCCCAAAACCAATGCTTATGATGCTTTTACAGTAGATCAGTTTGACCAATACATAAGAGAATTGGCACTTTTCGGAGCCAATAGCATAGAAATCATGCCTCCGCGAACGGACGATGATTTTACCTCACCTCATATGACTATTCCAGCAATAGACATGATCGGAGAGCAATCGCGTATTGCGGATGAGTTGGATCTGGATGTCTGGATGTGGTTTCCCAATATGGCCAAAGACTATGAAGACCCACAAACCAGAATCATAGAACTAACACAACGCAAAGATGTATTTGCTTCCATTCCAAGGTTGGACCATCTTTTTGTTCCCGGAGGAGACCCCGGAGACCTTGAACCGGACGTATTGTTTCATTGGCTTGAAGAAGTGGCAACCAAACTTCATAGATTTCACCCGAGCGCCAAAATATGGATTTCCCCTCAGGTGTTTAGGCCTACAAAGGCCTGGTTTGATCGTTTCTTTTATCACGTCAACCAAAAGTATGATTGGTTTGGAGGCGTTGTTTTCGGGCCTTGGGTTAAAATACCTTTACCAGAATTAAGACAATTAACTGATGCTTCAATCCCTATACGCAGGTATCCAGACATCACCCATAACCTGAGCTCTCAATACCCTATCCCAGAATGGGATTTGGCCATGGCGATGACCTTGGGAAGAGAATCCATTAATCCCCGTCCAATGGATCAAAAAATCATTCACAATTCTCTGGCCCAATATGCCAATGGAAGCTTGAGCTATTCTGAAGGCACCAATGACGATGTGAACAAATTTATATGGACCGACCAGGAATGGAATCCTGAAACAGAAGTGACCGAAACGCTTAGAGACTATGCACGATTTTTCTTTGGGCCGGATTGGGTAGATGCGGCAGCTAATGGTTTTTTAGCAGAGGAGAAAAACCTTCAGGGGCCACTGCTCACTAATACTGGTATTCAGCAAACGCTGGCACAGTGGCAGGACATGGAAAAAAGGGCTGATGCCAAGTTAATGAAGAATTTCAGGTTTCAGATGGGCTTGATCCGAGCTTATTTCGATGCTTACATTCAGCAAAAACTGCTTTTTGAAACCCAACAAGAACAAAAAGCGCAAAATGTACTTCAAAGAGCCGAAACAGAAGGAAGCCTGAACAGTATAAATAAGGCCATTGCCCTATTGAATGAACAAATGGCAGATCCCTATATTGCTCAGTTAAAACAAAGGTGTCTGGAATTGGCCGATGCACTGTTCAATAGTATTGGCGCCCAACTCACTGTAACGCCTCATGGGGCCGCATCCGGCAGAGGTAATTTCATAGACAACCTTGATGTGGTACTCAATGATGCGCCATGGCTTTTGGCCAATCTTAATGAAATCAAGAAAGACACCGATGAGAAGCAAAGACTAGAAAAAATAGCGCAATTGCTTAACCGTACCAATCCTGGACCAAGAGGTTTTTATGACAATTTCGGGCAAGGGAAAAGTTGGGATAGGGTCTTAAAGCCAAAAGAATGGAGTCAAGATCCAGGAGGTCTATATGGTCCTAGGGCTAGTTTCGGTGTAGGATTGAGAGGCGAAGAATGGGTTCATGAAATCCAAGCAGTAGGTTTCGGAGGGACTGCTACCCCACTGGCCTGGATGAATCAAGTAACGACCCTTTATGACACGCCCCTGATCATCAATTATGACCAGCTTAACCCAGAAGTCTCTTACACAATAAAGATCGCTTATACTGGAAGATTTAGGGCTAATATGAAATTAACCACTGACGATGGCCACATCATCCATGATTTCATTAGAACCGGAGTAAAGCCTTTGTATGAATTTGAACTTCCCGCAAGTACCTACTCAGATGGTAAATTGGTTCTCCAATGGACTTGCGGAGAAGGCGAAAGAGGTGCTCAGGTCGCAGAAATATGGATTATTCCAAAGCCTTGATACTTACTAGAAACAAATTAAATCTCCAATAAATAACCTCATAATACCAGCAAGGAATTTGCTAACTTGAAGAAATGTAGAGATAGCCAGGACCCTTGATTTTGCACTACAAAACAAAATAACCCATTGAACATTAAATAAATAGGGTTAAATTATAATGTGTTTTGTAAAAGCATGTGTATCAAGATCCATTTTTTATGGTTTCCAACCAAAAAAATATACTGTCTATTTTTACCTGGTGACACTCGCACTTGCGGTACCCAAAATACTGTTTACCCTGCGGCCAGAAATTAACTTGTTTACTGAGGAAGCTCAATACTGGGTATGGTCACAGCATTTAGCATGGCATTATTATTCTAAACCAGCCTTAGTAGCGGTTCTGAATTTTTTAAGCACTTCTTTGATCGGCAATACAGAGATCGCCATTCGTATCAATGCAATACTTTGTGGGATAGGAATGGCATGGGTCACCTATTTATTTGGCACTTATCTATACTCCCGAAAAATAGGCTTCTGGTCTGCATTAGTCTTACAGTCCATGCCTTCTTGGTGGTTAGCCACAACATTTCATACTACAGATTCCTCTCTCTCCTTTTTTTGGATTTTAAGTATATATCTTGCTTATAGGGGAATTAAGGAAGAGAAAAGTTTTTGGTGGGTATATGCAGGTATTGCTACAGTTTTTGGACTCATGACGAAGTATGTGATGCTACTCATATTCCCTGTACTACTTTTGTACTTACTGTACACCAAAAAATGGAAAACGCATCAAGCAAATTTTTTGATGTTTGTTCTCATAAGTGCTTTGGGTTTCGTTCCCGCATTTATTTGGAACTGGCAAAATGATTTTGAAACCTTGAGGCATTTATTGGCCCTAACCGGTGCTGAAGGGGTCAGTTCCAAGTCATTTTCAATTACTACTACCAGCAAAAGTTTTTTTGAATATTTAAAAGGGCAATTGGCAATTGTTTCCTTGTTCCTGGTCCCTGCATGGTTGGCTACATTCCTGCATGTCTATAAAAACAAAAGTGCTGCTTTGGTTTATCTTATTCTTCCGGGGATTATTGCTTTTCTCTTTTTCGGCTGTTTAAGTTTCTTTAAGGAGGCAATGGTAAATTGGCCCGCTTTTGCCTACACGGGATTTGCAATTGCATTGGCACGTTGGATGGTGGCGCAAAGCAGGCTTTGGAAAACCATCAGCTATGGTGGGATTTATTTAAGTATTGCGCTACCCATCATTTTCATTTTACCAGATTATACTGGGATTAAGTCAAGTGAGACAGTACGGAAAAGAGAGCAAATGATTGTCAAAAGATTGCTAGGACATGAACAGTTGGCAAAAAGAATTGATTATCTGAAAGACAGCCTTGGTATTAGCGATGAATTCTTTTTTTCTGACTCCTACCATACCGCTTCAGAACTCTCCTTTTATCTATCGGGAAACCCACAAACCTACGTTTTGAATATGGGGTCCAGAAAAAATCAGTTCAATTTCTGGAGTGGAATGGAGCAATTTTTAGGGCATCAAAACACAGGGGTTTTTGTTAGCTGGAACTACAATACGATGGAAAATAAAGCCATCTTTCAATCATTGATCTATGAAGAGACTTTTGTTTCAAAATTTCATGATATCCCTAAGCGGGATGTAAGAATTCAAGTGTGGTCTAATTTAATGGAATACAAACCTGCTTTACTCTCTACTTACTAAATCAAATTGGCCATTAATGATGGACTATGGATATAGTATATAAGGTTTTTTTCATAAAATATTTAACGCTTAAGAGAAGATTTTATAACCTATTCGATTTCAATTGATTTTAGTAAACAAGGATTAATTTATCAGCATTTTTTAAAAAAATTAATGTAATTAGCCCGAATAATTTGCAATTAGCTTAATTTCAACTACTTAAATTGATTTTTTTCAACCATTAACCACAAATAAACTGGGTTTTTATAAGCGCAAAATACAAATAACTGTATTTAGCCGATTTTAACACTTATATTATTGTATTTTATACAATTAAAAAATCTTTGTAAACTTTTATTGCTATATACTTTTATATTAATTGGTATTGCACATTATTCTTTAGTACATTTAACATATAGAAAATATGAAAACGGTGTGAGGAGAGAAGTGAAGTTGGACACCGTAGCGGAAGTTGGTTATTTTTTAATGTAGGGTTTGTCCAGGGTTTTATGATAAATAAAACCCTGGCATTTTTTTTTCAGTAAAACTCAAATAATAAAGCCACCCTGAGCTCCATCTTAATTTTCGTGAAATTCAAACCGATTATCTAAAAACGAAACCTGAGTTTATCTGATTAAAAAAATAGCCTTAAGTCTAAATATTTGGTATTACTGTCAAATAATAATTAGAAATTAAGGTGGGAAAATCAACTTTTATTACAATCACGTTATTACTTATTTCGAGTTTATATTTCAACAGCACCCAAGCAATTTGCTTTCAGGAACCTGCTCAGGGTTACGTTTTTCTTGATGACAATGCAAATGGGATAATGGACAATTCCGAAAAAGGATTAGCCAAAATCAAGGTGTCTAATGGCGAGCAAGTAGTTTTCACCAATGACGATGGTTATTGGGAGCTACCATTAATAGTAGAAAATGCCATTTTCGTAATTAAGCCCTCAGGATATAAAACGGGCTTAAGTGAATATCACCTACCTCAATATTATTATTTGCATTACCCGGAAGGTTCTCCAACCTTAAATATTCCCGGGATACCTCCTTCCGGACCACTGCCTTCTTACATTAACTTCCCTCTTTATAAACAAGATGAACCTGACAAATTCAGCATGTTATTGTTCGCAGATACCCAGGCAAGAGGAATTAAAGAGGTGAATTATATTAGCCATGACATCATCGAGGAATGTATCGGATCTGAGGCAGCTTTTGGCATTACCTTGGGAGATATTGTGGCGGATGACCCTGCCCTGTTTAAGGAGATTAGTGAAAGTACAGCCCAAATAGGTATTCCTTGGTTTTATGTATTTGGAAACCATGACCATAATAGAGATCTAACCAATGACCAACAGAGAGATGATACCTTTAAGCGTTTTTTTGGTCCCAGCACTTATGCATTTGAATATGCACAGGTTTCTTTTATTGTGATAAGAGATATTCATTATGAACCCAACGGAAAATACGTTTCTTCTTACACAGAGCAGCAGTTAAGTTTCGTTAGTAATTATTTAAAAGGACTGCCTATTGATAAAAGAGTGGTCATTTTACAACATGCCCCTATCACCCGAACAATAGGTAGAGAGTCGCTCTTCAGGCTAATAGAGCACAGGCCCTATACCCTTTCATTTTCGGGCCATACCCACACATTAAACCATGTTTTCTTGAATCAGGAGAATGGATGGAATGGAGATAGCCCACACCATCACTTTATCAATGCCACTGTAAGTGGCAGTTGGTGGGTAGGCCTGAAAGACGAAACTGGGATCCCACACGCCACCATGAATGATGGAGCACCCAATGGTTACAGTATTGTAAATTTTGACAAAAGCGACTACTCCATTCGTTTTAAAGCAGCCAGAAGACCTGCTAATTACCAGATGAATATTCATCTTCAAGACGATATATTGGCCGATAGTTTACTTAACACACAAGTTTTGGTTAATGTCTTTGCAGGGTCAGAGCGGTCTATTGTTAAAATGAGAATAAGCGGATTTTCCGAATGGATACCTATGGAATACGCACCACAAGTTGACCCTTTAAATCAATGGATGCACAGTCTGAGTCCATTTCTTGACCTCAAACTTTCTAATGGGAAAAACACTGAGGAGGCATTGGGCTGGAAGATGGATCCTGCTCGCAGGTCTACACACATCTGGGCAGCAAAGATGCCATCTAATCTTCTTCCAGGAACCTATCACCTGGAGGTACATTCAAAGGATATGTTTGGCCAAGAAGATATTGGAAAAAGGGTTTTCAGAATTAGGTAAAGTTTAAATGATAAACTCCGTCAATATGGCCAAAACGGATGCCAAAAGAATAATCAGCAATTTATGCAATTGAAAGTGATGTTGTGGTGAACTTTCAAAAAAGATGATTGTGGATATATGCAAAAACCCTCCTGCTACCAAGCCAAATAAAATATCAAGCGTTCCCCTTCCTATCAGGGACCGGTCAAAAAGAAAATCAGTAGAAAGCATTCCCAGTGGGGATGCGAGTGCAAATAAAACCAACAATAGAACGGTACTGGTTTTATTTAAACGAGTCAACAATACCGCAGCCAATGCAAAGGCCTCAGGCATTTTATGCATGATCATCCCCATTAGTAAGGTTTCACTTCCATGGTGATGCCCAGTGAGCATGGGCTGCTTTGAAAGCAAGGTCCCCTCTAAAAAAGCATGTAAAAACAAACCAATCATTAAGGTCCAAACAGTGTTTCCTGCACTATGCCCAGAGTGGTCATGAATATGTCCGTGCTCAATTCCAGAAGACATAAAATCCAATACCTGCTGCAATAAGAATCCAAGTAAAATATACAAGCCCATAAAGTAAGCCGATTCTTTATTGGCAAATAGTTCAGGAAAAATATGCAGTATCGTAATTGCAAAGAGGTAAGCCCCAGCAAATATTAGCGCCAGTTTGAAACTTTTCTCATTCCATCCTGGTACCATTATGGCAAGCAATCCTGCACCCAAGGCAGCAAAAAACAGTAAAAGAATAGACAACATATATAGGTAGGGTTATTTGGGTTCTTCGGCAGCAACAGAAGTCAAAAATGGAGCGAGACCATCACTGACATAGGATTGAATTTGACCTTGATCATCATTAAATATAAGAAAGATCTCTATACCTTCCACCGATTTTTGGATTTCCTTAGCCTGTTCCATTCCCAATACCATAAAGGCGGTAGCATAGGCATCAGCTAGTATACAGTTTTCTGCTACCACCGTAGCACTCAACAAACGATGTACTACAGGATAACCAGTAAATGGACTGATGGTATGCGAATATTTTACACTGTCTTTAATATAAAAGTTGCGGTAATTACCAGAAGTAGCTAAGCCTTTATTTTCAAGAGCAACTATACTGTAAATTTCATTGGCTAGTCCTTCTTCACCTGGTTGCGACACTCCCACTTTCCAAAGCTCACCTTTCTCATTTACACCATTCCCTTTTAATTCACCACCAATCTCCACAAGATAATTTTGAATGCCTTGCTCATTTAAAAACTGAGCAACGACATCTACCCCGTATCCTTTGGCAATGGCACTAAAATCCAGGTAAACATCCGTTTCGGACTTTCTGACTCCTTTTTCATCAAAAACAATGTTCTCAAACCCTACGCGCTCCAACAATTGTTTAACCCCAAGGCTGTCTTGCAATGAAGGACCATCAGGCCCAAAGCCCCAAGCATTGACCAAAGGACCAATGGTGGGATCAAAAGCCCCGTTAGTAAGGGTGAAAACTTCTTTACTGGTTTTCAGCACAGGATAAAAATACTCGGATTCAAAAACCAATGAATCGTATTTGTTTAACCTACTTAATTCTGAATCTGAAATATAGGTCGAAAGCGCCTGGTTGAAATTAACCAGAATAGAATCAATGTCTTTCTTAAAATTTCTCCCACCTGGGTCAAGGTAAACTACCCTGTAGGTAGTCCCCATGGTTTTACCACTAAAAACCGTTTTTTGGTTGTCAGAGATAGGTGAAGCAACAGTTTCTTTGTTTTGCCGATAAAGGTAAACCATAAACACCACTAACAGTAACAAAATGCTGTAGATGATATTTTTCTTGGCTGATTTTTGCATAAAACAATGCCAGTTTTAATTTCCCCAAAGTTAATTCTATTTTTTCAATTGCCCATTGTTTTTAGGTATTTCCATGGCTCAGTGATTGGTTGGAAAGCAGTGAAAACCTGCAAAGCTGCTATGAATTTTCTATCTTTGTAACACATAGAAGGTTCATATGAGAGAAGATTATCTGCGAGGTGACCAGGAAAGCTTTAGCACTGGAGATAAGGAAATAGAAAAAGCACTGAGGCCCTTAAGTTTTGATGATTTCACAGGTCAGAAAAAGACCGTGGAAAACATCAAGATTTTTGTTATGGCCGCAAAAAAAGGAATGAATCATTGGACCATGTGTTGCTTCATGGCCCTCCCGGATTGGGCAAAACTACCTTAAGTCATATCATAGCCAATGAGCTGGAGTCCACTTTAAAGATAACTTCCGGCCCGGTTTTAGACAAACCTTCTGATCTAGCAGGGCTACTCACTAATTTGGAGGAGGGAGATGTTTTATTTATTGATGAAATCCATCGTTTAAATCCAATAGTGGAAGAATACCTGTATTCCGCAATGGAAGATTTCCGGATTGACATCATGTTGGATTCGGGCCCCAATGCACGAACAGTTCAAATAAACTTAAACCCTTTTACACTTGTAGGCGCGACTACCAGGTCAGGGCTACTAACCTCTCCCTTGCGGGCACGTTTCGGAATCAATGCAAGGCTTGAATATTACGATGCCAAATTACTCTGCACAATCGTCAAAAGGTCTGCCGCCATATTGGGCACCCCATTGGACAATGAGGCCGCTTTTGAAATTGCCCGAAGAAGCCGCGGAACGCCAAGAATTGCAAATAACCTACTCAGAAGAACCAGGGATTTTGCCGAAATAAAAGGCAACGGTCGCATTACCCTTGACATTGCCCAGATAGCCCTGGATGCTTTGGAGGTAGACAGCAATGGTCTGGACGAAATGGACAATAGAATATTACTTACCATCATCAATAAATTTGCTGGCGGGCCAGTAGGAATATCTACCATAGCCACGGCCTGCGGTGAGGAAGCAGAAACAATTGAAGAAGTTTACGAACCATTTTTAATTAAGGAAGGATATCTCAAAAGAACCAGCAGGGGGCGTACAGCTACGGAATTGGCCTATAAACACCTTAAAATAAAGCCAAACTTAGGCGGAGCATCAGGTAATTTATTTGACAGCTAAAATCCTTAAATATCAATTAATTTCAGCAATTTTTGAAAACCCTGGCCGAGCATACACAAATTGTCAAAAGCACAGCATCAAGACTGGGCTTTGACTATTGTGGCATTGCTGAGGCTACTTTTCTAGAAGAGGATGCACCTAAATTAGAGCGTTGGCTGAATAATAATTATCATGGTAAGATGGCTTATATGGCCAACCACTTTGACAAAAGATTAGATCCAAGGAAATTGGTAGAAGGCGCTAAATCTGTCATCAGCTTAATGTACAACTATTACCCCCAACAAGAGCAGTTGAAAGATGAGGATGCACTCAAAATCGCAAAATATGCTTATGGAGAAGATTATCACTTTGTCATTAAAGATAAACTAAAAGAATTTTTAGAGTGCTTAAAGGAAGAAATCGGTGAAGTCGATGGTAGAGTCTTTGTAGACAGCGCCCCCGTAATGGAAAGGCAATGGGCACAAAAATCAGGGCTGGGTTGGAAAGGAAAAAATAGTCTATTGCTCAACAAAACTTCGGGAAGCTTCTTTTTCCTGGCAGAGCTGATCATTGATTTGCCTTTGGTCTATGACAGTCCAACAACCAAGGATTATTGCGGCACTTGCACCCGATGCATAGACGCCTGTCCAACAGACGCTATCCTTCAAGACAATGTAATTGATGGGTCTAAATGTATTTCTTACCTCACCATAGAGTTAAAGGATGCTATTCCGGAGGATTTCAAAGGAAAAATGAAAAATTGGGTTTTTGGCTGTGACATATGTCAGGACGTGTGTCCGTGGAACCGATTTTCTAAACCACACAAAGAAGAAGCATTTCTTCCCAATGCTGATTTAGAGAAATCAGCATGGGAAGAAATGACAAAAGAAACATTCAATAAAGTATTTAAGCGATCAGCCTTAAAAAGAACCAAATGGGAAGGCTTTCAAAGGAACATTTCCTTTGTAAAAAAGTAAGTGAACTTGCTTAAAATTCAACATCTGTAAACACACCTTCTGTTACATTAATTTCAAAACCATCCTCCTCATCATATGCGAGGAAAGAAAACTCTCCAGATATACGCTCATTTTCCTTGTCAAGCTTAGTTATTTTTACATTGATTGTTCCTATAAATAAGGTCAATCCTCCGAATTCTGTAGTTCCTCCACCCAGGGAAGCTTTTGCTACAACTCCTGTGGCACCCGTTGGATTACCGCTTGAAACACTTTCTTCTGTTATGCCCACAAACTCGTCCCCAACCATCAATGATGAATAATTATCACCTTGAAGTGACAAAGTGATGGTTGTTAAATGGGTGTTGCCAAAATCCAAGCCTGAAATTGTTAATTCATATACATCACCTGTTAAATCCAAATCTCCATCCACATCATCCAATTGGATCAGGGTATTGTCTGACTCAACAGCCATGAAAGTATCTCCATTGATTTTTGCTGACATAATTTCTGTATCTGGATCGTCATCCATGTCGTCGTCATCGTCATCAATTATGTCAGAAAGGTTACAACTACTTACAAACAATGTCAATAGGGCAAATAGTAGGTAATGGTAATTTTTTAGATTTTTCATAATATTCTAATGGTAGGATACACAATAATAAAGCATCTAATCCTAAAATGAGGGAAGTTTCTAAAAAAAATTAATTAAATAACAAAAAATTAATATATAAATATGATACCGATGAATAGTACTTATTCTACATAACGTATCATATTATTACAAATTAAAGCGTGATTTTATAACTTGATCGAAGATAAAATTGACTTTATTTTAATTCTTTTTTTCATTGACCTAATCATTATATAATATCCCTTCGGGCACATCAAGTGTTTCATCTACTACAAAGGCATATCAAACGATAGAAGATTCACATTAAACAAAGTCTATCTTCCTAGCCAATTTTAGTGACTTTCACATTCATGTTTTCAAATCTAAAGTTCCAGGAAATTAATTATCACCCCAATTGACAGAACCTCTACTTACCGTTGATCAATCTCCATTCGGTAAGTCTTAGAACAGTATTTTTGTGCAACATTAACAAATTCAAAAGAAGTTTTAAAGATGAAATATTTAACCCAACAATCATTAATCAGGTCGATACAAGCTAGCCTTCAATACCATGCAAGCCCGTAGAATGAAATCCAAAAATAATCTTATTTCAATAAATACAAAACGAAACCAGGTTCAAGCATAATAAGCTTTTCTGACTTCTCTACAACTTTTAATCCCGGTCCAAAAAATCTTGATTGAAAGCCGTTTGTAAACCCTAATATTGTTTTTTTATACAGGCATCAAATTAATCAGGGAAATTCCAACTACCATAAAATAGAAGCAAATAGACCGATAATTAACAAATTATTCACCTTTAAAATTGCTTAAGATTAGACTTATCTTAATAAAGAAAATACTTAAAATCTCCTTTTGAAACCGTTCTTTTCATAACAATTAATAATGAAAATCAGATTATCCAACCTGGATTTTCCCAATGATAATTCGTGCCTACAGTAAAAACTGACAGCCAATAAAGTAAAGTGAAAAGAGAAACATTGAGGTCCTCAATCCGGGTCTTTATTCATATTTTTTAAAATATAGCGTCGAATACTAACCTGATTAACAACAATTAAATTTCCAAATATTGCCCACTTAATCTGACAAAAAAGTCATCGATTAACCCTCCTCAAAAATGTTCATCATTGTAACATCGCATCATTGGTTACAGCGTAAATCAATATTATTAACAATTAAATGGCTTCACAAACAGAATAACTAACTTTCATTTAATAATAATTTCGAAAATAATTTTAGATTTATTCTGCTATATATTCCACTAAACAGCATTCACTATTTATATAGGGAATTTAAATTACTTGAACATAACATGTAATTGACGAACTCAAAATATTCTAATTTTTTACTTATATAATATTAAAAATCTAAAAACCTAAGAATGAACTACTTTAATATTTCTCAAAGGAGGTTTATTATTTAGATTTTTTAATATCTTTATAAACCAAACTTTAATAAATCTATACTATGAAAAAACTTATCGCATTCATTGTTCCATTTCTAATTACTGGAATCTCCTTTGGAGAAGAGATCAAACCTGATGTTTTGGACTTCAATTCAGCACTTATTGAAGCTCAATTTTCAGAACTTGACCAACTGGAAGAGTACGTACTTTCAAATGAGGGAATCACCCTTAAAGAAGTCGTTGCTAATTCCAATGCATTTGATGTTAATTTAGATGCCAACATGTTAAATAACTTTGCCGTAAATGCAGGAGATCACCCTGTAGCTGGTATCCCTTCCTTTCTTTGGGGTTGTGTATTGGGTCCTATCGGTATAGCAATCGTACATTTTGATGCTGAAGACAAAGATCAAACAAGAAAAGCAATTTGGGGTTGTGTAGCTTTAGGTGGTGTTTATGCTCTTTTAGTTGCTGCTTCATATATATTTGCATTCTCTGCTTATCCATTTTAATTAATAGTCTTCTGAAAAAACCTATACTAATACTACTGATATTAACACTGTTGCCCGGAATAAATTTTGGGCAACAGTTTTTTAGGATAAGTGCGGATTTTTCTATCAAGGAAAAAATCTCTGATGGAACGTCCAAATTAATTATTGGAAAGGTATTTTACGACCTTTCGGCGGAGAAAATAATCTATGATATATCCTTTCCAGAACCAGAAACATGGGTACTTCAGGATACTACCCTCTATAGGTTTCAGTCCAACGAACTGCTAAGTGAAACATCCTCATTTATTATCCCTAATTCCTCATTCTTCCACTACACCTTATCAGGACAACTCGCTGATTTTGGTCTAAAAAATAGTGGCTATACCATCATTGACGTAGAAAAAAAGAAAATCAGATTCTGACCACATGGGAACCAAAAGAGGATAGGGTTAAATCACTAATGGGTAAAGTAATAATGTCTAACTTGGATAAAAAATTACAAGCCATTGCTTTTTACAATCCTAACAATGATTTGTTGAGCAAACAATTCTATAAAAACTATATCAATGTTTCGGGTTGTGAAATCCCGACAGAGATCACCCAAATAAATTACCATGACCAGGGGCAAAATTACCAAGTCACCTCCTACAAGAATGTGGTTATAAACGAAAAAGGAAATGAAATTATTTACGATTACAAGCTTCCTGATTTGTAGCTTAATTGGAGTTACCTTCGCTCAATCTAAAAGTGAGGTTCTTGACTACAAGGACTTGCTATCTGAAAAGAAGGAAGAAGTTCATTACCAAGCTGCTGAGGAAAACAAGAATGAAATTGAATCTGTTTTCTCAGGGCTATTTATGGTATACAAAAATTTCATCTCATCTCAAGATGGTTCAAATTGTGTGTTTTACCCTTCCTGTTCTGAATATGGTCTTTTGGCTGTGAAAAAATACGGTGTATTGATGGGTACTGCAAATACGATGGATAGATTAACAAGGTGCAATGGTTTGAGCCCCGAAAAGTATTCCTGGACAGAGGACAGAACCTTAATGATAGATGAATTGAAATGAAGTATTTCCTTGCAGTAGTATTACTGCCCCTTTTTGGCTTGTCAGGATTTAGTCAGAACTTATATGATTTCGAAAATTCAGCAGCATTTGCAAATTACCTGAGACAAACTAATCAGTTTGACTTGGCCATACCTGAGTATGAAAGACTCGTTTTTATGAAACCAGGTGATTTATCCCTTCAAAAAAACCTACTGGCCGTTTACTGGGAAGCAGATTTATGGGATGTGGGGATTAACCGTGCGTCGAGCCTTTATCCTAACGAAAACCAACTACCTGGCGAATTGGCATTCGAATACCTTGCCCTTTTGTTTAAGAACCAGCAGTTCAACAAAGCCATCGATTTCTCAGAAAACAACACTAACCTGAAAGAAAGCGAACGCTTCTTCTATTCAGGAACTACTTATGCTATAAATTACGAATGGAAACCTGCCTATGAAGCTTACAGCCATTTAGAAGGAAGCAATTTTCAATCTGCCCAAGAGTACATTACCATTACCAGGCAGGCCCTCGATGAAAAAGAAAAAGCCCAGGTCTCGCAGCCGTTATGTCCACAATTGTACCAGGTTCAGGCAAACTATACACCGGAGACTGGAAAGATGGCTTGGTAGCACTTCTCTTTGTTGGCTCAACTGCATGGCAAGCGCAAAGAGCCTTTCAACGGCAGGGAGTAAAAAGTGTTAGAGGCTGGATCTTTGGATCCATCTCCTTAGGCTTTCATGTAGGGAATATTTTTGGATCGCATAAGTCTGCAAAATTGATTAATCTTAAAAAAGATGAATTCCATCAAAATAAAATCGAGCATCTATTTTATTCTAATTTTTAACTTTAGTTGTTTAATTTCAGTAATAAGCCAGGCACAAACCGTTAGTCAAACCTTCGATTACGGATTGAACCTTATGGAATTAAACAGGCCTAAGGAAGCGATTGCTGCATTTCAGCGTGTCCTTTTCTTTGGAGATGAAGATTTTCAAAAAAAGGTCTTTCCTAATATCGCAGAATGTTACTTTTTACTAGAAGATTACGCGACAGCTTCGAGGTATTTTGACCTTGCCTATTTCTCGGCAAGCACCGATACTACCAAAACAAATTATACTTTCAAAAAGATCGAAAGCCTGGTTCGAGAAAAGTCATTCCTCTTCGCCAAGGTTGAGTTATTGAATTTGCCGGATAATCTTCCTCCCACTTTATCAAACAAAAAACTGCTTTATTCTGGCATTATTCATTACGGACTGGGTGAATACGATGAATCAAAAGCCAGCTTTTTGCAGATCGTATCGGAAGAAACTCCGCAAATGACAATTATAGCAGCCTTCTCTAAACTGGAAAAAGTAGCAAAAATAAGCCCTAAGAAAGCACGTATAATGAGTATGATTGTCCCAGGTTTAGGACAATTTTACGCTGGAGATGTAAGGAATGGCATAAATTCGTTGGTACTCAACGGCTCCTTTGCCTACTTGACCTTGCAGACAATGTTTAACTACTCTATCTGGGACGCTGCTATTTCTATTTTGCCTTGGTACCAAAGATACCATATGGGCGGGTACCTAAGAGCTGAAGAAGCCGCCTATGAGAAAATCAGAAGAGAAACTGGGGAAATTTTTCAAGAAATTATCGTTACTGTTGCCTCAGCTCAACCAACAAGCCAAAAAACACCAACTCAATCTGCCACCCTGAATAAATAGGCTAAGGAAAATTCCAGCTGCGTAAAATTGAGATCAAAAATTCTTTCCTGAGCTTCTGGATTTCCAAATTCATAGGAATACCTAACTTCACCTTGGATAGTATGCTTACCAAATAATTTGGACAAGCCTACACCAGCTGTAAGTCCATACATGATTTTTCTTGGGGTATCACTTTCCTGTCCATAGGTAGGGATAACCAAGTCGCCTTCTATAACCCTTTCAACATCGTCGGTCTTTAATAGATAGCCAAGGTGTGGCCCTATTTTAATATGAAACCTTCCAGAATTTCCTAAATAAAAATTGGACAGTACAGGTACTTTTAAATAAGTAAACCTGGTCTCATTCCCCATATTAATAGAGTCAGACGCGGCATATCCCGTAGTTAAAAACTGGAACTCAACCTGAGCTCCCGCATGTTTCTCAAAAAATTGTTCAATTACCAAGGAGTAACTCGGGGCATTAAAACCAGTGACATCTCTAGGATAAGTTCCCAGAGATGTCCTGTAATTTGCACTTGATTGGGTAAACCCTGCTTTCAAACCAATACTCGTCTGGGCAAATAAATTGCCTACAGTCATAAAGGATGTAAGAAGTAAAAATAAATAAGCAGACTTCATAGGTCATCAAATGGTCTCATTAACACAAATTAATAGGAGCATTTACCTATTTTTTCTTCTCTTCTTTATTGCCCTCTCTGTCCCTCAATTTCTTATCATCCACATTCTTGTTCAAAAACGCATTGATCTTATCAATAGAAAATGAGCTTGAAATTTCTCCAAATGAATTAATATTCATTTTAAAACCTTCCAATTCCTCATTGACTTTTGGTATATCTTTCTTTTTTGAATTCTTAGCCATGACTCCAGGGTTTAAAGTAAACTTTACATATAATAATTAAGCAACAGTTATATTCTTTAACGCAAAATTAATTCTAATGATCAGTTCTTCCTTACCTAATATTTCGAAAATCTGCATAAGATCCGGTCCTGCCCCTACTCCCGTAATGGCAAGCCTTACTGCTTGCATTATTTTGCCTAATTTTATTTCCTTCTCGTCTGCAGTTTCACCCAGCATAGTTCTGGACATGTCTGCAGTAAGTGTAGCCGTCAAACTACCTAATTTTTCTTCAAAAGCAGTCAAAACTGTAACCACATCCTGATTCCACTTTTTGTTCACTATTTGTTGGTCAAACTCCTTGGGAGCAAATACCATAAAGCGTCCTTCTTTCCAAAGATCAGATGGGAAAGTCGCTCTCTCTTTCATCAGAGATACAATTTTCTCCGCTTTCTCCGGACTTATTGTTACATCTTCTTTTGCAAGGTCTGATGCTAAATAGCCAGAAAGCTCTGTGTTGCTCTTATTTCTCAGGTACTGTTCATTGTACCACTTGGCTTTATTGATATCAAATTTTGTACCTGATTTACCAATTCGCTCAATTGAAAAAGTTTCGATTAACTCATCAATAGTGAACATCTCACGCTGATCTCCTGGATTCCAGCCCAAAAAGGCAAGGAAATTCAGGAATGCATCAGGCAAATAACCAGCTTCCTTAAAACCATCTACCAATTCACCGTTTTCAGGATTGGTCCAGTTAAGAGGAAAAATTGGGAATCCATGCTTGTCTGCATCTCTTTTAGACAATTTACCATTGCCATCAGGCTTCAGTAATAAAGGAAGATGCGCAAATTGAGGCATTGTATCTTCCCAACCTAAAAACTTATAAAGCAATACATGAAGTGGAGCAGATGGAAGCCATTCTTCTCCCCTAATCACATGTGTGATGCCCATCAAATGATCATCTACAATATTTGCAAGGTGATAAGTAGGCATTCCGTCGGATTTCATCAGAACCTTGTCATCCAAAGAATTGGAATGAACCATTACCCAGCCACGAACCAAATCGTTTAACCTTACTTCTTCCTTTCTTGGGATTTTGATACGTATTACATACGGTTCACCTGAATCCAAACGCTCCTTCACCTCATCAGATGGGAGGGTTAAGGAATTTTTCATTTGGGTTCTGGTGATAGAATTGTACTGTGGGGAAACCACCCTGGCAGCGGTGAGACGTTTTCTCATCTCATCAAGTTCTTCAGAGGTATCAAATGCATAATAGGCATGCCCTTGGTCCAAAAGGTATTGGGCATACTCCATGTACATTGATTTCCTTTCGGACTGGCGATAAGGGCCTACCTCTCCAGGACTCCAGGGACTTTCATCGGGTTCAATACCTATCCACTCCAAAGATTTTTTGATGTAATCTTCTGCGCCAGGCACATACCTGTTTTGATCAGTATCTTCAATCCTTAACAAAAATTTTCCACCATGTTTTTTG
The DNA here is from genome assembly GCF_000427295.1 of Cyclobacterium qasimii M12-11B. Classification (GTDB taxonomy): domain Bacteria; phylum Bacteroidota; class Bacteroidia; order Cytophagales; family Cyclobacteriaceae; genus Cyclobacterium; species Cyclobacterium qasimii. Next base: position 42,936 of record NZ_ATNM01000172.1, on the reverse strand, counting down.
GCAAAAAGATAATTGTACAATGCAGTTCTTACACCGCCTATATGTAAAGCTCCAGTTGGTGACGGAGCAAATCTAACGCGTACTTCCTTACTCATAAAACAGCAATCAATTTCAATTTAAGAGGGCAAAGATAATCAATAATTAACGAAATCGCCTGAATCTACCTCAAAGTATTGTCATTGTGCCTTAATACCTAAACTATAAAACGTCGCTTGCTGTTTAATAAGCCAATCATGGCAAAAACTCCAATAAATAACGACCCCTCCCAAAAGGAAATGTTTCGCCTTCTGAAAATTTTCGGCTTTACTTCTCTGGGTTTGGTCCTTATTCTTTCTTTCTTCGATGGTCACAGGGCCAATAATTCTGGAGAAGACCCCACTTTTACAACAAAAGATGCGGGCCTGCTGTTTTTTTACAATGTCAGAAGAATAGACTATCAAATCAAACGCTTACCTGAAGCCAAAATAGAAATTTATACCAACACTTCTTTCGACAGAGACAGCACCAAAAACACGCTACAGTTAGATCTAATTCTCAATAAAAACAAACAAACTGCCTTTCTCTATTTAAAACCCCTAGGAAAATTCACCGATCTCAAGACCTTAAGATTAAGAAATGGGCAGCTACCATTCCAAGACTCCTTAATACTTAGATCTGGGGCTGCTGACAGACACTTGCACCTGGCAGCTGCAAAAAAAATTGCCGGATGGCTCCAGAAAAAAGAGGCTATCTTAGAAGTCTATACAGACGAAAAATGGCTAAACTTATATTCAGAAAAAAAGCAGAAGGAAGCATTTATTGATACCCTAAATGATTTTCTTAAAATCACAGCAAATAAATAGGTGTAGGGATAGACATAAAATTAGCTATAAAACGTTCGAAATGTAACCAAACAGCTAATGCGTTTCGTAATCCCATTGGGAATGGCTACTTTTTTTATTAACTTATATCAATGTGCAATAGGATTTATTGGCTTTTCCCATCAGGTATAACAATCTTTAGAAACCAGCCAGAAGAAAATGGAAATAGCAATAATTGACTGAATTTGCACAGCGCTTCGAATCAGCACGCAATAGAAAAGCTACTGCGTATTTCGCTTAAAAGAATTAAATGACCCAAAAATAATCTAGTTATGGAATTAAAAAGGATTGACAATCTTTGGCATTTCTTTGCAACTCAAAATCAACTTTTTCTAAAAAAGAAATCGATAATAAGGTATTATATGTATTTGCAAAAAATAAAATCAAGCTCGTGCATTCATTTAATCCCCGCTTTACAGCACAATCCAGTTTAAGTATAAGTCCGGAATCGTTTGAGATGGCAGTAGAAACTTATGCCGCAAGCAAAAAGAGGTTTGGACTTCCTGCTGCTATAAATATGCAACAACGCGTATTTTTCCCAAAAGAATTGCTTAAGCTCACTTCCCGATTTTCTCTTATTGTGGAGAAGGACCGCTTTAAAAATCTTCGGGTTACACTGGAACCCTTTGCCCCCAAAAACATCAAAGAAACCAGTTCTCCCATTAACCTGATCAGCGAAACGCTTTGGTCCTTCAGGTACTTCTCCAATACAGTCAAAAACTAGAATCTATTTTCTATTTGCATTAAAATTAAAAAAGCTGGTTTTTATCAAAGTATCCTTTTTAAATTTGGCCATGAATAATCCCTCAAGTACAAATGAATTCCCAATGTTCACCATGTCAAATAGAGGCATATTGCTCTTAAGTGGGATCTATACCGCTGCTTGGGCTGCTCTTTTCAAATGGTTCGGCCCCCAATTGTTTTCATGGCTATCAATGCAGATTGATTTTGAGACAAATATGCCAACAGGCTTTTATGGGATCGTTGGTATAATTTCAGGAATCATTATTTTATTGTCTGCCTTTTATCCCATAAGCTGGATTTACCTTACCGCCATTGGACTGTTTGGGAAACTTGTTAGTATCCTTACCTTCCTCCTTCTTTATATGCCAGATTTAGAATGGAACAAACGGATCGCTTTCCACCTTTTCTTTAATGAAACCCTTTGTATACTACTTGTAAGTGTAATGTTGTGGAAGGCATGGCAGGTAAAAAAGTACCTAAAAACATTACCAGAATAATCAGAACTCCTTGATACATGGTTTAGTTTTTATTCAATTCCCCTAAAACTCCAAGCGCTGCTTTACGGGATTAACCTTGGCAGACTAAAAATCAAAATTTAGCACTTTCAAAAATACCCCTATAGACAAAAAAAAGGTTGCAGTTTTAAATTAAACCACAACCCTTTAAATTCCATCGGATAGTATTGAATTACAAAATAAGGATCAACAATAAAATAATGATGATGGCTCCTGTAGAAATATAGATCCCACTACCACGCTCCTTGGCTTCTTTATTGATCTCTCTCAGTTCTTTGCGAACTTCTTTTCTTTCACTTTTATCCATGGCCTTAAAATCCATGGCTTTGATTTCCAGAATTCGGCTATCTAACTCTTCCAGCCTTGCCTGATCTTCAGCACTCAATTCCTTCTTTTCCGGATTATTGTCTCCGTCCTTGGCCATAGCGGCAGGTGCCAGAGTTGTAAATAGTAATGCAAATGATAAAAAGTAAGCTATCTTTTTCATATTCGTTATAGTTATTGTTAAACCCTCATTAATTCTTAATTAGCGCGCTTTTTATGTTCTCGCACAAAAGATTTAATTATCAATAACCTTACCAATTTAATTGATATCGTTGATCTTATGCTAAAAGGAGCCACAATACCTCATTTCTAACAGCTCATCCATTACCTAAAATTCATTAACTTGGGCTAAAATTGTTTGTATATTTACCTAATTAAAGTAGCGCAAAACTTCAAAATCATACCTACAAATGTCTAAAGGCAACAAAAAACTATTCTTACTGGATGCTATGGCACTGATTTACAGGGCACATTTTGCTTTCAGCAAAAATCCGAGGATCAATAGCAAAGGGTTAAACACCGGAGTCATGCTGGGCTTTACCAATACGCTACTGGAGATCCTGGAAAAAGAAAAGCCTTCCCATATAGCGGTAGTTTTTGACACTTCTGCCCCTACTTTTAGGCACGTACAATTTGAAGCCTATAAGGCCAATAGACAGGCACAACCTGAGGATATAGCTGTAGGCATACCTTGGGTAAAGCAAATCGTTAAAGCTTTTAATATCCCAACCCTTGAACTGGATGGATATGAAGCAGATGACATCATCGGAACCCTTGCAAAGCAAGCCGAAAGAAGCTGCTATACAGTCTACATGATGACCCCAGACAAGGATTATGGGCAGTTAGTCGATGAACATATTTTCCTCTATAAACCTGCATTTATGGGCAATGCCGTAGATGTAATGGGGCCCAAGGAAATTTGCGAAAAATGGGACATCGAAAATGTGGACCAGGTAAGAGATATGCTGGGATTAATGGGAGATGCGGTAGACAACATCCCAGGAATTCCCGGAATTGGCGCCAAAACAGCGGTTAAGCTGCTCAAAGAATACGGAACCGTTGAGGAGTTGATAAAAAATACGGACCAATTAAAAGGGAAACAAAAGGAAAATGTAGTCAACTTTGCCCAACAGGGAATTCTTTCCAAAGAGTTGGCGACCATCATGATAGATGTTCCCATAGAATATCATGCAGATGATTTCACAATTGAACCTCCTAATGAAGAAACCCTAAAAGCCTTATTTGCTGAACTGGAATTCAGAACCCTCTCTAAAAGAGTCTTTGGAGAAGGTGTTAAAAAGTCCAAAATAAAGGTAGATGAACAATTGGGTCTCTTTACCGGAAATGACAAACCTGACGCAACTTCCAATAATGAAGCCGAACAAGATCCTCCAATAGCTGAATCTGAGGCATTGGACACAATTTATAGCCGTCCTCATGATTACCACACAGTAGAAGGCGAAACTGCCATTGCTGAATTGGTTGGCTATCTTTTGAAACAAAAGAAATTTGCTTCGATACAGAAACTACTTCAATTAATCCCAATAAGGCTGAATTGGTAGGGATTTCTTTTTCCTACATCACTTCAGAAGCCTACTATATCCCCTTTCCTGAAGAAAGAGAGGCCGCAGATAAAATTCTCGCACAACTTCAGCCTGTGTTTGAAGCGGAAGACATTCTGAAAATCGGCCAAAACATCAAATACGATATTTTGGTATTGATGAACTATGGAATTGCTGTAAAAGGAAAACGCTATGACACCATGTTGGCCCATTACCTGATAGAGCCAGAAGGCAAACATTCCATGGATTGGTTGGCGGAGCAATACCTAAATTACAAGCCAGTTTCCATAGAAAGCCTGATCGGTAAAAAAGGTAAAAACCAAGGAACCATGCGGGATGTAGCCCCTGAAGAAGTGGCACCATACGCATCCGAAGATGCCGACATTACCCTGCAATTAAAAACCAAGCTAGATCCAATCATCAAAGAAAATAACCTCGAAAAGCTCTTGCTAGAGGTAGAAAGCCCTTTGATTGAAGTATTGGCAGCCATGGAGTTTGAAGGGATAAAAATAGATACTGAAAGCCTGCAGGAAATGTCTGTAACCCTTGAGAAGGAAAGCAGGGAAATTGAGGCAAGGGTATATGAATTGGCTGGGGAGACTTTTAACCTGGCTTCTCCAAAACAGTTGGGAGAAATACTTTTCAACAAACTTGAGCTGGATGCAAAAGCCAAAAAACCAAAACCGGCCAGTATGCAACCGGTGAGGAGGTACTTAGCAGACTTGCTGGTGAACATGAAATTGCTCAGGCGATCCTGGATTTTAGGCAATTGGTGAAATTAAAGTCTACTTACGTAGATGCCCTTCCTGCTTTGATCAATCCTAAAACAGGTAGAATCCACACCACCTATAACCAATTTGTAGCTGCCACAGGGAGACTTTCTTCCAACAATCCAAATCTTCAGAACATCCCTATCCGAACTGCAAGAGGTAGAGAAATACGGAAGGCATTTGTCCCAAGAGATGAAAACCATTCCATTCTTGCCGCGGATTATAGCCAGATAGAATTGCGCATCATGGCGGCATTCTCTCAGGATGAATCTATGATAGAAGCATTCAAGCAAGGGCGTGACATTCATGCAACTACTGCTGCCAAAATTTTCCAGGTACCTCTTGAAGAAGTTACCGGAGACATGAGAAGAAAAGCAAAAACAGCCAATTTTGGAATCATCTATGGCATCTCTGCCTTTGGTTTGTCCCAAAGACTTAAGATCCCAAGGGGAGAAGCCAAAGAAATTATTGATGCCTATTTCAAGGAATTCCCTGCAGTAAAGGATTACATGGATCAATGCATAGAGAAAGCGAGAAAAAACGAATACGTGGAAACCATCTTAGGTAGAAGAAGGTACCTCAGAGATATCAACAGCAGGAATGCAACCATGAGAGGTTTCGCAGAAAGAAATGCCATCAACGCTCCTATTCAGGGATCGGCTGCCGATATGATCAAACTGGCCATGATCCATGTTCAGGATTGGATGATTAAGGAAAACCTTAAATCTAAAATGATCCTTCAGGTACATGATGAATTGGTTTTTGATGCGCATAAGGATGAAGTGGAGCTTTTGAAAAAAGAAATCCCCCTATTAATGGCCAATGCCATAAAAATCGCTGTGCCACTGGAAGTTGAGGTAGGTGTAGGCAAAGACTGGTTGGAAGCCCATTAATTTCGCTGTACGAATCTTGGTTCAACCCTGAAACTTAGCGCTAAAATTAAAAGACCTGGGGAGTCAGGTTTCCAGAATAATTATTGAATTACCGAAAGCTCATCAACAATACTTACTGTGGCTAAAATAAAATCTGCCTTTTTTTGTCAAAACTGTGGCGTAGAAAGTGCCAAGTGGACTGGAAAATGTCCTTCCTGTGGGGAATGGAACACTTTCGTGGAAGAGGTCATCCAGAAAGAAGAAGTTCAACGTGGAAGCTGGAAGGCAAGTGGTAAAAGCACTAAGAAAGCCAACCAACCCAAACCTCTTCGGGAGATAACCTTTGAGGAACAATCCCGCTTGATGACGGGAGATATTGAACTGGATAGGGTACTTGGCGGAGGAATAGTACCAGGATCACTGGTTCTTATAGGTGGCGAACCAGGGATTGGCAAGTCTACCCTCATGCTGCAGATTGCCTTGATGCTTTCAAATACCAAGGTATTGTACGTTTCCGGTGAGGAAAGCGAAACCCAGATAAAAATGCGTAGTGAGCGCATGCAACATCATTCGGATGAGTGCTTTATACTTTCAGAGACCAAAACACAACATATTTTTCAACAAATTGAATTGCTGAAGCCAGACCTTCTGGTTATCGATTCTATCCAAACCCTCCACAGTCAATACGTGGAATCGCCAGCAGGATCAGTAAGTCAAGTCAGAGAATGCACCGCCGAGCTGATGAAGTTTGCCAAAGAAACGGGAACACCCGTCTTTCTAATTGGCCATATTACCAAGGACGGTACCATCGCAGGACCGAAGATCCTGGAGCATATGGTAGATACAGTCTTGCAGTTTGAAGGAGACCGTCACTTGAGCTATAGAATCCTTCGAACTTCCAAAAACAGGTTTGGATCTACCAATGAATTGGGCATTTATGAAATGCATGCCAATGGATTGAGGCCCGTCACCAATCCTTCCGAAATATTGATGACTCAACGGGACGAACAATTAAACGGAGTGGCAATAGGTGCCATGCTGGAGGGTAACAGACCCTTATTGATCGAAATCCAATCGCTGGTAAGTCCAGCCACTTATGGCACGCCCCAAAGGAGCAGTACGGGTCATGACGCCAAGAGGCTGAACATGTTGCTGGCAGTTTTAGAAAAAAGAGGAGGCATGCGATTGGGGCAACAGGATGTATTTCTCAATGTTGCCGGAGGAATAAGAGTGGATGACCCAGGGCTGGATTTGTCTGTTGCGGCTTCTATTATTTCCTCCTACGAGGACAAAGCGATTGATCCTGGGATTTGTTTTGCAGGAGAAATTGGTCTTGGAGGGGAAGTGCGTGCCGTAAACAGGATAGAAAACAGGATTGCAGAAGCGGCAAAAATGGGTTTCAAGAAAATCATGCTTTCCCGATACGCCATCAAAGGCCTTGATTTAGGCAAATACCAAATAGAGGTCGTTGCAGTAAGTAAGCTGGAAGAAATGTACCGCCATATATTTTTATAGCAGTACATCTATTCCAGCGTAAACATTTTCTACTATTCTTATTTAGGTTTTCTACCACCAAAGGCAGCAAAACAGGAATTCTTGTGCAAAATCTCGGCTCCCGTAAACCCAACTTTCTCCATAAGGTTGAGTTGATAGACCAAAGACCTGGGGCTGTCTTCTTTTGCTATATAGGCAAAAACGTCCTTTCGGTATTCTGGTCCTTTTAATTTTTCCAAATAGCTACCGTACCAGTTCCACATCATTTGCTGAATTTGAGGATCATCGTGAATAACTAGATCTGATATCCAAAAGCTGCCTCCGGGCGCCAGCAATTTAAATATTTTGGCGAAGACATTCTCCCAATCTTCATCCTCTCTCAAGTGATGTAAAACAGCCGCTGCTACTATAATATCGTATTTCCCTTCTTCCAATTTCGCATCCCGAAGATCCGCTTGTATGGTCTCCACCGTCCCTGTTGTTGCCCACGTCACCCTGTCCTTGGCCCTGGTTAGCATGGGTTTGCTAAGGTCCAGTAAATCACTGTTCATCTGTGGGAATTGCTCCAAAATCTTTAAGGAAAGATTTCCGGCACCACATCCTATGTCCAATAAATTTTTTGCTTCTGGATTACAAGATAAAGCTGCATTCGCAATTAATTCCATGCATAATGGGGCATCAATTGTCGCTTGCTGCCCAGTCTCTAGATTGGAAAAGCGCTCAACATCTTTGTCAAATCTTTCTTTAATTTCTTTTACAGTAGATTTGCTTTGCATGAGGTTATTTTGGTTTTATTTACATTAAACATCTATGATTTTAACGATTTAATCCAACAATTACAACATTTCGGCCAATTTCTATTTGCATAAAAAGAAAAAATTGTCATAACAACCTACTTAAAAGAGAGTTACATAAATTCAATTTACTATTTGATTAATCCCGAAAAAATTGAATTATTTTCTTTTTCAAGGTGAACAACATGCCCATTAATGATTGCTATATTCTTTTACCTTTTGCTGACAGGTAAAACAAAGGGGTATCATCCAGGTCAGGATGCATGTTGGGCGCATTTCCTTCGGTGAAGATTAGGATCGGAAATTGATGAACTTGCCCCTGATATTGCATTTCTGTAGCAACAGCCAAATAGCCTTCTTTCAACATTTGTAGCACCTTGGCACTGTCCAATTGTTCTAAGGGAATGACTTCAGGCCAAATTTCACCCTTTTCAAGTGTCATTCCTTTTGCCTCTATTTCCTCATGCCCATAGTATACAGACAGGTCTCCCCAATCAGCAATACTCCCCTCCAAAACCAATACGCTATCCAAAAACACCTCGCTACTTTTTATCCCAATGTCTGTGAGGTATTTTTTGTCAACAGCCGTAGTTTCCACATTTTTTATCAACAAGTCCATCAGCTTGGAATCATTTTCCGGTATGGCATGGTAAGCTTCCTCTGTATACTGATCGAAACTTCCCGTAGCAATCTCATACAAAGCATTTAGAAGGATCATAAAATTTAGCTGCCGGATATATTGCTTCTCACGATCCCCGGAATAGGCCCCCGATTCTATCAAAATGGTGCTGGTACCCCACTTTTGGATATTGTCACCAAAAGCCCTGGGTTCAAAACTGTCATCGTATTTACCTACCTGACCCGGAATTACCTGCTGTAGCAATTGATCCATGCCGGCAATCACTTTCATGGCCCTACTTCTTACGGCATTCACTTCACGATCCTCATTGTAAGCAGGAGCAAGAAAAGAAATCGTAGCAGGAAGTGCTGTACCTTCTACATTATAATACCTGTTTTGGTCGTGAAGGTTGAAGCCAAATTCAGGTTCAAAATCATCTCTGGCAGTCTTAAGGACAAAGCCTTCAGGAGTACTTTGGCGAACAGCATCCCGGTTTAGGTCTATTTGCTGGGCATTCCGCCTAACAAACTTCTCAGCACCATCGGGATTCAACATGGGAATAAACCGAAGCAACAAATTTTCCCGAAGGGCTGAACGAATGGACTCAAAGCCGTCATCAGCTGAGCCTTCAAGGAAATTAAAAAGATCGAAAAGCGCCATGGTGGCGGTGCTTTCATTGCCATGCATCTGAGACCAAAGCAGCACTTTGCGTGTGCCTTCGCCATAAGTCAGTGCATTAATGGGTCGGCCTTCCACGGATTCCCCAAGTACTGTTGTTTCAAATATTTCCTTTCTTCCGGCAATCAAAGGCGCAATCACCTCATAACCATAACGCCTGTTGTCAATTTCCGGGGCTTTGTATTTGGCATAGGCATCCTCGAGAAGCGCTGGAGGGATACTATCAGTGCTTTCCTTTGCAGGCTGACAACTGTAGCATAAAAAAAGGATGACAATAAAAAGCACACTTATTCCAGAAGAAGTTTTCATAAGGCTACTGAATCTTGGTTACTATGTAAATATGGCGAAATTTAATTAAATTCAAGTCCTGAAATAAGCAAACAGCAACAAGACGAATTTAATAAGGTACTGCCATTGTCAACCGATTACCAGTCAGTTTTTTACCTATAGGATATACTTGTAAAATCCCATTCGATCATTTTATGAAACTAGAAATACTACCATACAAACTGCCATTGAAACACACCTTCACCATCGCACATCAGAGCAGAGATGTTCAAGATACCTTGGTGGTAAAGCTGAGTGCTGGTGAGCATTATGGACTTGGCGAGTCTACTACCAATCCATTTTATGGGATGACTTTAGAAAATATGCAGTCCTGCTTGAAACTGGTAGCAGAAAAACTGGTCCCTATGGACCCTATCCATCCAGAGCAACTTTGGGCTATTACGGCACCTTTATTTAAAGACAATCCCTTTGCTCAATGCGCCCTGGACATCGCTGCCTGGGATTTGTATGCCAAGCTACAAGGAAAGAAACTGTACGAATTGCTTGAACTTGACCCGAAAAAAATACCAGTAACCAATTTCACCATAGGCATTGCTCCTATTGCTAAAATGGTGGAGAAAATGCAGGAACAAAAATGGCCTCTCTATAAAATCAAACTAGGTACTGCAAATGACATGGAGATCATCAGGGAGTTACGGAAACACACCGATGCAGCTTTTAGAATTGATGCCAACTGCGCCTGGAATGCGGACCAAGCCATCTCCTACTCAAAAGAATTGGCCGAACTGAATGTGGAGTTTATGGAGCAACCTCTACCAAAAGACGACTTTGAGGGAATGAAGAAAGTATTTGCCCAAAGTGCCTTACCTGTAATCGCAGATGAGAGTTGTATTACCGAAGGGGATGTGGCCAAATGCCAAGGCTATTTCCATGGCATCAATGTGAAACTGGTCAAAGCCGGAGGAATCACGCCTGGACTAAGGATGCTAAAAGAAGCCAAATCTCTTGGCATGAAAACCATGGTCGGCTGCATGACAGAATCTTCGGTGGGCATTTCCGCCATTGCCCATATTGCTCCTTTGCTGGACTATGTGGACATGGATGGCGCCATGCTTTTGTCTAAAGACATTGCAAGTGGGGTGGAAATTTTCGAAGATCATGTGGCTTTTCCAGACAGGAACGGAACAGGTGCCTTACTATTATAAACCAATTATTCACCATGAGCCAATCCTATTTTACAGATCTTCCTGACAGGGAAATTTTTTATGAAGGAAAACCCTACCTCCACTTTAGTGGCACTTCCTATCTGGGCATGGGCAGTCAGCCTGAATTCAGGAAACTTCTGATTGATAGTATATTAAAGCATGGCCCAAATCATGGTTCCAGCCGAAACAGCAATGTAAAATTGCCTATTTATGATGCTTTTGAAACGTACTTTGCAGATGCTGCTGAGGCTGAAAATGCGGCATTGTTGAGTAGTGGCTATATGGCTGGGCAACTTGCATTAAACACCCTTGGACAAATAGTAGACCTGACCTGGACTGCCCCCGAGACTCATCCGGCCATTACCTTTGGCAATCAACAGCCATCGAACCTTTCCCACAAACAATGGCAAAAAAGGTGCATTGCTAAATCCCATGACCTAATGGGACAAAAGATATTATTGCTTTCCAATGCTGTAAACCCACTAATCCCCGAGGTTTATGATTTCAAATGGACAAAAAAACTTTCTTCCGCCAATAAGTATTACCTGCTAATCGACGACAGCCATGCATTTGGCATCCTTGGAAAAGGTCTCTTTGGCACCTATTCACAATGGAAAAATCTTCCTGTGGAACTGATGGTTTGCGGCTCTCTGGGCAAAGCACTTGCCCTTCCGGCAGGCATTATTCTTGGCAGTCAGTCATTGATTCAACAGGTTAGGGAAAACCCTGTCTACCGTACCTCCTCCCCTCCTGCTCCAGCATTTCTAAATGCATTTCTAGAGGGTCAGGATATCTACCAAAGCCAGCAACAAAAACTAAATAAAAACCTCCTGTATATGTTCTCCGCTGTTTCTCAGCTGGAAGAATTTAAAATGTTGCCCGAGTATCCAGTAATTTCCTTTGCCCCTGAACACTGGGTAGATGAATTGCATCAAAAAGGGTTTGCACTCTCTTCCTTCCCCTATCCATTTCCCGCCAGCCCGCCAGTTAACCGGATTATTTTGTCTGCCTGGCACCTGCCCACTGATCTGGAGGCGTTGGCCGACGCGATTGGGGTCATTGTTTAGTAATAATTGTTAATTATTAATTGTTAATGGGAAAGGGGTAGTTGTCGTTATTCGGTAGAATTTTGGCGTTTACTTTCAGTAACCGCCAAGGTAGGACAAGTGTTGGGGTAACCATTAGCGATAAACAACATTTATAATTATTAATTAATAAATTGTTAATGGTTAATGAAAATGTTGGTATCGTTTTTTAGTAAGGGGTTGCCGTTTATTTTCCACATATGTAAAACGATATCTTTTTTTGCGTAAGCAAAAATAGAACCTGTCCAATCAAAACAACCTTTGAGGTTTAATACAAGCGTTAGGGTAACCAATAGCGATAACCAACATTAATAATTAACAATTAATCATTAATAATTATAAAAGATTATGAAGGAGAACATTGTTAAAACTAAGAGTTTTGCGTTTGCGGTCAGGGTAGTCAAGTTATACCAGTTCTTGTGTGAGCAGAAGAAAGAATTTGTTCTTTCGAAGCAACTTTTAAGGAGTGGTACAAGTGTTGGAGCGATGGTGCGGGAAAGTGAGCATTCTGAAAGCAAGAAAGATTTCATCCATAAATTGGCAATTGCTCAAAAGGAAATAAACGAAACGATTTATTGGCTCGAACTTTTAAAAGAAACAAACTACCTAGGTGAAGAACAATTTTCAAGCATCAACGCAGACGCTATTGAGTTAATTAAGCTCGTTACTAGTATTTTAAGAACAACGAAGAATAATTGTTAATGGTTAATTATTAATTGTTAATGAAAAAGGAATGGCCATCGTTTATAGTGAGGATTTGACGCTTCCTTTAAGCAATCGTAACCGGTATCGGTTTTACTTCGTAAAAACTGGCCCTATCCTTTTAGTATGACTTCTACAAAGCAGAAACAGTGTGAAGATAACGTTTCACGACAACAAACATTAACAATTAACAAAGGAATGGTTATCGTTAAAAGCGAGGATTTGACGCTTCCTTTAAGAAACCGTAACCGGTATCGGTTTTTACTTCGTAAAAACTGGCCCTATCCTTTTAGTACGACTTCTACAAAGCAGTGCCAGTGTGAAGGTAACCTTTCACGACAACAAGCATTAATAATTAACAATTGATCATTAATAATTAAATAGGAATCGTTAAAGCGGTATCGGTTTTTACTCCGTAAAAACTGGCCTTATCCTTTTAGTCCGACTTCTACAAAGCAAAAACAGTGTGAAAGTAACGTTTCACGACAACAAACATTAATAATTAACAATTAATCATTAATAATTAAAACCTAGCCTCTCAAAACAACTTCTACAAAGCAGAGTAAGTGTTAATGCAATGTTTCACGATAACCAACATTAACAATTAATAATTAACAATTGATAATTGATAACCCTCAAGGTATTCCTTCGGCGTGGTATGCCATTCGGAGAGTCTGCTGACTTCGGTGTCCATACATTGATAATAGAAATCATACAACAGCTTGCTTACTTCTTCTGGGAGCTTTACTTTTTGTTGGTCTCCATCTAGGTAAGTTTCCCAATTGTTCCCATTTTGCTCTTTAGTGATTTCAAGCATGGCGAAGGATACAGGCAGTCGGGCAGATTTTACGCGGCTGAGTTGTTCGGGATGCTTTCGGACTGCTTTCTCTGCCTTGTCAAAGAGCACATTGTATTTGGCTAATAATTCGGGGTTGAGGAAACTGTCTTTTTCTTGTTTTGGACTTCCAAAAATCGACATTTTTCTTCCTGTAAATCCCTGGTTATTGTCATGAAGCAGGTCAATGTATTCTTTCACAAAAGGGGCAGCCTTTCCATAATAGGCGTTAAAGAAACCATCCATCTCCTGGTCCGCATTCAGGTCTGGATTCCAAAGCAGTTTGGACAAGAGGTAGGCCCTTATCTCTGCAGATTCACCACCGGACTGAATATTGCCCTGGGCAAATACGGCACTGACATTGTTGTCACGGAGAAAGGATATATTTGGTTGGAGGGTACGGAGATTAGGAAAAGGGGCGAGCAAATTCGCAAATTGAATGTTGTAGTCCCAAATCAGGATATTGTCTGTAATCTGCCCCCAACCTTTCAAGTCATTGCTGAAGTCTGGATCTCCCGTTTCCATCGGTTCATTTCGAGTGCTCTCTATGCTACAAAGCATGATATTGACATTTTCACGAGGCACGATATCCTTGGGTGGTACGCGAGTATATTGGTAAGCCAGGGTGGAAATGATTTTATCTGGAAAACGCTCCGCTACCTTATTAACGAAGCTCAACATAGATCCCATCCCTAATGCAGGGTATTGGCCACCATGGGTAGCATACATTTTTTCCTCAGGGGCAAAAGCGGCAAACTTGGCGTCCAAAGCCGCACAGTGTTCACATTGGCAATAATTTACATTGTCATTTTGGCTAACGGACCAATACAAGGCTTCCGGTTTGTTATCGATGGCTTTTTGAAGGTTTTCGCACACGATCTCAAGAACATCTGGATTGGTTAGGCAAAGTTGGGATTCGGGTTGCACACTCTTTCCATCCCAGGATGGCACCATTCCAGGATGTCGCTTCCCTTCGTAAAAGCTGAAATACTCAGGATGACTTTCCCCATATTCTTCTGGATTGAGGAAATTATGAAAAGTATGCACCCAATAGCCCCATTCAGCAGGAATATTTCCCCGCTCCGTATGGGAATGCAACTTGTGCCAATCCATAAACTTTGGGTCATAAGCATCATTATAAAACACCTCTCTAAAAGAGAAATCCGGTACCTGCAAATCATCTATTGCCGGTATTTTGATTGTTTTTTCTCGGGTATAACTTCGAAGGTTGAAGTATATTTTTTACAACCCAGGTACTGCTCCAGAAAAGTATAGACAGCATACTCAACGCCTTTTTTTGGTCCTCCAGTCAGGATAAGTTGCTTGCCATTATTTCCAATATACAACCCATCTTTACCCATTTGGTCATAAGGCAACTTGGCAGTCTCGGGACGACTCACTTTTCCTACGAGTATTTCATTATTACCAGGAAGTCCCCGGTCCTGCTTTACGGGAAGTTTGGCGCCAGAGATTTTGTATAAATAGTGTTGCAAAACCTTGGCTCCCTGAATCTCTTCGACAGTAGGTTGCTCGGGTATTATGATGGTAAAGTTAGATTTTCTGTTTTTGACTAAGGTAAGCTCCTGCGCTATACTGGAAGCGAAAAAAGAAAAAGTCAGTAGCAGTCCGATTATCGTTTTCATAGGAATTTTAGGCTATTGAAAGTATTGGTTACAACGATCAGAAATATACAACAGAAGGAGGGAACCTGCAAGAGCCTAAAGGTCTACCTCAAAGGAACAATATGCCTACTTTTCATTGGTGAAAACATTTTTCTACAATTTCCTTACACAAACCTGTCACAATTACGCCCTTACCATACCTAAAGATGTATATACAAAGCACCTTAGAAATAGGCACAATACTTGTTACTAAAGGATTAAGTTAAACCCTAAAAACATTTACTCCATGTATAAATTAGTAGTCATTCCTTTAGCTCTTCTGGTCTTTTTTGTCGTCTCTCCTAGCCAGGCCCAGTTCACGATAGATGCCGAGACCGGTTTGGCATTCCCAGGTTACAATGATGTGCGTATCCCCAATACTACCGGGACATTATTTAGTTTTCAGGACGATTTTGAAGCCCAGGGACCTGTTATACCTTACCGAATAAGGTTGGGCTATACATTCAATGAAAAGAACCATATTTTTGCACTTTATGCACCACTTGGAATTAATTATGAAGGCACTGCCAATAGAGACATCAACTTTGAGTCCAGCGTTTTTGGACAAGGACAGGCTTTGGATGGCTATTATCAGTTCAACAGTTACAGACTGACTTACCGTAGGGACATTATTGCTTCTGGAAATTGGTTGGTGGGTGTTGGCTTCACCGGTAAAATCCGTGATGCGCAGGTTCGTCTGGCCAATGACCAAGGGCTTAGCGACCAAAAAGATGATTTAGGCTTTGTGCCTTTATTGCACCTGTACACCGCCTATGATATGGGAGGTGAAAACTTGATTTATTTTGAAGGAGATGGTCTGGCCGGAGGTCCGGGAAGGGCTTTTGACTTGTTTTTGGGAACAAAACTTCCGCTAACAGACCATATTGCCCTAAAAGCAGGCTATCGCTTTTTGGAAGGAGGCGCTGAAGTTGACGAAGTGTACAATTTTACTTTGGTTCAATTTGCCGTGGCAGGATTATTTATTCAATTGTAATCCTTCTCTCTAAATCAATCCACCTCGCCAGCTTGCTGGGTTTGTTTTTCGTACAAGGAAGCATAAGCCCCTTTGATAGCCATCAATTCAGCATGATTGCCTTTCTCAATAACGGCACCATCATCTAGTACGATAATCTGATCGGCAAGCTTGGCGGAGGAAACCCGATGGGATATAATAATGGAAGTCCGGTCTTTCATGATCTTTTCAAGGGCATTTAAGATCGCATTTTCCGTCTTGGTATCTACTGCAGAAAGACAATCGTCCAGCAAGAGAATCTTTGGAGACTTCACAATGGCTCTGGCGATGGAGACCCTTTGCTTCTGACCACCTGATAGCGTCATTCCCCTTTCTCCCAGTCTGGTTTCAAATCCTTGAGGAAATTCAATGATATTATTATAGACATCGGCATCTTTTGCAGCTTGTTCTATCTGCGCCATATCAAGCGACTTGCCCATGCCAAACCCAATATTATTGGCAATGGAATCACTGAATAAAAACACATCCTGAGGGACATAACCGATTTGCTCTCTGAGATTGGCAATGTCATAGCTTCTGATGTCATGGTCATCCAGCAGAATCCTGCCTTCAGTGGCATCATAGGTCCGCATAAGAAGATTGGCAATGGTAGACTTTCCAGAACCAGTGGTACCAATGATGGCCAATGATTTGCCCGCTTTGATTTCAAAACTCACCTTATCTAATGCCCTTATACCTGAATCAGGATAGACAAAAGAGAGGTTTTGCACTTCTATATGGCCATTGATTTCTTTTTCCAGGTGCTCTGTACTTAAAATATCATTTTTCTCATCCAGGAACTCATTGATTCTGGATTGAGAAGCAGCGGCTCTTTGCACAATACTCGTAACCCACCCCAGAGAAGTCACTGGCCAGGTTAGGATGTTGACATATAAAATAAATTCTGCGATCACACCATATCCTATGGCACCCTCTATCACTTGAATTCCTCCGACATAAACAGTAAGTATGGTACTAAGTCCAATCAATGCCATGATCAGAGGAAAGAATAAGGATTGCACCTTGGTAAGTGATATGGATTTTTCTTTATAGTCTTCGCTTGCTTTTTGAAACTGGTTGGCGCTGTCTTTTTCCCTAACAAAAGATTTGATCACCCTAATGCCTGAGAAGGCTTCCTGTACAAAAGTACTTAATCCTGAAAGGCTCCGCTGTATCTTTTCCGAGCGCTTATTGATCATATTATTGACCAAATAAATACTTACTGACAAAACCGGCAGAGGCAACAGTGAATATAAAGTAAGAGGTACATTCACGGTGAACATATAGCCGATCACCATTGGAAACAAGATGATCAGGTTAATGCCATACATCAGTGCAGGCCCCAGGTACATTCGAACCTTGGAAACGTCCTCAGTGATCCTTGCCATTAGGTCACCCGTGCTGTTTTGCCTGAAAAAGGCTAAAGGTAGCGTTTGATAATGGGCATAAATTTCATTTTTGAGGTCATATTCTATCAACCTTGACATCGCAATGATCGTTTGGCGGATAAGAAACAGAAAAAGTCCTCTCAACAGGGCCATGGCGAGCATAAGCAAGCCGAAAATCAAGATGTATTTCAGAAACTCAGACCTGGAAGCTTCTTGTACTACTTCACCATCATCAAATACTTGATAATAGCTAAAACTTTCTACCACATAATCGATGGCAATCCCGACGAGTCGCGCCGGAATTATCACAAAAAAGTTTGAGATAAATGTAAAAACTACTCCTAAAAAAAGGTATAGCTTATATTTATATAGATATTTATTTAATCTCCAAAGGGGCTTCACAAAATAAATGACTTTTTAAACCACAATATCTTGAATAATATTGTGTTATATTGCAAATGAAAGGCAGATGAAATACATTAAATTCTGTACACATCTGTTTTTAACTGAACTCAAATATAACATATTATAAACATCAAAGTTCAATGGCGGCAATCAAAACGGAGGAAAAACCGAAGATAAATGAAATCTATGCCCAGATGGAGGAAATGGAGCATGAGCAGTTAGTTATTTGCTATGACAAACCAACCGGTCTAAAAGCCATAATTGCTATACATAACACAGTACTGGGTCCTTCACTTGGTGGAACCAGAATGTGGCATTATACCAATGAAGCAGATGCGATTAAAGATGTGTTGCGGCTTTCCAGGGGAATGACCTTTAAAGCATCTATATCAGGGTTGAATATTGGCGGTGGAAAAGCCGTCTTGATAGGAGACCCTTCTTTAAAAACAGAGGCTTATCTAAGGAGGTTTGGTCGGTTTATTGAAAGTTTAGGAGGCCGGTACATCACCGCCGAAGACATGAACACCCAAACTGCGGACATGGAATACATTGCCATGGAAACAAAGCATGTGACAGGATTACCTGAAAGCAAAGGAGGAGGTGGAGATCCGTCCCCTGTAACGGCCTACGGTACCTACTTAGGCATGAAAGCAGCTGCAAAAAAAGCTTATGGCAGTGATTCACTAAAAGGAAAAAGAATCCTGATCCAAGGCGCCGGTCAAGTAGGCAAACACCTGGCAGAACATTTAAGCAAAGAGGATGCAATACTAATGGTGGCCGATATCAATGCGAATAGAGTGGCTAAGGTGGCCGCATCGACAGGTGCAAAAGTCGTCTCAGCAGCTTCGATTCAGGACATTCCGATGGATATCTTCGCCCCTTGCGCAATGGGAGGTCAGCTCAATGACCAGACCATCCCCGTATTGACATGTGATATAGTAGCTGGTGCAGCCAACAATCAATTGGACAACGAACAAGTACATGCCAGAATGCTAATGGAGCATGGAATACTCTACGCCCCTGACTTTCTCATTAATGCTGGTGGTTTAATAAATGTCTATCAGGAATATCAGGGAAATTACAAGAAGTCTCTAGCGATAGAAAAGGCCGAAAAAATATATGACACTTGTCTAGCTGTATTTGATTTGGCTACTTCCGAGGGAATATCTCCTCATGAAGCGGCGCTTCAAAAAGCCCTAAAAAGGATAAAAGATATCGGGCAATTGAAAATGTCATGGTAGGATCCGTGTTTTTTACAGCATGTGAGATCAAATATTTGTCCTTTGCAGGTACATTTACTAATTTGCAGAAAATTTAGTTTCGGCGAGGAAAGGCTGCTTCTGCCCTACTTGTCATATACCACTTATCACGTTCTTTAATTTCAGTTAATGTTAAATAGGAGAATCCTCAGAGTAAAAGCATTTCAAACGTTGTATGCTTTTCACCAGTGCAAACTGTCCAATGCAAATCTGGCACAAGACTTAATAAAAGAAGCCTTTCTACCAGATCTTAATTCTATGGAGGTACAAGACAAGAGTTTCCTTAAAAAAGAAGCAGAGCGTTGTATTCAGGTTTTTATCAAAAACAGAGATCAAGCACAACTTTCATTGGAAAAAAGCGACAATGAAAAGGTAAAAGAAACAGCGGTAAAGGCCCTTGCATTTTATAATTCAAACAATAAAAAGGACAAGGAATTTTTACGAACAAATATGTTGACCGCCGTGGAAAACATTCCTGGTTTGTATTTGTTTGCGATAAGTATGTTGGTAGCATTTGGGGAACATGTTCGAAAGGAAAAATTAAAAAAGAGAAAACTTGAGGACCAACCTGCAATCACTCTTCCTGCAGCCTATAATCTTGGTTCAAATAAGGCCTTGTTGATTATAGAGCAAAACCATTCTTTCAAAAAAGATTGTCTTAGATTTGATGTAGACATAGAAGAATTGGAGCTGGAGATAAAAGAATGGTACAGAGAACTGGTTAAGCCTCACGAGGATTACCAGAAATACATGACCATTGAAAATCCGAGTTTCGAGGAGGATAAAGAAATTTTACAGGTTATCATTAAAAAGATCATTTTTAAGCTAGGGGCTCCTTTAAGCTTCTTTCAGGACAGAGATTTGAATTGGTCAGAAAACAAATCGATTGTTAAGAGTTTGTCTTCAAAGGTTATAAAAAACCTTACAGGCTCTGAAGATGAAGCAGATGAGATCCTTCCGGAATTGGCAATAAACTGGGAAGAGGACAAAGAATTCTTTCAGGATATTTATAACTTTACCGTTGCCTCAGAAAAGGAATACAGTGAGTTAATTGCCAATACCACAAAAAACTGGGATGTAGAAAGGATCGCTTTAACAGACAGGGTAATACTTATAATGGCTTTATCAGAAATGGTAAACTTCTCAAGTATCCCTACCAAAGTGTCCATAAATGAATATATTGATATTTCCAAAACGTATAGTACTCCGAAAAGTAAGCAATTTGTGAACGGACTTTTAGATACATTGTCAAAAGAACTAACCGAAAACGGAAAAATACGTAAGAGTGGTAGAGGGCTTATAGATAATAAATAAAAACACAAAATGGGTAAAAAAGGTAATTCATTATTCGCATTTGCTTTAGGGGCAAGTTTGGGTGCTACTCTAGGGGTGCTTTTTGCACCTGATGCCGGAAATAATACTAGAGATAAATTATCCTACAGACTAGCAAAATACCGCAATGAGCTGGAAGACCTGATCAATGAACTGATAGATGAAAAACATCTACCGGACAATATTGCCAGATCTGAAGGAGATAAGGTCATCACAGAGGCAAAATCCAAAGCAGAAAATTTGCTAAATGATGTCAATAAACTTATTGACCAAATCAACAACGACAACAATAAAAATTAAAAACAGTTTTATTTATGAAGTATTCTAATCTTTCGGTGTGGCTATTGGGCTTAACACTGATTATGGCAGTAGCCTGTAGTGAAAAAGGAAGTGGGGACAATGATAAGATCCAGGAATTGGAGCAAAAAATTTCCCAACTAGAGCAAAATCAAGTGGTGACACCTTCAAGTGCACAAAATGTACAACCTGCTGATCCAGCTACAGTTGGAGCATTTGCTTTCGAAGATGAAATCTTTGACTTTGGTGCCATTAATGAAGGCGAAGTTGTTGAGCATATTTTCAAATTCAAAAATGAAGGTCAGGCACCTTTGATTATTTCCAATATTCAAGCTTCTTGTGGATGTACAAGTCCAGAATGGTCTAAAACTCCTGTAAAACCAGGCGATGAAGGTTTTGTAAAGGTAGTATTTAACTCTAGAGGAAAATCTGGTGTTCAAAGCCCAACCGTTACTATTCAAGCAAACACTAATCCTAGTGTATCAAGGTTAAGATTAAAAGGAGAAGTTAATAGATCAACAGGAACATCAACAGCGCCTTCAGCAGGTCCAGTAAAACGATAAAAATGCACAATTCATTATTGCTTCAAATAGACAGTGCCATGGGTAGTGGTATCATGGGTCAAGTTTTCCTTTTTGGTAGTATCATCCTGATCATGTATTTCTTTATGATCAGACCCCAACAAAAAAACAAAAAGATACTGCCAAGTTTATCTCTGATATAAAAAAGGGAGAACAAGTAGTAACAGTAGGTGGCATCCATGGAAAAGTATATTCCGTAGAGGGTGACATAGTAACCATCGACTTGGACAAAGGAGTGAAAATAAGGGTTGAAAAATCTGCATTATCTCTCGATTATACTAAAAAATTATCAACTGAAAAATAATTTTCCGTACACACTTGAGTACACTCAGTAATTATTTCCGGAAATTTAGACCTGATAAAACTTCCAATTTGAAGGTGGTAGTCCTGTGCGTTGTCACGGCTACCACCTTTTGGTTGCTGAATGCCTTAAACAAGGACAACTACACCACTATCGTCAATCAACCCGTCTCTATTCAATTTGATGAGGAAGAGTACATGGCAGTGGAAGGGCTTCCAAACGAGGTCAAGATAGAAATCAACGGGAATGGTTGGGATCTTTTGAAAAAATACCTGGGCGTTAGCCAAGACCCATTAGAAATAAACCTGGATGACCCTTCTCACCAACCTTACTTAATAACCGCTGAAATAGCTCAGCAAATGTCCGAGCATATTTCATCAACAAATCTGGTACGTATTGTTCAGGATACTTTGTTTTTCAGTATTGATAAAATTGTTTCAAAGAAGATCCAAATTATACCAGACACCTTGGCCAATACCTTGGCCGAAAATTACGATTTTGCATCTCCTATTACAATGGATCCAGAATTTGTCACTGTAAAAGGCCCTATTTCTGTCATAGAGCAACTTGAGGGAAAATTGCTCGTTCAGCTTGGCGAAAACAATATCAAAAACCACTATTCAAAATTACTTCCTCTTGAACTGGACAAAACTAAAAGGGATTTCTTAACCCTGGATGAAGAAACGGTTCAGATAAGTTTTCAAGTGGTTGCTTTCATAGAAAAAACATTAAAATTGGAGGTGAAAAAATTATATTTTCCCGCCAATGTAAACATTGAAGGAGATGTTAACAGCGTAACCCTTCAGTTTTTAGTAGACGAAAGGAAACAAAATGACCTTGAGGACCTTAATCTTTCAGCTATCCTCAATTACAATAACAGAAATAGAGAAGACAGTTCTATTGCTGTTTCCTTAAATGTAAATCGCTCTTTCCTTAGGGACATAACCTTCTCTCCTGATAGTTTTGATTTGATCTATGAGTAAGACTAGTCCATTATTGGTTGGGATAAGTGGGGGCATTGGGGCTGGTAAAACCCTAATTTGCAAAGTTTTTTCCCTCCTCAACATTCCAATATACAACGCGGATGACCGAGCCAAGTGGCTTATGACCAATCATCCTCCCTTAAAAACATTGATTATTGAAAAGTTTGGTGCTTCAGCATACTTTGAAGATGGCCAACTTAATCGCCAATACCTGGCAGATATCGTTTTTTCTGATCCTGATAAAACAGCCCTAATAAACAGCCTGGTACATCCTGCCGTCGGTGAAGATTTCAAATCCTGGGCCTTAGGCCAACATTCAAAGTATGTCCTAAAGGAAGCCGCATTATTGTTTGAAACGGGCTCCTACAAAGCATTGGACTACACGATACACGTAACTGCCTCGGAAAAGATAAGAATAGAAAGGATAAAATCAAGAGATCCTAAACGTAGTACGGAGCAAATCAAGCAAATTATAAAAAAGCAGCTGACAGATGAAGAAAAAACAAGCTCGCTAGTTATATTATTTCCAACGATGAATCAGCTCTCGTGATTCCGCAGGTATTAAAAATCCATTCGCAGTTGATGCGCAATGGTCACTGAGCTATTTAATTAAATTTCGCTAAGGCTTATCTGATCCAGGTAGAATTTCATTCTTGAATGCCTGTGATTCAAAAAATCAATTTTATCAATTCGGTCCTGTTTGTGGTTATAAAAAACTTCAATGTATTCCTCTCCTAAAAGGTAAAGGTTTACTTTATGCGTATAATACCGAATAGCAACAACGAATGTACCTTCAGTATACAATTTCTGCGTTTTCTTTTGTATGCTAAGCCTGCTAAAGTCCTCTTTACTCATCGATTGCTATGTTGAAGTGGTTTTGTAGTAGGCTTTTGGGTAAAAGGGTAAATATTTGGAGAGATTTACCCTCCACTAATGATTAAAAGTAAATAATTTATTCAAAAATAGCATCCTTCTGGCAAAGTAATTTGACTGAATTAAACTAACTTACCGTTTTTAAACGGCAATTAAGTCCATGAGTTTTGAAATCGCTCGATAAACCAAGGTAAGAGATATCTTGACAAAGCTCCAATAATGTAAGGAACGAAATAACAGATCTCATTTATGATTAAGCATCAAAAGAACAGCGTCTTTTTACTTTTAATTTTTAGTTTATTACTCCTTTTCAGTAGCTCTTGTTCTTCTACCAGAAAAGTAAGGCAGCAAAACATTCAACAGGTAGTCAATACAGCTAAATCCTATCAAGGCACTCCTTATAGGTATGGAGGGAATACCCGTTCAGGCATGGATTGTTCGGCATTGGTTTACCTTTCGTTCAAAAGTGTGGGTGTAACCTTGCCTCGTGTATCAGCAGCGCAAAGCAAAATTGGTAAGAAAGTCACTAAAGCAAAATTAAAAAAAGGTGATGTAGTCTTTTTTGCAACCGGCCGCAGAAGAAACAAGGTGACGCATGCGGGTATCGTCTTGGAAAAACGAATGGGTAAAACTTATTTCATTCATGCCTCCACTTCGTTGGGGGTTACGGAAGACAACTTGCAATCAAAGTACTGGTCAAAGAGATGGGTAAGGGCCAGAAGAATTTTTTAGCAAGTCAAAAGAGGGCAAAAAAGGGTGAAAATCTTTAATTAAATATATAGTGCTATAAAAATTTGTATCAAAGTGCATTAATTTTTAAAACATCCTTTGGTATTCAGCAATATTAACTAATTTTGCACTCGAATTAAAAAGTATTGTTCCAATAGATCTTAAAATATAACAATGGCGAATACTGGTAAGATAACTCAGGTAATTGGTCCTGTTGTGGATGTTTCCTTTGAGGGGAGTACCCTGCCAAATATCCTTGATGCACTTGAAATCACAAAAGAGAATGGCCAAAAGGTTATTCTTGAAGTTCAACAACACCTAGGAGAGGACAGGGTAAGAACCATTGCGATGGACTCTTCTGAAGGGATGGTAAGAGGTATGGAGGTCAGAGACCTTGGTAGCCCAATATCAGTTCCCACCGGCGACAATATCAAAGGAAGGTTATTTAACGTGGTAGGAGAAGCCATTGATGGATTACCTCAACCTGAGTCTAATAACAGGCTACCTATACATAGGTCTGCACCGAAATTTGAAGACCTGTCTACTTCTACGGAAGTATTGTATACAGGAATTAAGGTAATCGATTTGATCGAGCCATATGCAAAGGGTGGTAAAATTGGTTTGTTTGGAGGAGCAGGTGTTGGTAAAACAGTACTTATTCAAGAACTGATCAACAATATTGCTAAAGCATACTCAGGCCTTTCTGTATTTGCAGGAGTTGGTGAGAGAACCAGAGAAGGAAATGATTTGCTCAGAGAAATGATCGAATCAGGAATCGTAACCTATGGTGATGATTTCGTTGAGTCTCTTGAAAAAGAAGGCGGTTGGGATTTATCTAAAGTGGATATGGAAAAACTAAAAGATTCCAAAGCCACATTCGTCTTCGGACAAATGAACGAACCTCCTGGAGCCCGTGCAAGAGTAGCTTTGACTGGATTAACACTAGCAGAGTATTACAGAGACGGTGAAGGTGATGGAGCTGGTAAAGATATCCTATTCTTTATTGACAATATCTTCCGTTTTACACAAGCAGGCTCTGAAGTATCAGCCCTTTTGGGAAGGATGCCTTCAGCTGTGGGTTACCAGCCTACGCTAGCTACCGAAATGGGTGCTATGCAAGAGCGAATTACCTCTACAAAAAATGGATCAATTACTTCTGTACAGGCCGTATATGTGCCTGCTGATGATTTAACAGATCCAGCACCAGCAACAACCTTTGCTCACTTGGATGCACAAACCGTACTTTCAAGAAAAATTGCAGAACTAGGAATTTATCCAGCAGTAGATCCTTTGGATTCTAACTCCAGAATTCTTGAGCCTTCTGTAGTTGGTGACGAGCACTACAATTGTGCTACCAATATTAAAGAACTACTTCAGCGTTACAAAGAACTTCAGGATATCATTGCTATCTTGGGTATGGAAGAACTTTCTGAAGAAGACAAAAGGGTAGTACACCGCGCTAGAAGGGTACAACGTTTCCTTTCTCAACCTTTCCACGTAGCTGAACAGTTTACAGGTCTTAAAGGAGTATTGGTAGATATCAAAGATACTATCAAAGGCTTCAACATGATCATGGATGGAGAATTGGATCACTTGCCTGAAGCAGCATTCAACTTAGTAGGTGGTATTGAAGATGCCATTGCCAAAGGTGAAAAATTGTTGGCAGAAGTTAAATAATAGCACTTTATTAGGGTAATACGTCAAGTATTACCCTCTAATAAAATATATCATGCATTTAGAGATCATTACACCGGACCAAAAAGTATTTGAAGGAGAAGTTTCTGAGGCTACCTTTCCTGGAGCCGATGGTTCCTTTCAAGTATTGAAAAACCACGCTGCTATAATCTCAGCCCTTGTAAAAGGTGCTGTTTCTTACACTACTACTGAAGGACAGAAGTCATTGATAGTAGATGGTGGAGTAGTAGAGGTTAATGACAATAAAATTATTGTGTTGGCAGAAAAGGTAGTGAATTAAGCTACTTCTTTCGCAAAACATAAAAGGGTTCTGAAATTAAATTTTCAGAACCCTTTTTATTTTTCAGGTAAAAAACCTGGTAATCTTATTTCCCTAAGGAATCAAGGGCCACTTTCACAGATCCTTTGTCCATCAAAAGTGCTTTGGCTTTATCATAATCAGTCAGCCCAGCTCTTTCCATTAACATTTTCACACTTCTGTCTACAATCTTATCATTGATAAGTAAGACGTTGACCATTTTATTGTCTTCTACCCTACCCATCCTGATCATACAGGTGGTGGAAAGCATATCAAAAATCATTTTTTGAGCAGTGCCACACTTCATTCTGGTACTTCCTGATACAAATTCCGGCCCAGTCAACACTTCTATTGGATGGTCTGCATTCGCAGCAATAGGCGATTCAGGATTGCTCACAATACAACCAGTAAGTATTCCCTTATCTCTGCAAGTTTTCAAAGCGCCTAAAACGAATGGTGTGGTACCACTTGCGGAAATTCCCAAAACAAAATCTTTATCCGAAACCTCATAGCCAAGCAAAGCTTCCCATGCAGCATCCGGATCGTCTTCTTTTTCTTCCCTTGCCTCAATCAAATGGTCAACTCCTCCTGCTAGAATGACATTTACTTTCCCTTTTGGGATGCCATAAGTAGTGGGAAGTTCTATTGCATCCAGCACAGAAAGTCTTCCTCCACTACCAGCACCTACGTAAAATAGTCTCCCTCCATTTTCAAGCTTATCGACAATGGATTGTATCATTAAGTTGATTTTGGGCAAGACCTCTTCTATGGCCAGGGCTACTTTTTTATCTTCTTTATTGATATTTGCGGTCAATTCCGCTACAGACATCTTTTCTAAATGCCGATACAAAGAAGGCTGCTCAGTAATTTTTGTCATTATAAATCTATTTTAAAAGTTCTTAAGAAAATTTCAAATTGTTGGGCAGTTTCCGGGTTTTGAATTGTCAATGATATCGGATCCGGAGATCTGTCTTACTTGATCAAGGTCTGAATTTAATCTTTGTGTAAATAAAGCAAAATCCGAACTATGTACCACCATATTTACGCCTTCCTTTATCCAGAAAATTTGCCTTTCTATGGCTTCGGAAAAATGAATCCCTACAGCTAAGCCAAATTTTCTACTTGTCTTGATAATTTCCCTTACTGAATTTACAAATTCAGGGTGATCGTACGCTTCAGGAATACCCATGCTTACAGATAAATCGTGAGGACCAATAAACACCCCATCAAGTCCTGGAATAGACAACAATTCTTCCAGCTTATCTATAGCAGGTACACTTTCAATGTTTACAATGCTCAATTGACCTGTATTGTATTTGTCAAGGTAGTTCTTCAATGCTACTGGCACCTTTTCTTTACCTTCCAGGTACTGGTTTAACTTCTCCCCTTTTAAAGGCCTGTATTTAGTAGCACCAATTAAATCCTGAACCTCGCTGACAGATTCCACATAAGGAATAACTACGCCAACAGCTCCTGCATCTATGGCTTGACAAATGAGGTGATGGTCTGCCTTATAAACCCTTACAATGGGAATAATCCCTCTTCCCGCATAAGTTTGACACATTTCCGCAAGGTCTTTTCGGGAAAGAGAGATGTGCTCAGTATCAATAAATACAAAATCCAATCCGGAGGATGCTAATGTTTTTGGCCACAAAGGATTATTTGAGGTAACACAAGTACCAACAACTAATTCTCCGGATTGAATTTTATTTTGAAAGCTCATTCTATTTGGTCAGTGGGTCACTGATTACGCCAAGATACCTACCCATCCAATAAGGCAAAAGCCATATATCTCCCGCACTATATTCCTGGCCGCCACCATTTCCTCCGTCCAAGGTGAACCTGTTTCCATTGTGCCGGCGTATCATCAATTCATCAGGAGGCAGTACCACATCCGTAGTTTGTTCTCTAAAATTCTGTTCCAATAACTTGATGTCTTTTCTGTGGCTATTGGCGGTATTCCAACTGATCATATCAAGAGGATGCTCTTGAAGGTACCATACAGCTTCCTCCAAGTCAAAGTTTTCCCTATCAACCAAGGCGCCAAAAATATTCCAAAGTCCATCCTTTTCAGGCCGCTCTGACTCCCAGTGATCCTGGATCGCAAGTCTGTACTTCTCTTTCAATTCATCCGTAAAGGCATAGCGGTACAAACCCCAATACCCCATAAAATACATCTCATCATCAGAGTGATTCCAGGATTCAGACAACATGGCTGCCCAATCATCACTTCCTTCTTGTGCTTTGCCTATTACTTCCATTGGACGCATAAGGTTTTCTAAGTACCCATGCTTTTCCATCAACATGTAGGCTTCCTTTTTATATACTTCCTTACCAGTAAAATGGTAGGCCGTCTGCAACATGGCGATGATGTTGGAAGAATTTAACTTCCTGTCACCCACCATGGTAGGGAATCCATTTACATATTCAGGATTCCACCTGCCCCAAGTGGTGTGTTTTCCATCATAATCTATCAGGTACCAATCATTTTCTACAATATGTGTCATAAGTTGATCCAATAGACCTATTGCTTGCTTGCGCAACGCTTCATTGTCAACCAATTCCGCAATTACTGCAAAAACAAAAACATGACCAATCACTTCGTCACTACTCGTTGTAGCTTTCCAATCCCACTCTTTGTCAGAGGCATGTTGCCACCTGTCCGGATCAGCCAATTTTTCTATATACCCACTTCTAAAGAAAGACCTGGAAGGAAAACCTTTAACAGGATTGATGGTGTAAAGTCTTTCTAAAGCATCCAACGATTCCTTTACATTCTGCAAAGCATCAGCAGATCCTGTGGCAGCATAGCGAAATGCCTCTCCACCCAAATACATGGAAGTCCAAAGTCCATCATTGTCTGAATCAGCCAGTCTGCCTGTGTCCATATTGCCTTTTTCCATACTTGTCAATGTCGAATTGAACCCATGACGGATATGACGTTCTCTTACTTGTTCACCATAATAAGCAGCCTTCTCTGCCAAAGTCTGTGACATAAATACCAGTTTCCCCAGACCTTTGTCTGTCAAGACCAATACTTCGTCCTCATTCTTTTGACTAATATGAAGCACTTTGTCACCTGGCAACCATCTTTCTCCATAGTAGTAGTTAAAACCACCATCTTCTTTTTGCATAAATGCACCTCTCTCAGAACCAAACCAAAGTAATCCATTGATTTCGGTTAAGCTGGTCAAGGATGGCCAAGGCAAAGCATTGTTTTTTGCGCCAACCTTTTTATCTGCAAGAAGGTCCCATTCGAAATAGCCATCTGTAGTAGCTACCGCAAGCTTGTTCTTTCCTTCCCTAACCACAAAACTGGTAAAGCCTGAACCTTCGGTAAGGGTCTGAAGTTTTTTACTGGCTGCTGAAAAGGCCATTACCTTATTCTCTGCCAGAAGCAAATACCTGCCTGTAGCCATGTCATAAGAAATCCCTATTACAGGTGATCCACTGATCTTTCCTTTATAAACAACCCCTTCCTGGTTTACAAGGTGAATATTGCTTCCATCAGAGACCAAAAAAGTGAAATCTTCTCCATGGGCAAAATGAACGGCTCCCGGAAGCTCATGCTTTAAGTAAAGGCTTCCTGCCCAAGCATTGCTAAATACCGCTTTGTCATCCAGGTAAACAAACTGATCCTCCACAGTGGCAATACTAACAACGTTTTTATCTTTCATGGCCAGGTAGGTCTTGTCTGGCGTAAAGCTACCAGGGTACAAGAAAGCTCCTGCATGGGTTCTATATAGCCCTTTTGATCCTAAAATCTGGACGGTACCATTTCTGTCAGCATAAACCTTTTCCAGGCCTGATGACTGCTCATCTGAATAATATTTGATGCTATATTCCTGCACAAAAGGAACATCCTGGTGCGTCCTTTTACTGCTTGAAGGCAGCTGTTGCGCCTGAACTTCTGTCAAACCCAAAAGCACCCCAACAAGAATAAGAAGCTTTGACTGTAAGTATTTCATTGTAAAATAATATGGTTGATAATAATAGACTGATGAAACGATCCTCCTATCCAAAGGACTTTGTTAAAGTTGATTTTTAAATCAACCACTCTTCGGATTTATCCGATGCACGTTTAAATAATCTGTAAAAATTAGGCAATAAATGAATTTGTCCGCTTTGCTATTGAACAAAAACGGACAAATCTATATACCTAATCTAAAATTAATTCATCTCTTCAAAGAGAAAAGATCCATTCTTTAGTAATACCCATTTAATTATAGATGGACTATTTCTATTGCTGCCTTATTTAGAGGCAGGATCACTAATTACGCCAAGGTATCTACCCATCCAATAAGGCAAAAGCCAAATATCTCCAGCGCTATATTCTTCCATTCCTTTGTTTCCACCGTCGAGGTCAAACCTGTTACCATTGTGTCTTCGAAGTTTTAATTCATCTGGAGGTAGCACCTCTTTAGTAGCTTGGTTCCTGAAATTTGCTTCCAGTAATTCAATGTCTTTTCTGTGGCTATTTTTTACATCCCAGCTGATCATGTCCAGGGGATACTCCTGAAGGTACCAAACAGCTTCCTCCAAGTCAAAGTTTTCTCTATCCACCAAGGCACCAAAAATATTCCATAAACCATCTTTCTCAGGACGCTCTGCCTCCCAGTGATCCAAAATAGTCTCTTTGTATTTTTCTTTTAATTCATCTGTAAATGCATATCGGTACAAACCCCAATAACCTAGGAAATACATCTCATCATCGGAATGATTCCATGATTCTGATAGCATTGCAGCCCAATCATCACTACCCTCTTTGGCTTTTCCGATACCTTCCATTGGACGCATCAAGTTTTCCAGGTAGCCATGTTTGTCCATAAGCTTGTAAGCTTCTTTTTTGAAAATTTCCTTTCCCGTAAAATGATAGGCCGTTTGCAACATAGCGACGATATTTGAAGAGTTTAACTTCCTGTCACCAACCATTGTAGGGAATCCATTTACATATTCAGGATTCCACCTGCCCCAGGTCGTGTGTTTGCCATCAAAGTCGATTAAGTACCAGTCATTTTCGACAATATGAGTCATTAATTGATCCAATAGACCAATGGCCTGCTGGCGCAATGCTTCATTGTCTACCAATTCAGCGATTACTCCAAAGACAAAAACATGTCCGATTACTTCGTCACTACTCGTCGTTGCTTTCCAAACCCACTCAGGATCCGAAGCATCTTGCCAATGAACAGATCCTCCAAGTTGGTCTTTGAAACCACTTCTGGAAAAAGACCTGGCAGGAAAACCTTCAATGTCATTAATGGTATAAAGTCTTTCCATGGCATCCAAAGACTCCTTTACATTCTGTAAAGCATCAGCAGATCCTGTGGCGGCATAGCGGAATGCTTCACCACCCAAATACATGGAAGTCCAAAGCCCATCATTGTCGGAATCCTTTATTCTACCACTATTTACATTGCCTTTTTCCATCTGAACCAATGTTGCATTGAATCCATGACGGATATGTCGGTCTCTTACTTGTTTACTATAAAAGCTTGCCTTCTCTGCCAATGTCTGTGACATAAACACAAGTTTGCCTAGCCCTTTGTCCGTTAGTATCAGTACCTCGTCCTCGTTTTTTTGGCTTATATGAAATACTTTGTCTCCTGGCAACCATCTTTCTCCAAAGTAGTAATTAAAACCACCATCTTCTTTTTGCATAAATGCACCTCTCTCAGAACCAAACCAAAGTAAACCATTGATTTCGGTAAGACTGGTCAAGGATGGCAAAGGCAAAGCATTGTTTTTTGCGCCAACCTTTTTATCTGCAAAAAGGTCCCATTCGAAATAGCCATCTGTAGTAGCTACCGCAAGCTTGTTCTTTCCTTCCCTAACCACAAAACTGGTAAAACCTGACCCTTCAGTTAAGGTTTGAAGCTTTTTGCTGTCCGCAGAAAATGCCATCACTTTGTTCTCGGCCAAAAGCAAATACCTCCCTGTAGCCATATCATAGGAAATGCCTATCACAGGTGATCCACTGATCTTTCCTTTATAGAGAATCCCTTCCTGGTTTACAAGGTGAATACTGCTTCCATTTGACACCAAAAAAGTGAAATCCTCTCCATGGGCAAAATGTTTGGCTCCCGGAAGTTCATGCTTTAAGTAAAGCGTTCCCGCCCAAGCATTGCTAAATACTGCTTTGTCATCCAGGTAAACAAACTGATCCTCCACCGTAGCAATACTGCTAACGTTTTTATCTTTCATGGCCAGGTAGGTCTTGTCTGGCGTAAAGCTGCCAGGATATAAGAAGGCTCCTGCATGGGTTCTAAATAACCCTTTTGATCCTAAAATCTGGACGGTACCATTTCTGTCAGCAAAAACCTTTTCCAAGTCTGCTGACTGCTCATCTGAATAATATTTGATACTATATTCCTGCACAAAAGGGACATCCTGATGGGTCCTTTTACTACTTGATGGCAATTGCTGAGCGTGAACTTCTGACAAGCCCAAAAGCAATCCAACAAGAATAAGAAGCTTTGACTGTAAGTATTTCATTGTAAAATAATATGGTTGATAAAAATAGACTGGTGAATCCATCTTGCGACTATGAGAGATTCATATTGAAATGTAAACCCTGAATAAGGCCAATAAATAAATTTGTCCGCCCCGTTGTTAAAACATGAGCGGACAAAACTTACCTAACCTAACTACTAAAGCCAAATCAAGCTTACTTAATACCAGTAAGTGATTAAGTTAATTATAATACAATTTTTAATAAAGATGGGCTACTTCAATTAGAAATTATTTGGATCAATTTTTACATATTTGATGGATTTCCCACCCTCTTCGAGATGGTAGGAATAAGTAATGTGCACCATTCCTTTCCCATCTTGAATCAATGAAGGATAGGAAAATCCTCCAAAATCTTTTTTCTCATCCTCTAAATAAACTTTACTTCTCCAGGTTTGTCCCTCATCACCAGAAATGTATAGGGAAAGACGGTACCTACCATCATCAATGTCATTGCCAAGGAACAGCCACAATCCGTTGTCCAACTCTAGCAGTTCCACACTTGCAGTATTGGGTATGCTTGACTTTTCGGAAGCAGTCCATGTCATCCCCTCATCGGTAGAATAGCTTTTATGCAACCTGGTTGGCGCATCTCCACTATCCCTCATTATTGCCATAATTTCCCCACTTTTCCTTTGGCTCAGTGCCGGCTGAATAGGCCCTCTGCCGACTATTGGTTTACTAGGAATCCAAGTGGCTCAATCATCATCTGAAATGGCCGCCATGGAAAAGTTAAAACCATCCGAGTAAAGTGGTAAAAGAATTCTTCCCGATTGAAGAACAAGAGGTTTAATTCTTGTCATCCATCCAATACTGGATTTCTTACTGTCCTTGCTTGCTTCGATGATCATGTCATCATAAAGAGGTGCATATTCAGACCAGCCAGCATTATTATCAGGCAATTCCTCAAAGCGTTTGACCACTTCCTGATGGAATTCTTCCCCTGGTTTGAGCAAAATATTATCTTGCCAGCTCCATATTGGTGCTCCTGCATTGTCATAACTTGAGCTAGTCCTTAAGCGTAATATGGACTGTTCCCAACGGTTGGCCTGCACAGCAATCCATACCAGAAAAAGCTTGCCTTCCTGATTAAGAAAAAGCACAGGGTTGCAGTCTGGAAGGTTTGGAGTGTCAGCCATTAAGAAAGGCTCGCCCCACGTGGTTTCTTTCTTCCTAAGTCTAGCCCCCATTATCCGAACATCGTCTGCTTTCCTTTCTCCTGATCCTTCAAACCAAGCTGTAAGTAAATCCCCATTAGGCAATGCAACGATACTACTCCCATGTACATGGTTTTGCTGCAGAGGGAAAATCAAACTTTCAGTTTCCACCACCTTCTCCTTAGGAATGTATTGTCCAAAAGCAGCGGTATTAAGTAAAACAAGCCTATAAATACTAATCTCTTCATTTTATTTTCTTTCTTCTCTCCATAACTTCCGCCCATGTGGTCAATATAATCCCTTCCTCTTCAATGAATTTTTGAAGGTCCGGAGATGTCATGGCCAGCATGTCGGCATATCTAGAGGCTCCTGAGCCACTGATTCTGTCAAAGGTTTTTCTATCGCCTATACTGTGAACAATTACCATGGCCAAGCCAGGTTCCATTAAGGTCAATAACTCTTTACACTTCTCTACTTTATAAGCACCTAATCCCTTATCATCCACTTCATAATCTGGTGACCAGCTCCCACTTATTGAATGTAAGTCATCCAAGACGGGTAATCCTGCATCCCAGATTTTTTGCCCTACCATAGGCGCCTTCTCCGTAAGTGAATTGCCAGGTAATTTCATGCCCTCCTTATACTTTCCTTCTTTCTTCAATTGTTTGATGATGTTGTTGTTCATCGAAAGACCAAGCAATTTATTGTTCCCACCAGGGAACATGACAGGAATACCATATTCAATTCCCACCTTTATGTAGCGCTCTAGAAATGGAGCATGATAGAACAATGTACCCATATGGCTATCCATATGGGTGGGTTTTAACCCTAGTGACAAGGCACGATCAATCTGTGCACGAATTTCTATTTCGACTTCATCTGGAGTAGCATTGGCGACAACCTCTTCTACTGAAGACCACATGGCACCTTCTTCATCAACCAGACCAGGAACGGCAGCCTTTCCAGCAACTGGTGGCCAACGAAAATCTGTCCACTCTGAAGTCAAGGTCAAGTGAAGTCCTGCATCCAATGGCTCTTTAAGTGCCTCTTTCACAAAACTTGCTGCCCATGGGCAAGGCATCATGATACTGCAAGATGTAGCGACACCTTCCTGGATGGATTTGATGGCCCCTTCATTTGACTCAAAAGACATTCCTGCATCATCCACATGAAAGATGACTACTTTTTTCCCCTTAGGGTAGCCTAGTTTTTCAGCGTATGTCATTTCTTGTTGGCTAAATACCGGTTGATAGATTAATAGTAGAATTAATAAGTTCCAAACTGAAATTTTCATAGGCTATCAAGATTTAAATCCCTTCAAGCTTTCCTTTCCAGAATGCGACAGTTTGTCTATTCCAAGTGTAGCAAGCGACCAAATGGCCATCTTCATAAAACATGGCAGGATAAGACAGTTCATCTTCGCCATCGCCTTTTTCAATTTCAAATTTTAAAGGCCAGGTTTTGCCGTTGTCTTCTGAAACAGCAATGGAAATTGGGAAACGATCTCCCCAGTTTTCAGCTACAGGATTATAAATCAAAGCAATCTTTTCTCCTTCAATATGGGCAACATCAATTCCACTGTTGTTATTTGGCAATTCTATTTCTGTCACCTCTGACCAGGTTTTTCCGTAGTCTTCAGAATCTGATCGACAGATATTCCCTGAACTGCTTCTCATCAACATGTGTACATGTCCAGGTTTTGACTCCCAAAGAGCAGGTTGAATAACACCTTCTTCAGTAATTACTGTTCTGTCCATTTCTAGTTTGTCAGTAGCTTCCCAGGTATTTCCTCCATCTTCAGACCTGTCTACAAACACAGTCCAGACTTTATTTTTTCATCAGATGCAGGGGCAAGCCATGTTCCGTCAGACAAAACCAGCATATGGTTTCTTACTGGGCCACGTCCTCCTTTATCACCTGGAACCAATTCTTTGGCTTCAGACCAGGTAACGCCACCATCTTCAGTATACTGAACCCATGTTTCCCAATAATCAATTTCTTTACCTACTTTAAAGTACAAATAAACTTTACCATCCGGAGCATTGAATAAAACCGGGTTCCAGTGTGGCTCATTTCTTACTTTTACAAGTAGTTCTGGTTCTGACCAATTTCCAGGGTTGCCTTTGGAGATCCAAATTCCAACATCATTGTGTTTTTCATAGGATCCTGCAAACCAGGCTGTCAAATAATTCCCATCACCAAGTCCGGTAATGGTTGAGGCATGGCATTGCGCAAATGGCCTGTCCTCACCGAAGATATGTTCATAATCTTCCGTTACAAGAGTGGCCACCTTAGTACTTTCGACCTCTTCTGTGACTACTTCTGATTTATTCCCACCACCACAGGCGGCATTAAGGAACACTATAAGTGCGAAAAGCGCACAACTAATTACTTTCTGAGAATTTTTCATGGTTTTATCAATGGATTATTTGGATAACTGTCGATGATTTTTCCGTCTTCGTCTACTGTAAGAATGTTAAAGCTTTTGCCCTGAAGGGTCACCAAAGTGAAGGCCCTCACGGATTGAGAAGTCTGCAAGTACCAGGTACTTTCAGCATCGTGAACCGTTCTAGGTCTAGTCCCCCAGGATCCATCACCTATATAGACGATTCCATCTTCATCAACATTGTTGTTTTTATTGGATAGGTCCGTTTATAGGCATGATCATGGTTTTCAAATACTAACTGTATACTAGATTTTTCGAATAAAGGCACCCAATGTTCCCTAATCATGGTTTGAGTAGTACCTGTAAAGGCTCTCGCTGAAGGGTAAGCTGGAACATGATAAACAGCCATCACATGTGAGGTTTCCTTTCTTTCTGAATGGCAAGTTCACGGGCTAACCAATCTTTCTGTGGCCCATCTATTGCATTGGTATGATCTGAATCCAGGAAGATAAAGCTTAGGTATTTACCAAATTCCAGTACGCCATACCCTGGCTGTCCGGGGAATGCAAAAAGGTTAAAGTAAAATGGAGCACTCTCTTTTCTTTTTTCAACTTTCAAATGTTCAGGGATGTCCTCATCATTGTAACCACTCTTCACTTCGTGATTTCCTATTCCTAACATCATGGGTATGATACGTCCATCTTCCTGAATCAAAGTATTCTTAACAGCATCAAACCAATCATACCACCTGTTTACGTTTTTACCATCTCCATTGCCATAAGCCAGGTCTCCTCCAATAATTATAAAATCTGGGTTATAAGGCAGGACCTGTCTGTTGGTCTTTTCCATTACAGCCTTATCATGCATGGTATCTCCTCCTATCGCAAACTTAATGGGACTTCTGGAGATATCGTTCGGCATGGTCTTGAAATAATAAACCTTACCCTTGGCATCAAATTTTATTTCATAAGCACTGTCAGCAGAAAGACCCTTCAGGGAAACCCTGTGGATTTTACGGTCTGAGAAAGGAAAATCAGTTACATTACTAGTTGCTTCAGCCCAATTATCAGTACCCTTTTTTCGATAAGAAAGTGCTTGACTAGTGCCATTTTTAAGGTGCCAATCAATCGTAATGGTACTAGTGGGGTCTTCTTGCCATGTGAGGTAGATTCCACTTGGTTCTTCCTGAGCGACAAGCGCTAAAGGAGACAAACCGAGCAGGCAAAAGAACCCAATAATAAATAATGTTTTAATTCTTTCTTTCATCATTCTGGATTTAATTAAATATAGTACAGGTTATTTAGTTATAAAAATATAAAAACACTTATTCAATCGGTGTACAGTGGATTAATCATAACCAATGCTATTCCCCTAAAATAAATTGGCAATAGACAATCTATTGCATTTTGAAATCACTTCTAAAACTATCAATTGGTAATACCTTCGATTTTACCAAAACAGTTCCAGTCATCAATATCTAAATAGCTCAATTACCTTTTGATTGCAATATTTCCTAAAATAAGGTAGGAAAATCCCATTGACCAATCCGGGTTCAGCATTCATTTTTAACATAGACATACCCATCCTCAATCGTAATTCTCAATTACATTACAACAATTTACCGTTTTGTACTATTGAAAAAAACAATAGCTCTTAAATAGCCTTAACGCAACTTTTCAAGTATACCTCTTGAATCTCAACACATATATCTACTGATTATTTGCTGTATTTCAGCTAGTTAATAAACCTTAAACTTGACCTAAAATTCTATTATTGATTGTTAAAAGGTTAAAATTAAGATATATTTGTCGTTGATTTTTTTTTAAAGATACCCGACTTATTATAATGAACATAGGAATAGATTTAGGAGGAACTAAAATCCAGGTAGGTATAGAGCACGAAGGCAAAATCATTCATAAGACAAAAGCGCTTTTGAAAGAAAAAGACAACCTTCAATCCACACTTGACCAGGTCATAAAATTTATTGAACCACTTACAGCATATGATGTAGATGGCATAGGTATTGGCGTACCATCGGTAGTAGATGTAAAAGAAGGAATAGTCTATAATGTGACTAATATTCCTTCCTGGACCAAGGTGGCACTTAAAGACATTCTTGAAAAGGAATTTAACCTTCCAGTATTTGTCAACAACGATGTCAATTGTTTTGCCATTGGAGAATACAAATTCGGAATGGGCAGAAATTACAGCAATATGGTAGGGATGTCCATAGGAACAGGCTTGGGCTCAGGAATAATTATTGAGGGCAAGCTCTATGCTGGCGTAAATTGTGGAGCTGGAGAAATCGGCCTAATTCCATACCTTGAACATAATATTGAATATTATGCCAGTGGAAATTTCTTTAGTGCTGAATACCAAACTACTGCATTAGACGCCTTCACAGCCGCTAAAAACGGAGACAAGGAGGCCTTGGCCCAATGGAATACTTTTGGAAAACACTTTGGTGCTGCTGTGCAAGTGGTCATGTATACTTATGATCCCCAAGCCATTGTGATTGGAGGTTCTGTTGCAAACGCCTACCCGTTTTTTGAGGAAGCCATGCGCGCAACCTTTAGCAATTACATTTATCCAGAGTCTGTGAAAAAATTAAAAATACATTTGACCAAAAATGCAGATATTGCACTCTTGGGCGCTGCTGCACTTGTGGACTTATCAATCAAACATACTAGCAAAGTACTATAAAATCATCAACTGTGTTGGTTAAACGATCAATGCTAACCAGTAAATTATCAAACGAATAGAATTGTTACGCTCAATAATTTAATGACATGAAAAAAAACACACTGATTGTTGCCTTAATTTTATTGATTTTTTTCGTCATTTCATTTCTTACCAATATTCTTGGGCCGATTATTCCTGATATTATTGATAGTTTCACTCTAAGTATTGGTCTGGCAGGTTTTTTACCTTTCGCCTTTTTTGTTGCCTATGCCGTGATGTCTATTCCCTCCGGGATTTTAGTCGAGAAATACAAAGAAAAGAAAATGCTAATATTCGCCTTTACCATGGCTTTTATTGGTGCCCTTCTGTTTGCATTTATCCCTGGCTTTTCGGTTGCTTTGATCTCTTTATTTATTATTGGGATTGGGATGGCAGTACTTCAGGTAGTCATTAATCCTTTGTTAAGAACTGCTGGAGGTGAAGAACATTTTGCTTTTAATTCAGTGATGGGGCAGCTGGCCTTTGGGGCGGCATCTTTTCTTAGCCCTATGCTTTACAGTTATTTGGTTACAAATATTCATACGACAAACGATTCCCTTCTTTTTTCGTTTTTAAACCCTATGGTTCCTGAAGACCTAAAATGGGTTTCTTTGTATTGGGTATTTGCAGCCATTGCTTTTCTTATGGTCATCATCGTTTATTTCGCCAAATTCCCAAAAGTAGAACTCAAAGCGGATGAGAAAATTGATGTAGGTGTAGCCTTTAAAGACCTATTAGCCAATAAATATGTGTTGTTATATTTCTTAGGGATATTCTGTTATGTGGGCACAGAGCAAGGCATTGCCAACTGGATTTCAAAATTCCTTCAATCTTACCATGGCATAGACCCATCTACTACAGGGGCTATTGTCATTTCCTATTTTTGGGGTTTGTTAACAATCGGTTGTTTGTTAGGGCTGGCTTTATTGAAATTCTTTGACAGCCGAACAGTTTTGATATTTTTCACTATAGGAGCAATTATTTCATTGCTTGCAGGTCTGTTTGGTACTGCTGAAATTGCTTTGATCGCCTTTCCTTTGACTGGCTTTTTCGCTTCTGTCATGTGGTCTATTATCTTTTCATTGGCTCTCAATTCAGTACCTCAGCACCATGGTACCTTTTCAGGGATATTGTGCACAGGTATAGCTGGAGGTGCAATAGTGCCTCTGGTAATCGGTGGCTTGGCAGAACTTGTGGGATTAAAATTGTCGATGTTATTTCTTTTGTTTACTTTAGGATATATCTTGAGCATAGGAATTTGGGCCAAACCTTTGGTCACCAATGCTACTAAAAGTTTGAAGGATATCTTTAAGTAATACATGTATAAGATAATTTTGCTCCTCGATTTTGCCGAAGAGTACAGCAAGAGTTTATTAAAAGGGATCTCCAAGTACTCTACAGAACATGGCCCATGGACCTACTGTCGCATGCCGCTATATTACAGGGAAACCATTGGCATCAAAGGAATACTTGAATGGGCAAAAGATTGGGGAGCAGATGGGATAATTGGTCAGTTATACAATGAAATTGACCTGGAATCGCTCATCGCCTCTAAAATCCCTGTGGTGGCACAAGACTTTAAAGAACGGTTTACTGAAATTCCCAATATCACAGGTTCCTACCATGAAGCGGGTGAAATCGGGGCTCAGTATTTTTTGAAAAAAGGCTTTAAAAATTTCGCCTTTTATGGGTTCAAAGACATTGTCTGGTCCCGAGAACGAGCAGAAGGTTTCGAAAAAGAAGTCAATGCCATGGGTTACAAAGTCAATTACTTTGAACATAGAAAATCCCGTTCCACAGATTTATGGTATTATAAAAGCAACTCGTTGAGCAAATGGCTCTTGTCCTTGCCGAAACCAATTGCATTGATGACCTGTGATGACAATCAGGGTTTACACATTACAGAGGCCTGTAAACAAAATAAAATCCGAATACCAGAAGAAGTCGCGGTGTTGGGCGTAGACAATGATGAAATGCTGTGTGAATTGTCTGACCCTCCACTGTCAAGTATCGGTCTGGACATAGAAAAAGGTGGCTATGATACTGCCAAGCTGATGGAGCAAATGATCAGAACCAGTGCATCAAATTTTTATGATATCCTGGTAAAGCCAACGCAAGTCATTACCCGCCAGTCTACTGATATCTATGCTACCAACGATGATCACATTGCTTCTTCCTTAAAATTTATCCATAAAAACATAGAAAAAAATCTTCAGGTAGATGAGGTAGTAAAGCAGGTGCCTCTTTCCAGAAGAAGCCTGGAAAAACGGTTTCTCCAGATTACTGGGTACCCCATTTACAAATATATTTTCAACCTACGTATTGAAAAATTTACCCAAAAACTTCTCGAAACGGATGAGACGGTTTTTGAAATTGCTATGGATTTGGGATTAAATGATAGTAAAAACATAGCCCGCCAATTCAAGCAGGTAAAGGGGTGTAACCCTATAGAATACCGAAAGAGGTACCTCGCTGGAAAATAGCTCTACTTCCAGCTTCAGCAGTCATAAATTTCTTTTAGACTCTCCCTGACGAAATAATTAATTGTTACCGTTCATAAAAAGCCATTGTTAGGAATGGTACTTTTCAGGAGCCTAGGGTATTATAGGATATTAATGCCTGTATCAATTATCAACTCTTACCCTAATACCCTGTATGAAACATTTAGATAAAAACACAATCATTTCGATCATTATCGCTGGTATGGCTTTGGCCACGGCCTGGGCCATTCGTGGACAATTCGGGCATGAACAAGGTGCAGCATGGGCAGGAGGTATAGGTTGCCTGAGTATCATACTATTGGCAAAAAAAGAAAATTGGTATAA
Organism: Cyclobacterium qasimii M12-11B; assembly: GCF_000427295.1. Classification (GTDB taxonomy): domain Bacteria; phylum Bacteroidota; class Bacteroidia; order Cytophagales; family Cyclobacteriaceae; genus Cyclobacterium; species Cyclobacterium qasimii. The sequence continues at coordinate 1,176 of NZ_ATNM01000172.1, read as the reverse complement.
TAAGGCCATAAAGGCTGCCTTTGCAGGCGCTTTAGGCTGGGGATTTGGTGGCATGATGAGTTACGGTATCCTTGTCGGGTACGGAAGAGGCATAGATTTTATTAACGTATACTACGGTTTAGCCAGCTTATTAGTGGTTGGGGGCCTTTACGGATTAATCGGAGGTGGCCTATTTGGTTTAGTACTGGCAGATCATCCTGAAAAGAAAATTAAATGGCACCAGGTAGTTATTGAAATGACGGTGGGTGCGATCATCTTTTATTTTTTAATCATTGAGCAACTGGGTTTTGAAATGACCCCTCCACGTTCAGAAGCCTGGGGGATATGTGCTGGCTCAGGAATCGCCATGTTGTATTATATGGCAAGAACCAAACAATACAGCGCCATGAGAGTGGCTGTATATTCAGGATTGGGAGGGGGCTTTGGTTTCGCTTTTGGTAATTTTCTACATGTTCTTGGAAATGTTGCCGAAATCCCCTTCAACATGTGGAACGTGATGGAATATTCTCTTGGGTTCTTTGGTGGAGCAGGGATGGCCTATGGAACATTTACCTCAAAATGGCCGGAAGAGAAAGCCACTACTAAATTTACAACTAGCAACCTCACTATTCCTGCTGTTGGCCTATTACTGCTGATTCCATTCTTTGTATGGCAACAATCTTTTATAATGAAGGATTTCTCCGATACTTTGGGGGCTTTTGTTAGCCAGCCCCAAACCTGGATGCTTGCTGTTCAGTTAATTGCCCTTATCGTCTTCCTGGGTTTAGCCATCTATTGGATAAAATTGTTCTCAGGTAAAAGAGGGCTTCAAATCCAACAGATCAGTTACAAGGAGATATCATTGGTTTTTAAAACCTTTTTCGGTACTTACATATTGTTCACCATTTTTATAACAGGCTCCTTTTTAAGCTTCTATAGAATAGAGCAATTCCTTTACATTGTCAATTTCATCATTATACTTGTCTTAATTCCAAAGTATAGCCCTTCCTTTCAGGAACGCCCAGCCCTGTCTAAAACCTGGAGAAAAGCCCTTTTGCTCATTTTTGTCATATTGGCTATTCTTACGCTAATTTTGATAAACAGCCATGGAGAAATGTCTCATATGCAAAAAAGATTTGATTGGGTCTAAGCCAAAATACCCAACTCAAGAACTCCATTGAGAGATGATATAAAAAA
>NZ_ATNM01000171.1 GCF_000427295.1 Cyclobacterium qasimii M12-11B | reverse complement strand
GCCTACGCGACTCATGTGACTCGTGACCTCGTGAATGAAGCACCTCGTGAGCTTTACCCCGCAACTTTCGCGGATCGCGCCAGTGAACTTGCCGCACTCGACAATGTAGAGGTCGAAGTTCTTGCAGAGAAAGAACTCGAAGAGGGCGGCTTTGGCGGCATCCTCGGCGTTGGTCAGGGCTCGAGCCGAGGCCCGCGTCTCGTCAAGCTCAGCTACAACCCCGACGGCGCTACCAAACATCTTGCGCTAGTCGGCAAGGGAATCACCTTCGATTCGGGAGGGCTTTCGCTGAAGCCAGGCCTCGGCATGATCGGCATGAAGTTCGATATGAGTGGCGCGGCAACCGTCATGGCCGTTGTTGAGGCTTGCGCGAAGCTCGGCACCAACGTGCGGCTCACGGCGTGGCTGTGCCTAGCCGAGAACATGCCATCCGGGACCGCCATACGTCCCAACGATGTATTGACTATTCGTGGCGGCAAGACTGTCGAAGTGCTCAATACGGATGCTGAGGGTCGCCTCGTCATGGCGGATGGCCTTGTCGTTGCCAGCGAAGAGAACCCTGATGCCATTGTGGATATCGCCACGCTTACCGGTGCCGCCGTGGTCGCTCTCGGAAACCGCTACGCCGGCGCTATGGGCGATAAGGATCTCGTCAATCAGGTAGTCGCGGTTGCAGATCGGGTGGGTGAGCCATTCTGGCCGATGCCCATCAGCCCGGAACTGCGCCC
>NZ_ATNM01000170.1 GCF_000427295.1 Cyclobacterium qasimii M12-11B | reverse complement strand
CTTGATGTCTTCCGCAGTCAGTTCAAACACATCTTTTTCCAAAATCGCTACGTCTTGCTCCTGCACTTTTGAAGCGTTTCTGACGATGGCTGTCACTTCATGGCCTCTTTTTTTCGCTTCTTTCAAAATCTCGTTTCCCGCTTTCCCGCTTGCGCCTATAATACCAATTTTCATTTTTCATTTCCTCCTTATTTGTAACAATTTTAGTTACATGTTAGCGGTGAGAAGTCATCCCTTTTGATTAAAAGAGATGATTCATAACATCTTTTAATGACTTGCTCGCCAGTTCATTTTCCATCGCTCTTTGCACACTTTCAAACGTTTCATCCAGAGCGTTCTGAATTTTTTTCCCTACCGGACATTTCGGATTCGGGTTTTCATGAACCGCAAAGAGTTCTTCTTGCTTTTGGACAGCCCGGTACACTTCTAAAAGAGAAATATTAGCAGGATCTTTTTTGAGGCTTGCACCCGGCACGCCGGCGCGTGATGTGAGAATATCAGCTTTTTTCAGCAGGCTGATCATTCTTCGCACAACTACCGGATTCGTGTTGACACTGTCAGCAATGATTTCTGAAGATGTTTTTTCATCCATCGAGATGAGGGATAAAATATGAATGGCAACAGCAAGACGGCTGTTAATCATGTTTTTTCACCACCGTTGTAACTATAATAGTTACATTTGATTCGTTTGTCAACATCTAATATACACTAAATACATGGGTTTTGTGCACCGTTTTTAGTCAATAGAACGGCCGGATGCACTCCGGCCG
>NZ_ATNM01000169.1 GCF_000427295.1 Cyclobacterium qasimii M12-11B | reverse complement strand
GACCCGCGATCGTCTCCGCAACGGCCGCAGCCTCTGCCTGATCGTCGTCATAGCCGGTGACCACTGGGGGCACCGAGTGTTCGGCGGTTGCTGCCTGCAAAGTCAATGCACCAGGTTGGTTGGCCATCAGCTTGTTAGCGGTGTGCACGATCTCGGCGGTCGGCCGATAGTTACGCTCCAGCCGCAACACGATCGCGTTGTCGTGGTGCGCGGCAAAACGCAGCAAGAAGTCGGGACTCGCCCCCGCGAAAGAATAAATCGTTTGGCTGACATCGCCGACCACACAGAGGTCGTCGCGGTCTCCGACCCACAGCCGCAGCAGTTCGTGCTGCAACGGTGACACATCCTGATACTCGTCCACGACAAAGAATCGGTACTGCTCGCGTACCTGCTGCGCGATGCGGGGTTCAGCTTCAATCATTCCGGCCGCGGCCAGCAACACATCTTCGAAGTCAATCTGTCGGCGGGCATCCTTCGTGGCCTCGTATGCGGTCTGCAGC
>NZ_ATNM01000168.1 GCF_000427295.1 Cyclobacterium qasimii M12-11B | reverse complement strand
TCAGAGAAGCTGGTGCCCTTGGGGAGGTAGCGGCGGATGCGACCGTTGAAGTGCTCGTTCGTGCCTCGCTGGTAAGCCGAATATGGGTCAGCGAAATACGTCGGGATCGCGAGGGTGTCAGCGAGTTTGTAGTGGTACGCGAACTCGCTGCCGTTGTCGGCGGTCACCGATCTTCCAGCGTGGGCTGGAATGGAGGTGAAGATTGTTAGTTGCGCATTCAGGGTGGCTTGCGCGGTGATCGATTCGATCTTGATCGCGAAGAGTTTCCGGGATCGGCGTTCCACGTTGGTGTGCAGGCCGCCGGTGCCACGCAGCCCAAGGACACTGTCAGCTTCCCAGTGCCCGAACTGGTCCCGGTCTTCGATCTCGGCGGGACGGTCATGGATCGAGGTGCGCCACTTGATCCGCTCCGAATGCACTCGTCTTCCCTGTCGTTTCCTGCGTTTGCGGTGCCCACGGGTCAAATATTGTCGAAGTTGACGGTGTGATTGTGCTGGCGAATAGATCCACGAATACACCGTCTCTGCACTGACTCGCATCCGTGGATCGTCAGGGAACTCGGAGGGTAAACGGCCCGCGATCTCCTGGGGCGTCCACCCACGACGCAACGCAGAGATCACCCAGTCCACCAGCTGGTCGTAGCCCATCCGGTAGGGCTGATGCGAACGGGCCACGCGCGTGTCTGCCTGAAGTTGGGCCTGAGTCCCGAGGTAGAGACGTTCCTGTGGGCCACGAGTATCGAGCCTGTTGCGCAGGTACGGGCGCAGATTCGCATGATCGTGCTCTGGTTGCCACGAACCACGCCGTAGCTCGCGGGTGATCGTGGAACGGTGAACCCCTAAACGGCGAGCAATCGCCGACCGACTGACACCACCTTCCCAGAGGCGTTGGAGCTCGAAGCGGTCATCGATCATCAAATGTCTGTAATGTGCGGTCAAGGAAGTGCAACCCTTCTCGGAGTGATCTCAATAACCACAACTTAGAAGGTGTTGCACTTCCGCTTAGAACCCGGGG
>NZ_ATNM01000167.1 GCF_000427295.1 Cyclobacterium qasimii M12-11B | reverse complement strand
TTTTTATTCTTTTAAAAAGGATGAGAGCATCCAGTGGTGTAACTCTAAACTTTTGATAAATGCAACGAGCATATCCTCAGTAGCCTTGTCACCCAAATCAGCAACTTTAACTGCACAGACATCCATGCTGTCTACCAATGATTGAAAATCTCTTAGCACTTCTTCAACCATTTCTCTAGAGCTCAAATCTGTACCAACCTCTTTTATATCGGCTTTCTCGAGATAGTCTTTCATAAGACTGTATGGCGTCATTCCAAATACCCTGATTCGCTCAGCGATAAGGTCTATGTTTGCAAATGACTCAGTATAGAGTTCCTCAAATTTCTCATGAAGATCAAAAAAGTCACCTCCTGTAACATTCCAATGAAAATTCCTTAATTTTTGGTAATGGACGTGATAATTGGCTAAAAGTTGGTTCAATGAAGCCACTATTTTTTCGGATTCGTCTTTGTTGTATCCTAGTTTTTTAAAAACTCTTTTTTCTGATTTAGCGCTCATAATATACAATTTTACTTTATAAAATAATTCAATGTTGTAGGTACATATATGTCCATAAACTATGCCAATCAGGGTATATTTCCTTGGTAAATTGTAATTTATTTCAGAAATTATTTTTCTGCTATGCTTCTTAAATGTCCATCGGCTTTTGTGAGAGAAGGAGTTCTCTAGCTCGGTTTTTTCATTAGAATTAAACGGTTTTCTCAAAGTAGGGAGTGATCATTAGGTAACTATCCTAAATTGAAGGCTTAATCAAAGAATGGCTATAGTGATGCTGAAAAAAGGATGACAGGGCTGTCTTTGGAATGGTTTTACCAGGAAATAGAAAACCAGTTGGGATTTTTGGGCTTAACTGGGCAAAAACAGCATGCCTATCTACTTGAAAATTGAATTGTAAAACTATAAAGGATAAGCAAAAGTAGGGGCAAGAAGGATGAAAACCCCATTTGCTATTACTTGTGAATTAATTGATTCAGGCTCATTCGCAAAATCCCACCCATGTTCTTACAACCGAGAAATGCTGGGTTATTATAGTGTCTGGCCAATTCATTTTTAAGGGTTTCTATATTTGAATCTTTGGAAAGAACATCCTTTTCCATGCTATTCAGAATATCCGTAATTTCTTTTGGTGAACTGGTAAGTCTGGTAGCTATCAATGCTCGCTCCTCTTTCTGGTATTGCGCCATGGATTCCTTGGTGATATGCTTGATACCTAATTGAATGAGCGCATTGTTTTGTTTAAAGAATTGGGGTAAATAAATAGACTTTTTACCTTCATAGGACTGTTGGTCAAAGTCGATAGAACGGATCCTGTAGTGCGTTTCTTCAAAATCTGGAGTTACATCTATTACAAAATTCGAAGAATGCATGTCTCCCAACAAACGCACAAAGCACCGTTCGTTGAACTTTACAAATTCTTTTGACAACCTGATAGGATTTAGCAAAGGATCATGAAGCTGTTGTTTCATAAATTGCTCTCCGGGAATCCCTGCAATATGCTCTTCAATAAGGGTGTCCCTATATACCAGATAGCCAATTCTATTGGGTGACAATAGATGCTCTAATCCCAGGCCGTAAACCCTCGAAGCATCGGCATTTTTGATATAGAAATAATCAAAATTATCATTGATGCGGTTGACAATCCTTACCCTAAAAGGTTGGGTGTTGCCATAGGTGCAGAGGTCTATTCTGTCCACATATAGGTGCTGCATGACAGTCATGTCACCATCTGCTTTTAGCAAGGCGTAAATCTTCTTTACTTTGTAATGGATCTCATTTCGGTCGGATTCATCGTAAAATACCGTTTCCCATAAGGTGTCATTGTCTTTATAGTCATAGAGAGCAATGGAGTTAGTGTACCTGAGCAATTCCTTATAGTGAATAGGGATATCCACCTCACGGCCATATTTGACCAGGTATTTCCTCAAGTTTTCACTTATGGGGTAAACGATCTTTTTTTTGCTGATGACTGCCATATTTAACCTTTTAGATGGCCATTACATTTTGTCTTCTATTATATGTTCTTGTTTTCTTAGTTTTCTGTCAAATAAGAAAGGACCGAAGGGAAGAATGGAGGCAATCAGCCCCATCAAAGCAATCCTGAAAGGCCATCTTAATTTTCGGGAAGTAGGGAACATGACTAATATATACACAACAAAAAGGACCCCATGAATCCATCCTACATAGGTAACCATTGTTGGTAAATCGAAAATGTATTTCAAAGGCATTGCAATGAAAACCAATACCAACATGGAGATACCTTCTGTAATACTTACGATTCTAAATCGGTGTAAGATGCCTAATCGCTCTTCATTTGTCATTTTACTATTGTTTAATATTGAAAAATACTTGTAGGGTATCCCATAGTTTTCTTTTCAGAGATACATTTTTTTCTAATCCATCCAAATCATCCGCAAAGAAATAATCCAGGGATTCTTGTGTGATGTGGTAATTGTCTTTTTTCAGACGCATCAAGTGATGGTAAATGGTTCCGAAAATAATCAGCTTGTCTGGGTTTAATTGCTCCAGAGGGTCTTCATTACTGCCTTTTAACGAATGCTCTGACATCAATGCAATGTCCTTTAGCGAAAGGTTTACAGCACTGAATACTTTGAGTAGAAATGCTCTGTTGCTTTCTTTTAATTCTTCTCCCTCATAAATTACCAGAATTGATTTTTGAAATCCTCCTTCATAAGGGATTGGTTCAGGATCGTGCTCTATTGCTGTAGGCTGCAAATCAGGTTCACTCGCTACAATTGGATCTGTTGAGGTATTCAAATCCAATCTCGACGCCATTTTATTGACGGCAAGTTTTTCGTTGACTTCTCCTTTGATCACAAAGAGCTCATCAGTTAGAAATAAAGACAGTTCTTTTAAATTCATATTATAGGAATATTCATATCAAATTACAAAAACTATTCCTTTTGACCGATCCCTTCTAAGTCAAAAAGTGATTTTAATTCCGTTGCATCTTGTGGGTTCATTCTTTTAGCTAATATTAGCCTCAATTGCCTTCGCCTTAAAGCACCTTTATAGAGCTCCTCTTCTTGCTCATTCAAAGGAATTAGTTCTGGTACCTTTGCTGGCTTTCCATCACAGTCTACAGCCACAAAGGTGAAAAATGCTTTGTGAGAGGAATACTTCCTATTGGCGGGAATGTCTTCTGCAATTACTTCTATGTAAACTTCCATGGAGGTATTGAAAGCCCTGGTAACCTGAGCATGTAGGGTGACTACATTGCCTAGGGCAATAGGGCTTTTAAAGGATATATTATCCACTGAGGCAGTCACTACGATGGAGTTGGAATGCCGTTGTGCAGATATGGCAGCTACCACATCCATCCAATGCATTAATTTCCCACCCATTAGATTGTTCAATGTGTTGGTATCATTCGGCAATACCATCTCTGTCTTGATGACCTCCGAATCCTTAACATGCTTGTGTGTATCTTTCATAAGCCTTGCGTTTATTCCCAACCTTCATCTCCCAACAGAGGGACAAATGAAAAGTTGTCAAAGGTCTCTTTTAAAATCTTTTTATTGGTTTGTTTCGTGAGTTTTAGCATTTGTTGCTTTTTTCGGTCTCCGACTGGAATAACCAATACCCCACCAATATTTAACTGTTGCAACAATGCTTTGGGCACCACCGGGGCACCTGCTGTCACTATAATTTTATCAAATGGAGCCTGCTCTGCTAATCCCAGACTACCATCTCCATGATAATGTTTAACTTTTACACCTATTTTAGGTAAAAATCTTTTCGTCCTTTCGTACAATACCTTATTGAATTCTATGGTGTGAAGCTTTGCACCAAGACAGTACAAAATCCCTGCCTGATATCCAGAACCTGTACCTATTTCAAGTACTTTTTCTCCGGGTGCAATGTTTAAGAGTTCACTTTGAAAGGCAACTGTGTAGGGTTGGGAAATGGTTTGGCCTTCACCTATAGGGAATGCTTTGTCCTCATAGGCATGGCTGAGTAGGGCGGAATCAAAAAAGAAATGCCTGGGGACATTATTGATAGCCTCCAGGATTGCCTCATTGCTTATGCCTTTGTTTCGCAATGTTTTTATTAACTCTCTTCGTTTGCCTTTATGTAAGTAGCTGTCTTCCAGTTTTAACATTGTTTTGAGCGTGTCATATACTGATTGAATTGCTAAGTTAATGCTAAAAATGCCTTACTTTGTCATTGAAACAGGAATTTATCCTTGGGTATTCAAGTTTAGTTCAGATTTTACAAATCGGCATTAAGCAGGGGTTGATATCGCATTAAAACCAATTGGCTTGGATACCAAAACAAAGTGCTGTTAGGATATAATGGAATGAACAAGGTGAGGAACCCTCTTTAAGTCAATTGAAAGGGCATTCGTTTTTAAGGTTCACGAAAGAAATAAGAATATGTTTACAGGAATTATCGAATCATTAGGTAAAATCAAGGGCATAACGAAAGAAGGAAGCAATATCCACTTTGATGTCACAAGCACCCTTGCATCAGCGCTGAAAATAGACCAATCCCTGAGTCACAATGGCGTTTGTTTAACAGTGGTAGCTGTTAATGCCAATGAATATAGGGTGACGGCGATAGATGAAACGCTTCAAAAAACCAACCTTGGGAAACTAAAGGAAGGTGATTTAGTGAATTTGGAAAGGTGCATGGCAGCAGATGGTCGATTTGACGGCCATATTGTACAGGGACATGTGGACCAAACAGGAGAATTGCTTTCAGTTGATTCAGTAGATGGAAGCTGGGTTTTACCTTTCTTATGATGCCCAAATTGGAAACGTTACGGTAGAAAAAGGATCAATTTGTGTCAATGGTACCAGCCTGACTTGCTTTGATTCCAAAGAGGGCCTTTTCAGTGTCGCTATCATACCCTATACATATGAAAACACAAATTTTCACTTATTACAGCCTGGAGATATGGTTAACCTTGAGTTTGACATTATAGGAAAGTACATTCATAGGGTACTCAAGGGGTATTGAGGCCATGGTTGCTTGCCCTGTTTTCCCAAAGTGTTTTTACTTTGACAGTGCACCAATAGACCAAAAAACCGATAAGTATGCCTATCAATGCACCTACGAGAATATCTAGGGGGTAGTGTACACCAAGATAAATCCTGGAATAGGAGACGATAGCTGCCCATAGAAATAACCAGCGAAACCCTGGAATTCTACTTTTCCCTACCTTATAAAGGAATGCTGCCAAGGCAAAAGTATTTGCAGCATGGGAGGATGCAAAACCGTACCTGCCACCACATCCGGAATAATTTAAGATGATGTCTTGCCAGCGTGGATCGTGGCAAGGGCGTAACCTTTCAAAATAGGGTTTCATAAAACCAGAAGTCAATTGATCTGCCATCAAAATCACCAATATCAACCCTACAAGGTACCAAATGCCACTGCTTTTGTATTCTCTAAAAATGAGGTACAAAAGGAATACATATAATGGTATCCAAATGTACTTACCGGTAATGGCCAACATTAGTGTATCCAGCCAAGAGGCATGAATTTGGTTTAAAAAAAGAAATAGCTGTTCATCCCAGTGTACAATACTTTCGATCATTCGTTATGCTTCTTTAACCCAGTTAATGTCTTTTTTTAATAACTGCAGGGTTTCTGATTCCTTACTTCCGGCTTCCGGCACTTGATTGTATACCCAGTTTGCCATAGGAGGCATACTCATTAATATACTTTCAGTTCTGCCATTCGTGTCCAGCCCAAACTTGGTCCCAGCATCCCAAACCAAGTTAAATTCAACATATCGGCCTCGTCTCAATGCCTGCCAATTGAGTTCTTGCTCGCCATAAGGCAGTTTGTGGTTTTTTGCCATAAAGTGGCAATAGACTTTAGGGAATAAAAAGCCTACCCCTTCAACAAAAGAGAGTAATTCATCGAAGGACATTTTGTCATTGGAGGTAAGCCTGTCAAAAAAAATACCTCCAATCCCTCTTGTTTCCTCTCTATGGGGTATGTAAAAATAATCATCAGCCCACTTTTTAAACTTATCATAAAAGGAAGCATCAAAGGTGTCACAGTGAGCTTTAAGCTGCTTATGAAAATATTGCGCATCTTTTGGGTCTACATAATGTGGGGTCAGGTCTATGCCTCCTCCAAACCAATAGGTGCCATTGCTCATTTCAAAGTACCTGATATTCATGTGAATAATAGGTACCATGGGGTTCTTGGGATGAATAACAATAGAAACGCCAGTAGCAAAAAAATCAGCTTCCTCCAGGGCTAACTTTTTTAGGATTTTTTCTGGGGTAGGGCCGTGTACTGCAGAAAAAGCTACTCCACCTTTAGCGATAACCTGACCATCGACCAGTACTTTAGTGGCACCACCACCCCCTTGGCTCCGTTCCCAGTTATCGGTTTCAAATTTGCCTACACCATCGCCTTTTTCTAAAGCCTCACATATATGTTGCTGTATCTTACGGAATCTTTCCGCTATAATCTCTTTGTTCTCTTTTTCCATGTTAACAGGGTAGTTATGGGTGTTAAAAAGGATAACCTATTCCTATGTTAAATACTTGTTGTCCGCTCTCTCCCAAAGGGTTTTTTAGGGAAAGTTTATCTAGAATAAACCTTTCATTTTCGGGTCTGGCAGGGTCGTAAGCCTTGATGCCCATGTCTAGTCTTAATACCAAAAATTCAAAATCCATTCTCAAGCCTATGCCTGTTCCTATTGCGATTTCCTTATAAAATCGGTTGGCTTTAAATTCGGCGCCTTCTCGTGAAGGATCCACTGCAAAGGTCCAGGTATTACCGGCATCTACAAAAATAGCACCGTCGAAATAGCCAAATAATTTTCTCCGGTATTCGAACATTGCTTCAAATAAAATCTCTCCAGGTTGCTCAAATCGATAATCGAAGGTTCCATCTTCATTTGTTTCAGGAGTGAAACTACCAGGCCCGAGCCTACGTGGTTGCCAGGCCCTGATGCTTGTGCTTCCACCTGCGAAGAAATACTTCTCATAGGGCAAAACACCACCACTAATCCCATAAGGCTTAGCCAATCCAAGGTTTAAGCGATAAGCAAAGGTGCTTTTATGGCTCAAAGGAATGTATTTCCTGAAATCAGATTGGAATTTTAAAAACTGAAAGTAATTCAAATCTTTATCCCCAATACGTTTAGGATCTATCCAATTGAACGTAGTACCACCACTCTCGGCGAATAGTCTCCAAAGTGACGCCTCCTTTTTCTGGAATAGTCCGTACTGGTTAAAATTGATGATAACCTGTCCCGAAATACTACTTACATAAGAAGGTAGGAACGAGTTAATCAGGTTATTCCCTTGGTCTTGAATTTCTTCCAGACGTACCTGAAACAATGAATCTAAGGAGGATCGAATAAGATTGGCGTCAAGCAGGCTAAAGGTAAACTGTTGCTTTAAATTTCTGGTGGCCCAGGTATAAGCCAAAATAGTATTCAAAGCTTCCCTCACATATTCAGGTCGATTGACGTAGCTGTACCCAAGTAAGGTTCGGGTTCTGGGATTGTATCGGCCGAATTTTTCCAGAGTGCCAAAATTGAAGGGTATTAAAAACTGAGGAAATAGAATGGAGGCAGAGGTAGACAATTCACGACTCCTATAAACACCCCCTTCAGTAGTGGCGGAAGCTACCCCTTCTAGCCCAGCCCTGAAATTAAATTCAAAAATTTCTAAGCCTTTAAATATATTTCTATTACGAAGGGAATGACTGAAGAAAGGCCCTGGAAGCTGTTCTGTTACACTCGCACCCAATTGGTTGGTAATCTGAAATTTTTGGTTGGGTCTGGTGAAAATTTTTGTTGTGATACTATTTCCCAAGGTGTCAAAAGATATATTAACAAACCGAAACATATCCAGATTAGCCAGTTGACGCTGAGTTTCTATGACGGCGTTTTTATTATAGCGTTCTCCTTTTTGTTGAAAAATCCTGGAGCTGATTATTTTTTCTGAATACTTGTCCTGATACATCGAAAACCGAATGTCTTTCCAGGTGGTTGTTACCTGATTGTCTGGAATAAGCTCATTTGGAGGTGCTATCGAAAAAGTGATGGAGTCAATCGTGTAAATTTGATGATTTTCTCCTGACTTTGGCTTTTTGATGAGCTGTTCGATTACCACATGTTTTTCAAGGGTGTCCTTGTATACATTGTATTCTATAAAGGATTTTGCAAAAGTATAATAACCATTGGCTTTTAGTAAATCCTCAATTCTTTGCCTTTCGTTCGTTACATTGGACTGGCTGTATCGGGCTCCTTTTTTTAGTAAGGAATGTCTGTGGTGTGTTTTTAAAAGTTCATTTAAAACAGTGTCAGACGTTGTATTGATCAAACTGTCAATTTTATAGGGACTTTTTTCTGCTATGAAATAGGTGACTTTCGCCTTTTTTGCCTTGCTTTCAATTTCTGTGTCCACCGTTGCATCAAAAAAGCCATTGTTTTGCAGATAAATAGACATCTGCTGCTTGGAGGAGGCAGTTTTGGCACTGTCCAGGATCACTTTGGGGTTACCGGTTCGCATAAACCAATTGCCATATTCCAGCTTTTTCTCCAGGTTATTTACCTTGCTGCTTAGCTTATTGTACCTTTTTTGTACTTTTCCTGAAGTATTTCCCTGACGAATTTTTTCTGCCGTTTCTTGAAGTACCTGTTTGGTTTGGAATTGCTTTGTGGCAAGCTTGCTGCTGTCATAAAATGCATTACCCAAATTGTAAACCATTACCCCTGGTGAAATATTTAGTAGGGGAATTCGGGTATTAGGTTTTTGCTGAATAAGATCTTTAAGTGCTTCAGCATTACTTTTGTCAATGCCCTGAGTATTTACATCTGTTAGCAATAGCTCATTCTCATGGAGTCCTTTGGTTAAGGAACAACTCCACAATAAATGGATCAAAAAAAGAAAATTTATATATTTGGTCTTCTTCACAACTACACTCATGACTAATGCTAAGCAAAAATACAGTTAAGTTTATTAAATCCTTGCACCAGAAAAAATTCCGTAAGCAAGAACGTGCTTTTTTTGTGGAAGGAGCCAAGAATGTAACGGAATTGTTGCTTTCAAATTTCACTGTAAGTCATTTGCTTTGTACAGAAAAGTACCAGGAAGAAAATGAATCCCTGCTCAGCAGCTTTTCAGGTACTAAAATTCTATTGAAGCCTAAAGAACTTGAATCATTGGGTACTTTTTCTACCAATGACCAAGCTTTGGCAGTGGCAGAAATAAAGGAAAATAGATCGTTGGAATTAGAGAAAGGGCAATTGATACTTGCTTTGGATGACATAAGAGATCCTGGGAATTTGGGTACAATTATTCGAATTGCAGATTGGTATGGCATAAGTAAATTGCTGCTGTCAACCAATACAGCGGACATTTACAATCCTAAAGTATTGAATGCCAGCATGGGGTCTTTTACCAGAATGAATTTTGAATATGTGGATTTGGTGAAAAAACTCGAGGGTTCAGGCCTCCCTATCTATGGGGCTTTTTTAGAAGGAATGAATGTGCACGAGCTCAAGGGAACTGCTGAAGGGGTTTTGCTTATGGGGAATGAATCCAATGGCATTTCTTCTGAGCTTGAAAGCATTGTGACAAAGAAATTGACGATTCCTGCATTTGGTAAGGCCGAATCTTTAAATGTTGCCATTGCCACTGCTGTCCTTTGTGATAATTTGAGGCGAATTATGCTATAACTAATTTGATTGGCAATGAAATCACTATTTGCTTAGACTTATTTATTTTTTTAAACCAAACCTATTGATTTACCGTAAGACCAATAACCCCAAATTGATCGGATTATTTCTTTTCAGATATATCATTTTTCACCAGGTTTAGGGTTGAAGAGTGAATTTTTTTCACAACAGTGGTGTGAAAGAAAACTGCACGGTGTAAAATTAACTTTAATTGTTTAAAAGGAACCTGTTGCACTAAATTGGTAAACAGCAATAATTATAAACCTTCCAAAGCCAGGAGATCCAGGCAGAATAGCAATACAACATTTAGGCCAAAGTCCGAACCCAAGACCGCTGATTTTATACTGAATTCAAAACACATCGAATAAATAAAAACCAAACTAGAAGTTATGAACAAGTTATTTATACTGGGTCTCCTGTTTGCCTTTACGGCCTGTCAGGAAAAATCTCAAAACCAGTCCCAGGACGCTTCAAATCAGGAAGTTTCCATAAGCGATTATCCTTCGGATTTTGCAAAAGTCCTTGAAGCGCATGGCGGTATCGAGCAGTGGAAAAAGGAAAAGACATTGATGTACGAGATCGGTAAACCTGGCGAAGGTGAACAACAAATTATTGATTTGCACCGTCGAATGGACAAAACGATCACTTCTGATTATGAGATTGGTTTTGATGGCGAAAAAGCCTGGGCCTTAAACAAAGAAGGGGAATACAAAGGGAATCCTCTTTTTAGACACAACCTCATGTTCTATTTTTATGCCATGCCATTTGTACTTGCAGATCCTGGTTTGAATTATGAAAAAACAGAGGACAAGGAGATATTGGGTGAAAATTACAGTGGCATAAAGGTCACTTTTAATTCTGGTGTCGGTGACTCAGCTAGCGATGAATACTACCTTTACTATGACACTGAAACATACAAGATGGCCTGGCTTGCCTATAAAGCAACCTTTGGAACTGATAAAAAGCCTGAATCAGCCAACTTTATCAGTTATGATAAATGGGCAGAAGTGGACGGAGTGCTACTGCCCACCGAGATCGCCTGGTATACTGTTGAAGAAGGAGTTGTAGGAGAGGAAAGGAGCAGGGTTAATTTTAACAATATTAGTTTATCCAAAGAGGCCAAACCAGAAGGTTTTTATTCTATACCAGCCAATGCTGTTGTAGCAGAAGATAAAAAATAATAATCAATGCTTGCTGAAAACGGGATGAGTTTTTCAGATCTAAACCAGCTTGGGGAGAATTCCAGGCTGGTTTTTTTATGCCTGTAGTTCTAGCTTTCTACCTGCCTCAAGAGGCTAGCAAATTGATTCCTGAACGTTCAAACCTCAGACAATACAGTAGCTTCCAGCCCAATTTGAGCAGCAGAGAGGTAGCCTTACTTATAGTTAACTTGTAGTTGTTAAGCGGGTTAGGGGCTGTTTCATTTCGTAACATTTTTATTGCCTGCCTAAATTTATCTTTTGTCAAATTGCATTCCTCAGGCTTTAACAGATAGGCCACTGCTTTTGTCCATAGCGGTCTTATAGACTTGGTCATGAATTTTATTTGCGGCTCCCCCATGCAATAGAATGCTTATACCTAATTCAGGTTAAATCTAAAAATAGGGAGAAATCAATTCACCTTCTGAAAGAATGATTTTACCTATGGAAAAGCGCTGTCTAACGAGTTTATCCCTGTGCGTTTACTATTATATATACTTTTGTATCATTCGAAAAGAGAAATTTTTAAAACTAAATAGATATGAAAAATAATAGCTTATTTCTGGTCTTTGGAATTGTGGCAACATTATTTGCCTGCGATCCTATCAATGAAATCTCTGAAACAGTAATTCAGGATAATAATCTTGGAGTGAATATCCCGGAGAATTTTGATTTTTCTACTACTACTTCAGTTGATTTTAATCTTTCTGCTGTAAGCAGGGATAAAACACCGATATCAAATGTGGTATATAAAATTTACAATGGCAACCCTCAGAAAGAAGGGAAGTTATTGCAAACTGTTCGTTTAGATGAGCAGGGAAGTGCTACGATTTCATTAGATCTTCCAAGCTATTTAAAACAGGTATTTGTGACATCTGAATATATAGGTGTAGAGCCTATGGCCATCGTGCCAGTTTCAGGAGGACGGGTAAACTATCATTATGATGCTGCCAATCCTAGTATTTTACCTGATGAATATTTTTCTACTGATCAAGAGAATATAAATGCAAAAACGGCTTCCATCAATGATGACTTTCTGATGCTTGGGTCTTGGAAGAGCAATGGCAAACCTGAATACTTGGTAGAAGCAGATAAAATTTCTGAGCAGTTGTTGAAGAATATCAATTCAAGTCTTCCAGAAAGAAAGGATATTAGAACATCAAATCCTGAAGCTTTAAGCGAGAAATACAAAAGAGAATTGTTTGTAAGTGAAGACGCTGAAGTATGGGTGACTTATGTACATACAGGCGGAAGTTATCGAAATGCCATTGGTTACTATTGGTACAAAGATGGGGAAGCACCTAAAACGGCTGCAGATATCAAGAACAAAACCATCATTTTTCCAAATGCTCAGGCGGGTGTATTAAGCCCTGGCGACAAAGTGAAATTAACAGGCCCCAAAGATGGTGCGTTTGAGAAAGATACTTATATCGGTTGGTTTTTGATTTCAAACGGATGGCAAGGTGGCCTAGGTTATGGTAACGGTGTTTTTTATGCAGATAAAGACTTAAATACCAATAACAAAAAAGAGGCAGTAAGGGATCAAATGGTGTTTTTGTATGATGCCACAGAGCAAATACTCCTAATGGGTTGGGAAGACATTCGCAGGGACTATAGCGGATGTGACCATGACTTTAATGATGTAATGTTTTATGCTTCATGGAATCCAATTACTAGTGTAGATTTATCTGACTACGTCCCTATAGATTCCGATGAGAAGGACAAAGACGGTGATGGCGTTGCAGACAGCCAGGATGAATATCCTGAAGATGCTGAAAGGGCTTTTAATAACTATTCTCTAGGAGAAAATACCTTTGGAACCTTGTTATTTGAAGACTTGTGGCCAAGCTTTGGTGACTATGACTTGAATGATTTGGTGCTAGACTATAATATCAATGAAATATCAAATGCGAATAACCGTATCAAGGAGATTGAGTTGATTACAGTAGTGCGTGCCACAGGTGCTGGCTACCGCAACGGGTTCGGCATACAGTTAGGCGTGTCTTCAGATCAGGTTTTGAGTGTAGAGGGTACCAGGTTGAAAACTGGAACTATCAAAACTTTATCAAGTGGTGTAGAGCAAGGACAGAAATTGGCCACCGTGATCATTATGGATGATGTAAATGATAAATTGCCGATCATGGCCAATGTCAATGCTGGAAATGCACAACATGAGGCGGATACAATAGTAGTTAAAATCGTTTTCAAAGAATCAGTAAGGAAAGCTGATCTGGGTGCTGCACCTTATAATCCATTTATGATTATCAATCAGGAAAGAGGTAGAGAAGTTCACCTTATGAACAAACAACCAACAGATCTGATGGATACAGAGTGGTTCAATACAGCTGATGATATCAGTGCTATCGGTGAAGGTAAATATTTCACCAGCAATAATGGGTTCAACTGGGCGCTTCATATTCCTCAAAGTATTTCTTATACACAGGAAAAAGTGGATTTCACAAAAGCATACAGCAGGTTTGCTGAGTGGGCAAAATCTGGTGGAATGTCTTATCTGGACTGGTACCTGGATACTGATGGACAGGTAAACTCAGAAGCCATTTATAAAAAGTAAAACAAAATAGTGACATTAACAAAAGGCCTTTCCATTTTTATGGGAAGGCCTTTTTGTGTGTTTATTATATTAGTAAGTAGGGTTCTGAGCTCCGTTATTATGATTGGAGAGGCCAGGGTTTCAATGGCTATAGGTAGGGGTAGATGAGGTTCTGGATTTGCCGGATATCAGATTAAAGGTGGCGAATGTTAATTGCTGGGAAAGGTGTAATTCAGAATTAGGTTGGTGTGGAAAAGGTTTACCTTATTGTAAACCCAGGCAGGGCGTAGGTTTTGCTGATCCAAAGCCGTTTTATTCATTAGAATCAAATGCATGTTTAACCCTTCAATCCATTTTTTAGGATTGTAGCGTACTCCAAGATTTGCCTGCGCATAGCTTGGCATGGCGTATTTGTTTTTTCTGCATCAGCTGGATCAGGAAGAAAATACAAGCCAAAATAGGTGTACAATTGTAAGGCCTTTTCGGGAAAAGCTTGCTGAAAATAAGTGGTGACGGCATCTACCTGGCCGAGTCCCTCATTTCTTTCTCTCGATATAAAGGTATAGAAAGGGTCTTTTCCCCATTCTCTGGGACTTAAATAGCGTCCGTTTCCTTGCATTTTTGTGTAATTCACATGCCATAAGCTCTTTTTAGATTTTACCCCGATTCTGCCACTTAGTATCCAGTGAAAATCTGCTGGGTTTTTGTACCTCAGGGCAATATCTTCATTGCCGCCATTTCCTATGCCATGTTGAACAGTAGCCTGAAGCCCTGTGATCCCTTGCAAGGCACTGTTTGGCAACTTCCAGTTTTTGTCCCATTGAGCCAGGTAGGTACTGTAAATGTTGTTTACCAGGGTGTGGTTTAAAAGCAGTGTAGAGGCTGGTTTAAGGTTTAGCTTTACATCCAGTATATGGACAAAATCCGATCGGGTATTGCCAAAATAGTTGGAAGGCTGGCCCGTTTCATCACGACCCATCGGATACATGCCAATACTTTCTCCAGGATTAAACCAGTTCCCTGTAGACCTGGGAGAAATTCCCGTGATGAGGTGGTGGGAAATAGCGACCTGGGGATTTACCTGGAAATTCCAGTGTATGCCTTCTACATAGGTAGGGCTCAAGCGACCATCCTGCGCATTGATAAATGAAGTGTTTATTTCCATCCGACCCAAGCTTGCCTGAAAGTTGTCTTTCAAGTAATCCAGGTGGAGGTTGCCAATTTTCCCAAAAATAGTTCTATCCAAATGATTCACATCAAAAAGCCCTACCTCATATCGGTTTAGATTTGGTACCCGTTCATCCAGTGCATTAAAGTCTGAGCCAAACACCTTGAGAAACCCCAGGTATTCGGCTTTAATTTGAAAATGATAGGGCAACTTGGTAGTAAGGGCTATTTTAGCCATTTGGCCCAAGGCATAGTCATTTTTATAATCCTCCCAATAAGAAGTACGCATAAAATAGGAGCGAAGGCCAACACTCAATTCAGGTTTCCAAATTGTAGTGTCTTGTTGCCCATAAACCGGTATCCATAAGAAAATAGCGATCAGAAGCGTGAATAATTTTTTCATGTTACGCTATTGTTTTACAGCGAGTATGGGTTGGAAAGGACCATATTTATGCTCTTCCTCCGAAAAATCATCGGAATAGGGGCCGAAAGGATGATCCATGGGTTTTTTACTGAAATCTGGCCAATCCTCCGAGAGATCTTTGGCAGGTCTGCTCTGGGAATTGACATAGGCAGCCAGGTCCCAGGCTTCCACATCACTGAGCAGTGGCCTTTCGTAGGTCGCTCCCAAGGGCATATTGGCTTTTACATATCCGGAAAACTTAGACAAGCGGAACAATCCTGCACCATTGTTATAACTGTCGGGTCCCCAAAGTGGAGGGTAAAGGTAGGCTGTGCCGGAAGCGGCTTTTAAACCCTGACCTTCGGTTCCATGGCAACTGAAACATTGCATGTCATAGACGGCCTTGCCCCGAATAGGGTCTGCAGGGCGTTCCAATAAAGGTACACTGTACAGCCCAACGCCCAAAGGCCTTTCCCCTTTTGGGACATCCTTGCCTAGCCATTGCATATAGGCTACCATGGCTTTCATCTCTTTGCCTTCCGGATCCAGTCCCTGGCCATTGAGGCTCCTTTCAAAACAATCGTTAATTCTTTTGGGTATGCCTTCGGTAAGACCAGATCGCGACCTGACCTTAGGATAGTTGGCGGCAACTCCGCTGAAATTATTACCCAATGGGGCTGTTCCAGCTTCTAAATGGCAATTTTGGCAATTCATCCCATTGGATATCTGAAGTACCTTTCCTTTAGGACCAAGGTATTCCGAGGTATGTGCGACCAATTCTCTGCCGTATCGAATTTGGGCCGCATTGGGTGCTAGTTCCACGCTGGCCCAATCTGGGGCCTGCCAAATTCCTTCTTCTTTAATAAGTCGGAAATCTTCTTTTGGTGTTTCTACTTTAGCCATCTCCTTTTTCTCTTGAGGAGGAGATGGAATGTCCAATTGGCTGACTACTAGTAGTGCAGCAATGAATGAGATCAAAATAAATACAACCAATGACAAGCCAAATAGGCTGCGGAGTAATCCAATGATGGGGTTGGGGAGTTTTTCACATTTTTATTTTTAACCAATTACAAATATATTCTTTATCCCTTCCTTAAATGGTGATTAGTATCACATTAAAAATTTTGTTGATGCACAGCGGTAGATTTCCAAAGTGAAACCATGTAGAATGCTCATTCAGGCACTTTTTAATGCCAATAAATTTAAGCTTAGTATCGGATTTTTGAAAATTCTTTCTTGTTATTAAAAATTAATCTAAATAAGTATTGCTATAAAAAATCCCTTTTTGTAATATTGTGTTCGATTAGACTAAGTCTAAATAGCGCGGATGTTTTAACGGCGATTAAAACAAATCCGAGAAAAAATTAAAGGGGTGGGTTTTATTTATCCTTAGAATAATTCAATAATAAGCATGAGAAAATTATTATTTTTACTAGAAAGACAATTGGGGGTACTTGCCTTTCTATTTTTATGTAGCCTATTTTCTTTTGCTCAATCCTCACAAGCTGCAACGGTTAAAGGTAAGGTTCTTGACGCCGGATCCAATCCCATTCCTGGAGTAATCGTGAGGATAAAAGACAGCTCGTTTACTTCCATTTCCGCTGTAGACGGAAGCTATCAAATTTCAAATGTGCCAAAAGGTAATTTTGAACTTTTACTCTCAAGTATGGGCTACGAAGAGCATAGCAAGACGATAATCATTGATAAAGAAGAAACCATATTACAGCTTGATTTTTCATTGATAGCATCTACGACTGATCTTGAAGGGGTTGTTGTGGAAGGACAGTCAGTTAAGACTGAAATAGAAACCACAGGTTTTGCGGTTGAAGTGGTAGAAACAAAACAGGCGGCACTTCAATCCATACAAACCAATGATTTGCTGAATAGAACTGCAGGAATTCGTGTAAGACAAAATGGTGGAATTGGCTCTCGGGTAGACTATAATTTGAATGGAATGTCAGGAAATTCAGTACGGATTTTTATAGACGGACTTCCTGTTTCTACTTATGGATCCTCTTTCAGTCTGAACAGTATTCCTCCAGCAATGATAGAGCGGATTGAAGTCTACAAAGGGGTGATTCCAGCACACCTTGCGGATGATGCTTTGGGTGGTGCCATTAATGTGATCTTGAAAAAGGGAATGGTAAACAATCTTTCAGCCTCAGTGTCTTATGGTTCTTTTAATACCCTTCAGAGTAACGTGAGTGCCGCTTATAGAGATGAGAATACAGGTTTTACTACCAAGGTGTCAGCCTTTTCCAACTCTTCTGACAATGATTATGAGGTATGGGGAAAGTTTGTAAGAAACATACTTCCCAATGGAAGGTATGACTATGTAAGGGCAAAGCGGTTCAATGATGCTTATCGTTCGATTGGAGGAAAGGTTGATTTTGGATTTACCAACGTGAAATGGGCAGATCAGTTTTTTGTAAGCTATACTGGATCTGATGATTATAACGAAATCCAGCATGGAACTTACATGTCCATTCCCTACAAAGGGCGATTCACCACTTCTCAGTCACATGTGCTTGGATTGACTTATGTGAAAGAGGATTTTTTGACTAAGGGGCTAGACTTAACTTTCAATGGTTCTTTGAGTAAAATCAATGAGGTTGTAACCGATACGGTTAAGTGGAATTACAATTGGTTTGATGAAATAAGTCTTGGATTTGATGGCGAACCTTTACTAACATCTGGAGGAGCACAACAAGGCGCACCAACCATAAACCATATCAATCGAAATATCGCCACTTTTCGTGCAGGTGCTTCCTATGCTATCAATGAAAACCATAAGGTTTTTGTAGGGCAGACCTTTTATACACTAGATAGGGATGAGCAGGATTTTATGAAAAGTGTCATAGAACGAGAGTTTATTGGTACCCGTGACCTTCAAAAGTCCATCACCTCCCTTTCTTATGAACTTGATTTGTTCCAGTCAAGGTTAAAAGGGAATGTTTTTGGTAAGTACTATTTGCAAGGTATAGAAAAGATGGATCCTTTGTTGGTAGAGGAAAATGGTACTTCTACACGGATTGAGGATCGGGTCACCAGGAAAAGTGACACCGGTGGATATGGTGCAGCTTTTTCCTTTAGGGTGTTCAAGCCTTTGGTATTGATGGCATCAGCTGAAAAGGCAGTTAGGATGCCAGCTGAGGATGAGATTTTTGGTAGCCCGGGAGAAAACATTGTCCAAAACCTTGGCATCAGACCTGAAGTGAGTGACAATCTGAATTTAGGTTTTATACTTGGTGATTTTGAACATCAGTCGCATACTTTTTCTTTTACTGGTACAGGCTTTATCAGAGATACTCAGGACAAAATTATTCAACAGATAAACCCAAGAGTCAATGATGCTGTTCAGACCAATGCCTTTGAAAATTTAGGTAAAACCAAATCTATTGGTTTTGAAGGGCAGTTGAAATATGCGTATGGAGATTCCTTTAGGTTCATTGCGAATGTTTCTAAGTTCAATTCGATATTTAA
The DNA here is from genome assembly GCF_000427295.1 of Cyclobacterium qasimii M12-11B. GTDB lineage: Bacteria > Bacteroidota > Bacteroidia > Cytophagales > Cyclobacteriaceae > Cyclobacterium > Cyclobacterium qasimii. The sequence goes on along the minus strand of NZ_ATNM01000167.1, from coordinate 3,302 downwards.
TACCAAGTATGATAACAATGGGAATGTATTTGAGAAATATCAACAACAGATTCCAAATGAACCCTTCTTCACGATTAACAGCTCAATGGACTATACATTTAAAAATGTGCTCAGTCATGGGTCTTTGCTTAGGCTATCCCATTATTTTGGATACGTAGAAAGGTTTTATACCACCTGGCTGGAAATAGAAGACTTTAGAACTCCCCGGCAATACATCAATGACATTGGCGCAACCTACACTTTCCCAAATCGGAAACTAGCGGTAAGTCTTGACCTTAAAAATATGTTTGACAAACAGGTTTATGACAATTTTGCCGTGCAAAAGCCGGGTAGAGCATTTTATGTCAAGTTCAATTATACAATAGGAAATTTCAAATAGATAATGTTTAATAATAGACGTATTACTACGATGTTTAGAAAAATCAATACAAGCAATAGGTTGCTGGCTTTTAGTTTAGCATTTGCGATGATTTCAATGGGTGCATGTGTTACGGATGACAATGAGGTTCCTGAAGAAGAAGAATTGGAAGCGGATCGATGGGTGACCTTGGTAGGTGCATTTATGGGTGATGTTCCTGGAGATGGAAACGGTGGAACCAATATATATGCGATGAGCTATGAAGATGCCATTAATCCTGAAATGGAATTTGATGTGTTTGATGATGGCGAACCCGTAAAATCCAACCGTACTGCAAGATTACAAGTTTCTGAGGACGGTGGTACTTTGTTTAACATTGCCTATTCTGGTGAAAATGGTGGTGAATATGCCAAGTTTGATATCCGTGGAGGAGCAAACTTTGTTCAGGAAGATGTAACGGTTAATATTTCTCAGTATGCAGGAACTTCACCAAGGTGGAGCAAACTATATGATGGAGACAAGACAGGTATTGCCGTAAATGTAGCAAATATAGTAGCAAATAATGTTGAAGATGAAAATGCTGATTTTCAGTATTACAGAGGTACTGCCACCGTATTGGATTTGGATTTACAAGAGACCCTTATCTCCAATTACAAAAATTACGAACTTCCTTTATCAGTAGAAGAAGAGCTTGCGGGGCACGCTATCTTCAGACTGGATGCCCCTGTTTTAAACCAGGCAGGAGACAAACTATTGATCGGTACATGGATGCGTAAATATGATCCTGCTACAGGTTTGACAGAAACCGAATGGGACAGACTGGGTACAAAAACCCTTGTTGTGGATTACCCTTCTTTGGATAACCCTACATTAATAACTTCAACTCAAGCTGACGGAGACTGTTCTGGTTATAGAAGCAATGTCAACCAATTGGCTGATGACGGCTACATTTATCAGGCTACCACTAGAAATAGCAATGGCTCTCATATTTTGAGAATCGGTTCTAATAACGAATATGATAATACTTATGCTTTGAGTCTTGATGATGCACTTGGGCTTGCAGACACTTATGTGGATGCCTGGAAATATGTTAGCAATGGCATTGGGTATGCTTTGATCCGTCATGGTATAGAAGACCAAGGCTATGTTGTACGCATGGACCTTAAACAAAAGACTGCTTCTATTGTGCAGGGCTTACCAAATGATCCTGATGTAAGGTTTAACCAGTTCCAGGGCTTCCTGGTAAGTGGAAACGATCTTTTGTTGCCTATCTCACCACTTGGACAAGATGGAAATATTTACATCCTTCACAGCCAAACCAATGAGGTGTCTATAGGAGCTAAAATAATCAACAAACCAGGGAACCACTTTATCGGTACCTTCTAGAAAATATTAAACTTTTTAAAATCCCCTGTATTCTCTTTACGAAGTGCAGGGGATTTTTTTTACCTGGGATTTTAATACCTCAAAAAAATCAACAAGAGGCAAAGGACAAAATCACAACGTCCACGTCTTACCAAAAACGCACATTAAGTCCAAATACCTACCCCCAGCTCCAACGGAGCGTAATATATCAGCCAAGGGTGTCAGCCCTTGGTAAGGAAGATTATACACATCTTGATTTTGGCGGTATTGTTGCCTTTTTTTCTGCAACAATACTGACAAAATCTCTTTTGTTATTTTAGTTGAGAGTAGAGGGGTCAGATGAAAAGTACGCTTTATTTGTAGATTGTATCATGTTGTAAAACAGACAACTAACAATTGGCCAGTTGAATATCCCAATTTGGGATATTCAACTGGCTTTTGTATATTTGCACAATGAGAATCATCGCGTTTAGAACGATAAGAGCGTTTTTCGAAAACCCAGAATACGCTGATTCTGAGATTTCCTTGAAAGCTTGGTATCATGATGCTAAAACTGCAGATTGGAAAAACTCAAATGAATTAAAAAAACAATATAAAAACGCAAGTATTGTTGGTGATGGAAGAGTAGTTTTTAATATAAAAGGCAATGATTACAGATTAGTAGTTGCAATTGATTATGAATTCCAGGTGATTTTCATAAGATTTATTGGGACACATAAGCAGTATGATAAAATTGATGCAAAAACGATTTGATTATGGAAATACGTCCAATTAAAACAGAACAAGATTATGATTCTGCCATAGGTAGGATTGAAGAATTGTGGGGAGCAAAAAAAGACACTCCAGAAGGTGATGAGCTTGATTTATTGGTGACTTTAGTTGAATCATACGAAATGAAACATTATCCTATTGCTCCACCTGATCCAATTGATGCCATTAAATTTCGCATGGAGCAAATGGGAATGACAAATTCGGATATGGTGAAATATTTGGGCAGTCAAAGTAGAGTTAGTGAGGTGCTTAATAAAAAAGAAAGTTGACCTTAGGAATGATTAAATCACTTTACAAGGAGTTAAAAATACCAGCAGAGATATTACTAACTTAATATACCCTGAAAAATCTATTTTCCTGTAATGATTTTTACTGACAATTCAGTGGTATCCGAAGAAGCCTGTAGGGCTTCAACAATAATAACCGTGCGGTGTCAACCCACGGAAACCCGAATAAAACACCAATCGATTTTGGCGGTATTGTTGCTCTTTTTTGCAACAATACTGACAAAATCACAACGTCCACGTCTTACCAAAAACGTACATTAAGTCCAAATACCTACCCCCAGCTCCAACGGAGCGTAATATATCAGCCAAGGGTGTCAGCCCTTGGTAAGGAAGATTATACACATCTTGATTTTGGCGGTATTGTTGCTTTTTTGGCAACAATACTGACAAAATCACTGCCCTTTTACCGAAACCACACATTAACCTTTACGCCAGCCGAAAACCCCTTTAGGGGTGAAAATGATTATAGCCAGTGGCCTCAGCCACTGGAATTGTGAAAATAAACGTCAATTGATTTTGGC
>NZ_ATNM01000166.1 GCF_000427295.1 Cyclobacterium qasimii M12-11B | reverse complement strand
TAAATACATCACAACGACAAACTCAAACCATATGTAACAAAAAATATAAAAACCTGGTAAAAGACCATGTCCCTACTCGTCCTGAACAACTTTGGGTCAGCGATATCACTTATATTAAAACACAATACGGTCATAATTATTTAGCCATTGTTACAGATGCTTATTCTAAGCAGATTATGGGATATAAACTCGATAACCATATGAGAACATCGCTTTGTACGGATGCACTCGCTATGGCTATTAAAAATAGGAAATACCCTGATAAAAAGCTTATCCATCATTCGGATAGAGGTTTCCAATACTGCAACCCCAAATACACACAGTTTGCTGAAGATAATGGAATTACAATGAGTATGACTGAACAATACGATCCTTACGAAAATGCTGTTGCAGAACGCATTAATAGAACTCTTAAATATGAATATGGATTAAAACAAACCATTAAAACACTGAATTAGCACAAAAATGACACAACAAGCAGTCTATATTTATAACAATTTGAGAACACATTTTAGCCTGGATCTCAGAAAACCTGCTGAAGTCCATCTCAATCCAAGCATCAAATACAAATCCTATCGAAAAAATAATGTAAATTTACCTGAACTTAAGATTTAAGAACAGAACTAGTTCAAAC
>NZ_ATNM01000165.1 GCF_000427295.1 Cyclobacterium qasimii M12-11B | reverse complement strand
GTCCATGGCCTCGAAGTACCCGGTGCAGCTCTCCGGCGGCCAGGAGCAGCGGGTCGGTGTTGCGCGTGCCCTGGCGGTGGACCCACCAGTCATGCTCATGGACGAGCCGTTCAGCGCGGTCGACCCGATCGTGCGCGGTGGTCTGCAAGACGAGTTCCTCCGCCTGCAAAGCGAATTGGGCAAGACCATCGCTTTCGTCACCCACGACATCGACGAAGCCATCAAGCTCGGCGACATGGTGGCGATCTTCCATGAGGGCGGGCACCTGGCGCAGTATGACTCACCGCAGGAACTCCTCGCCCGCCCGGCGAACGACTTCGTCGCAGACTTCGTCGGTCGGGACCGTGGATTTCGCAGCCTCTCCTTCGAGCGCGCATCCGGTCTCGAAGTCGAGCCGGTCTCGTCAGTGCTCACGGGCAGTGACACCCTTCTGTTGGATTCGGCCGGCGCGCCGACCGGCTGGGTCGGACCCGGCGTCGGTACGGCGGACTCGCCGGCATCCATCGGCGGAACGTTCACGGATTCCGACAGCCTGCGCCTGGTGACCGACCTCGCGATCGGATCACCGGTCGGCATCGCGATCCGGGTCAACGCTGAGGGTGCGGCAGATGGAATGATCCGCCACGAAAGCCTGGTTCGCCAGCTCGACGCCAGGCGTCGTGACCACACTGCGGTACCCGCATGATCGACTACATCACGATCAATTACGAACTCATCATCGCTGCGTTCAACCAGCAC
>NZ_ATNM01000164.1 GCF_000427295.1 Cyclobacterium qasimii M12-11B | reverse complement strand
AATTTAATATAATATATTTTGTTTTCTTAAGCTTTGTTTTCTTTAAGATTCAAAATGTCTATCATGCTCATAAGGGTCTGTTTTTAAGATGTTTAAAAGTTCAAGACAATGGATCTAAAAATATTTAAGGTAGTTTTTTAACCCTACTTAATCTATATGGTAAATAAAATTATCGGTATTTTTCCTGCTTTAATTTATAATGAAAAATTGAATTAGTTCACTAACAATCAATAGGTAAAATTACCGAAAAAAAACAACATAAAACACTGGTATCAAGCAATTTATTTAATTTTATGTATGGATTTAGTCTAAAAAACAAAAATCCATGCATAAACAACATTAAATAATTAATATAATGCAAATCAAAAAAATAAGGATTTTCTTTCCCTTTAAATAAACTAAAATTGAAATCCTTTTCAATTCAATGCCGAAAATAACCAATGCAAACTCTTAAAAATCCATAATGATTTCATTCCTTCTGGCTCTCAAAAAAACTTTATTATAATAAGCCTAATGCAACCCTCACATCAAAGAATGGTATCTAAAATTAGCATCGGCTATTTACAGTCTACAATTTGAACGGAATTGGATTTAGGGTAAAGTTCAACAAATAAATGTCTATAATACAAAACGAGTTCCTGCAGGTCTAATCAATACTTTAGGTGCCACGTGCTTCTAATAATTCACTTTTTGTTGAAAGGCCACCTTAACAGATTTTCCATTTTGAATGGCAGGTTTCCATTTTTTCAGCTTCTTTATGGCTTTAATGGTGGGTTTATTGAATAGTTTATCGTCACTATTCATATTTCTAATTTCAGCCATCCCTAAAAAGTACTCGCCTATTAAATTGCTATGCATTGGCTACATTTAGCATTAATATTTGCAATTATAATTATTTTTAATGAAACTTCTAGAGGAATATAAATAAATTAAGAAGAATTAGATTATTAATTAAAATATAAAATCATGAGTGATAAAAATGCTGTTGAAACGATTATGGAGAAGCATGAAGCTTCTGGAAAATATGTCGATGTGGATGGAATTAAATGTTTTGCTTTGGATGAAGGAAATGGAGAAGCTGTACTTTGTCTCCACGGGGTGCCAACCTCTTCTTTTCTATACAGAAAAATAATTCCAGAGCTGGCTAAAAAGGGTTACAGGGGTGTAGCAATAGATTTTCCCGGTTTAGGTTTCTCGGATAGGCCAAAGGATTTTGATTATTCATTTTCATCTTTAGCTCAGTTTAGTGCTAAAGCTTCTCAAAAATTAGGATTGGAAAAATACCACCTTCTTATTCATGATATTGGTGGCCCTATTGGTTTTGCAATGGCGGCCAATAACCTTGAAAAAGTTTTGTCGATTACTATCCTTAATACTTGGATAGATGTCGTTAATTTTAAAAAGCCTTGGCCTATGCGACCATTTGAAATACCAGTTTTAGGAGAGATGGAATTATTAAGTTTGCAACATCCAACTTGGCAATTAATGTTCGATAAAATGGGGGTAAATGACAGTTCAAATATTCCAAAAAATGAAATTAATGCGCATATCGATATTTTAAAAAAGAAAGATGGTGGGGACGCCTTCCTAAAAATAATGAAAAGCTTTGATGATTCTGTAGAATTTAGGAGCTTGTGTTATAAGGCTGTTCAGGGTGTTCCTTACCCAGTCCAGGCCATTTGGGGCGCAGACGATCCATTTCTAACCTTAGAGGAAAAAGGAGCTGAAATAAAAAAAGCTGCCGGCCTATCAACAGTTCATGAGCTTAGTTCCCGTCACTTTTTGCAGGAAGAAAAACCAATGGAAATAGTAGAAAAAGTTTTAGAGATTATTCTGCTTTCTAAAGGTATGCCTCCAAAATAGAATTAATAAGCCTTAATCTTTATAGAATTGCTTTAGTCGTGTATTATGGGTACAAAGTTAAACTATCAATTAGTTTTTTTAGGATAAATTATGACCTGTGAATTGTTGTTTTCAAAGATTAACGTGGGGCTTTTAATTTCGATTCTCAAATGCAACCCCAAGGAGCTAATTGGGCTTGTCTTTAAATTTTGAAGCATAACCGAAATGGTCACAAAAATTCAATTTAAGCACTAACAAACATCAAAATGCTCAGTTTTTAGACTTAGTTTTATTTAATATTTTGCCAAATATTTTTTCCAATATCTGACAGCCTTCTTCCGTATCTTTTAATTGATCCTTTACAATTTTGAAAAAGGTTTCAAGCGTTTCTTTTTGACCTTTTTCTATACCTACATTAATAAAATGCTTCTGATTAATTTCAATAAATACTTGGAATAAATCAAGAGTTAATGACCAGTAGGCCAATTTAAAAACCCCTTCAATGTCATCAGATTCATATTTAATATTTGGATACCATTTTTTAAGCTTATTTTTCTGATCCTGTGAACTTTTAATTAATTTAAAATAGTTTGAAAATGAATCTATTTCAGCGATATGAGCGAACTTATTTCTTATTGTCATAAATGACTGAAACTTTTTTTTATCCTCTTTTGAAACCTCTTTTAAATCTGTTATTAGTCTAATTTTATTACCAAATCCCAAACTTGCACTTCCATAACCCAACGATTCTGATTTTTTCCAATCAATTCCAAGTATAGCTCCAAGTGTATCTGATGCTTGCTCTTCCATAAAAACAGCACATTCAAGAACCCAATACCTTGACTCTTTCTTATGTAATTCTGAAAGTTTATGGAAAATTGTTTTATCTTTCATTGAATTAATTCAGTTCTTATCTGATGATGGCTAAGGCCCACCATTTACCTTATATATATCCACCACTAATCTAACTAAGTTTCTATGTATTTAAAAATACTTCATACAACAGAAATTCTCCTATTTGAATGAAAACATACTATTGCAAAACATAAATACTTCTCATTTTTTCATCATCCTCCAAATATTTGAAAATAGTAGTTTCCAAATGGCCTTCTTCGACTCTTCTCAGCCGCCTCTCACTACATCACCCAATCACTCGATCCTTCCAAACCTCTGACTAGTCAAAGCTTCCAAAACCATCAAAGCCCGATCAAAAACCCTTAAATAACTCAATTCTCCACTCATACTTGGACCTAGCAGTAAAGTACTTGAACCTTCTGGTGAATTGAAATAGGGACTGAACCTTCCCCAGCCGAATTGCCGGTGCTCTCCCCCATCATTGAAACGGCCATCTGTTACAAATGCAATGATATTTGGGCCTCCATCTATTATGATACTTGCCTGATGTTGGGTATTCGTTTGTAGGGTACCGGGATCACTGCTCCAGGCAACCAGGGTTTGTCCATCGTTCATCTGAAACAGTAGGTTATTTTTATCGGAAATGCTTAACCACCAACCTTTACCTGATGCATCTCTGCTATCGGCCAAGACCTGCCCTTCTTTCACCTCATAAAGCAAAAAACCATTTCAATGGTAAATCCAGCATTGGTGCTTTTCCCTCTGTAATCAGCCGTAATGAAATCATTAAAAATCAATCTAATATAAATTCATAAATTGCATAATCTTCACAATCATTACAATTATATGAACTTCCATAGATAAATATTTGGTCACCAACCTTTGTGTTACTTGTATATCTGACCGAATTTGGTATATCTTTAACTCTTACATAACTAAAGTCATTTAAATTAACTTTATAAAAATCAAAAATATGCTCCTGGTTAATTATACCTCCACCTATATATAAGTTTCCAAATAGTTCAAAAGATAGCATTTCTCTCCTGCTTGGTTTAGGGATATCAATTACATTATTCGCCCAGGTATCATCATCTATATTATACTTTAATAAAGTTATAATTTCATTATTATCATCTGAATTATTAGACTCTAACAGTATATAAAAATTATTGTTTATATTAAAGGTAGGTAATAAATCAAAAAAACCATACCGATTTATAAAACTTGAAGTCACAGGAATATCTTTTTCGAAAGATAGCAACTTATTGATAATATTATATTTTGGGAATTTATATTGATCTCTATCTCTAGCAACATCACCAAGAGCAAAATAAATCACTCCATTAACAAACCAAAATCCAGAACCAACTCTGGAAAAATAGCCATTAGGATCATAATCAATTTCATTAACCGAACCATCATATGGATCAAACTGAAACCATTCCTTCCTAGGATTAGAATCAACATTTTCACCACCAATCATATTTACCTTATTTTCATACCAAAACAAACCTGAACCGTGCCTAATTTCTTTATAATCTAAATTATAAATATTGTTCCATTTATTAGATTCAACATTGTATTCCCATAAATATTTATTCCAATCTGATTTAAACCTATCAGTTAAAAAAGCATAAATATTGCCGCTTCCTCCCAACATAGAAACTAACTTAAAATTTTCTCCTAAAGGTAAATTAGTAATTTTTCCCAACTTCCAATAGATTGTATATCATCATCTTTAAATTGTAGATCATCATCTTTCGGGACTTCTTCAGAT
>NZ_ATNM01000163.1 GCF_000427295.1 Cyclobacterium qasimii M12-11B | reverse complement strand
ATTTTTATTGAATAGTTTTTAGGTCTTTGGTAAGGTGAGTTACTTGTACCTTGAACATAATTGAAGCTCATAAAACATATAAATTTTAACTTACTTTGAATTGACAGCCATTGAAAATTTACAGTGACAATATCAAAACATGTGATGATAATTTACTTAAGATTAGTAAGTTATTGAACAAAGTATCCCTTATTAGATTACTTGTTTTTTTAATTTCAAGTAGCATCCTTGTATTCTTTTTTATTAACAATTTCTTCATTCCATTTTTAATTGTTATACCTATTTCAGCACTGTGTTTTGCTTTGGTTATCAGGTATCAAAACAAGATCGATTACCTGCAAAAGCATACCTCATTCTTGAAAAAAATAAATGAATCCGAAATTCTCAGAGAGAAGTGTATCCTGGATGAATTTGATACCGGACAAAGATTTATTAATCAAAATCACCCTTATACCTCCGATTTAGATGTTTTTGGGGAGCATTCCATTTTTCAATTGATCAATAGAACCACCACAGAATCTGGTAGGATTCTCTTGGCAGAATGGTTATCTGAACCTGCTCCTAACAATGAAATAAAGGATAGGCAAAAAGCCATAAAGGAATTGTCTCAAAAATTAGATTGGAGGCAAGACCTGCAGGCGGCAGGTATGTGTTTTCAGAATAATGAAAATAATTATTTCAAATTATTAGATTGGGTAAAAAAACCAGCTGTTTTATTAAAACATAGCCAAGTATATTTAGCAGTGGCCATCACCTTTCCGATGCTATTGATCCTGAATGTTTATTTGTTAATGAAACATCCCATATTACCCTATGGATATGTCTATTTATCCTTCATTATATTGATTTTTTCTGCTAATTATTTGATTTTAAGGAAAGTAAAGCCCTTGATTGTGGATATTGTTATTACTTCAACAGAAAATCTTAAAACTTTAAAAAGTTATCGGGCTCTTATTAATAAGATTGAAAGTCAAAATTTTAGTTTTGAGAAATTAACCAGGTTACAATCGGTACTTATTAAAGGTAAGTTTTCAGCAAGCCAGGAAATTAACAGGTTATGTGATTTGCTGGATTTTGCCCTTAACAAGCCGATTAAAAAGATTCCCATAGGTTCAAATCTCTTTTACCCTCTGTTAAATAGCTTTCTACTATTTGATATTTATTTGATTATCGGGACAGAAAAATGGAAATTAAAGAACAAAGCCTTTTTGAAATCATGGGCTGATGTAGTAAGCGAGTTTGAAGTCATGAATAGTTTCGCAGGTTTTTACTATTCAAATCCAACCTATACCTTTCCGGAAATTACCGAAAAGGACAATTTTGTACATTTCGAATCCCTAGGTCATCCATTAATAATTTCCAATAAACGAGTCCAAAATGATTTCAACTCTGAGGCGCCAGGTAAGATTATTATGATTACAGGTTCTAATATGGGAGGGAAGAGTACTTTTCTCAGAACTGTTGGCCTAAACCTGGTTTTGGCCTTAGCGGGTGCACCATGTTGTGCAAAAAATGGACAGGTTACTAACCTGAAAGTCTATACAAGTATGCGAACCCACGATAATTTAATGCAAGGTGTCTCCTCTTTTTATGCAGAATTAAATAGAATCGAAAAACTGCTGAAGCTGATAGAAGGTAATCAGAACATATATTTCCTTTTGGATGAAATGTTTAAAGGAACAAACTCAGAAGATAGGTATAAAGGAGGTTTTTCACTGATTAATCAACTAAGTAATCTCAAAACATCAGGAATTATTGCAACACATGATATTGAGCTTGCAAAGCTATCAGGGAATATAAAGTTGGTTTCAAATTTTAGTTTTAATAGTGAAATCAAAGGAAATGAAATGATTTTCAGCTATAAACTAGATCCAAAAATTTGTAGTGACTTTAATGCAAGTGAACTTATGAAAAAAAGTGGTATCAATATTCTATCAAACATTCCAAAGTCCTAATTTAACCGTTCGGAATTTTGGTCACTGATGGCAATAAACCTCAATAAAATACAGAAAAATGTTGCTCATCTTTAAAGAGGTAAATTAATGATAAAACCTGAACTTTTATCGTTCCATAATACTTATATTGCAGACCGAATAATAAAGATTATTTTTTCCCGGAACAGCCTATTTTAATATTGTTACTTTTAGTTTGTTTTCAGATTTATCACCCATCGCAATCCAAATTAATTGTTTTAACCTTCTTGCTTCTAGATCATTAGTCGCATTTAAAAATGTTATTGAATTAATATCAAAATTTGATTTTAGTATTTTAAGGTAGGTGCCAATATCCTCCTATAAATTTGATTTCGAGTTAATTAAAATTTTTTATGAAAAAATTATTGTCACTAAAAAAACATGAGTATTTGTTATTAACAATCTCATTTTTGATTGCTACTGTTTTGGTTGTTTTTAGCTTAAAAGAATTGAAGAGTTTCAATATTAAAACGGTTGAAACATCTCTTGTTACGGTAAATAAATCTTCTCATGAAGCCCTAAAGCAATGGGTTCGTTTTAGGCAAAATACCATTAAAGGATTATCGAAAAATAATTTTTTGGTACAGAATACTTCCGAAATTCTTTTGCTTGAACAAGATTCAGCTTCTTTGATTTCTTCTCCAATCACTTCAGATTTGCGAGAGTTTTTCCAACCAATTTTAAGTACAAATGAAGATTTGGGTGTTTTTCTTATTGCTCCAAACTATGTAAGTGTTTTTTCGATGCGAAATGCCAATACTGGCAGTTTGAATTTAATGGCTAAGGAAAATAAATATTTACTCGATAAAGTATTGCTTGATGGTGAAACAGTATTGATTCCCCCTATTAAATCTGATGTCGCCTTGGATAGCAAATACAGTGATGAGAAGTGGCATACCATGTTTTTAGTAACGCCTATAATTAATCAGGGTAATATAATTGCCGCATTTTCTATTCGGTTGGATACTAAAAAAGATTTCTCCAGAATATTGGAATTGGGTAGGATAGGAGAGACCGGAGAATCCTATGGCTTTAACAGATTTGGGAAAACGGTTACAACCAGTCGTTTTGAGGAACAATTGAATCATACGGAGGATTTAGAAGATGTCAAGGCTGACTCATCTAAATCAGGTTTTACTCATGATTTGGAATTGTGTAAGGGCTATGCTTTAAATGAAATTAAAGACCAAAGAGGAAAGGATGTTTATGAGGTTTGCATTTGGGATGATGAATTGAATATTGGTATTACTACAAAAATTGACAGAGCAGAGGCATTAAAAGGCTACCTTTTTATGCGTAATATTCTAATATTCATAATTTTAGCTTTGTTTACAGTTGGGTTTATAATGATAAATATCATTATAAATTTGAGACAGAATAAAGAAAATGTGTTGGTAAGTGTGAAAAATGACCTGGAGATTACGGTTAAAGAAAGAACCAAAGAATTACAGCACACTATTAAAACCAAGGATAAATTTTTCTCCATTTTGGCACATGATTTACGCAGTCCATTTTCAGGCTTATTGGTGCTTTTAGACTTATTGTTGAAAAATCCAGAGCATTTTTCAGAAACTGAAAAAACCAACATGTTACAGGAGATTCACAACTCTAGTTCTCAACTCTATAAACTGTTAGAGAATTTATTGAGCTGGTCACGGTCTCAGACGGAAGCTATAGTACTTAACCCTGAGAATGTTTCGGTTTGGGACCTTATAGACGTAAATTATAGCCTACAAACACAAAATGCAAAAAGTAAAAAATAGCCCTTATAAATGAAATTGGTAAGGACTTGTTCGTATTTGCCGATAGAAATTCTATCGATACAGTTTTTAGAAACTTAATTTCTAATGCGATTAAGTTTACAAACCCAGGAGGAACAGTAAAAATAAAATCCTCTCCAAATAATAAAATGGTTAAGGTATTTGTTCAAGACAATGGTGTTGGTATTCCCAAAGAGAACCTAAGTAAAATATTTAAAATTGAGGAGAAAATCTCTACTAAGGGAACCAATGATGAAAATGGGACAGGATTGGGATTGGCGCTTTGTAAGGAATTTATTGAATTGAACGGAGGTAAAATTTATGTTGAAAATAATACCACAATAGGTACTGTTTTCACCGTTGAACTACCTAATGTTGGATAACATCGTTGTGCTTTGTCAATATAAAGGCATTAAACAAAAATGATCATTGCCTTGATTCATTTTTTTAGTTCAAGGCAATTATTTTAAACATTTTGGTTCCTCTAATCATTTATGGTTTTAAGTTGATGGTGATGGTCAAATTCGATGAATTCCAAAAATCGTAAAGGCTGAAATCATGGTAGACTTGGCTGTAAGTCTTTTTTAAAGCAAATCTGACAAAGTGTCGAGGTCGAAATGTCTTTATTTCTGGGATAAATTCCAGGAATAAAATTTATCCAATACCTTCAAATAAATAAGCCCTACTTTGTGAAAAATAGGGCTTATGACGGAATATTTATTGCTGCAATACAGCCTTTTTATTTTCTATCATTAATAGCTGTTTCCATACAATGCTTTGGCTGCATTTTCATATTTGTCACCTTCGACCCATAGTGGCCTCTTGGGATCATTTGCAATTTTTTCAGCAGATAGTATATAGGATTTCCAGTACTTCAGTGCATAATCCAAATCAAAATTGTCTACCTGATCAGTAACCTGATGGTAATACTTTCCTATTTCTTCGTCAAAGGCTGTAAAGCCCAAACTGAAAGTGGGTGCTGGAATGCCTTTTTTGGCAAAACTAACATTGTCAGATCTATCGTATAATCCTTGTTCAGGAGCAGGGTCAGCAATTGCTTTCAAGCCAAAATCCTCCGCAGCGGCAGAAATATGATGGTCTACAGAGGATCTACCCATTCCAATTATTGTTACCAGACTCGTGTCATTGTAGCCTCCATTGTCAATGTTCAGGTTGAAAACAATTTGCTTTAACGGTAAAGGAGGATTATCTGAAAAATAGGAGGATCCAAGCAATCCTTTTTCTTCAGCCGTCCAGGCACAAAGCAAGATCGACCTTTTAGGAGGGTTTTCACCAAAATAATTGGCTGCCTGAATCAATGCCGCAGTACCTACAGCATTGTCTCTCGCGCCATTGTAGATGGAATCCCCTTCAGCATTGGGTTGGCCTATTCCCAAATGATCGTAATGCGCAGAAAGCATCACATATTCATCTTTTAAATTAGGGTCTGTTCCTTCTATGATGGCTACCACATTTCTACCCTTAATCTTTCTATTCGTTTTTCCCTTGATCTCCACTTCCATAGCATTTTTGCCATTGGCAATGGATTTGATCATGGTACCTTTCAGGTCTTTTACCCATAAGTATGGAAAGGAACTGTTACCTTCAGGATCAATGTCTATGCTTAATTGAGGCTTATTGAGGAAATTCACCAACATTCGCCAAGGCGTGGTAGGTACATTGTACATTTCAATCAACCCTATTGCACCTTTGGATTGGGCAATTGCAAGTTTTTCCCTTCCAGCCTCAAAAAGCGCTGGAGGACTTAGCCTGTTTGGTGCGCCAACCCTGGCCACAACCCACTTGTCTTTTACATCTTTCCCCTCGTAATCTTCCTCAAAACCATAACCAACCACTACCATGTCATATTCCCCGGAAATATCAGCTCCACCTAATATCAACAGGTCTTCGCCATGGTTTAGCTTGCTACCTTTCCACTTCACAGTGCCAACGGTAGGAGGTGTTGAATTTACAAAGGGAACATATTGATAATAGCCATTTAAATTATTGATGGGGGTCGCACCATATCGCTCAAATTCATTCGCAATATAAAAGGCAGCAATGTCAATTTCTGGACGGACAGGATCTCTACCTTTCAGCTCATCTGAGGCTAAGAATTTAAAATGAGAAAGGGCCTCTGCTCTTCCCAATACCTTATCGATGTTCTCTTTTTGTGCAATTCCCTGCGTACTCATAAGAGTAAACACCATTAGGACAACTACAGTAGGTAAATGTTTTAGGTTTATCATATGTATTAATTGCTTGTTTTTGGATTATTTACAATTTAAGTGATTGATCCATTATTTCGGCTCCAGACAAATTAAGATCATTCATGGTTTTTTTGAAATGCTCTGGAATGTCAGCATTAATAGTTATTGCCTGATTGGAAAAGGGTTGGGTAAAATTCAATTCCCAAGCATGCAGCATCATATTGGCAAGACGAAATTGAGAAGCAAAAAAATTATTTTGCTTATTGTCACCATGGGTCGTATCACCGATAATATAATGTCTTAAATGAGCAAAATGCCTACGTATTTGATGCATTCTGCCTGTATGTGGATATACTTTGACCAAAGAATACCTGCTGGTAGCGTACCTGTCTGAAGAGACGTAAGGCACCTCAGTACTCTCCAGGGACCAGTATTCAGTACGGGCCTCTTGCATTAAAGACTTCATGTCTTTTGCCAAAGGATGGTCAATTATGCCATGTGCCTCTGGAAGGTACCCCCTGACAACGGACAGGTAATATTTTTTAATGGAGTTATCAAAGAATTGAGGTTGAAGCATTGAAGCTGCTTTGGAACGCTTTCCAAAAAGTAAAACACCAGTAGTTGGACGGTCAATTCTATGCATAGGATAAACCTTATAGCCAACTTGTTCTTCCAGTATTTGCACGGCAAATAAGGCCTCAGGATCCTTCTCAAGAGGTGTCTTATGTACCAATACCCCAGCAGGCTTATTGATGGCTATGTATTCATCGTCTTCGAAAATAATAGGGAGTTGATTCATATTAAAAAATTACGCCCGATCCTATGCTTTCCTCGCCTTCATACCAGGCCACAAATTGTCCAGAGGCAATGCCTTTTTGAGCATCGTCAAACAACACGTACAAGCCATCTTCTCTCATAAGTAAAGTAGCTTGTGACAAGGGTTGACGGTACCTTATTCTGGCCAGGTATTTAGCTGATTCACCTACTTTTAAGGTTTTATCAGGTCTTAGCCAATGGATGTCTTCATTTTTCACATGTAAACCATACCGTAAAAGGCCTGGATGGTCTTCACCCAAACCTGTATAAATAATGTTTTCGCTAGTGTCCGTGGCGATAATAAACAATGGTTTACCGGTTCCCCCAACATTCAAGCCCTTCCGCTGCCCAATAGTAAAGTAATGTGCGCCGTTGTGCTCACCTACCTTTTCTCCCATGTCTTTATTATAGCTTAATGGCCAACAAATTTCTTCCAATTGTTCCTTGTCAAGATCTTCCATCTCAATGCCGGCAGGAATACCATGATTGGCAAAGATTGGGGCATCAGCAGGTACGGACAATATATTGCCTTTTTTAGGCTTAAGTTGTTGTTGTAGAAAATCTGGCAGCTTTACCTTTCCAATAAAGCACAAGCCTTGGCTGTCCTTTTTTTCTGCCGTGATCAATTCCTGTTCTTTGGCAATTACCCTGACCTCCGATTTTTGCAGATGGCCAATCGGAAACAAAGCTTTGCTTAATTGCTCTTGGTTAAGTTGACATAAAAAATAACTCTGGTCTTTATTGGCATCTGCACCGGCAAGTAGCCTGAACATAGGTTTGCCATCAACAATGAGTTCGTCTTTTTGACAGTAATGTCCGGTGGCAACAAAATCAGCTTTAAGCTTCATCGCGGCCTTTAAGAAAATATCGAATTTTATTTCCCTGTTACAAAGTATGTCTGGATTCGGGGTTCTTCCAGCCTTGTATTCGGCAAACATGTATTCAACAATTCTTGTTTTATAGTCTTCACTTAAGTCAATGGCCTGAAAGGGTATACCCAATTTTTGGGCAACCAGCATGGCATCGGTACTGTCCTCTACCCAGGGGCATTCGTTGGATATCGTAACCGATTCGTCATGCCAATTCTTCATAAACATGCCTATCACCTCATACCCCTGCTCTTTCAATAAGTAGGCGGTAACAGAGCTATCAACACCTCCTGAGAGACCTACTACTACTCTTTTCTTACGTTGAGTCATATTCTGTTTTTCCATGAACGCAAATTCCGTCTATAACATCCAACAATATTGATATGGTTCAATTAACAAAATTAGCCATTTAAAATGGTTTGATCCGGCTGAATTTCATATTTTCGTTTATGATTATAATTGTTTACGGGGTTACGGGTTGTGGAAAAAGTACTATTGGCCAATTATTGGCAAATAAAATGGGAGTTCCATTTTTAGATGCAGATGATTTCCATCCCAAAGCCAATAAAACCAAAATGAATGCTGGGACGCCTTTAGAAGATGAAGACAGGATTCCATGGCTGAACAATGTGGCTGAAAAGCTGAAAGTTTGCTCCAAAGAAAATGGGGCAGTTTTGGCTTGTTCCGCTTTAAATGAAAAATACCGGAACATTCTTAAAGTAGTGCCAAATATAGAATGGGTACTTTTGGATGGGAGTAAATCTTTGGTAGAGGAACGCCTGGATGCAAGGGTAGGGCACTTTATGAATCCTGCCTTATTGACCTCTCAAATGGAAGCATTGGAAATTCCTGAATATGGGTGGAAAATAACCATTGACAATACCCCCGAAATAATTGTTGAAAACATAATAAAAAACATCAAAGAAATGGAAAATCAGGCTGATTTTGGAGTAATTGGAATGGGTGTAATGGGGAAGAGTCTCGCCCTGAACTTAGCTGACAAAGGAGTTAGCCTTTCCATCTATAATAGGTATGTCGAAGGGAAGGAAGTACGTGTGGCCGAAAAAGTATTAGAAGAAAACCCTGGCTACAACAATATCCAACCGTTTGAAAATATACAATCCTTTGTTGCTTCCCTTTCTTCACCAAAATCAATATTATTGATGATTCCAGCAGGCAATGCGGTGGATCTTCAGATCAATGAACTTATCCCGCTATTGAATCCTGGAGATATCCTTGTAGATGGAGGAAATTCATTCTATAAAGACACCAATGCAAGAGCGGAATTATTGAAAGAGAAAGGCATTCTATTTGTAGGAACCGGAGTATCAGGAGGGGAAGAAGGAGCGAGAAGAGGTCCATCAATCATGCCTGGAGGTGACAAGGATGGTTTTTCTAAGATTGCACCTTACCTTGAAGTGATAGCTGCCAAAGACTTTCAAGGCAAACCCTGCGTAACTTATGCAGGACCAGGAGGAGCAGGGCACTTTGTAAAAATGGTGCACAACAGCATAGAATATGGGGAAATGCAGGCCATTTCTGAAGTGTATTACCTGATGCGAAACTACCTGGACCTTTCTTCGCTAGAAATTGCGGACATTTTTGAAAAATGGATGGACAGTGACCTTGCCAGTTATTTATTGGAGATCACCATAGACATTCTTAGAAAATACGAGGATGGGGAACCTTTGATAGACAAAATCCTGGACCAGGCAGCTCAAAAAGGTACAGGAGGCTGGTCGGTAAATACCGCGTTGGAATACGGAGTACCTTATGGCGTGCTTTCTGAAGCAGTAATGGCCAGAAATCTTTCCGCAAGAAAAGGACTTCGAATGATCGCTTCAGGCTTGTATAACCTTGATAGGTTTACTGGCATTGAAGATTTGGAGAATTTTCTAGACAAGCTACAAGCTGCTTACCAAGCGACAAGAATTATCAACCATGAAGTAGGTTTTTCCCTAATGCTGGAAGTTTCAGAAAAGAACAATTGGGCACTTAACTTCTCTGAAATCGCTAGAATATGGACAAATGGCTGTATTATCAGGTCTAAACTGATGGAAGAATTGGTAGATATTTTTAAGGAAAGCAACCATATTTTGCTCAACTATGAAGCGATCACCGCTTTAAAAAGTTACCAAGGAGATTTATCCTATGTAGTAGGCCAAGCCTTGCAAAATGGATTTCCGGTGCCAGTTTTATCCAATGCGATTAACTATTTCTTAGGGGTAACTACTGCCAATTCCGCTGCTAGCCTGATTCAGGCACAAAGGGATTATTTTGGTGCTCACACCTATAGAAGGAATGATGGAGATCCGGATAAAGCATTTCATACCAATTGGAAAGAATAATTGATTAGGTATGTTGGGCTAAAACGGTCCACAACAATCACATGTATAATTTCAGGTGGGTTGCTTTTTGCATCTTTAACAGAACCAATAAGTTCATAATAGCCCTAAAAACGATTGATTAGAAGAATAATATTTTAAAGTTAATTTCAGTTAAAGATAAAAAGAGATTTGAAATAAAGTTAATTGGACCATATTGCTTGCCAATTCATTAGATCATCTATAACGATTAACTTTTTGTAGGAGTGGTATGACTAATTTAATAAGCAATTATTGAGGGCAGAAAAATAAGACTATAATTCATTTATGAGGATAGCTTCTGTAGGAAAAACCCAAATCTTAGTGAATGTATGATCTTCTCATTCTATTTTCTACAATAAAAACTGATTTTAAAGCGCATTGAGGCAGGTAATCAGAAAAAAATGGAATTTTAATAAATATTTGGTTCATAAAATTATGAACCAACAAAACCCTTTGTATCTTTGTGGCGTTAATAGACTAAAATAATTTAAAGAATATGACACTAACCGCAGATCAACAACAGATTATTGAAAGGATTGGTGTTTTCTTTGAGACCAAAGGAAATCAGCCAATTCTAGGTAGAATCATTGGTTTATTGATGGTGGCAGATGATGCTGAAGCTACCTTTGAAGACATTCAAAAATGCTTGTTCGTAAGTAAAAGTGCAGTAAGTCAAGCGCTTACTTTATTGCAAAGTCAAAATAAAGTTGAATACATTACCAAGCCTGGTGAACGTAAGCGTTATTTCAGGTTAAAAATTAGAAATTGGAAAGTTGACATTCAAGATGACCTTAGAAAAGTCTTTAAATTCAATGAAATTATTGAAGAGATTATTTCATTAAGAGGTAATAAAAATGAAGAGTTTAATTCTTATTTAAAAGAAGTATCAAATTTCATGCAATTCATGGAAGCTGAATTGCCTAAGTTGATTGAAAAATACAAGAAACAAATCGAGTGATTTTTTTTGGTTTATTTGGTTCACTAATTACAGAACATACTACACATTACTACTTATAATACAATTAAATAAAATGAAAAAACAAAATTGGATACCCCTACTATTAATGCTCTTATTTGGAGGGATGGTTCGTGCTCAAGGAACAGGGGTGGATGGATTTACTTTGAAGGAATGCATAGAACTGGGATTGAAAAACAACGCAGAAATAAAGAAATCAATCTTAGAAGAACAGGAAGCTGAATACCTAAGAAAAGAAATTATAGGTTCAGGATTGCCTCAATTAGAGGCTTATGGTAACTATAACAATTTTATTGATGTATATCCACAAGCGATTCCCGGAGGAATATTGGATCCCAATTCTGATCCAAACGGGGTTGATGTAATTGCTTTTGGTGTACCTCAAAGTTTAAAAGGTGGGTTTAAGCTAAATCAACTGGTTTTCAGTCAGTCCTATTTAATTGGATTAAAAGCTGCCAAAACTTCAGAAGAATTTTACCAACTGGTGACAAACATGACCTCTGAAGACATCATTTATGACATCGCACTGAATTATTATGGAGTGATTGCTACGGAACTTCAAATGTTAAACCTTGAAGCCAACCACGACAAACTTGTGAAATTAGAAGGCATCATCAAATCTCAATATGAAAATGATCTTGCCAGGAAAGTAGATTATAATCGTGTAAAAGTGAACCTAACAAGTTTAGAAACTGAAATAGATAATCTAGAGACGCTAATTGAACAAAGAAGTAATTACCTAAAGTTAGTTATGGGGATTCCAGTAACTACTGAATTGGAACTTGCAGCCTATGATTTTGATGAAAAGACCAGTTCCGAACAAGTTCTGGTTTCGGATCCGGATTTAGGGGGTCGCTATGATCTTCAAGTTTTAGACAAACAACAAGAACTGCAATCACTCAATATAAAGAATATAAAATCAGGCTATTATCCCACGATTGCTGCCTTTGCTGATTTGAATTACAATGCTTTTTCAAACTCTTTTGATTTTTTATCGAGTAGTCACCAATGGTATAGGGGCTCTTTGGTTGGCATACAATTAAACATTCCAATTTTTGATGGAAATCAACGGAAGTATAAAGTTGCTCAAGCCAAGGTACAAAGTGAAAAATTAAGACATGATCAGTATTTAGCAGAGCAAAACGCGCAAGCGGCCTACTTAAATGCCTTCAAGAAAATGAAGAATAGTCTGAAAAGTCTGGAAGCACAACAATCAAATTTGGTGCTTTCTGAGACAATATTTGATGAAACCAGTCAGCTGTACCGAGAAGGACTTTCTCCATTAACAGATGTCTTGGACTCAGAAACTTCCTTAAGAGAAGCACGTGCTGCCTATTTTAATCAGATAATCAATGTTAAAACTGCTGAAGCGGACCTTTATCAATCAACAGGTCAGATAGAAAAAATTGCGCAATAAAATAATACAGAACTTAGAGATATTGTCTTAAATAATTATGAAAAAATTAATCACACCCTTGGTTATAGTGTTTTTAGCTGCAGTTATTGGCTTTACACTTTTCAATAACAAACAAGAAATGGGAGTCAAAGCTGAGCAAGCGATGAAAACCAGTGAATACATTCCTGTGAGAACCCAAGTGGTCGCTAAAACGTCAAATTCACTTTCGTTTATGACCAATGGTTCTTTTATTCCAAGTCAAGAGCTAATACTTAAATCCGAAGGGAATGGTAAGGTTGTTAGGATTTTGAAGGACAAAGGAGATTATGTCAAAAAAGGAGATGTAATTGCCAGGTTGGATGATGAGATTTTACAAGCAGAACTTTCAATTGCTGAAACAATATTCAGCCAATATACCCGTGACCTGGGCAGGTATGAAAACCTAGCCGGAACTGAGGCCATTACCGAAAAGCAACTTGAAGAAATTCAGAATGCACATACAATGGGCGCTTCAGAGATCAAAATGATCAAAAGAAGATTGTCCAATACAGTAATAACCGCCCCCATCTCAGGATATATCAATGAGGATTTTATTGAAATAGGTACGCTATTGAATCCTGGAATGGATGTAGTAGAAATAGTAAATGTGAACCCTTTGAAATTGGTAGTGCAGGTAGCAGAAATGGAGATTGCCAATATTAAGGTAGGGGATGAAGTTCAGGTAAAAGTAGGAGTGATCCCTGACCAACAATTTAGTGGTAAAGTATCCTTCACAAGCAGTAAAGGAGATGCCTCTTTAAAGTATCAGGTTGAAATTGAGTTGAAAGAAACTTCTGAAAAAATCAAGCCAGGTATGTTCGCTTATGCCACCTTTGATTACCCTGCCCAGGATGCTATTTTAATAGAAAGAACCTCTTTAGTGAGGGGAGTTAAAAACCCTGAAGTCTATACTTTAGAAAATGGAAAAGCTGTTTTGAAAAAGATCAAAATATCCCAGTTAGGTGATAATAAATTGATGCTTTTAGACGGCTTGAATATTGGTGAAAAGGTAATTACTTCTGGTTTGATCAACCTTAAGGATGGAATGGCTGTAACCGAACTACAATAGAAAAGCGATGCAAATTACAAAAATATCGATTCAAAGGTCCACCATTGTGGTGGTACTGTTTACCATATTGACTTCGTTGGGGATATTTTCCTACAGTCAAATGTCGTATGAGCTTTTACCCAAGTTTAGTTCAAATATAGTCACTGTATCCACACTATATCCAGGATCAGCACCTTCCGAGGTAGAAAATTCCGTCACCCGTAAACTGGAAGATGCACTGGCATCCCTGGAAGGGCTTGATGTCATGAAATCTACTTCGCTGGAAAGCTTTTCAATCATCACCATTGAACTCAAAGATGAGGTGGATGTGGACATTGTCTTGCAGGATGCACAACGTAAAATTGACGCCATACTGGGAGACCTTCCAGAAGATGCCGATCCTCCTTCATTGGGTAAGTTTAGTTTGGATGATATGCCCATTATGCAATTGGGTGCTTATTCGAATTTGAATGCTACAGAATTTTATGATCTGATGGATCAGCGTATTCAGCCCACATTGGCTCAAATAGATGGGGTGGCTCAGGTGAACTTATTGGGTGGAACTGAAAGAGAAATAAAAGTTAACCTAAACCAAAATAAGCTTGAAGCCTTGGGGATTTCCCCACTTCAGGTCAATCAGGCCATCGCATCTGAAAACCTGGATTTCCCTACTGGTAAACTGAAAAATGATGATGAACAAATCCTGATTCGTTTGGCAGGCAAATTTCGGTCAGTTGAAGAAATCAATGATCTGGTGGTTGCCCAAAATGGTCAATCCACCATTAGGATTAAGGATTTGGCTGAGGTAGTGGATTCTAAGAAAGATGATGAAGTTCTGAGTAGACTAAATGGCAATGCCGCCATAGGGATTTCTATTCAAAAGCAATCCGATGCGAATGCAGTAGATGTTGCGAAAGACATTACTTCGGCTCTTTCAGGACTGGAAAAAACCTATGGAGGAAATGATCTTAGATTTGAGGTTTCACAGGACAGTTCAACTTTTACACTGGATGCAGCGAATGCTGTTATTCATGATTTGATTATTGCAGTCGTTCTGGTGGCTATTATTATGTTGTTGTTTTTACATAGTATCAGAAATGCGGTAATTGTAATGATAGCCGTGCCTGCATCTATTGTGGCAACCTTTACAGTTATGTATTTGGCAGGGTTTACGCTAAACCTGATGAGCTTACTTGCACTTTCACTTGTAGTAGGTATTTTGGTGGATGATGCCATTGTGGTGATTGAAAATATCTACCGACACATGGAAAAAGGCAAGACCGCCGTACAGGCATCCTATGACGGGATCCGTGAAATTGGTGGTACAGTGCTATCCATTACGCTTGTAATCGTTGTGGTATTTGTTCCATTGTCAATGACGGGTGGTTTAATTGCTGGTATATTAACCCAATTCAGTATCACAGTTGCAGTGGCTACCTTGATCAGTTTATTGGTTGCTTTTACCTTAATACCATTACTTACATCAAGGTTTTCAAAATTAGAACACATTAATCCAAAGAGTATTTTTGGAAAAATAATCAATGGTTTTGAAAAGATATTGGACAATATAGTAGACTGGTTAACAGGTATTCTTAAATGGGCTTTTAATAATAAAGCAATCACTTTGATAGCTACTCTTGCCCTATTTATTTCTTCCTTTATGCTTGTAAGTAAAGGTTTTATCGGAAGTGAATTTATTGGGCAGGGAGATAAAGGGGAATTTATTGTTAGAATAGAACTTCCTAAATCTTCTACTTTAGAAGAAACCAATTTCACTACGATGGAAGTGGAACATTTCTTAAGACAATACCCAGAAATCACCGGAGTTTTTACCTCTGTTGGCCAGACTACGGGAGGATTTTCAGGTGCTACATCCACACCTTATGCTGCTGAACTCACCATTAAAATGGTTCCTTCAGAACAGAGAAACAAGACAGCTCCTGAGTTTTCTCGAGAGGTGGAGATCGCCTTGGAAGAAAACATCGTTGGTGCTGAATTTACTGCAGTGCCTATTGCCATCACAGGTACTGCGAGTGATGCTCCAATACAGATTTTACTTTCTGGTCCTGATTTGGCTACATTAAAATCCTTTTCAAATGAGGTAATGGCAGAAGTCATACAAGTTCCTGGTACTAGAAAAGTAGAAACTTCTCTGGAAGATGGAAATCCTGAGATAAGTGTTGAAGTGGACCGGGCCAAAATGGCAGATCTGGGTTTGGATATGGCCTTAGTTGGCGGTACCATGCAGGTCGCTTTCAATGGGAATACAGACACCAAATATAGAGATGGGGATTTTGAGTATGATATTAATATCAGGCTCGATGAATTTGATAGAAAAGCGGTCACTGACATTGAAAATTTAACCTTTGTGAACAAGAGGGGCGAGGCAATCTTGCTAAAACAATTTGCTACAGCAACCCCTTCGGAAGGACCAAGCAAACTTACACGACAAAATCGGATTACTTCAGTATCTGTTAATTCTCAGGTTTCCGGACGTCCTACGGGTACAGTAGGGGCAGAAATACAAGCCCGAATTGCAACCCTTGACTTGCCAAGTGAAGTAACCATTGCCTATGAGGGAGACCTTAAAATGCAGGAAGAAGGCTTTGGGAGTTTGGGAATTGCCTTAATGGCCTCCATTCTATTGATTTATTTGATTATGGTCGCTTTGTATGACAATTACGTATATCCTTTGGTAGTGATGTTTTCCTTACCCTTGGCCATCATTGGTGCCTTACTGGCTTTGGCCATGTCAGGATCTTCTCTAAGTATATTTAGTATTCTTGGATTGATTATGCTAATGGGCTTGGTAGCCAAAAATGCGATTTTGTTGGTGGATTTTGCCAACCAGTTAAAAGCTGCAGGAGTGGAAGTTAAGGCAGCCTTGGTCAAAGCGGTGGAGATAAGGTTTCGACCGATCTTGATGACTACGCTTGCCATGGTTTTTGGTATGATGCCGATTGCCCTTGCTTCGGGAGCAGGCGCTGAATGGAAAAATGGTTTGGCTTGGGCCCTTATCGGTGGCTTGATTTCTTCAATGTTTCTAACGATGGTTATTGTACCAGTGATATACTATGTATTTGACCGGATACTGGCCAGGTTTGGTAAGGATAAGAAGAAGGAAATAGTGATAGAAGAGACAGAACTGTCTGAAGCTGAATCAGAAGTTGCAGAATATGTCTAGTTGAGGTTATAATAAGATATAGGAGTAGGCAGTGTAGGATACCAATTACTGCCTACTATCCTTATTCTTTAATTTATAAAATAATACATAGTTGTAACCGTTTAAACATGAGTAGCTTGTGGCTTTCGTGAACCGGGAATTTAAATCGTTAGAAATGAATAATTATACTAGATTAAAAGCGATTGTTGAAGTGTTTGGCCAATATGGCATTGCTCCAGTGGCTAAAGTCAGACAGGCTGATTTTGTGAAAGACCTTGGTTTTGACAAGGTGTTTTTAAATGGGTTGATCTTTGACGTAGAGAATGTGCTACATATGGAGTTGGACGATGAAATTGTTCAATCATTAAGAAGACCTGAGGATTTGATCCAATATTTTCTTCAGCACCAAAATTAAGGTTTCTATTGTAGATCAGGTAATGCGATAAGGTGCATGGTTGCCTTTACCAGCATTTCTTACGAATTACATTAAATAGGCACAGAAAAAGCAGATCAGTAAATCCTTCTTTTAAGGAGGGAATGGGGATTATATCACCAACAATGCCGATATCAATTCGTATTCTTTAATCAAACTCAGGTTAAAAAGACAGTCAATAGCCATCCTTGTGCTTAATAGGATGGCCATTGACTGTTTACAGGCCAATCTTTTGGTTGGATAAGAAAACAATAGCTTAAAAAGAAAAGGATCAGCTGTCCATTTTCTTTAAAACCTTTTCAAAACGCTTAATAACTTTTAGTGAATTTTTATCGAGATCTGATTTTTTCACTGGATTTTTTTCATACAAATCCTCCTTCAATAGATAGATTTCTCCATTTTTGTAAAGCTTTAAATCGGTATTGTGAACAAATGTTTTTGGTGCAAATTTCCCCCAATTTGGAGCGTAATGGCAAAAGACCCACTCCCTTTTATTTTAGGGTTTTCATTCCCCATGAGTTGTGGATAAAAGCTTATTCCATCCGTAAATACGGCATCACTGTCCGCATCAGCTCCTGAAGCCTCCAATAAGGTAGGGACAAAATCAGTGAAATCTATGAGGTTTTGATTGACGCTTCCTGCCTTAATTTTACCTGGCCAATAAGCGATCATGGGAACATGCGTACCCAAATCATTTGTATACCCTTTGTTTCCTTGCAATAACACACCATTTACAGTTGAGGTCACGTCTCGATCCGTGCCATTGTCACCAATAAAGAGGATCAGGGTATTTTCAGCTATCCCAAGATCATTTACCTTCTGAATGATGCGCCCTACCAAATGGTCCATATGCTCCACCATATCAGGAAATAATTCAGGTTCATTTAAGCGGGTTTTTGGATCATAATCCGAAAAGGCCGTTGAACTTGGAATGGGCTCAAAAGGATCATGTGTCAAAACCATTGGGAAATAGGCAAAGAATGGTTTGGTAGTATTTTTTTCCATAAAGCTCTCCAGGTAATCTACAAAAAGATCCGGGCCATATTTTCCCTCGAACAGTTCTATGCCCGTCTCCCTGCTATCCAATAGGGGATCTTTATACCTGGAGCCAAGTTCCTTAACTTGCCATAATCTATAATTATCGAAACCTGCCTCAAGTGGCAAACTTCCCCCTTGACCAGCAGCCAATTCTCTTTGTTTCGCATTCCCATACAGTTGCCATTTCCCTACGATGCAGGTAGCATAGCCCTCTTCTTTTAAAAGATGGCCAAAAGTAGTTTCCTTAGGATCAAGGATTCCAAAACCCCGGTAATTTCTAAAATTATATTTCCCGGTCATTAACTGTACCCTTGAAGGTGTACACAAAGGCATAGAATGGGTGTTTTCAAACTTCATACCTCCGGCAATCATCTCATCCAGGTGGGGCGTTTGGTTATAGTCATTCCCATAAGCTGCCAAAGCTTCATAACCCAAATCATCAGCCATTATCAATATGATATTGGGCTGATCCTGAGAAATAACTCCTTGAAAAGACAGGAAGTAAAGGCATAAAATTAAGAAAGTATATTTCATATTAAATGAGAGGGTTAATAACTTAATGGCATGTTTATCATATTGTTCTATAGTAAGTTAGCTATAATGTTTTAAAGTGTAAAACTAAGGCTTTTACCAGCAAATGCACCTTTAGGCATTTGAATAATAAACTGAGAGGTTTTTGTTTTCTTGTCTTTTAATACTTTTAGACCATCACTTTTCGCAGTGTAAAGCCCGTTCAACGAAAACTTAAGCTCCGTCAATTTTCTGGTAGGATCTGAAATAGAAAAGGATTCAACTTTCCCTTTTTTCAGTTTCAGCATTATGATTCCAGCATTTTCCATTTGTAAATTCAATTCATTTTCAAGTGATAAATTTCCAGACTGGTAGAATACTGCTTGTACCTCATTTTCATTCTTTACCGCCTGAAGCTCCTTGGTATTGGCAAGAATTTCATGAGGTGTACCTGCTTCATAAATGGTTTTCAGTTCATTTTCTGAAATGGATGGAAAAACCATATAGGCATAGCTACCATTTTCAGGTTTTATACCATGGTCGAACCATACTTTTAAAACCTCTTCTGAAATTACTTTTGTGGATGCGTTCTTTTGGTCCGTTATATCAGACCAGCGCCCTGTTTCAGTTTTGTTGGAGACATGAACCGTAACATCATTGGGGAAAATATAACCAATGTTGCCATGATACAGCCATTTAAGTTGATTAATATTGTGTTCCCCTTGGGGAAGCTTTGTAG
Source organism: Cyclobacterium qasimii M12-11B (assembly GCF_000427295.1). GTDB lineage: Bacteria > Bacteroidota > Bacteroidia > Cytophagales > Cyclobacteriaceae > Cyclobacterium > Cyclobacterium qasimii. The sequence goes on along the minus strand of NZ_ATNM01000163.1, from coordinate 24,437 downwards.
CACCTTGGCCTGATTGTAAAATGCTTACCGGAGACCTTAACAATACCTGATCCACCGTGGTTACAATTGGTAAGTCTTGGCTTCCTTGAATGCCTGCTCCCAAACAAACATAACTTTGGTCAAAGAAAAACCAGGACTTTTTGGCTCTGCTGCCATCATGAGGACTGATAAAATCAAAACCTACCGCCCCTTTTTGGCCATCTTCTACCGCTCCAACAAAGTCCATTTTACCTGCTTTTTGGATGACATCCCCTCCCAGTAAGTTTGGCTTTTGCAGGATGGTGGTTCCCGATATTTTTTGCCAATCATAAACCGGCCAAATGTCATGGTATTCGTTTCCTTTAAGCATTAGGTAGTTGGTACCATCAGCCCGATGATGGGTGGTTATACCTGGTCCATTATAAGGTATCTCCATGTTTTTATTTCGGCTGGAAAACATCCGAACGGTGGTATAAAAATTAGGCCGTTGTACCACAAAATGCTCCGTTTGCCAAAAGAATTTTGCAAAGGAAAGGGAAGGAGAGGATTCTCCTTTTCTTAAGCGTATTATTTCTTCCAATTCCTTTTTTCTGTAATCCGTACTTCGAAGCAATCGCTCTATTTCAAGTGTTCCTTTAGGCTTAAAGGAAGATTTGGTGGCAATGGCTCGGTTTTTTACACTAACATCCTCATAGACACCATATACCAACTGTTTGTATACACCATCCAGGTAATAATCCACCAATTGATTTATTTTTTCAACTTCAAATGCATAGGAGGTTCCAGCCACATAGGCTGACCACTCCCCAAAAGCATTGGCATATTTGCCATAACCATAAGATATAGTATTGTTTACCCGGTCTTCTCTGTGGTGAAAACTATAATCTTGTTGCATTCCACGCCCACCGTTATTGAACTTGATTTCATTGGCTATAATATCGATCACCTCATCAAAACCTTTTCTATCTTCATTGAACAGCAGGTTTTTGGCAAGAATTCCTGCTATAACAATCCGGTCGCCACTCGGTCTGGCTCCGGAGGCATCCATGTTCGCACGGCCTATCATTGGCTGGCTTTTATCAATCAGTTCTTTAGGGAGCGAATTACCCATTAATAAAATCAGGTTGACAAGATTCTCTGGGGTTGTAATTTGATTGTTGTGCCAATTGTCTCCTATAAAATCATTGTCCATCCAAAACTTGGTAGCCAATGTGATTTTCTCTAACAAAAGTTGATTATGATAGTAGGTAGATTCTTCTGATTGGTAGGCTTTGGCTAGACTTACTAGTGCCAATACATGCCTTCTCTGTGGGAAACCGGCTGTTCTGCTTAAATCATCGTATTTGATGTTCTTAAAACTACCATCCGCTTTTATCTTATTCAATAATGAGCCTATCTCATTTGAATCTACTGTTCCGGCTTTTAATTGGTTTACCACTCTTTCCCTTATCAGTGCTATCTCGTTTACTTGTGCTAACAAGCTGCCGCTTAGGAATGTGCCTAAGTATAAAAGTAAAATGAATAAGGGTCTTTTGGGGGAGCTGGTTATTGTCATTATTTTGAATAATTAATGCGACTATTTCTAATCTATGTCTTTATTTTATTAGGCATCTTCCGTCTTTTTTCTCAGGCTCAATGGCCGCATGTCTGTCCATACCTTCTCTATATGGTCAAGACATTTTTGCTTAGTACCTTCTTTGCCTTCTGCTTTCCATCCTTTAGGAATCTTTCTTTCTTTGGGCCAAATACTATACTGTTCTTCATGATTGATTACCACTAAAAACAAGCTGCTTTCCTCTTCTTCAAACATAAATTGCATTAACATTGTGATTTACAGAATTTCAATTTAGTTATTATCTTTTTCCCTACAATAGGTTTTATAGTTGTCATACTGAATAATTCGTATGGAAAAACCATAACTAATAGAAGTTTGAATAAACAAACTATCCGAGCGTATAGAAACTTAGCACATTTATTGCATTTTGTCAATAAGCATTTAGATTTAAAACATACACATGAAGAAATTCTTTTACCGAACCAGCCCAATAGTTCTTACCGCTTTAATAATCATCGCTTTGTATTTTTTAATTTTAGGACTGGTCGCCTCCCAAAAAGTATTGGCACCATTAATATTGGCTTTAGTACTGGCTTTACTAGTCTATCCTATTGCGCAGGTTTTGCAAAAAAGAGGATTGCATAGAATATTAAGTACTTCTTTTGTCGTGGGGATGGTATTTGTTGCCTTTATTGGAATTTCTGCTGTTATTTCCTTGCAGGTAAGGTCTTTTTTAGAGGATGCTGATGTTATGAAAGAGCGCTTGAGTCCAGTTGCGCAAAAAGTAGAACTGTTTGTATTGGCCCATACTCCATTAGAGCGAAGCAAGTTGGAAGCTTATAAAACGAGTTATGGCTTGAATGGTGAACAACCGAATGAAGAAGAAAAATCTTCGGAAGTAAAACAGGATGAAGCATTTGTGATGTTGGGAAAAGTAATGGGTACCGCAGCTGACTCTCTCCTTATTTTTGTTTACCTCTTTTTTCTCATTCACTTTAGACATATGTTTTACACCTTTATTTTAAAGTTGTTCCCCGATGAAATTAAAGAAAAAGTGAAGAGGGTTACACAAGATTCCGCTAAAGTAGTTAGGCAATACCTAAATGGACGGTTGATTTTAATGGTTATTTTAGTTGTACTCTATAGTTTAGGAATGTGGATTTCAGGTGCAGAAGACTTTTTGCTGATCAGCTTTATTGCTGCCTTTCTTTCGTTAATTCCTTTCATAGGCAATATGGCTGGTTATGTTTTAGCCTTATTTATCGGTTTACTTTCAGGAGGTGAGTTCTATACTTTAGTGGGTATTTCAGCCACATTTTTAATTGTTCAATTTCTTGACTCTTATATTTTTCAACCCATTATACTGGGTAATAAGGTAGATGTGCATCCCTTTTTTATTATTTTAGCAGTTATTATCGGTAATGCCATTTGGGGAATTATCGGAATGGTTTTATCTATACCAATAATTGCCATTATAACCGTGATCCTTCGAGAAACACCCGGGGCGAATGCCTTTGCTTACCTACTCAGTAATGGAGAGGACAGCAAAAGTGAAGGGTAAAATAGGTGTTAAAGAGCAAGATAGTAGACAGTTAAATGGCTACTGTTGAAGCTTATTAAAATGATTCAATCCTTTACGTAAAGATTTTATAAATATTTTTCAAAATGAAGATTCCAAGCCTGGCTTATATTAAAAAGGAACTGACACAAAGGAATGAACCCGAATTGGTTGATTTGGTATTGCAATTAAGCAAATTGAGTCGTGACAATAAGGCTTTTGTGTACTTCAAACTTTTTGAAGCCGATAACAATGATTTGTATTTGGCAATGGTCAAAGAAGATTTGGAAGAAGCTTTCGAAAATGCAAATTTAAAAAGTTATTTTACGGCCAAAAAATCTGCACAGTCCATCAGGAGAATGATGAATAAAAGCCTGAAACTGACTAAGGACAAGGTGACGATTATTGAGTTGCTTTTCTTTTTTGTGAGAAAATTATTGAATTCGGTTACCTCAAATTTCGTCATCCTGTAATCGATAATTTATATGCCTCTCAGGTAAAAAAGATTGAGAAACTTATAGCAGGACTTCACGAAGACCTGCAATTTGATTACCAGGAAACATTGCATAATTTTAAAAAACACATTAGATAAAATCCCCATTTTCCACCCCATAAATAACCAACCCAATGAAGTCAGCTTTAAAATTATTTTTATTCTTTTCCTTTCATTTCAGGCAATAGGGCAGGAAAGAGCGACGGATTTTGTCTACAGCACACCATCGGAAGAAAATTTTGATGCCCAAGGGGTTTTATCCTTCCTTGATAAGGTGGAAAATAGCGAGCACGAGTTACATAGCCTGATGGTTTTGAGGAGAGGGAAAGTAATCGCTGAAGGTTGGTGGGATCCTTATGGCCCCAAACTAAAACATACCATGTATTCAGTAAGCAAAACCTATACTGCTTCAGGGATTGGTTTTGCAGTAAGTGAAGGCCTTGTTTCTGTAGAAGATCAGGTTATTAAATTTTTCCCGAAATCCCTTCCCACTGATGTTAGCGAAAACCTGAAACAATTGAAGATTAAACACCTGCTTACAATGAGCGTGGGACATGCAAAGGACTATACATTTTCTATTGTAAGAACGGAGGACTGGGCAAAGTCTTTTTTGGCTGTGCCAATAGTAAATGAACCTGGGAGCCAATTCGTTTACAACACAGTCGCCACCTATATGTTGTCTGCCATTGTCCAAAAAGTATCTGGTCAAACCCTTATAGATTACCTAAGGCCAAGACTGTTTCAACCTTTGGGCATAAAAGGAGTGGATTGGGAAAAAAGTCCACAAGGTATTAATACCGGAGGCTATGGGCTCAGGGTTAAAACAGAGGACATGGCTAAATTAGGACAACTCTTTTTGCAAAATGGCAACTGGGATGGGAAACAAATTCTGCCTGAAAGTTGGATAAATGAAGCCAGAAACCTGAAGATTTTACAAAATCCCAATGCCAGTAGAGAAGAGAAGGCTAAAAGTGACTGGCTTCAGGGATATGGTTATCAAATGTGGAGAAGTCGCCATGATTCTTACCGTGCAGACGGAGCATACGGACAATACATTTTAGTTTTACCCAAACAGGAGGCTGTTATCATCATTACCTCTGAAACGTCAAATCTTCAAGGCCTTTTAAGTGAGGTTTGGGACCATATATTACCTGCTTTTGATAGTGAAAGTAATAGTAGCAAAGATTTGATATTGAAGGAAAGACTAGAAAAACTTGCTCATAATCCTGCAATAGGTGTTGAAAATGAATGGATGGAAAATAAATGGGACGAGAAAAACATAACGCTGTCTACTGAAGAGGAAAAGATAAATTTTCACATTGATTTCCAATCCAATAATTTGGTTTTGAATCTAGTTGAGGAGCAAAAGGACTATAAATTAACAGTTGGCAAAGAACATTGGGTTTCAGGCATAACTGACAGAAAACAACCTTATTTAGTGGCCCATGCTAAGAAAGCCTTGAACGGACTTGCCCCATACAAGGTCTTTTCCAGTTATTATTGGGAAGATTTTCAAACGCTAGTTGTTGAGATTAAATACATTGAAAGTCCGCATACCGACACACTTAAATTTTCCTTTGATGGGAATAAAGTCACTTATACAACAAGCAGTCTTGGGAATAGAGGCGCAAGTAAAGTATTCAAAGGAATTTTAGAGGAGTAATAAATGGTGATGTTTTAAGGGGTTTATTTCAGTATTATAACAAGTAGGTTACCTCTTGACTTGATACTTATATTACCCTTTAAAGAATACTGATTTTTTGGATTTGTAATGATTCATGAGAGAGGTAAGAATTGTCATCATTTAATTTTTGGAGATCGACTCCGGACTAAAAATAAGTGGATCTCCTCTTCGGAGCTAACTCATTTTCTTAACGCCCTCCATCCATCTCCAAAAACCATAAGTTTTGAAGGGCGGTAACCAAAGTGATAGATACCCAATGCGATTTTTCGCTAAACGAGAGCCCCAAGGAGTGAAACCTTTGTAGCCACGGGTGTCTAGCCCGTGGTAAAAATAACGTGTATACCATGATTTTGGCGGTATTGTTGCTTTTTTTTCTGCAACAATAATGACAAAATCTCAACGTATCAATGTCCTATTATTCCATCCTTCTGGCGTACTACACCACCTTCCTTCTACATCAGGAATGGATTTAATAATATCCATATTCCATTTCGTTTTATTTGTTACTAAATTTGATATATGTTACTAATAACGTATATTAGATAAAAATAAGTAACATATATTTTGACAAAGAGAACCAAAAGCCAACTGGCCATTTTAAAAGCTGCAAAGGAATGTTTCTGGAAATATGGGATCAATAGGGTCACTGTAGAAGAAATATGCGAAAAAGCCGGAGTAAGCAAAATGACTTATTATAGAAGTTTTGCCAATAAAAAAGTAGTTGCAGTGATGGTGTTAAAGGATGTAATTGGCAGCAGTGAGCAATTATACGATACCATTATGGCCAAGAAAATTGACTTCCCTCAAAAAATGAAAGAAGTGGTTTTATTGGAGCATGAATTTTCACGTGGCATAAGTCAGGAGTTTATCAATGACATAATGAACAATGAGGAGGAGGAATTACAGGATCTTATAATAGAAGGGAATAAAAATGGTCAGGATAAATTCATTGAACACCTGAAAGTAGCTCAGAAGGAGGGATGGGTCAGAAAAGACCTTCATTTTCCTTTCTTAATTTACATGATGAATGACATCAACAATAAACTAAGAGATGAAAAGCTAATTGCCATGTATGAGACCACTGAGGATTTGATAATGGAAATGGTAAATTTCTTTTTCTATGGCATCGTATCTCCTGAAAAATTAAAATGAAAGCCATTGCGTTCATATTGCTTTTAGGTTGCTATTCCATTCAAGAAGCTATGGCTCAAAAGGACCTTTTTCATGGTCAGGCGTCAATTGTAAGCAGTTATAGCCCAAAAAACGACCTTCCTTTTTTCTTCGGTGCCCGTTATATACCTGAATTAAGGATTAACAGTTCAATTGATTCCGTCAAAAACATTGACATAGTAGCCTCAGCGAATATTTCCAGTACTGTCCTTTTTTCTGACTTCAATTCCACTGAGTCCAATTTTAGTGTCAACCCTTACCGGGTTTGGCTAAGGTACAGTTCCAGCCAATTTGAGCTTAGGCTAGGTTTGCAAAAGATCGACTTTGGTTCTGCCGCAGTTTTACGACCCTTACAATGGTTCAATCAGATAGATCCCAGAGATCCACTTCAACTGACCAATGGTGTTTATGGCATTATGGGCCGGTACACCTTTTTGAACAATGCCAACATTAGGCTTTGGGGACTTTATGGCAATGAGAAGGCCAGGGGATTTGATGTGGTTCCTACCAATAAGGCTGTTCCTGAATTCGGTGGCAGAATTCAAAACCCTGTCCCCAAAGGTGAATTGGCATTTTCCTATCATCACCGCGTCGCCAATTCAATAACAATCGGTCAAGTCAATGCTTTTGACAAAATCCCTGAAAACAGGTTTGGCTTAGATGGGAAATGGGATTTAGGCGTAGGCTTGTGGTTTGAATCGGTTTATGTTCATAGAAACAAGGACTTGGGAAACCTTACCAACCAAACCTTACTAAATATAGGGGTTGATTATACCTTCCCCGTAGGCACTGGTCTAAATGCTGTTTTGGAACACATGCAAATTAATTTTGACGAAGAGAATTTTGCCGTAAACAATGCCTTGCATGTTACTGCAGCTACCCTAATGTATCCGCTGAGCTTTTTTGATAACCTTACCACTGTCATGTATTATGATTGGAACACTGACAACACCAGCTTCTTTATAAACTATTCTCATCAATTCAAAAAATTAACGGGTTACGTAATGGGGTATTACAATCCGGAATCTATTCAACAAGGTATTCAACAAAACGAATTTGTGAACCAATTCAAAGGCCCGGGTTTAAGGCTGATGTTGGTCTATAACCATTAATAGAATCACTATGGAGAAAATAATTTCACTGTCACATGTTACCAAGAAATTTGAAGTAGGGGATGGTTATTTCACTGCCTTGAATGATGTTTCCTTGTCCTTTAATGCTGGTGAATTTGCGGGATTTGTAGGGCCAAGTGGTTCTGGCAAAACCACGCTGTTAAATATCATTGGATCTTTGGACAGCCCTACGGAAGGTGAGGCAATGGTTATGGGGAGAGACATCGCCAAACTCAGTCATAAGGATTCTGCTAAATTAAGAAATCTGCATATTGGCTTTATATTTCAGGTTTTCAATCTGCTCCCAGTTTATACGGTATTTGAAAATGTAGAATTCGCTTTACTACTTCAGGACGTTCCAAAAGAGGAAAGAAAGAAGGCTGTAATGGAAGCATTGGAATGGGTAGGTTTGGAAAGTATGGCAAATAAAAGGCCCGACAAATTATCTGGCGGAGAAGGCCAAAGGGTAGCGATTGCAAGGGCCATGGTCAAACGTCCAAAGATATTGTTGGCCGATGAACCAACCGCCAACCTGGACTCTGCCAATGCGCATGCCATTTTAAAAACCATGAAAACCTTAAATAAAGAATTAGGTACTACCTTCTTGTTTTCTACCCATGATGAAAAAGTCATGGCTTACCTGGACCGAACCGTTTCTTTGAAGGATGGAAAAGTGGTTTCTGATGTAGCGAATAAAGACCAACAAGTACAAGCATGAAATTGGCCTTTATACTAGCCTACAAAAACCTTATAGGTGCTGGATTGAGAACTTGGCTGAATGTCGGTATTCTGGCCTTTGCTTTTATTCTCATCATCTTCTATAATGGCTTGCTGGATGGGTGGAATCAACAAGCCAGACTGGATACCATCAATTGGGAAATAGGATATGGAGAATTGAGGACGGACAATTACGATCCCTTTGATCCCTTTTCCATTCAGGATGCCCATAAGGCGTACAAGTCAGAGGAATTCCCCATGTTGACCCCTATTTTGATCCGACAAGCATCCATCTACCCACATGGCAGGATGATTTCAATTGCCTTAAAAGGAATACCAGTGGATCAAAGCCAGTTAAAACTTCCTACTTCATTTCTTACCTCGGAAAAGGAGACCATCCCGGCAATCATAGGAAAGCGCATGGCAGATGCGGCCAAATTAAAAGAAGGGGAGGAAGTGCTATTACGTTGGAGAGATAAAAATGGAACATTTGATGCAATGAACATCACCATTGTCAAAATTTTCGACTCAAATGTAGGCAATATTGACGCTAGCCAAATCTGGATAAGCCTTGAGCAGCTCCAGACCATGACAGGCCTTAAGGAAGAGGCCACTTATCTCGTCGCAAATGAAGGATACTCTCACGAAAAAATAAGTGGGTGGACTTTTGTTAGCCAGGAAACACTGCTACAAAACATTAACGATATTATTGCCTCAAAAAAGATTTCCGGATCCGTCATGTACTTGATGTTATTGGCCATCGCTTTATTGGCCATTTTTGATACCCAGGTGTTGTCCGTTTTTCGCAGGCAAAAAGAAATAGGAACTTATGTGGCTATGGGAATGACGCCAGGTCAGGTAGTTGTTTTGTTTACAATGGAAGGAAGTATGTATAGTTTCTTGGCCATGCTGGTAGGAGGCCTTGTTGGAATACCTATATTCACCTATTTGGCCATGAATGGAATTTCTTTTCCTGATGTGACACAAGACATGGGAGTAACCATGGCTTCAAGGATATTCCCTGTCTTCGGAGTACAACTTATTTTGGGTACCATGGTATTGGTGATTGTCTCAGCAACAATTGTCAGCTTTTTGCCAGCCAAAAAAATAGCTTATATGAACCCAGTTGAGGCATTAAAAGGAAAGTTACAATGATAAAATTTTTATTTAAAGGAATTATCAGGGACAAAAGCAGGAGCATGCTCCCCATCATTGTTATCTCTCTTGGGGTATCTCTTACGATAGTTTTAAGTGGTTTTCTTAGTGGGGCCATGACGGACATGGTCGATCAGAATGCGAAATTTGAAACGGGGCATGTTAAAATCATGTCTCGGGCTTATGCAGACAATAAAGACCAACTTCCTAATGACCTGGCTTTACTAGGTGTAGACAGCCTGGTGGCCAATCTTCAGGTAAATTATCCTGATCTACAATGGGTCAAAAGAATTCGATTTGGGGGACTTCTGGATGCTCCAGATGGCAATGGGGAATCCAAAGGTCAGGGACCAGCTGCCGGAATAGCCATTAACCTTTTAGATGCATCAAGCGGTGAAGTGGAGCGAATGAATATTTCCAATTCGATCGTGTCTGGAAATCTCCCTAAAAATGCCAAAGAAGCACTTATTGGAGATGAATTTGCAAACAAACTGAATCTTAAAATAGGAGATGAAGTGACCTACTTTGGTACTACAATGAATGGAAGTATGACTTTTCAAAACTTTATAATAAGTGGGACCATTCGTTTTGGTGTTGCAGCAATGGATAGAGGTGCAATACTTTTGGATATTACTGCAGCTCAGGAAATGTTGGACATGGAAGATGGAACAGGCGAAATACTTGGCTTTTACAATAATGGGGTCTACGACGATAAGGCTGCCATAGCTTTAGAAACAGCCTTTAATAAAAGATTCGAAAACAACCCTGACGAATATGCTCCGGAAATGTTTACACTTCGTGCACAGAATAACCTGGGGGATCTTCTGGATTATGCTAATAATATGTCAGCCATTTTTGTGATCATCTTTGTGGGGGCCATGTCGGTGGTGCTATGGAATACTGGTCTGATTGGAGGACTAAGGCGGTACCAGGAATTTGGTATTCGCCTGGCACTAGGAGAGTCCAAAGGTAGCATTTACCGCTCCTTGGTTTTGGAAGCTACCTTAATAGGCATTATAGGCTCCTTGGTAGGGACAAGTTTAGGACTAATTGGAGCATTTTATTTACAAAACTATGGTATTAATATAGAAGGCATGGTAGACAATTCAGCCATGATGATGCCTACAGTAATGCGAGCTAAAGTAACTCCTGACCTCTACTATATAGGCTTTATCCCTGGCGTTTTTGCAATGGTTTTTGGCAATATGCTCTCAGGAATTGGTATTTACAAAAGGGAAACAGCCAGTTTATTTAAGGAGTTAGAAGTTTAAATTATCTGGTCCGAATTTCCTGTCGAAATTAGATATCCGATACAATAAAAAAATACAATCATGAAAAATCAATTGATTATAGCTTGTCTTTTGCCTATTTGGACCTTTCAGGTCAAGGCCCAGGATGCCAAGACCATCCTGGAAAGGGTGGACAAAAACATGGTATCGAAAACAGAGATCACGGAATCTGAGATGGTTATCAGAGGCAAAAGAAATGTTCAAACCATCGGTTCAAAATCCTATACCGAGGGCAATCAAAAATCCTTTACCGAGTACCTCTATCCAGAAAGAGAAAGAGGTACTAAAATGCTGAAACTAGGTGATCGCTTGTGGATCTATTCTCCCTCTACAGACCGTACTATTCAACTCTCAGGGCATATGTTACGGCAATCAGTTATGGGCTCAGATTTGTCCTATGAAGACATGATGGAAGATCGAAAACTCTCAGAAATATATGAAGGAAAAGTTCAAGGAGAAGAAACCCTGTCTGGGAGAAAGGTGTGGATTTTAGAATTGATTGCTTCTGTAGAGGATGTAAGTTACTACAAGCGAATGATATGGATAGATCAAGAGCGGTACATTCCCCTTCAGGAAGAGTTGTTCGCCAAAAGCGGGCAATTATTGAAAAGAACAGTAATGTCTGAAATCGAGCAAATTGAAGGTCGCTGGTATCCAAAAAAAATTAATTTTAAGGATGTTTTAAAAGGGGGAGAAGGTACAGATTTCATTCTCAAAAAGGTGCAGTTTAACCCTACCATACCAGATTATATTTTCACTAAGGCTTCATTAAAAAAATGATGGATTTTCTCAATGTTCAAGTACTATGAAGCTTTCCTTCCAACTTGCGTATAGAAACCTCATTGGAGCTGGATTAAGAACCTGGCTGAACGTTGGGATTTTAACCTTTACCTTTCTGGTTATCATTTTTTACAACGGTCTTCTGGATGGCTGGAATCAACAAGCAAAAAGAGATGCCATCAATTGGGAATTCGGTTATGGACAGTTTCATCATAAGTTTTATGAGCCTTACAATCCTTTTACGCTTCAGGATGCTCATGGTAAATTCAATGTAAAAGAAACCAAAGGGTTAACTCCACTTTTGATTAGACAGGCATCCATTTACCCCAATGGCAGAATGCTATCTATCACCTTAAAAGGACTTCCAAAAAACCAGAGGGCACTAAAGATCCCCATAGGCAATTTGGGTAAGCACCTGGGGGCCATTCCTGTGGCCATAGGTAAAAGGATGGCAAATGCAGCCAACCTATCGATTGGTGATGAGATCACCCTTCGCTGGAGAGACAAAAACGGTACTTTCGATGCTACAAACGTGGTGGTGGCAACTATTTTCAATACCACAATAAGCACTGTAGACCAAGGCCAGATTTGGATGACTTTAGAGGATTTATGGAGAATTACAGGGCTGAAAAATGAAGCTACCATTTTGATTGCTGACACACAGTTCAAAGACACTGAATTTGAGGATTGGAAATATATAAGTCAGGATAAATTACTCAAAAACATTAACGATATCATTGAAGTAGAAAGAGCAAGTGCTCGTATAGTCTATTTCATGTTATTGGCCATTGCACTGTTGGCCATTTTTGATACCCAGGTTTTGTCTGTTTTTCGTAGACAGAAAGAGATTGGCACCTATATCGCTCTGGGAATGACCAGGACGCAGGTCACAGGGCTGTTTACCATCGAAGGCAGCATGTACAGCCTTTTCTCTATGCTGGTTGGAGCGATTATCGGTGTACCCTTATTTTGGTATTTAGCAGATAAAGGGATTTCCTTTGGCTCCGTCACTGCAGACATGGGAATAGGATTGGGAGATAGAATTTACCCTTCTTTTAGTCCTGAGCTTTTGATTTCTTCTGCCTTGGTTGTAATAATTTCTGCTACCATTGTTAGTTTTGTTCCTGCTCATAAAATCGCAAATATGAACCCTGTAACTGCGTTAAAAGGAAAACTGCAATAAGGCTTACGGTTTGAAAATCGTGGCTTTCTATATTTTGCTTTTATAAGGTTTAAATTCTATTCAACACGATAGATTTTATACGGTTACGATGAAGCTGAAAGCAGCAGCGATTGATTAATTTTAATGGGAATTCATTAAGTAATAAAATGGCAGTCGTATATTTCGAACCAAAGGTAAATTTTATTAAGTATAGATGAAGAGTTTAAGGTCCTGGATAATATTGTTAATCAATTCTTTGGTGTTTTTAGTAGTGGTGACCCTTTCCATTTTTTCCTACAAAGAATTTAAATATGCACTTGATGAAAGGGTACTACTACAACTCTCTTCCATTAAAAAATTGAAACGCATTCAACTTGAGGCTTTTTTGAATGCCGAATTGGAAAATTTTCACAATGCTAATATTAAATTGGAATCCGACTCAACGATAAATCCCTATGCTGTAATTGCTGAAGAGGTTGATATCACATGTTTGCAAAACAGATTAAAATTGATGCCTAATGGTGAAAGTATAATTGATATTACCTCTTGTGCCAGAAAAGGAAAGGTGAAGTTGGCAATGGTTAATAAAATAGCAAATCGAGTCCGACAGATTGAATGCATAAATAATGATTTAATTCAAGACATACTTATGGAGCGTACAGGTATGGGACAAAGCGGAGAAACCTACCTGGTTGGGAATGACTATCGCATGAGGTCCGAATCAAGATTTTTCCCTGAACAGCCTCCTGGTCAAATTAAAGCCTCAACAATTGGTGCAAAACATGCTTTACTGGGAATTGATGGATTTGGAATCATTAATGATTATCGAGGAATACCTGTATATAGTTCCTACCATAAACTGGATATTGCCAATCTAAACTGGGCGATTTTATCCGAAATTGATGTAGTGGAAGTAACAGCTCCGCTTTTAAATATGAGAAATAAACTCATATTGATTTCCTTTCTGGTGTTGCTTTTTGCTTTAACATTTTCTTTTTTGATTACTGTTGTTTTGTCAAAGCCATTGTTAAATATGAGGCTTTTCCTCAACTTCATGACAAGAGGAAATTATGATTTTACAATTGTTAATAATTACCAGACCAAGGAAATCAAGGAGATGTTTGTGGCCTTAGAAAAATTACAAAAATCAATCCGAGAAGCCATTAATTTTTCTTCGGAGATTGGAAATATGAATATGAAGGCGAAATACCATTTGTCAGGAGAAGGGGATCTACTTGGTAAATCATTGATTGTCATGCAAAAAAAATTGATGGAATATGAGAATGCTGAAAATTTAAGCCGTTTGATGGCCAAAAAGTCATTGATTGAAGGGCAAGAGAATGAACGGAAACGATTATCCAAAGATTTACATGACGGTGTTGGGCCATTGCTTACCAGCTTAAAGCTAATGGTACATACCTCAGAATTATCCTCTCCAGATAAAAAAAGGATTAATGTTGTAGTGGATGGTACCATTGATGAAATCCGTAGGATGACCTATAATTTAATGCCTTCCGTTTTGGTTGATTTTGGAGTGGGGAAGGCACTGGAAAGTTTTATTGATAGAATGAAAAAACCAGTGGGGTTGAAATTGTTTATGAGGATGCCACCAAGGGCAAGGCTGGTAAATTAACCATAGACCTGGACATTTGTATTTTTAGGGTTTGTCAGGAATTGATCAACAATTCATTGAAGCACTCTGGTGCAAAAAAATAACTATTTCTTTAACAGAATTTAGTGATAAGCTCTCTTTGTATTACCTGGACAATGGTACTGGCTTTGACCTAAGTAGTATACAATATGGGGCAGGCTTGAGAAACATTAGGGAGCGAATAGAGATTTTTAATGGGTACCTTAGTATTAATTCTGATGTAAATGGCACAGAAGTGGAAGTAGAAATACCTTTGAAAGATGGATAAATTCAAAATTGCTATTGTAGATGATCACCAGTTATTCAGAGATGGAATCCATTCTCTATTGTCTAAGCAAGACAATTTTGAGGTGGTGATCAGTTCAGAAAATGGAAAGGATTTTTTTAAAAAACTTAAGAAAGGAATTCTACCAGAGCTATTGCTTCTCGACTTGACCATGCCTGAAATGAATGGTTTTGAAGTGCTTTTAAAGTTGAAAAAAAAGTACCCTCGCATCAAGGCGATTGCTATTTCAATGCACGATGATGGCAATTATATCATGCAGTCCATTAGAGGAGGAGCCTATGGGTATCTTCTTAAGAATGCTGATGAGGAAGAATTACTACTGGCAATTGACACCGTTCTCAAAGGGAATAAGTACTTTAATCAGGAAATTTCTCAACGCATGATCAATATTATGTCACTGGAAGGGGTCAGTCCCAAAAAGTTGTCTCCAAAAGAAATGGAGATCTTAAAATTGATTGCAGACGGTCAAACAACAAAGGAAATTGCTCAGAAACTCTTCATTAGTACACGAACCGTAGAGACCCATCGAAACAACATGATGAAGAAGCTGGAGGTAAAAAACACTCCGGAGTTGATCAATAAGGCAGCTCAACTCAGCTTGTTGTGAAAAACATCCGTATAAATACGGATACTTTTTAACGTAATTAAACCTACTATAATTTACCGATTTTCTTAGAGTATCTATACCCCTTGTTTAGCGTTAAATTTACTAGACAAAAGATATAAATTGTAAAACGGTAATTATATGAAAAGTTTATTGATAGCCTTCGCCTTTATGACTGTCGCTACTTTCAGTTATGCACAGAAAAATAACGACTTAACAGGTCCTGCTGCAAAAAACCAAAAACCTTGGCAGAACACTGAAAAAGCAAAAAAGGTTTATACCTTGGAGACTACTTCTAAAGCACAAGGTCCATCTGCAAAGAATAAAAAATCCTGGGAATCTACATCAAAAAATTACCAACAAGTAACGTTGGTTACAAATAAAACAAGGGTTACAGGTCCAAAAGCCAAAAATGCAAAAGTTTGGAATGACTAGTCGCGTTACAATATTTAGTACAGAAGCCTTACCAATTAAACGGTAAGGCTTTTTTTATGCCTTTAATCTCCCTTTACTGGAAGGCTTTTTTTCATTGAACCTATTATAAATCCATTTGAAGGTTAAATCAATTTTACAGTTTTTTGAACATGTATCCAGGTTCGATGGTTTGTTTATTTATGAATAAAAACCTCGAGGCTTCAAGACCAATACTCCCAAATCTAGCATTCCCCAAAGGGATGAGCAAAGAAGAATCATTTCAAAATTCAGTGATTCGTCCGGTTATCAAAATGCTGCATGACTTATTAGCGGTTCATTTTAAGCATTATATGGCAACAAAAAAACTCGAGTTTAGTCAATTATCTGAAAAAGAAAAAACCAATTTCATTGAAAGTTCCTTCAACAAAGACATGGCATTTAGAAGTGAAATCCGAGGTTTGGTTATAGGTCATTTTTCTACTGAAGAATTTCTTTTGTATGCTACCATGCAGCGTGGAATAAATAAACGTATTAATACCATTTTAAAAGAACGAATAAGTAGCAATAGGCAAAATTTTGTTGAGTAGAGCAGAAGCCTACGACTATTAAAAAGGCTCCTAAATTTCCTCCTAATTATAAAATCTTTCACCATTCTTATCCTAACTCTTTTTTAAGGATTAAGGTGGAATTATGCAATAGAATTCCCTTACCTTTTTAAAAAGTAAATTCTAGTAGATAATAAAATGAAAGTTAAGGGATCAATGTCTTTTAGAAGCTCCGTTCCAATCTTAAATACTTAAGACTTACTTTTCTTTACGCATTAATAATAAACAGTACCATTAAAATCCTGTTTATTTGATTTTGATGCCAAGTTTTGCTTAAGTTTGGTATATAGCTGTTAAGCAATCATTGGGCATCCATTTAGAAACTCGTTTCTTAATAAAATCAATTTTCAGTTTGAGTAAATTAAAGAACTGTAGGAGATCATCCAAAAATGGATTGTTGTTTCTATATTTTCTATTCTCATTTTCCATGACCGCTAATGCGCAAATCATGGAACTTCAATCAATGTGGGAAGACCAGATTGACACAAGTGAATTTAGTTTTAAGACCCAGAACTACCTTCAAATATCAGAAGAGGAATTTTTGGACCTATATGATGCACAACCTAGCTTTGGTATGTTTCGTGACAATTATTTTATTACAGGGGTGCCAACAAATAAGGATATCAACAAACAAACGGCTGATGTCAAATACCAGATAAGTGTTAGTCAGCGGTTGATAAAATCTAGGCTGCCCTTTCGAACTTCGCTATTGCTAACTTACACCCAGAAATCATTTTGGGACATTTACGAAAATTCTTCCCCCTTTGCTGATAACAATTACAATCCGGGAATAACCCTTATTAGGCCAGTTTTAATTAATCAGCAGTTAAAAGGCGGAGTTGCGCTTTCGCTTGAACATGAATCAAACGGACTGGATTCCATTTATTCCAGAAGTTGGAATTTCATTACGCTTTCAGGGGTGTATTTTTACAATGCCAATATTTCCCTTCAGGGCAAAATTTGGGCTGGGGTTTTAGGAGATGAAAACAAGGACCTTTTCCGATACCGAGGATTTGGATTATTGGCCCTGAATTACCGCAGTTACAATGATAATTTTTGGGCAAGCCTGGTGTTGAATCCAAGTAAAAAATTTAATGTGGTAAACACCATTGTAGAATTAAACTTCAAACCAATCCCTTCTTCCAACCAATACTTGTTCTTGCAATGGTACAATGGTTACGGGGAAAATCTTTATGACTACAATCAATATACCTCTATGGTCAGATTTGGCCTTTGCATCAAACCAGCCATGCGGAATTTTTATTGAATCCCTTAAATTCTCCAACCTTTCAGGTTGTGTTGATAATCAATCTTATGATAAAATTATAGAGTGAAACCTGGAAGTTTTATCTCTAGAAGAACCAATTGATTAAAGAAATAGGCTGTCGATATTAGGAAATCTATAGGATCAAAAAAAATTACCAGTTCCAAAGTAGGACAATAAGGTTATCAATTTACCCTAAAACATATTTTACTGCTAATAGTTAGATAGTTAAATGAAATAGTTGTCTTTGCATACCAACTGTTTTTTGTTATCTTCAAAAAAAAACCCAAAGACTTTTGTATTATAACCAATCATTAAACTTTCTATTTTATGGCACATCACGTGCCTTCAGAAAGTCTTCCTTTCCCATTATGATGTTCATAGGGGCCATCTTATTAACCTCAGGATGTGGAAATAAAGTCACTACCAGGGATGTTCCTGTAGCACTTCCGGAAAGTTTTTCTCTTCCAACGGGGGCTTCTGAACTTGAAACGGACTGGTGGACTACTTTTCAGGATGCCCAACTAAATGCATTGATAGATACTGCTATCACACACAATTTAGAATTGAAAAGCGCTTGGTTTGAGGTGGCACAAGATGCCAGTAATGTCGCCATTATTTCCTCTCAGCGCGTTCCTCAAGTATTTCTAGAACTTCAGGGAGGGGCTAGTAGACCCGCTCCTGATTTTGTAGGAGGAGAAAACACTCAATTGTCTTTGCGAACCAGCTATGAGGTAGATCTCTGGGGGCGGGTAAAGCAAAGTAAACTAGCCGCAGAAAACCGTTTAATAGCAACCTACCTGGATTACCAAACCCTTGCCATTACCATCGCCGGAGAAGTATCATTGACCTGGTTTTCTATTCAGACATTTCAGGAACAACTGGAATTGATCCAGGAACAAACGGAATACAACCAACAAGTGTTGGCATTGATCCGAGCACGATTTGCAAGTGGGCAGGTGAGAGGAGTGGACATCCTTCGTCAGGAACAACTGATTGAAAACACAAAAGAAGAAGCGCTTTCTGTACAAATGGAGATGAAAACATTGAGAAATAGGCTTGCCGTATTGCTTGGCATTGCGCCAGGCATGCTTTCAGTCGCTCAGGAAAGCAAATTACCAAGCCTAAGTTCCTTACCTGATGCAGGCTTACCCATGGAATTGATCAATAGACGCCCTGACATTCAAAGCAGTTTCAATCGCATGCAGGCTGCAGACAGGGAGGTGGCAGTGGCCATAAGCAATACTTATCCCAGACTGGCTTTTAACCTTACCGGAGCCCTAAGATCCAATACACTTACCAACCTGGTGGAATCTCAAGCAGCTTCTTTAACAGGGAGCTTACTGATGCCACTCTTTTACGGTGGAAGATTAAATGCCGAAAAAGAACAAGCAAAAGCCTTTAGAGAACAACAGGTTCAAGAATATGGACAAACCATTTTACAAGCCCTTCAAGAAGTAGAAGATGCAATGGTTCGTGAAAGCCTTCAGAAAGAAATAATCAGCAACCTTGAAAACCAATTAAAACTGGCAGAACGAGCCTTTCAGCAATTGAGGGTCGAATACTTAAATGGGTCCATTGCTTACCTTGACGTGCTGGTCACCTTGGATCAAATGCAGCAATTGAAAAGAGAGTTGGTTACAGAAGAATTGAATTTGCTTTTGTACAGGGTTTCCCTTTACCGAGCCCTTGCAGGAGGCTTCCAAACTCCCATCGAAAACGAGGGAGAATTTAGCATGAATGAAAACCCAATCCCGACAAAATGACTAAAAAGAAAACCATATTTATAAGCTTGGGATTATTGATTGGCAGTATTTTAATCGCCATGCTCTTCTTTTGGACAGCACCAGAAGCTGAAATGGAAGGAGCCTCAAAAACCACGGCCATGCTAGTGGATGTGGTGCAGGCGGAGCAGGGGGATTTCACGCCCACTATTGTGGCTACAGGCATCGTTCAACCAGCTACCGACATTTCCTTAAGCAATCAGGTAGGAGGGGAAATCACACGCATTGCTAACCAATTCCTTCCCGGTGCCTATGTGAAAAAAGGGGACCTGCTATTACAAATCAACCCTGCAGATTTTGAAAATACACTTCTATTGAGGAAAAGTGATTTATCGCTCGCTCAATCAGACTATGAAGTGGAGCTAGGCCGACAGGATGTAGCACTCAAGGATTACGAATTGATTGGAGATGAGTTGACTTCAGAAAATCAAAACCTGGTTC
This sequence comes from Cyclobacterium qasimii M12-11B, assembly GCF_000427295.1. Classification (GTDB taxonomy): domain Bacteria; phylum Bacteroidota; class Bacteroidia; order Cytophagales; family Cyclobacteriaceae; genus Cyclobacterium; species Cyclobacterium qasimii. The sequence continues at coordinate 4,734 of NZ_ATNM01000163.1, read as the reverse complement.
TTCGAAAACCTCAGTTGTTAGCGGCCAAGGCCAATGTAGAAGCTGCCGAAGCTGCAGTTAGCCAGGCATCGTTGAACTTGAATCGGGCAAGCATTCGGGCGCCTTTCGATGCGCATATTTTGTCACGAAATGTAAATCTGGGTTCTCAAATCACTCAAGGGTCAGACCTGGGACGTTTGGTAGGTATTGATGAATATTGGGTAATGGCCAATATACCCCTTTCCAAAGTCAACTGGCTGTCCATTGGGGAAGATGCAGAGGGAACAGGTTCACCGGTAAAAATTGTCCATCCAGCAGCCTGGGAACCAGGGCAATTCAGAGAAGGCCGAGTTTCAAGACTGGTTGGCGCTTTGGACAACCAAACCCGATTGGCCAGGGTTATCATTCGCATTGCTGATCCCTTATTGCGTAGAAAACCCAATCCGGATAAACCACCTCTGATCATCGGTACTTTTGTAGAAGTACAAATTGAAGCCCGGGAATTGAAGGATGTTACTCGCCTTGAGCGTCAATACATTCGTCCTGGGAATACCGTCTGGGTCATTCAAGAGGGAAAATTGAACATACGTAAGGTCAACATCCTCTTTGAGGACCAGGATTTCGCCTATATCAATGAGGGTTTGTCGGCCAACGAACAAGTAGTGGCAACAGATCTAGCCACTGTAGTAGATGGTTCACCGCTTCGTTTGGATGCAGATAAATAGTTAAAACCATGCAGGAACCAACAAACTTAGAAACTGAAAAAGGTGCCATTGCCTTTATGGCAAGAAGACCAATCATCACCAATTTGCTGATGGTAATCTTGCTGTTTGGAGGAGTGTACACCATGTACAACATTCAAAAAGAAGTTTTCCCACAGTTTCAACTTGACATAGTTGAAGTATCTGTAGAGTACCCCGGAGCTGCTCCAGAGGAGGTAGAGCAAGGCATTGTCTTGCCCGTAGAGGAAAAGGTTCGTGAAGTTCAAGGCATTAAAGAAATCATCTCTCAGGCAGATGAAGGTTCTGGAACGGTTGAAATCTGGTTCATTCCAGGTACAGACCGCATGAAGGCCCTGCAGGATATTAACCAGGCGGTAAGCCGAATACAAACTTTCCCCGATGACATTGAAAGACCTCAGATTATTCTTCAAAATCAGCAAATGGACGTGATGCAGGTTGGGATTTATGGCAATGTGGATGTTTGGACGCTTAGAATTTTAGCCGAAAGGTTGCGAACCAGATTACTTAGTGACGATCAGATCACTCAGGTTGAGATTGGGAATGTACCAGATTTTGTAACTCATGTGGAGATCCCAAGAAATACACTGTTAAAATACAATCTTACCTTGGGGCAGGTTGCCGACCTGATTGAAAATTCAAGTCGGGATATTCCTGCCGGCTCCATAGAAACCCTTTCCGGAGAAATCCTTTTAAGAATGGAGGAACGCAAACTGGTGGCAGAGGAATTTGCTACCATAGATATAATATCTTCCGAATCCGGCTCTACAGTTACCTTAGGGGATATTGCCAGTATACGAGATGGCTTTGAAGAAGTGGGTTTTAATGGTCAATTTGAACAGCAAAACACGGTGGACCTGGAAGTCTTCCGGATTGGAAATCAATCTCCTTTGGATATAGAGGCCACCGTAAAAGATATACTGGAGGAATTTAGACCTAGTTTGCCTCCAGGTGTAAAAGTTCGAATCGAAAGCAATAGAGCAGAAGATTTTCGTGAAAGGCTTTCTCTGCTGACTGAAAATGGGCTTATGGCCATCATTATTGTCCTCGTCATTTTAGGCTTGTTTCTGGAATACCGGTTGGCATTCTGGGTAATGATGGGCATGACCATCTCATTTGTAGGGGCCATGATTTTCCTTCCAGCAGTAGGCATCAGTGTCAACATGATTTCCATGTTTGGCTTCTTGATTGTTATGGGAATTGTGGTGGATGATGCCATTGTAGTAGGAGAAAACATTTACGAATACCGACAAAAAGGTTATTCTCATATGGATGCGGCTATTTTGGGGGCCAAAGATGTATCCAAACCTGTTATTGTCAGTGTATTGACCACAGTCATGGCATTTGTGCCGCTGCTTTTTATTCCCGGTGAAACAGGTAAATATTGGTGGCCATTGCCTGTAGTGGTAATAGTCGTACTCTTTGTTTCCTTATTCGAAGCCTTATTTATTTTGCCTTCCCATGTGACCAAGCCACCCAAAGAAAAAAAATACCTATGGGTCCGAAAACTGGAAACCTGGCAGGGAGCCATTGCATCGGGATTCAACCGCTTTATCAATACCTATTACAAGCCTTTTCTAGACCTTTGCTTGCGAAATAGATACCTCACTTTTTCTGCAGCCATCTCAATATTGATCCTGGTAGGAGGCTTTGGTTACAGTGATCACATGGGCATGGTGCTTATGCCTGAAGTGGCGGCAGATGAAATTGAGGCCGCTGTACGACTTCCTGTAGGGACGACAAATGATCAGGCCGCCAAAGTAGCAGTAGAAATCACAAACAATACCCACAAGATGTTTGAGACCTACAACCTTTATGAGGTGGCCTATGGGGTCAAAACAAATGTGCGGGGAAAAGATTTTATAGATGTGGAAATCGTCATGAAACCACCGGATCAACGGGATATGAGTCCAAAAGAACTTATCGCACTTTGGCGCGAAAACATTGGAGACATCAAGGGCGTGGATCAAATCAATTTTGAGGCCGAACGTGGACCGGGCGGAGCACGACAGGACATCAGTGTGGATTTGAGTCACCCTGATATCAATGTTTTAGAACGGGCAAGCCAGGCTTTCCTGGAAAGAGTGGAGACTTTTACCGAAACCAGAGATGTGAGTGACAACTATAACAAGGGCAAACTACAATTGGGTTTTGAACTGCTACCTGAGGGCCGAAACCTTGGACTTACGCCCAATATAGTAGGCCAGCAAATCCGAGATGCCTTTTTTGGTGCTTTGGCCATGCGGCAACTTCGTGGCATCAACGAATTTGAAGTACGGGTGAAATTGCCCCTGGAAGAACGAAAAGACATCAATTACCTGGAAGACTTCATTATTCAGGCACCGGATGGTACGGCTGTTCCTTTATTGGATGTTGTACGAATTAAGGAGGGAGAAACCTTTACAAATATCAATCGTCGGGATGGCAAAAGAGTGGTAAATGTGGGCATGGACGTAGAGCCTGCTGCTGCTCAAACCAGGGTATTAAAAGCCTTGAACGAGCAGGTATTACCTCAGTTGCGTGCAGATTTTCCGGGAATTGCCTGGACTTATGAAGGAAGTCAAGCAGAAATGCGGGAATCAACTGATGCTTTGTGGTCTGGATTCATTATAGCCATGCTACTGATATTTTGTCTTTTGACGATAGCACTGGGAAGTTATTCACAGCCCATTATAATCATGTTGGCCATACCTTTTGGGGTGGTAGGCGCTGTTATCGGGCATATATTATTAGGATATGATTTGTCATTGGTAAGTTTGATGGGCGTTATTGCTTTATCGGGAGTGGTGGTAAATGACTCACTCATCATGATTGACTATGCAAATAAGCATAGGGGCGTATTAACTGCTTATGAAGCCATTCATGAGGCAGGAGTAAGGCGTTTTCGGCCCATCATTTTGACCACTCTGACGACATTTGGTGGCTTGACACCTATCATTCTGGAAACCTCTAGTCAGGCATTCCAATTGATTCCCATGGCCATATCTCTTGGTTTTGGAATCATTTTCGCTACGGCAATTATATTGGTAATTGTTCCTTGTCTTTATATGATTTTCGAGGACCTGGTGGAAGCCGTAAAACCAAAAGAAAAGGAAAAAGCATCTGTTTAAATATTAAATAATGGTTTATATTTAGGCAAATAAATTTAACCATGAAAAGATACATCCATTTATTGTTGTTCATACTTCTGATGAGCAGCCCATTATTGCTTTCTGCCCAAGTGGTAGATCAGGAAGTACATCACGTTGTTTTTCAAGTCACCAAAGGGGAAGTTGCTGACCAAAATAAAGCCATAGCTCAGCTTAACAATATCTTAAAAGCATTGCCAAATGCTGAAATAGAGGTGGTTTGTCACAGTGGCGCGCTACCAATGGTTCTTAAAGAAAAGAGCCAGGTACTAGAGGGCATTGTTAAATTACAAAGCAGGGGAGTGGTTTTTGCCGCCTGTGAAAACACCATGCGTAGAGCGAAGGCAAGCAAAGAAGACCTGGTAGACGGAGCCATTACTGTTCCTTCTGGCCTGGCAGAAATCATAATCAAGCAGGAGCAAGGTTGGGCTTATATTAAGGCAGGGAATTAATTGCTAAAGTTTGAAAATACTGTGACTTAAGTCAGATAGATGCACGGTTTCTAGGGATTCCTAATGCCGCCAAAATCACTTTATTTCCAATAAATTCCACGGGTGAAAACTCGTGGAATTTATTTTTGAATCCCTACAGGCTTCCTTAGATTCGTCACAAAGGACAGTAAATCAATAACACCAATCCCATTATAAAGACTAATTGGTCTAATGGATCTGAACAACAATAACTGTTGTTTGTACTTTCGGTTCTCATTCAGGTGTCAGTTGCTGAACCCCAATCTCAAAACATCCTAATCTCCATATGTTCGCAACATTTCCCTATGAAAGTAGGGAAATCCCAATACATAGTCAGGATTAAACAAACAATTACCACGGGCAAAAGAACCTGAAAAACAACAACCATTGGTCAAACCTACGAGGCATATCCAAACC
>NZ_ATNM01000162.1 GCF_000427295.1 Cyclobacterium qasimii M12-11B | reverse complement strand
ACTTCGGATCCTGCCTGGGTGAAGCGGAAGATGTTGTCGATGAACAACAGAACGTCCTGCTTCTGCACGTCGCGGAAGTACTCAGCCATGGTGAGGGCCGAGAGCGCAACGCGGAGACGCGTTCCTGGCGGCTCATCCATCTGGCCGAAGACGAGTGCGGTCTTGTCGAAGACGCCCGCTTCATCCATTTCGGCGATGAGGTCGTTACCTTCACGGGTGCGCTCACCAACACCGGCGAAGACGGAAACTCCACCGTGATCCTGAGCTACACGCTGGATCATTTCTTGGATCAGAACGGTCTTACCAACACCGGCACCACCGAACAGGCCAATTTTTCCGCCCTGCACGTAGGGGGTGAGGAGGTCGATAACTTTGATGCCGGTTTCGAAGAGTTCAGTCTTCGATTCAAGCTGGTCGAATGCTGGGGGCTTGCGGTGGATGGGCCAGCGCTCGGTGATCTCGACGGTTTCGCCCTTGACCTTGCCGTCTTCATCCGCGTTGAGGATGTCGCCGGTAACGTTGAACACCTTGCCCTTGGTGACATCACCAACGGGAACCGTGATCTGCTCGCCGGAGTCGCGAACTTCTTGGCCACGAACGAGTCCGTCTGTGGGCTTGAGCGCGATGGCGCGAACTACGTCGTCGCCGAGGTGCTGTGCGACCTCAAGTGTGATCTCGGTGGTGTTGCCACCAATGGTGACATTGGTCT
>NZ_ATNM01000161.1 GCF_000427295.1 Cyclobacterium qasimii M12-11B | reverse complement strand
AACCCCATAGCCGTCAGGCTAAGTGTGTAAACGTTTGATTTTGAGATAGTTTATCTTTTTTCTTTTCAAGAATAAATTCCATGGGGGCTATTTTCAACACCCTAATAAGGATTTTCTCCATCTGAACGGGATCTTTCAGTGCCATTCTGAGTCTTTGAGCAATCCGGGTTGCATATTTGTAAAACTTCCAGACACTGCAGAGTATTCTTTCCCTTTTGTAGATCTCATTTCCCATCCATTTAAAGATCCTCCAGTTTAGGAGCAGCCAGATCAGTTTGCTATACAATTGACACTCAAAACGTTCTATTTTCATTTCCTTGATCTGGTCTATTTTCGCCTGAGATTTCCAGACCTTGAACAGGAGTTCCAGCTGCCATCTTAGTGTATACACTTCCCGTACTTTTTCTGTATCCAGGTCCTTTTTGTCCACATTGGTGATGAAAAAATTGAGCCTACTCTTTGCCCTGTACTCTTGGGATACCTTGTACTTGTAGTGCTTACCTTTTTCGGTTGCCTTTCTTATCCTCTTTTCATAGGTTGCATTGTCGACAGGCATGATGACAAGCCGGCATGGAAGCTTGGCTTTTTTACCCACCAACACGTCCAGTTCCATGTGTGATAATTTGTGTTTGTTCATTATCGCGTATAATTTCTTGAAATCCATTGGTTCGTACCCGTCTTCGGCGGTATATACTACAGTCTTGGCGGGAAGTCTGTTGAGGAAAAAGGCCCCTCCCCCGGCAATTTTTTCTAGGTAAGGGAGGCTACAATAGCCAAGATCCCTGATGAAAAGGTCGTTCTCGCGGATGTCATCAGTAAAATCTCTGGAATCCGACAGGTCGTTTTTAAGCCCGTCGGTCAGCCTGAGATCCATTGTTTCTCCGCTGAGCATGTCATATTCGTACTGGACGCTGATCAGGGACTCGCAATTGTCGGACTTGCCCCCGTTGCCACCGCCCCCGTGTCCCTTGTATTTATGGGTAAAGGCTTTTGGAAGAGGAAACTTCGTTGAATCTTTTATCCTCACCCTGTTGAAACGGGAAAGCAACCCCCCAAAATCTTTACAAGTATTAAATTCGGCGGAAAGTAGCCGGTCTAGTATCCGGCGGAAGAAAAGTACGGCTCGGTCATTGAACCTGTCATCAATTGCCTGTTTTGTGATCCCCAGCTCGTATTCCTCCATAAGATCCGAACACACATCCATGAGGCTGAAAGATTTTCCTAAATGATGGGAAAACATCAGGCTCTCGAAAAACAGGTGGGGCTTGAGTTTGGATTTTCTTTTGGAAAAACCTGTTTCCTTGGCAAGGCAGTCAATGATATCCGGGTTGAAAGATAAATTAAATTTTTCCGCTAAAACTCTAAATTTTACTGGTAATTTTACTTGAATTTTGGTCTTTTAGATGGAAATTATATGTATATTTAACTAGGAAAAACAGGGAGGATCAGTGGGGATTGCGTTTTTTGAATTAAGAAAACAAATACCAATAGATATGAAAAAAAGGAACAAAGATCCCAAGGGGGATCTACGTTTTTATTTAATTAATTGATTATCAATAACTTAAATCGTTAACTTGACGGCTATGGGG
>NZ_ATNM01000160.1 GCF_000427295.1 Cyclobacterium qasimii M12-11B | reverse complement strand
AGTAAAATGTTTCCGCTGTTCCCGTTTTCCCTGATACATCTTCTGTAAACGTATTTTTTGCTGTCCCTGAAGAAGTGACTAATTTCATGCCTGTTTGTACTTGTTTCAAATCACTCTCTGAATTATTAATCTTATTGAGTACTTTAGGTTTCCTATGTTCAATCGCCTTACCCAGCTGGCTTTTTTTCCTGGCTTATGAATACTTGTGACGATTCTAGGCTGAACACGATAGCCACCATTGGCGATTACTGAGATGTATTGAGCCATTTGAAGCGGTGTGTATGTATCGTATTGGCCAATTGCTAAGTCTAAAATTAATCCTCCTACAGTTTTAGGTGTGGTTTGCATTCCGGCTGATTCCTGCGGGAGATCAATACCTGTCTTTACTCCCAGACCAAACTGGCTGTAATAGTTTCTCATTTTCAGTAGATCGTTCTGATCAGCCGGGAGAGATCCATGCGGCTTGTATGTTACGCCTGCAATATGCATGGCAACATTGAACATATATACGTTTGAACTTTTTTGCAATGCGGTTAATTCATTGATGGTTCCCATATTAGTATAAGATTTTTTATAAGATTCGTTCCTAAAAGCATTGGAGCATCGACATAATATTTATAATGCGGAATTCCGTCCTGATAGCCGGCT
>NZ_ATNM01000159.1 GCF_000427295.1 Cyclobacterium qasimii M12-11B | reverse complement strand
AGAACTTATTAAAAGAACTTATACCTGTAGTCTTTTACACCAGCCAGCTCTTCCATAGCCATCATAATCATATAGCCTGTTCTTTGAGAGGCGTTAGCCGTAATTTCATTTTGGTAACGAGTATAGTCAGCAATTTCAGTAGCTGGAATAATGCCATTAAGTTTGGCAACTATAACACCTATATCTTCTGTGATTGGACCTGTCATGTCTCCAGTATTTTGAAGACCGAAAATGGATCCTATTGCCTTAGGTGCGAAACCTATACCAGGCAATACACTTGCATTCAGTTTCAAACCCGGAGTAGTACCGATGGAGGCATCAGGATAAACTTCCTTGATTGCTTCTAGTGTTTCTAATCCTTTTATTTTTCCTTAATGATTTCAGCTTTCTTTTCATTTCTTAAGGCTAAAGTAGCTTGAGCTCTAACTTCTGGATTCTCAATACTTCCTTCACCCTCTTCCGTTTTGCTTGTAAGGATAGCTACTACATAAGCATCATCTAATTCAAAAACCGTAGAAACTTTACCTACAGAAGCATCGTTGAATGCCCATCTTATAATCTCACGGGCGGAATTCATGTTGTTGATACTTCTCGCATTTGCACCTACGTTTGTAGCTGTAGTTACTTGGTAATTCTCTGTTTTCGCATTTTCTTCAAATGATGCAGCATCATCGGAGTTAGCAGCAAAGAAATCAGCGTTTCTAAAAATATCATTTCTAGTAACATCACTTGCTATAAGCTCCAGTTCAAGAATGGCTACTTTTTGACTAAGCGTCTGTGCCAATTCTGTCACCTTGATAATATGATAACCATATTCAGTCTCTACCAACTTGTTGATTACCCCAAGAGATTTGGCTGCAAATACAGCGTCAGCAAATTCAGTAACAAAATTTTCTTTGAAAAACCAGCCAAGGTCTCCCCCACGCTGAGAAGTTCCATCCTGACCATATTGGGCAGCAGCAACTTCGAAGTTTCCTGTATCACTTACTTCGTCTAATATTTCCTGGGCTCTGACCTTAACTTGCGCTTTTGCGTCATCATCCATTCCTTCAGTACTCAAAAGGATATGGCTCGCTCTCATTCTTGCGTCTCCGTCAAAACTGTCAGTGATTTTATAAGTCACATAGCTAGTGTTGTTGCTCAAGAATGGGCCATATACCACACCTACTTCAGGATTGTCTACATTATTAGTGAAATTCACTGGTAATGGATCACCTGGGTTGATTGTAACAAAAGGAGTCGCAGCTTCTGAATTTCTGATTACAAAGGCAGAATCTGTTTGGGTCTCTTTAAGCTCAATTGTTAGGTTCTTGATATTTTCCAAGGTATTTGCAGAATCTTCCGCACTAGGCTGAAGTGGAAAACGAACATATTTTAAACCCCTGCTTTCTACAACCTTGAATTTTTCCTGGTTCTTATTGATGTAAGATTTTACATCTCCATCTGTAAGGGATACTGCCGAATCAGAAACTGCATAATAAGGAATCTGAATATGACTGACATCAGCGGTTGTATTGGCCATCTTGTGTTGCATTTTGGCTTCTGCTGAATTGGCATACTCAGAAGTAGCCAACATATTGTCATACTTGATTCTTAGCCTGGAGTCAGCAAATAGTTTTTCCTGCTGCGCCCAAAACATTTGTTGTTGAGGATCTGCAGTCTCCAAAGATTGAAGGAAAGTAATCAATTGAGACCTGTCAAACTCTCCAGTTTGTGGGTTTGTCAATTGTCTTCTTAACTCTCCAATGATGTTCTTTCCTTGAACCATGTCAACAAGCTCCTCATCAGACACCACTAGACCTAGTTCATCGTACTGCTGAGAGAATATCTTTTCAACGATCAAAGCCTGCCATGCCTGGTCTCTAATACTTGAAAGTTCATTTTCTGAAGGATTACGTCCAGTGTTTTGTTGAAAACTGAGCTTAGTCTGTTCGATTTTCTGAACATACTCTTCATAGGAAACGTCTTCCCCTGCAATTTCGCCAACAGTCGTTCTACTGGATCCCAATAACATGGAGTTAGGCCCTAAAAGGTCTCCTCCTACTAAAAAGAATATAAGTCCTACAGCGATAACTCCTATCGCCAGACCTGTTCTTTGTCTTATTTGTTTAATTAATGCCATTCTCCTATTTTTTGAAGTGTCGCAAAATAATTACATATAGTGGTAAATTCAAAATATTACCGCATCTATAAATAAAGTATTTCTACAACGTTGGTTATTGAATCTTGATTTTCACAGTATCTATTCGGTGATCTTGCTTGGAAACGATAGTAAATGTAAAGGGTCCATAGCTAACAAACTCTCCTTTTTGAGGAATACTTTCCGTTAGGGAGAGGATAAATCCTGCCAGAGTTTCAAACTCTCCTTCAGGTAGGTTCCATTCATATTTTTCATTCAGGTAATCAATTTCATGTCTAGCACTGAGCAGATACTCTCCATCAGCTACTTTTTGGTCAATTAAATCATCATTGTCATACTCATCTTCAATCTCACCAAAAATCTCCTCAATGATATCCTCCATACTCACAATACCACTTGTCCCACCAAATTCATCTACTACCAAGGCCAAACTTTTACATTCCTTGATAAATTGCACCAATAACTCATTGGCAAGCGCAGATTCTGGGACGATTATAATTGGGGTCAAAATGTCTTCTATCCCCTTTGGCTTTTTGAAAAGCTCTAAGTGATGGCAGTAGCCAATTACATCGTCAATGGTTTCTTTGTAAATAATAATCTTTGAATGCCCACTTTCCACAAACAGCTCCCTGAGATCTGAGATCTGATCCTCAACTTCCATGGCAACAATATCTGTACGTGGAACCATGCATTCTCTGACCCTAACTTTCTTGAAATCTACGGCATTGTCAAAAATCTTGGTATCAATATCTAAATCCTCTCCTTTGGTGTCCATGTAATTTTGGACAAAGCTATTGAGGTCCGTAATGGTATATGCTGGCTTTTCATCGTTGTACTCCAAATTGAGCACCCTTACTATCACAAACTTAGAAAGTCCTACCACTACCCAAACGATGGGGTACATCAGGTAGTAAATGACTGCAAAAGGGATGGAGAAAAAGGTTAGTAGTCTATTCGGGTTAAGTATGAAAATACTTTTTGGGATAAATTCCGCTGTAACCAACACGATAAGAGTAGAAACCAGCGTTTGTACAATCATTATTCCCGCCTGCGTATTAAGTGCTTCAGGCAATAAATAGCTTAGGGGTGGTTCAAGTAAATAGGCCATAAAAATACCATAAAGCACCAAACTAATAGTATTCCCCATCAAGGAAGTCCCTATAAACTGACCTGGGTTTTGAATGAAACTTGCTAAAACTTTACCAGAGACTTTACCTTGCTTTCCCTGAAGCTCAATTTGCAAACGGTTGGCCGAAATGAAGGCAATTTCCATCCCCGAAAATAGTGCCGAAAAAAACAGACTAATAAGTACTAAGAGTAAGTAATGACTGTCCATTAATTCTTCTTCCGTTTACTTTTGTTTTATTCGATTTTTTATCGTTCATTTCTGTTTCTTCCAATTTGTTTTTACGATACATGTGCCAAAATAATAAGACCACCGCAAACATAAAAAGCGGATAAGAGGCCACTATTCCTGCCTTAATCGTAAGGTGAGCACCTATTACCACCAAGGCAGCGGCAAGAGACAATAAAATTGCACTACTTATTTTCATTTTACAATTTTAGAGAACATTATTAATTACACCCGTCACCTTAGTAAATTTATATTCATTGAATCCCTCGTCAGCTTCCATTCCAGTACCTTTTATAATTCGGTCTGGTTGTTCAACTGTGACAAATTTCTCAGTGTAAATCTTTTTCTTAGCCTTGTCCCAAAATAACTCCTCAGAGTTTAGCTTTTGCTCTTTCACAAGGTTATGCACCTGAACATCCCCTTCTCCTCTGTAGATATTGGTTTTCCTATCTAAGTAGCCCCTGTCTGCTCGAATGGTAGTGCTCAATTCACCCTCCTTATCAAAGAAATGAATGACAACTCCCTCTGGAAATTCCGCATCTCCATTTTTAAATTCAAGTTGCTTGTCAGCCATCAATTTGGTCCTTACTATGGCCGAGTCACTGTGGAGAAGCTCCACCTTAAAGCTCGTTCGGTAAGGGCCTTCATAAAAGGCTAGCTGGCTTTCGTCCGCATCTTCCCTGCAGCCAAAATTACAAACCACAATAACAACCAGCAACAAATGCCTAATTACTACCCCGGAAGGAACAATCTTCGCTTCATTTCGAAAGATTTGACGGTACAATTGTCGAACACTCAAACTATTAATAACCATTATATCCTTACAAAGGTAAGGACATTTTGGGAGGAATTTTATTTTTTAACTTGGATTATACAATTGAGTCCTAAATCACCTGTTTCAAACCTACTATATAGTCCTAATAACTGCAAAAAAACTGGCATTTGAGGCTCAGGTATAGTAGTGCTTGACAAGAAAAAATGGCAGGGATGAATTTAGATTGTACAATCATTTTTGAATTGGGCACAAAAAAAAGGCGGTCTTACAACCGCCTTTTTTAAATAAACTATCTATTATTTTTGAAGGATAACCTTAATCTCTAGTAGCTAAAGTTACGGTCTGTCCTACCCAGCATCCAGTATTAATCGTTTGTCCTACTTGGAATCCTTCTGTAAACAACTCCTCTTTAGAAGGGAACCTTGCTCTTGCATTGGCCATTCCACTGTTATCTCCAGCAACTGCGTAAGCATTGTAAGCTGCGATAAAGATAGAGAAATCTTTCACTCTACTTTGACCACCTTTACATATACTTGAAGAGGACATGATCAATCCGCCTACGAAAGAATAAGCATCACTTTTCAATTCTTCATTTAATTCAGCTGCTTTCAATGCTGAAGATCTTGCTTGACCTTTACTTCCAAGATTGGCATGAACTTTAGCCATGTCCCAGTGAATTTCAGCTTTTTCTTCATCCGTAGTAGCCAACGTTAAAGCTTTCTCAAAAAGCTCTCCAGCTTTAGCATAATCCTGATTTTGCATGTAACGCATACCCCTTACTTGAGAAGTAGTGAAGGTAGGATTGTCATTGTCTATTGTCTCAAGTGCCAAAAGGAAAATATCACTGCTTGTACATTTTTCTTTTATGGAATATTGAAACACTTGCTTAGCCAACTTAAGATTAGTAGGATCTGCAATCAGTTTTGGACCCATATTCTTTTCGATAAAATCACAATTGATAATATCCATGGCATTCAACAATTGATCAAGCGTAGCTCTTGAGGAGGCAACGTCGCCACCAGCAGCTTCTTCTTCATCAAGTTTACCCATGATAAACTCATATTTCTCTATTACTTCATCTGGAGTATATGCTTTGTTATAGGCGAAATTCCTATAAATAACATCAAAATACGCCCTATATAAAGTAAATGGAGCTAAAGTTCCATCAATCTCAATGGTTCTTTCAAACAAGTCTGTAGCTATGCTCACCTTGTCCTTATTACCTTTATAAAATATATAGGCATAATAAGCTTTATTGGCGATCCACTTAGGTTCGTTATCATAAAGCTCATTTCTTAAATCATATATGGTTAAAACAGAATCTTGATAGACGCTGATTTCTGCCTCATCAGTTGCTTGATTCGCAGCCCCTTCATAAACCTTAACTCCATTGATGTAAAGTGCTTCATTAAGATCGGAAGCATTGGTTAATAACCAATTTAAAGGACCTTTGGCCTTTAAAAAATCTTCTGAGTTCAGATAATCATTGTAGGCAGCATTAAGCTCTCTGGCTTTTGCTTCCATTTCTTTGTCTTCCGGCCAATTCCATCCGTCCTGTGCTTGAGCCAGTCCCACCATGAGGAAGGACAAACATCCTATAATTGCAAATTTAATTTTCATGTTTGTCAACATCATTCAAATACTTTTTTGTAAAACCAACTGTTATCATTTATTGATAATCCTAAAGAAACTTTAATATAATTTTCTCTAACTAATCCATCATTTACTGTTCCTCTTTTCCCTGCCTTTAATGCCAAATTCAATAAAGACATACTGTATATCGGAATGGAAGTACCAAAATTAATGCCAATGTCATCAACGTTCTTTTGGTTTACCTGAAAAGGTAGTCGTTCATATTCGATTCCAGCCCTTATAGTAGATCTGCTTAACAAGCTTTCAAGTGAGAAGGCATTGGGTATATATTGCCCTCCAAGGGAAAATTTAAAGGCTTTTCCCATATTACCGCTTGGTGAAGAAGCATTAAACGCTCGAAAAGAGGAAAAATCCTGGAACTGCGCTTCTACACCTACCGCAAATTTATTAATTTTTTCATAAGTTACACCATATCCAAGCTTCGCTGGTATGAAAACATTCCCTGAAACATTATCAGCGATGACATCTCCATCACTATTGGGGATGCTAGCTTGGCCAGATTCAGCCACTTTCGCAAATTCTCTTCCATTAACATCACCAAAAATTTGATAAATGGCACCTATATTAAGGTATTGTTGATTCCCCAAGGGCTGTGCATAATATGCACCACCTTTAAAAACCACATCACTAAATGTGAGCCTTTCATAGTATTCTGAAGAAATCCCTACTGAATTCAAATCAGTATCTAAAAGATTTAACTGATTGTTTCTGATCGTTGATCCAAAGGTATAAGCCCCTTCAACACCTAGGCTAAGGTTTTTATACACCTGAAAACCACTTTGCAAATAAACCTGACTCAATCCTCCCGTTCCAACAATTGTGTTTTTGGATATAAGATCGGTTCCTGCTACAGGCGTATTTACGATGATATTGTAATCTACACCGGTTAATTGATTAAGCCCGAATCCTAAAGTTACTTTTCTCGGAACTACGGGAAAAGACATGGCTACATAGCTTAATCCGCCACCATCCAAATCCTCAGAGGCCAATTCAGTCGCTGCTGTTAATTTATTGTAATTAAGTGCAGCCTGAAAGCCATAAGCGGTATTTTTAACCGAGACAGCTGGATTTACGTGATTGATACTATAACTGTTACCAAAACTTATCCCCATACCTCCCATACCTTGGTTTTGGGTTAGTCCGGAATTGTTAAATACGCCAACCCCCAAAGAACTGTAGGTAGATGATGATAATTGGCCGTAACTGATATGGTGGATAGCAAAACATCCTATAAAAACAATTAGGGCTGCTACGTGTATTTTATTTTTCAACATTGTGTTTTAAGATTCTGTCCAATCCGTAAAGGACCAAATTGGGGATTACAAATATGTGGTCTTTTATTAAGCTTTCAAAGATTTCGGCATCTCCACCACAAATAAAGACCTCAACATGACCGAAATCCTGCCGATACTTTTGAATAAACCCTTTGATTTCTTCAGCTATTCCGTGATAGATCCCAGACTCCATACAAGTCTCTGTGCTTGTTCCTAGGTAAGAAATTTCGGATTTCCCTACATTTACTAAGGGTAATCTGGCTGTAAATTCATGCATGGATCTTGCCCGCATCTTAAGCCCAGGAGAAATAGCCCCACCCATGTAATTATTTTTTATGTCTAGAAAATCATAAGTAATACAGGTACCCATATCAATCACTAACACTGCGCCATCCTTCTTAAAAGATCTGCCACCAATTACTCCGGCCAACCTATCTAGTCCCAGGGTTTGTGGGGTCTTATAGGCATTAGTAATTTCTAAAGGTGTCTGATGATCAAAATACAGAAAAGGAAAAGAGAATACTTCCTTTAATGCATCTAAAGAAAACTTAACAGAAGTAAACAACACCCTATCATCTTCTTGTGGCACTAAATAATGGCGGCATTCTTCAAGATCCGAAAACGATCTAAACGCTAACAGTGTTCCTTTTTCAAAGATACCTATCTTTATTCGGGTATTTCCAATGTCGACAACCCAGTGCCTTTGTTTCATAACCTATTAATAAACTACTTCAAAATTAGTCATTTTACTTTGGAGGCTGGTCGGTGATATATTATTTTTAGGTCAAGATTTTATTTTTTAACAAACTTTAACCCATGGTAAACGCAAACTCATATACAATTATTGGTCTAATGTCCGGCACTTCAGGTGATGGACTTGACATTGCCTGCTGCGAATTTACTATTAAAAAAAACTGGCGTTTTAAAATAATAAAGGCTGAGACCATACCCTTCACTAAAGAATTAGAACAATCACTACAGAATGCTCATTTGCTCGATGCTGAATCTTTAGAATGTCTGGATTTAGAATTTGGTGAGTGGATGGGTAAGGTTACGAAAGATTTTTGCCTTAAAAATAACCTTAAACCTACAGCCATTGCTTCCCATGGCCACACCGTGTTTCATAGACCTGATTTAAAAATGACCAAGCAAATTGGCAATGGGTTTGCCCTTAGTCATACTGCTGGTTTACCAGTAATAAATGATTTTAGAAAATTGGATGTTGTAATGGGAGGCCAGGGTGCACCACTTGTACCTATTGGAGATGCTTTATTGTTTAGCGATTTCGATTTTGCTTTAAATTTGGGTGGAATCGCCAATATTTCAATGGACAATCATGGGGAAAGAATCGCTTTTGACACCTGCCCTTTCAACTTACTTTTCAATCACTTTGCCTTAAAATCTGGCAAAGCTTATGATGAAGGTGGAAACTTAGCGAGATCAGGCTCCATTATTCCAGAGGCATTAACAGCATTGAATTCTTTGGGTTTTTACCAACAAAAAGGAGCCAAATCACTTGGTAGAGAAAATATCAGTCAGGATTTTTTTCCCGTTCTAAACCACGATACCTATTCACCTAACGATGTTCTTACTACTTTATCTGAACATTATGCAGCTTGTATTGCAAGAATAATCTTGGACCATGCTAAAGAGAAGTCCACCAAAAGCCAACTTTTGGTTACAGGAGGTGGCGCCTACAATACCTTCTTTATCCAAAACCTTCAAAATAAAATTAGCCATAAAGTAAATTTGGTCCTTCCTGAAAAACAGATCATCGATTTTAAAGAGGCATTGGTGTTTGCATTTTTAGGTGTTTTACGCCTTCGAAAAGAAAACAATTGTTTGGCATCCGTCACCGGAGCTACTGAAGACAACTGTGGTGGCACCATTTTTGGACTTTTTAACGAAATTTGAATATAAACATCCTATTCCATGAGAGAATTACTGAAAAAGTTTGAGAACATGCAACCAGAGATCGTTTTTGAGTGGAGCGATAGCGAAACAGAGGCCGAAGGTTGGTTGGTGATAAATAGCCTAAGAGGTGGAGCTGCTGGAGGCGATACCAGAATGAAACCAGGGCTAGACAAAAACGAGGTAATTCAATTGGCCAAAAACACAGCCATAAAAAACACCGTCTCAGGTCCAGCTATAGGCGGTGCTAAATCAGGGATTAACTTCAACCCATCTGACCCAAGAAAAGCAGGCGTACTCGAACGATGGTTTAAAGTTGTTTCACCCATATTAAAAAGCTACTACGGCACTAGTGCGGGTATAAATATAGACGAAACCACCGAACTCATTCCCATTACAGAAGAATATGGATTATGGCACCCTCAAGAAGGAATCGTAAATGCCCTATATAATAAAGGAGGAGAACCAAAAAAAATACGGAAAATTGGTCAATTAAGACAAGGCCTATCAAAAATAGTAGAAAACCCAAAGTATTTACCTGCTAGCCAAATCAAATTCCAGATAAGTGATGTAATCACTGGGTACGGGCTTTCTGAGGCTGTGCAACATTATTACAAGCTATGGGGAGGAACAGCTTCTGGAAAAAAGGCTATTATTCAAGGCTGGGGAAATGTAGGTGCTGCAGCCGCTTACTTTTTAGCTAAAGAAGGTGTTCAGATAATTGGGATTATGTCATTGGAAGGGGCTATAATAGATAAAAATGGCCTTTCTCCAGAGGAAATCACTTCATTGTTTTTAAATAAGGAAGACAACAAACTAAGAAGCGAGAAGCTCATTTCTTTCGAAAGTGCTAAAGATAAAATCTGGGATTTACCAACTGACATTTTTATTCCGGCGGCAAAGTCAAGATTGATACAAAAGGATCATTTAAACAAGTTGATAAAAGGCGGATTAGAATTAATCGTTTGTGGCGCGAACTTCCCCTTTGTTGAAAATGATATATTCCTTGGTCCTGTGACTAAAATGGCGGATGATCGGGTCTCCTTAATTCCTGATTTTATATCAAATGCCGGACTTGCCAGAATCGCTGCCTATCTAATGTCAGACAAAGCGCAAATAACAGATGAAGCAATGTTTCAGGATGTAAGTAAAACAGTTTTTAGAGCTTTAAAAAAATGTCATACTTTCAATCCCCAAAAGACGAAAATCGCCCAAACTGCATTGGAAATTGCGCTTCAAAAGTTACAATAATCCTAATGGCACAGGTTCTGAGATTAAAATTCAGAGGATTTTTTAACCTCTGAAAAAAATTTATTTGGTTACTAATACACAAATTAGCTAGCTTAGGGAATTAAATAGCAATTATTTGATAATTCGACCACGATCACAAAATCTAACTTAAACATTCTTACACAATAAATACAAGTGAATGAAGAAGTATTTAGCTTCATGGCTCCTATTCATTGGATTAATAAGCGTAAGTGTTCCTCAACACTTACAAGCCCAAGACTTTACTGCTAAACAATACATTGCCCAGGCGGATAATCACGCAAAAGACAGCCCCTCTGAGGAACATGTTTCACAAACAGAAACCACCGTAGAACAAGCCGTGGAACACCATCATGCTCCTGCCTGGCTGGTTATTCCTTTTGTAGCATTGTTGTTAATGATTGCAACTGGCCCATTGTTTTACGAAAATTTCTGGCACCACAATTACCCTAAAATCGCGGTAGGACTGGCTGTATTGGTAGTACTCTACTACTTGTTTGTATTGGGCAATGTGCACAACCCTGTACATGCTTTGGCAGAGTATATTCAATTTATTTCCTTACTGGCGTCCCTATTTATTGCTTCCGGAGGGATTTTAATAGAAGTTGACAAAAAATCAACGCCTATGGCCAATGTGATTTTACTGGTAATAGGTGCGTTGATATCCAATCTAATAGGAACCACTGGTGCATCAATGTTATTGATTCGCCCTTTTATCCGCTTGAATAAAAACAATATTCAAGCTTACCATATCATATTCTTTATATTTATGGTAAGTAACATTGGAGGTTCCCTAACACCAATAGGTGATCCACCATTGTTTCTAGGCTTCCTAAAAGGCGTTCCTTTCTTCTGGACTTTGGAACATAATTGGAAGGCCTGGATATTGGCATTGACCATATTATCAGTGTTGTTTTATTTTGTCGATCGCAAATTTGGCAATAAAGGAGACGGAGTAGTACTGAATGAACAAACACAATTCAGCAATAAAATATCCCTAAAAGGAACCAAAAATTTCTTATGGCTTCTTGTGATAATAATTTCTGTTTTTCTAGACCCTAACGTACTTGACTGGGTTCCAGCCATACATTATGATGGTCAGAATTTCAGTTTTATACGTGAAACGATAATGCTTTCTGTGGCCTATTTTTCTTACAAGTTTGCCGATCAGCAAGCGCTTTCGGGGAATGAATTTAATTTTGAACCAATCCGGGAAGTAGCCTTTATCTTTATAGGTATTTTCGGCACCATGATGCCTGCCCTTGAATTGGTAGGAGGTTTTGCTCAGTCAGAGCAGGGCGCAGCAATGATAACCCATAACACCTTGTACTGGGGTACAGGCTTACTTTCGGGCTTTTTAGACAATGCTCCTACTTACCTCAACTTCTTGGCGGCCGCAATGGCATCACAAGGTGCGGACATAAATTCCATACAACAAGTCAAGGATTTTGCCATGGACAGGTATATTGATTCTTCATTTGAACTTATGGCCATATCCATTGCTTCCGTCTTTTTTGGTGCAATGACATATGTAGGTAACGGCCCAAATTTTATGGTGAAGTCAATCGCAGAACAAAGTGGAATTAAAATGCCCTCCTTCTTTGGATACATTTTAAGGTTTTCCATTCCTATTTTACTTCCGATTCTGTTTATCACCTGGCTTGTGTTCTTTGCATTTTCCTAAACCCTAACTATAGGATATTCTTATATCAATTCAGGGAGAAAAGATTCCCAACTCATTTTAATCTGGATTATACATTGGCCATAGTATAATTTTGACTAGTCCTGAATAGACGTTACAGATTTCAAGGATAAATTTAGATAGCATCGGGTTTCGACTCGGTGCTATTTTTGTTTCTGTAGGTTTTAATCCGTATGGTGTTTTGCTGATGCATTTTATTGGGTGTTTCCATCTGACAACTCCAATGCGGCCTTTCATTATTGTAAATATAAATAGATTCTTCTATTAATATGTTCATCAGTTTTAAATCCTTGATTGTGATTCCCAGAATAAATTCATGTTTGAGTATTCCATTTACTCTTTCAGCAACTGCATTTTGGTATGGATCATAGCTTTCAGTCATGCTACAGCTGACTTGATTATTTTGTAATACGTCTTGGTAGGCATCACAACAATATTGTAATCCTCTATCAGAATGA
>NZ_ATNM01000158.1 GCF_000427295.1 Cyclobacterium qasimii M12-11B | reverse complement strand
CAGTTCGCGCCTCGTCGGGGTGACGACCTTCTTGAGCTCGTTCAATACCTGGCGGATAAAAAGGACCATGCGCCCGAAGGGTCCACGACGTTGCTCGCTATCCTTCTTCGCCTTGGCGACGACGTCCTCGCTGGGCACGTCTACGTCTTTCTTGGCCACTCTTACTACCTTCCGATACTTCGGCTTGCTCGACCCATTCCATGAATCACGGAGTGGGACTTGCAGGGCGGACAGGACTCGAACCTGCAACCTGCGGTTTTGGAGACCGCTGCTCTACCAATTGAGCCACCACCCTCTGCGAGAGACCTGAATCTCTGGCATCCACACTGTCACACAAATCTGTTCAAAAATGAAAAGTAGGCGCGCGAAAGAATGGCAGTAATCAAGTACTTCTTCCAGTGTACGTCATCCCGAGCCCTCGCAAAATGCACGGTGCCCCCACACCGTCTGCGAGCCAATTCACCGAGCACAGAAAACGCCTAAGCCCTAGACTTGGCGGGTGACCTCACCTCGCCTCTCCGCCCG
>NZ_ATNM01000157.1 GCF_000427295.1 Cyclobacterium qasimii M12-11B | reverse complement strand
AGCCCTGTATTCTAAGATTAAAGCAAGTGGAATAGTACAATTTTTAATTTTTAGGCAGCATATTTCATTGTTTCGACATATGGGGTACCTCTTTCTATTACCGCAAAGATCCTTGATACAAGTTTATTTCTTATAATATTCATTGTGCTCATTTTATTCTTGCCTTCATTAACCCGTTGTTCGTAATAAAGTCTCATCTCTGGATTATATTGTACGGCCACCCCTGCACACATGGTTAGAAGTGCTTTTATACGTTTGTTTGCCAGTTTACTGGTTCTTGTCTTACCCATATAAGTTCCCGACTGGTTGGGGAAAGGGGCGATTCCTGCATAACTGGCAAACTTTCTCCAATCTGGAAAAGCAGTAAACGCTTTAGTAAGCACAATCATCATGATGGCAGTCTGGGGACCTATACCCTTTACAGATTTGACCAACTGGTATTGTCTTAACATTTCCTGGTCATCCTTTATCAGCCGTTCCATTTCGGCTTCCATTCCTTTAATCTGTTTGTCTAGACAGGCTATGATCTGTTTATGTGATTCAGTATATATCTCATAAGACTCCTTACCATAGACCTTTTGGTATTCGCCTAGTCTTGTTTTGAAGGCGGTTCTTTCCTTTACCAAACGTTCCCTGTAAGAGGCAAGCTTTCTTATCGATTCCAGGTTTCGGGAGGGCATTCGGAACAATTTGATCTTCTCCCTTTTCTCATAAATATACTCGGCAATATCTTTGGAGTCAGCTTTGTCTGATTTACCTCTTCGGATCCCCATAGACTTTTTCACCTCCAAGCCAGGCAGTACTGTAAAGGGGAAATTGTGATCGTTGAGAAAAGAGATCAGAAGCTCGCTATAAAGCCCTGTGTGCTCCATGCCAAACATCATTTCTTCAGGGCATACCTGCCCCAAAATGTCCATAAGCCATTCGACCATGACTTCAAAACCTTCCAAATCATTAACAAACACAGAGTGCCTTCCAGCGTTTCTCAAATGGATATCGATGGTAGATTTACTCACGTCAATACCGATAAATGCTCTAAATTTCATAACTTTATTATTAAATGTTAATAAATATGGTTGCTGAAACTAAAACCTTTAGAAGGTCTGTTAACCTAAAATTCTAACTGGTTCTCAAGGCAACCGGAACTTGGAACGGGGACTGATACAGGGCATAGGCCTTAGTGTCCTAGAAAGGGCGTAAGTTCACCCCGTTCCTATTCCTAATTTAATGTTATCCACCGTTATTAACAATTTATGAGTCTCTACCATGCACTCTCATTGTATATAACAGTAATCTTAGAATATTAACATTTATCAAATCTAAAGGAAA
>NZ_ATNM01000156.1 GCF_000427295.1 Cyclobacterium qasimii M12-11B | reverse complement strand
AATCAGATAGTTACCTTACCTCGGTCATTAATTACATTCACCAAAATCCCGTAAAACACAGATTTTCAAAAGATTTACGAGATTGGAGTTACAGTTCTTACTGGTCTCATCTTTCAGAAAAAACTACATTGCTCGCAAGAAGGAAGTAATAAGTTGTTTGGGGAGCAAAAGAATATGCTAATTTCCATACCACCAACACTGCGGGCCTACTCGAAGAATGGGAATACTGAACAAGATGCAGCAACCGACTGCTTTTTGTAGCGAGTTTATGACTTGACACCAAAAGAGATCGGAATATTCAACAACTCACCTTCGACAGGCTCAGGATACAAGCTCTTCAATGAATTATTGAAAGTGTTTTGAGAATTA
Organism: Cyclobacterium qasimii M12-11B; assembly: GCF_000427295.1. Lineage (GTDB taxonomy): Bacteria > Bacteroidota > Bacteroidia > Cytophagales > Cyclobacteriaceae > Cyclobacterium > Cyclobacterium qasimii. Next base: position 154,570 of record NZ_ATNM01000156.1, on the reverse strand, counting down.
GTCTTACTTGAGCCAAATGAAATGAAGAAGGAGCTAATTTGAAAAATAAATTCCCGAAATTTGGAAGGTGATACTACTTTTTTCAAAGAATCAAGATTTAGTCTTTTACTACCTATTATGATCAATTTATCTACCGCTGAGCAGCAAATTCAATACGTCACTAATTTTCAAGACTTTCTTTCCACGCCTTTTCATGGAAATAGCAATGCGATTTGTTGGACACGTAAGCTTATAGGTGATTTTTATGAGATTGTTAATCAGGTAGCGCTAAATGAAAACATGGCCGAACTGCATCCTGATGAGCTTCTTGAACTTCAGTTGAGTGAACAAGGGCAGCTTGCGCGTGAAATTCTTTTACATGATTTGAAGGTCTTGAAAGCACATGGTGCCTCTCCTACACTTAATGTGATTCAGTCCTATGAAAGGGATGATAGCTACCCGTTTTTTCCCACAGATGTTTATTCTTTTCATGTAGATCGCGCGCCTATACCTGTCGACACTTTTTTATGCACTTACTATGGGGAGTCAAGTGAAATATTGCCCAATTCACAAGCCGAACAAAAAGTGCTTGTTCCTGAAATACGGGATGAACTTAAAAAATTACACGATGGCGCAGAGGATTATTTTGAATCCTTTTTGAGTGAACAGTTCTTTGACCTCCACTATCTGGCTAAAACCAATGCACAACCAATAAGCTTAGGCCTGGGGCATTTATGCAGACTGGCCACAGATAACCCTAATAGTAAAGTCCCCCCTTGTATTCATCGTGCCCCACAAGAAAAAAGTGGACAGAAAAGGTTGCTGTTAATCTGTTAAATAAAGCCTGTAGGGACCAAAGGGTTTCAAAACATTTTGATGGACTGTTTAATAATGTGAAAATCAAAATTTTTAATTTTGGCTTCACGACTCATTCAAAAATAGCTGAAACGGTTGAAGTAATTGAAATAATATCTAAGGTGAAGTTTCATGAAGGTGATAAAGAATCGAGCCCTAGCACTAAATAAAATCCAATGAAAAATAGCATCCATATATTAATAATTGTATTCCTTTTAATTGGTTGTGCTTCAAAAAATAACATAAAAATTGATGAGGTATCGTTCAGTTATTCTATTCTTGAAGGTTTAGAACCCGAAAATGGGATATGCCGAAGAGACCCATCCGATGTTATTTTGGTTGATGGTAGCTATTACTTGTGGTATACAAAAACAGACAAGCAGTATAGTGGTTATGATGCCTCCATCTGGTATGCAGTTTCAAAAGATGGCGAAATATGGGAAGAAAAAGGAGAAGCAATTGGCAGAGGGGAAATAGATAATTGGGATGAGTACAGTGTGTTTACGCCAAATATTCTTAAGGCATCTGACAAATATTATCTTTTTTATACCGGCGTGAAACCTACTCCCGGAAATCCGGATAGGAAATTTGAAAATAATTCAGAAATAGACATTACAGCAATTGGACTTACCGTAGCTGATTCACCTGATGGTCCATTTGTTCGTCTTTCTCCAAAACCTATACTAGAGATTAGTTCTATGTCTGATGATTTTGACAGCTATAGGATTGATGATGCATGTATTGTTTACAGAGACAATCAATACTTGATGTATTATAAAGGCAGGAGTAGAAAACATGGTGAAAAGGGACCAGGAAGCACCAAAATGGGGGTTGCAATAGCTGAAAGACCTGAGGGCCCTTATTCTAAGTACAAGAACAATCCGATTATAACAAGTGGACATGAAGTTATGGTTTGGCCTTATAAAAAAGGGGTTATGGCTTTAATTTCTGAAAATGGGCCTGAAGGGAAAACACTCCAATTTGCACTGGATGGATTGACCTTTAACAAAGTTGCTTCATTTGGGAATGACTATCCAAAGGCACCTGGTTCTTATAGGCAAGGTGATTTCAAAGATGCCTTAAAGCATGCAAAAGGAATTAATTGGGGTATCTCAATGAATTATGAAAATAAAGATAAATGGCCTCATTTGTTAAAATACAAAATCAAGGTTACCGAATCAAAAGATAAATAACCAGTGATAGCCGAGTAAACGGCCGTGAGATTCAGCCTTTTCGCCACTTCACCTCAAAATTGAGCATTGTTCATGCTTCTCCTCATCTAAACTTAAAGTTTTTAACAGTTAATTTCTATATGAATGCTGGTTTTTCCCAGAAAAGAATTTATTTGGTATCTTCGACGCCAAATGTCCATGACGGGCCCACACAAAGTATAAAAAGGAAGAATGCTTTTTAATTCAATTGATTTTGCAATATTCTTGCCAATAGTTTTTATACTCTATTGGTTTGTAACAGATAAAAACTTAAAACTTCAAAATTTTTTAATAGTTGTAGCGAGCTATTTTTTTTATGGTTGGTGGGACTGGAAATTTTTATCAATGATCTTGTTCAGCACAATTATAGATTATTCAGTTGGATTAAAATTGGGGAATGAAAAAGATCAAACGAAACGAAAAGTACTTTTATGGATAAGTATTTTGGTAAATTTAGGCTTTCTAGGTTTCTTTAAATACTATAATTTCTTCTTAGAAAATTTTAGTGCTGCATTTTCATTTTTTGGGACAGAAATACAAACAAATTCTTTGAACATAATTTTACCTGTTGGAATTAGTTTTTATACCTTTCAAACTTTGAGCTATACAATAGATGTTTACAAACGGAAACTTGAACCAACCAAAGACTTTTTAGCCTTTTCTGCATTTGTTAGTTTTTTCCCTCAATTAGTTGCCGGCCCAATTGAGAGAGCTACCCATTTACTTCCCCAATTTCATAGAAAAAGGACTTTTGATTATTCAAAAGCAGTGGATGGAATACGTCAAATTCTTTGGGGCTTATTTAAAAAAATAGTCATTGCAGACAACTGTGCAAAATTTGCAAACCTCATTTTTAATAATTCTGGCGACTTAAATGGTAGCACGCTTGTTTTAGGCGCATTATTTTTCACTTTTCAGATATACGGTGACTTTTCAGGGTATTCAGACATTGCTATAGGTACATCCCGCCTTTTTGGCTTTGATCTAATGCGAAATTTTAACTTCCCTTACTTCTCTAGAGATATTGCGGAATTTTGGAGACGTTGGCATATCTCACTTTCAACTTGGTTTCGAGATTACCTTTATATCCCATTAGGTGGTAGCCGTGGTGGCACATGGATGAAAGTGAGAAACACTTTCATTATTTTCATTGTCAGCGGTTTTTGGCACGGTGCTAACTGGACTTTTATTGTTTGGGGTGCTTTAAATGCCATTTATTTCTTACCCCTTATATTAACAAACAACAACCGTAACAATTTAGAAATAGTTGCTAAAGGCAAATTACTTCCAAGCCATAGAGACCTTTTATCCATGTTGTTCACATTTGGCTTAACTGTTTTTGCATGGATATTCTTTAGAGCAGAAAATTTGGGTCACGCTTTCAACTATATTTCCGAAATCATGTCTATTTCCCTCTTCGAAATCCCGATGATTACAGAAAGAAGAAGTGCCCTAGTCACCATTATTCTAACAAGTGTATTCGTTATAATCGAATGGTTGGGGAGAGACCAACAATTTGCAATTGCAAAACTTGGATTTACATGGGAAAAATATCTTCGATGGTCTTTTTACTGTTTGCTTGCAGTAGTTATATTCCTTTTTAGTGGAAACCAACAAGATTTTATTTACTTCCAATTTTAGAAGATCGAATGAAAAGATTTATTTTACAACTATCCATTATTAGCATTTTTGCACTCGTTGCAATAATGCTATCGCTGTCTGGAGCAAATGGGTGGACTGACCCATTTTACATCCGTTTCACCACCCCAAAACAGCAAAGTTTAATAATAGGGACTTCACGTGCAGCCCAAGGCTTGCAACCCCAAATTTTCCAACAATTGCTTAACAGGGATATAAATAATTTTGCATTTACTATTGCTCATAGTCCTTTTGGTAAAGTTTATTACGAAAGTATAAAGCGGAAACACAACAAAAAAGATGGGGGTTTATTTATTGTTACTGTGGACCCATGGAGTATTTCAAGTTGGTGTGAATCACCAAATGATTTAGGACAATTCAGGGAGAATCAGCTATGTTTAAACAAAACGCATGTTGTAGATTCTAATCCAAATTTTTTCTACTTATTTGACAATCTACCTGGGAAATATTCAAATATTTTTATAAATATTAAATCCAATATGTATTTACATAAGGATGGCTGGTTAGAAGTATACAATATCAAAATGGATAGTGCAACAGTGAAAAGAAGGGTTTCACAAAAAGTAAAGACCTATAGAAATGGCTATTTACCAAAAACAAAATTTTCTTCAGTTCGCCTTGAATATTTAAAAAAGACCATTACCTATTTAAAAGAATATGGAAGTGTATACGTTGTTAGGTTACCTATCCATAAAAATATAATGGAAATTGAAAAGGAGTTAATGCCAGATTTTGATTTAACTATAAGTGAGGCGATAGATTTATCTGACGGTTATTTGGACATGACCCCTCAAAATGATTTATATAATTACACAGATGGTAATCACTTGTATAGCCAATCGGGTGAAAAAGTTTCGATGATCATAGCTAATTGGATATTAGAAATCGATAAACATCAAACAAAATAATCAATTAGTTAGGGCTTATCGAAATATCACTACACCTTTTTACACATTTCAGACAGAACAGGTTTTGTAGTAATCAGGCATTTTAGGTCATTTTTTTTCAGACACAACCCCATCGCTCTGGATTGTACCTTATGTTTTAAGGTAATAAGGAAGCATGAAATGTTATCTTTTTCTTCTCAAACCTTATTAAAGTAATATTACTAATAGAAAAGGCTTTGAGTCAACCCCACCTCTTCCTTCTCATTCCCTCACGTCAAATATCTCTGTGAATGGACAGTGTTATTTGCTAGATATTGTTAATTATCCGAATGCTGCCATTTCTGAGAGATCGAAATCAGTTTTTTACTGTTGAAATCCCTCTGTAAATTTATAAAACTATTCCGAACTCGTTCCTTTACATAATTCCTAATGATGGATTTAATACTATTGGAATATATAAAAAAACCATAATTACTACACATATTTTATTTATTGAAACAACCTAATTTGAATATCCCCCCCTTCGACAGGCTCAGGGTCCACTCCAATAAACATTGAAAGAGTAATGGGAGTGGATCACCTTTATTAAGGCTTGGAAAATAGAAAGATGTTGGAAACCTCTCTACCCTAAGCCCTCTCTCCAAACCTGCCAGGCCACCCTATTCAGTTTTCCACAAGTTGGAACAGGCTTTTCCCAAATAGGACTGCTCCAGTTAGGAGTAGTTGGGAACAAAAGAAAAACAATACAGCCTTTCTCCCTGATTATTAATTCGTTATATTAGATATTAGATAACTATACAAGCATACCAACACCCTACATTATCATAAGAACAACCTTTATTAGTCAATACAATGTCTACTTATAACAATAGGAAACCTGTTGTTAGTAAAAATTAAATTATATACTTAAATAAACCCATCATGGACATAACCAATGAAAATCAAATCGACCCTTCTAAAATTATGCAAATTGGAATGGGTTTTTGGGCATCAAAAACTTTGCTTACAGCTGTAAACATGGGGCTGTTTACACATCTAGCCTTTGGTGCCTTATCAGGTGAAGAAATTCGAAATAAGTTAGGCCTTAATCCCAGATCTTTATTCGATTTTCTTGATGCTTTAGTCGCATTAGGATTTTTAAATCGGACTGGAATTAAAGATAGTGGATCCTACAGTAATTCCGAGGACTCTGATTTATTTTTAGACAAAAATAAACCAAGCTATATAGGGGGTATATTAGAAATGTCAAACAATAGGCTCTATCCTTTTTGGAATGATTTAGAGGAGGGACTAAAAACAGGAAAGCCCCAAAACGAGACAAAAAATGGTGGTGCGCCCGTATTTGAAGCGATATACGCCAATCAAGATAGGCTTCGAGAATTTATAAATGGCATGGGAGGTGCTCAAGCAGGAAGTTTTATAAAACTTGCCCATGATTTTGATTTTTCTAAATACAATACACTTTGTGATGTGGGTGGCTCAGGCGCTAATTTATCCATACAGATTGCAAATAATAACAGCCATATGAAGTGCATTACTTTTGATCTCCCACCGGTAGGCCCTATTGCACAAGAAAATGTGGACAGTATAGGATTAACTGACAGAATAGAGGTGAAATCAGGAGATTTTTTTACAGATGAATTACCCCAAGCAGATGTCATCACAATGGGCAATATTCTTCATGACTGGGGTTCTATAGATAAATTAATGCTAATAAAAAAAGCCTATAATTCCTTACCTGAGGGAGGAGCATTCATTGTTGTTGAAAATATTATTGATGATGAAAGAAGTAAGAATGCTTTCGGTTTATTGATGTCATTAAACATGGCAATCGAGACAGATAAAGGTTTTGATTTTACAGCGTCAGACTTTAACCAATGGGCAAAAGAAGTAGGGTTTAGCGAAACGAAAGTGATGCCCTTAGCTGGCCCATCAAGTGCTATAGTCGCAATCAAGTGAACCCATTGCCTATCCTGTAGACAACCCCGCCAGATTTATCTGACGGGGGACGTCTCACACACATTTCACCGGAAATCAGGAATTTACACTACATTTCAATCCTCCACTGAAATGAACTTAAGTATCATTCTTTTATGCTTATACCCTCCCTGCATTTCTTTGCCCCGCTCTAAATCAATCTGATCAGGTTTATAAAACTATTTTAGCGTTATAAAAACTACAGACAGAATTTCATAGTTTAGCGCATATAATAATTAATCGCATCCTTTATCTGACTTACTAAAAAAAGAATTAAATGGGAGGAGAAACAAATTTATCTCAATTAATAAAAGGCATGACGCCAAAGCTGAACCAAGGGGAATATGTCTTTTCAACGGTCAAAGACCTTAGTAATGTTGACCGAAGACATACCATCTGTGAATTCAAAGAAAAGGAAGGCACCACCATCGTTATTGAAAAAGCCAAAGCAGATGAGCTAAATTTGAGCTATGAATACATTGCTTCCTGGATCACACTTATGATTCACTCCTCTCTTGATGCGGTAGGTTTGACAGCTATTTTTTCTACGGAATTGGCAAAAAATGACATAAGCTGTAATGTAATTGCCGGATATTATCACGATCATATTTTCGTAGACAAAAAAGACTCCGAGAAAGCAATTAAAGTTTTGGTAGCATTAGCAGAAAGCCATCAATAAAACTAACCTCGAACCTTAAAGGCTCTCCAAATTCCTCTAGGAAGGCAGACCGTATATCATAGTTACCTTCCTATTCTTCTCCAAGTAGACCCTCCATTTTCTACCTCAACAACCCCCAAGATGGGTTCACAAGGCCACAAAAAAATCAATTCCAAGCCAATCCAGTCTTAGGTTAAAACTCACCAAACAATCAATTTTTGAAGGCACAGTTACAGTATCATTATAGCAATTCAGAAATAGCACAGAAGCGACTGATTTTAAATCGATTAGGCTGCTTAATAGTAGCTCTCATTCCTGTCTCAGATTAAACTATCCTTTTTGACCGTTATTGTAATGGTAAAATACTAAACTTACATTTGAAACTATAAAAAATATAGTATGTCTTTAACCTATTCAAATATGATGGAATTGGGATCAAAAGCACCTGATTTCACTTTACCCGACACCATATCTGGCAATACAGTAACCCTGTCCGAAGTAAAATCGGATACCGCAACAGTGGTTATTTTTATTTGTAATCACTGTCCATTTGTGCATCACATAAATTCAAAATTGGTAGAAATCGCAAATATTTACCAAGCTAAAGGCATTCAATTTATTGCTATAAGCAGTAATGATATTGATTACAGTCCTGAAGATGGGCCTAAATACATGTCAAAAATAGCAAAAATGGAAGGCTATACTTTTCCGTATTTATATGATGCCACACAAGAAGTAGCCAAAGCCTACAATGCTGTTTGTACACCAGATTTTTTTGTATTCGATGGTAATTTAGAATGTGCCTACAGAGGTCGTTTTGATGAAACCAGACCAGGTATGGGCCGACCAACGGGAAAAGACTTATCCAATGCATTGGATGCTTTATTGGCTGGAGAAAAAGTGACTATAGACCAAAAACCAAGTATGGGTTGTAGTATTAAATGGAAATAAAAAAGCTTAAAATAATATAAAATGGACATAGAAATAAAAGTATTCTAAGCCTTAAAAGAACGATTATTTTTAATTTAGGAGCAACTCAGGCTAGTCTGAAAACATAAATCTACCCCTGAATTTTTTCACGCATCATTAAGTACAGTAGTGATCGGGTCACTATGGTTGATTTGCGCAATAAAACAACCTTTTTTAATCCCCAATTCTAAGACATTGATAAGTTCCTTTAGTTAGCCAATTAGCTTCATGGTTTGGAGGGATTACCTCATAAAATAGATTGCCTATTGCATATTTCGACTTAAATTTGAAAAATTCTGGGTTTAGTATTGAATAAATAATAGCTATTATGAAAAAACTTATCACGCTTGGTCTAATTTTAATACTTGTAGGCTGTGGAGCAACAAAGGACTTTAACGGTATTGCGGGAAAGAAAGCATTAAAAGGTGAATGGCAAGTTGATCAATTGGAATTTTTTGGTGCAGAAGGTACTTACAAAGCATTCATGTTCGACTTCGCAGACTCTTATTGTTTTAAAAATAGTACATGGATGTTTATTCCTAACAACTATACCGGGAAGTTCACTATAGCATCAAATTCATCAAATTGTGAATCAACAACAGCTCGCATTAGATGGTCCTTCTTTGATTCAGATACGCAACGCTACATTCAGTTCAAATATACTGACGACAAAAATAAGTCTCTTGATCCTATGAATGCTGGCTATCGAATGAAAGTTAAAAGTTTAAGTGAAACTAATATGAAAATTGAATTGGAGGTAGAGTACCAAGGGAAACCTTTTACTGTCGAAATGAGTATGTCCAAGATCTCAGACAACGTAGTACTTTAATCTAACAACAAATACAAAACTAAAGACATGAAAGGTAAAATGAGATCGACTATAGCAATAGCTTTTGCTTTGCTTTTATTTAACTGCAATGCAGTAAAAAACACAAATAGCACACAAAGAGGAGCCGGTATTGGTGTAGCTGCAGGTGCAATTGCTGGTGGGCTAATTCAGGGAAATCTTAAAGGAGCGCTCATTGGGGCTGCAATTGGTGGTGCTAGTGGAGGAATTATTGGAAATGTAATGGACAAGCAAGCCCGGAAAATAGAAGAGGCAATCCCAGGAGCAGAAGTAGAGCGCGTAGGTGAAGGAATCCATGTGATTTTTGGTGAAAATAGTGGTGTAAACTTTGCAACTAACAAATCAGATTTAACCGCTACTTCAAAGGAAAATCTAGACGGTGTTGCCAAAATTCTAACGGAATTCCCTGACACAAATATTTCTATTCAAGGCCACACAGACAATACAGGAAGAGAAGAGTATAATCAACAGCTATCCTTGAAAAGAGCCGATTCAGTCGCACAATATTTAAGCGATAAGGGTGTGTCCTTTTCGCGATTTAATATTGAAGCATTTGGACAAAGCGCTCCAAGATATGACAATAGCACATCTGAAGGGCGGGCACAAAATAGAAGAGTAGAAATGGCTATCAGTGCAAACCAAGAAATGATTCAAGATGCTCAAACAAAAGTAAAAATTAAGCATAAAGGGATCCATTAAGGGCAGTTGGAAAACAGCATTAGACAAATCGGGCAAGCCTATTGTTTAAATAGGCTTGTATGAATCAATAGTGCCTCCAGAATTAACGAATAAAATGAGCCTTTACAAAACCTCTTAAAAGAAGGAAATTAGGGAAGGGGGCAATTGACAGCAATAATGGAGAGACAAAGACGATTTACTTTCAACCGAAAGGCAAAGTTTGGTTTGGATGCAATTACCACAGCTACTTACCGTTATTTTTTCAACGCATTAGAATTCGGGTTAATTAATGATTAACAAAAACAATAATTTCTTATTATTGTCTGATTTTAACACAAGATTATCAGAATCAATTGTTTTTTAGGTAGGAAAACATAGTTTTTAGACTTATTCCCGATTCAATTCCAGATGGATTGTAGTCCAAACAGCATAGAACAGGACAGTTAATTTCATTGAATGAAGTATATTCGCTAAATATTACTTAGAATTAAAATTTATTAAATAACAATATGGCAATTACAAAAGACACTTTTAAGCACGTAGATTATCTATGGGATGATGAAAAAGCGAAAGCTTTAGGAGACGATCAGGTAGCACTATTGCTTTATCGCTCTAACATTTTGGGAGCAGATCTAAGAATCACCAATTATGGCGGTGGAAACACTAGCTGTAAAACCATTGAAAAAGATCCACTTACAAAAGAGGATACTGAAATAATGTGGATCAAGGGTTCAGGTGGAGACATCGGAACATTGAAAAGAAGCGGACTTGCTGGATTGTACATGGACAAGTTACTTGCTCTTAAAAATGTATACAGAGGTTTGGAATTTGAAGATGAAATGGTGGCCTTGTTCAACCATTGCATCTATGACTTGGATTCCAAAGCCCCTTCTATAGATACTCCTTTACATGCTGTTTTGCCTTTCAAGCACATCGATCACCTTCACCCTGATTCCGCTATTGCCATTGCAGCAGCTAAGGATGGAGAAAAGATCACCAACGAATTATTCGGAGGTCAAATTGCCTGGGTTCCGTGGCAAAGACCAGGTTTCGACTTGGCACTACAACTAGACAAAGCACTTAAAGCCAATCCTGGAATTCGAGGCATTATGCTCGGAGGACATGGTCTTTTCACTTGGGGAGATACTGCTTACGAATGCTATATCAATAGCCTTCAGGTGATCGACAAGGCTTCTCAATATTTAGAAGACAACTATGGCAAAAGCCGTCCGGTATTTGGTGGCCAGAAAGTTACTTCTTTACCAGCTGAGGAAAGAAAAGAACAAGCTTCTATCATTGCCCCTCATTTAAGAGGTCTTGCCTCAGGATTTAACCGTATGGTTGGCCATTTTTCCGATGACGAACGTGTGTTGGAATTTATCAATAGCAATGACCTTGAAAAACTTGCTCCTCTTGGAACAAGCTGTCCTGATCACTTCTTAAGAACCAAAATCAGACCTCTAGTATTAGAGATAGCTGCTGACACGGATCTTTCGGACATGACAGAGATAAAAGCCTATCTCGAAAAAGAATTTGAAGAATACAGACAATATTACGCCAAGTATTACAATGACCACAAACGTGACAACAGTCCTGGCATAAGGGATTCTAATCCAGTGGTTATTTTATGGCCTGGTGTAGGTATGTTCTCTTACGCTAAGAACAAACAGACAGCAAGAGTCGCTAGCGAATTTTACACCAATGCCATCAATGTGATGAAAGGTGCGGAAGCCGTTTCTTCTTATGTGTCCTTGCCTTTACAGGAAGCTTTTGACATTGAGTATTGGTTATTGGAAGAAGCGAAGCTTCAAAGAATGCCTAAAGAACAACCACTTTCCAGAAAAGTAGCCTTTGTAACAGGAGGAGCTGGTGGAATTGGTAAAGCAATTGCTGATAAAATGGCGCAAGAAGGTGCCTGTGTATTCATCACAGACATCAACAAAGACAACCTTGACACTGCTCTTGCTACTTATGGCAAAGACACAGGCTCAGGAGCCTTAATGGATGTTACCAAAATGGAAGACATAGAAGTAGCGCTAAAAGCAGCTTGTCTTAAATTTGGTGGCGTTGACATCATTGTAAACTGTGCAGGTCTTGCCATCTCTAAACCTATCGCACAAACCACTGAAAAAGATTGGGACATTCTTCAATCTGTATTGGTAAAAGGACAATTTGCGGTATCTAAGGCAGCTGTGGCAATATTAAGAGCTCAGGCCAAAGGAGGAGACATCGTCAATATCGCCAGTAAAAACGCCTTGGTTTCAGGACCAAATAACGTAGGCTATGGTACTGCTAAAGCAGCTCAGGTACACATGAGTAGATTGCTTGCTGCTGAGCTAGGACCTGACAAGATCCGTGTGAATGTAGTCAATCCTGATGCAGTGATTGAAGGCAGTAAAATATGGGAAGGCGAATGGGCCAAAGGCAGAGCCAAGGCTTACGGTATCACTGTAGAAGAGCTACCATCATTTTACGCAAAGCGTACGATAATGAATGAAATTATATCCGTAGATGACATTGCCAATGGCGTTTTTGCTTTTGTTGGTGGTCATTTGAGCAAGAGTACCGGAAATATTTTAAACGTTGATGGAGGAGTTGCTGCTGCCTTTGTCAGATAATGCATTACCATGAGAATTGATAAAAATCAAATCAATACTATCAATAACAGAGCTCTCCCGGATCACCGGGAGAGTTTTGAGTATCTAAGCAATAAATTAACCACCAAAGGGCTGGATCCTGATCAACTCATTCAAAAGATCCAGGATTTTCAAATCGCCATTCCTAGCTGGGCCCTCGGGACAGGAGGAACACGATTTGGCAGATTCCCCGGAGGAGGTGAACCCAGATCGCTTGAAGAAAAAATTGATGATGTAGGCCTCATTCACGCATTGAATGCTGGATCTGGTGCTATCTCTCTTCATATCCCCTGGGACATACCTGGTGATATTGAAGCGGTCAAAGCCCATGCAGCTTCGCACAATTTACTGTTCGACGCAGTCAATTCAAATACTTTCCAGGATCAACCTGATCAGGAGCTTTCTTATAAATTTGGTTCCTTGTGTCACACAGATGCCAAAGTAAGACAACAAGCTGTTGACCATAACCTGGAAGTGATCAAATATGGAGACCAACTAGGATCCAAAGCTTTAACGGTATGGCTAGCAGATGGATCTTCTTTTCCTGGACAAATGAATTTCCGGAAAGCGCTCCAAAATACTTTGGACTCTCTTAAAGCCATTTATCAGGGACTACCTTCAGACTGGAAAATGTTTGTAGAGTACAAACCCTATGAGCCTAACTTTTACCATACGGTAATTCAGGATTGGGGAACCTCTCATTTATTGGCTTCCCAACTAGGCGACAGGGCCTTTACCTTGGTAGATTTAGGTCACCACCTGCCCAATACGAATATTGAGCAAATAGTAGCGACCTTAATGATGCAAGGCAAACTGGGCGGATTTCACTTCAATGATTCCAAATTTGGAGATGATGACCTGACTGCAGGCGCCATGAAACCTTACCAGTTGTTCCTGATATTTAACGAATTGGTAGAAGGCATGGAAGACAAGAATTCCAAAAACCCTCCTCCTGCCTGGATGATAGATGCCAGTCACAACCTGAAAGACCCAATGGAAGACTTGCTTCAATCAGTAGAAGCCATCCAAATGGCCTATGCGCAAGCATTATGTGTGGACAGGGTAGCCTTGGAAAATGCCAGGGAAGCAAATGATGCTGTACTGGCCCAGGAAATCTTGCAAAATGCCTTTCGAACAGATTTAAGGCCATTAATTGCAGAAGCCAGACTTCAAGCGAATGCTGCCCTATCTCCAGTAGAGGTATACAGAGACCTGGCAGTAAGAAAGCAACTGGTCAAAGAAAGGGGAGCAAAATCACTTGCCACCGGTTTATAAGTTAAATCAATACATTCAATAAAATACAAGACGACAATGCCCATTCCGGTAACTGCCATTTTTGATATAGGAAAAACGAACAAGAAATTTTTTCTATTTGATGAAAATCTAAATGAAATCAAGGAAGAATATGTACAGTTTCCGACGATAAAAGATGACGACGGATTTGAATGTGACGATTTAGAAAAAATCACAGAATGGGCCAAAGAAAATGTAGAGAAATTGTGCCAGGACCCTCAATATGAGATCAAGGCATTGAATTTCTCTACTTATGGTGCCACCTTCGTTTCTATTGGAGAAGATGGCAAACCTGTAACGCCAATTTACAACTACCTCAAGGATTTTCCTGAGGATGTTCACCAGGAATTTTACAGCAAATATCCAGAAGAAAGTATCAATCAGACTACAGCCTCACCTACACTAGGCATGCTCAATTCTGGTTTGCAATTGTATTGGCTCAAAAGAAAAAACCTGAAGTATTCAAAAAAATCAAATACTCCTTACATCTCCCTCAATACATTTCCTATCTCTTTACTGGCGAAGCCGTCACCGAACCTACTTCTATTGGCTGCCATACCAAAATGTGGGATTTTCCTAAAGGAGACTATCATGAGTGGGTATATGAAGAAGGAATTGCTGAGAAATTACCTCGCCAAGTACCTACGAACCATAGTTTTGAGAAAGAAATCTGTGGTCAAAAAGTAAAAATAGGCGTTGGCATTCATGATTCTTCCTCTGCTTTAGCCTCCTATTTGATCAAAATCAAAGACCCTTTTCTACTGATTTCTACGGGCACCTGGAGCATATCACTTAACCCTTTCCCACAAAGAGAGCTGACATTCAAAGAACTACAAAATGATTGCCTGAATTTTCTATCCATCCATGGTAAGACTGTTAAAGCCAGTCGTTTTTTCCTTGGCTATGAATTGGACAATCAATTGAAAAAGATGAACAAGGCTTTCGGTAAAGAGCCAAAATATTACAAAGACATATTGCCCAATGAAGCGTTAGTCAATCAGCTCTTGAGTGGTGAGCTCTCAGGAAAATTTTATCCTGAAGCAATCGCAAGAACGCCATTGGTAGCCGAAATATTCCCAGAGAACAATTGGGACATATCTTCTTTTTCTGATTTTGAGCAAGCCTATCACCACTTGATATTTGGCCTGGCCAAGATGCAGGTGGCCTCATTGATGCTTGCTAAAGGTGCAACACCTATAAAAAAAGTGTATATTGATGGCGGTTTTGTCTACAATAAGGTGTTTATCCGTTTTCTAAATGCCCTATTGGAAGGATATGAACTCGAATTTTCTGATTTCCCATTAGGATCAGCCTATGGGGCAGCCCTGATGTTAAATGCATTTAAATAAATAAACCATACCCTCTCAATGAATCAGCTTTTTCTAGTTTTTAGTTTCGTTTTTATAATGGGATCTTTAAATGCCCAAAATCAACCACTTGTAATGGACATTTACCCGGGAGAAATACCATTTAAAAAAATCACTCAGGTAAAAGAAGTAGCAAAAGTTGATGGGATTATCCGTATTAGTAACGTTCAAACCCCTCAAATAGAAGTCTTTTTACCCTCCAAGAGTGCTGCCAATGGTCAAGCAGTTATCATTTGTCCTGGTGGTGGATATGGTATTTTGGCTTATGATTGGGAAGGTACTGATATTGCCAAATGGCTAAACAGCCATGGCATTGCTGGCATCGTTTTGAAATACAGGTTGCCCTCTGCGGAAACACAAACTAGTCCTCACCTGGTACCAATGTCCGACGGACAACAGGCCATCAGAATGGTAAGACTTAATGCTGAAGAATGGAACATAGATCCAGACAAGATTGGTATTATGGGATTTTCAGCTGGAGGACACCTGGCTTCCACTTTAGGAACTCACTTTGATTCAGGCAATCCAGGATCAGATGACCCCATTTTGCAGCAATCCTGCCGTCCTGATTTCATGATCTTAGGCTATCCAGTAATCTCATTTAACGAGGAATTCACACATATTGGTTCTAGAAATAGCTTGATAGGAAAAACGCCTGAAGCCAAATGGGTTAAATATTTCAGCAATGAAGAACAAATAAGAGCAGATTCACCCCCTACCTTTCTTTTTCATTCTCAGGACGACAAAGGAGTACCTGTTAAACACAGCTTAATGTTTTATGAAGGTTTGGTCGCCAAAAACATTCCTGCAGAAATGCACTTGTACCCTGTAGGTCAACATGGATATTCACTTTCTCTCAACAAAGAAGGCTCTCAAAAAGATTGGCCTAATAGCTGCATTAATTGGATGCAACATTTGTAATGAAGACAAATCTGTCGGCCCTTAAGATTGGAGAAAATGGACGCTACCTGACCTATCAGAATGGTGATCCTTTCTTCTGGTTAGGAGATACAGCCTGGGAGCTTATCCACAGGTTAACTTTAGCTGAAACCCAAATCTATTTTCAAAATCGGGTTGATAAGGGATTTACCATTATTCAGACGGTAATATTGGCAGAATTGGACGGCCTTACGGTACCCAATGCCAATGGTGATCTTCCCTTAAAAGATTTAGACCCCTGCCAGCCAAATGAGGCTTATTTCAGCCACCTGGATCAGGTAATAGCCTTGGCCAAAGAAATGGGCTTGTACCTTGCCCTATTGCCTACATGGGGAGATAAATTCAATAAAAAATGGGGCACTGGCCCTGAAGTTTTTACACCTGAAAACGCCAAAGTTTTTGGTTCTGATTTGGCCAAACGTTATGCAAAGCACCAGCATATCGTCTGGGTTCTTGGAGGAGACAGGGTTCCACAAGACAAAGAAGATGAAGCCATAATTGAACAAATGGCTGTAGGAATTCGTGAATTTGACAAGGATAGCCTCCTCACTTACCATCCCAACGGTGGTGTAATTGCAAGTGATATTTTCGGTAAATCCTCATGGTTACAAGTGGACATGTTCCAGTCCAGACATCAGAAAAATTTTCGGGAATACACTGTTGTCAACAAGGCCAGAAGGAGGCAACCTCTGAGACCGGTTATCAATGGTGAACCAGGATATGAAAACATACCCAATTTATTGAACAAGTGGAATTTCCAACGATTGGATGCTTCGGACATTAGATTGTCGGCATATTGGAGTATGCTGTCTGGTGCTGCCGGATATACTTATGGCTGCAATGAAGTATGGCAAATGCATGCTGCTAATACTACCCCTTTATTTGGTGCCCATCTTTCCTGGCAAGAAGCCCTTGACCTCCCCGGAGCCAGGCAAATGAAAATATTACGACAGGTTTTCGAGAGTTTGCCATGGCAACAAATGCTTACTTCTGGAAAAATATTCTCAGGAATTAATTGGCCACTCACGCAAAAGAAAATGGCTTTGACTACGGCCGACCAAAGCTGTATCCTAGTCTATCAGCCTACGGGCAGTAAAATAAAATTAAACCTAAATAAGGCAATTTTGAAAGATACTTCGGCCTATTGGATCAACCCCCATGACGGTGAAGTCATCGCCATTGAAGGCAGACCCTCTAATACCTTTCAAACTCCAAACAGATTACAGGATTGGCTCCTTTTAATTTTATCTCAAAGTCAGAAAGAACTCTGGCAATACCCAAGATCTTGAATTTTAACCAGTTGGTAACTTTTGGTGGATAAAATTGTGGATAAGGTAATAAAAATCCGTTTTCAGCGTGTTTTTATCTATTATTTCCCTTCTCCCATTACAGTAAGTACCAGGCTCCGCTCTCCCCCATGGTTTCGAAATTCCCCAAGATAAATCCCTTGCCATGTTCCAAAGTTCAATTTCCCTCTAGTAACAGGAATTTGTACTGAAACACCAAAAATACTTGATTTTAGGTGTGCAGGCATGTCATCTGGCCCTTCCATCGTATGGGCAAAATGAGGATAATCCTCAGGAACAAGGTAGTTGGTAAAGGTTTCAAAGTCCACTCTTACAGATGGATCTGCATTCTCATTGATCGTTAAACCAGCAGAAGTATGCTTTATCCACACCTGCAGCCATCCTTTTTCAATTTTTCTCAAATCCTGGAAGTTATCCACAATATGTCTGGTTATGAGGTGAAAACCTCTTCTATAGGCGGGTAAATTGATTTCTTTTTGGTAGGTTTTCATAAATTAAATCAGCTTTAGATCCATCGGCAAATATAAAAAATTTAAGAATTGCAGTTTATTAATTATATTTAAGATTAAACATTTTAGAACCTAATTTCTCAACGATGCAGAAGCTAACATTATCAATTTTAATACTGTTATTCACCGTAGTAAGTTATTCTGCGAGCGCACAACAAACCACCAGAGTGTTGTCATTAAAAGATGCCCAAACGATAGCTGTTGCTGCAGAAGCAAAAGCCAAGGCAAACGATTGGACTGTTGTTATCTCTATAGTTGACGCTGGCGGAGATTTAGTGCTATTAAAAAGAATGGATGGTACCCAGACCGGAAGCATTGATGTCGCATTAGAAAAGAGTGAAACCGCAATAAAATTTAAAAGATCAACCAAGGAATTTGAAGACATGGTAGCAGAAGGAAGATTAAATATCTTGAGTCTGCCAGGAGTATTGGCAATGGAAGGCGGACTTCCAATAATTTCAGGAGACCAGGTCATAGGCGCCATTGGAGTGAGTGGAGCAGCCCCTCCAGAAGATGGTATTATTGCTGGAGCCGGAGTTGCTGCTTTTAAATAAACTTTGTATTTCCAGTCCAAAATATTTTATGATGGACTTTTAATAATTATGATAAAAGGAAAAATTTACCCTCAAAGTTGCCCTATGTTGGCACTACCATATTTACGGTAATGTCCAAATTGGCTACAGATGAGGGCGCATATAATTTATCTCAAGGGTTTCCAAGTTTCGATTGCTCTCCGAAACTTAGTGAATTGGTTTGCCATTATTTAAAAAATGGTCATAACCAATATGCACCTATGTCTGGTGCACCTGTTTTCAGAGAAAGCATTGCTGAAAAAACAGCCAGGGTCTATGGGGTTTCTTATGATCCAGAAACAGAAGTAACCGTTACATCAGGAGCCACGGAGGCTATATTTTGTGCGGTGACCGCAGTTGTTTACCCAGGAGATGAGGTGATTGTATTGGAACCAGCCTATGACAGTTATGTTCCTGCCATTGATCTTAATGGTGGCATCCCAATATTTGTAACCCTGGATGCGCCGGATTTTAAAATCGATTGGCAAAAAGTAAAGGACAAGGTATCTCCTAAAACGAAGGCAGTTATTGTCAATTCGCCTCACAATCCTGTGGGAACAGTATTTAGCAAAGAAGATCTCGACAGTCTAGCTGAAATTGTTCGCAACAAAGACATCTATATTATCAGCGATGAGGTTTACGAGCACATTGTGTTTGATGGAGAAATTCACCATTCCATGATGAGCCACCCAGAATTAAAGGAGAAATCTTTTATATGTAATTCGGTAGGCAAGACCTACCATGTTACGGGATGGAAAATTGGCTATTGCCTGGCTCCAGCAGCCCTGACCAAGGAATTCCAGCGAATACACCAGTACATCACCTTCTGTACAGTGTCACCTATGCAATATGCCTTGGCGGACTTCTTGAGACTACCTGAGCATTATGAACAATTGTCTGCTTTCTATCAGCGGAAAAGAGACCGTTTCAATGATGCCTTGAGTGGGTCCAGGTTTACGTTGAAACCCTCGAAAGGAAGCTTTTTTCAAATTGCTTCTTACGAAAGGATTACCGATGAATACGATTACGATTTGGCCATTCGACTGACCAAAGAGATCAAGGTGGCATCTGTACCCATTTCGGTTTTTTATAAAGAAAAAAGAGATGATAAATTACTGCGGTTTTGCTTTGCAAAGGATGATGACATCCTGGACAAAGCCGCGGAATTATTATGTAAATTATAAACCATTAATAAACAAATGCTTGAATTAGGTTTTGTAAGTGCCATTTTGGCTGAAAAAAGTTTTGAAGAAGTAATTGATTTTGCCGCCAAAGAACAATTTTCTTGTGTAGAAATCATGTGTTGGCCAAAAGGAAAAGCAGAACGACGCTATGCAGGGGTAACACATATTGATGTAGCCAATTTGGATGAAAAAACGGTCCAGCATATCAAAAACTATCAGAAAGAAAAGAAGGTTTATGTTTCTGGACTGGGCTTTTACCCAAACCCCTTGGATCCCGATGAAAAAGTAGCAGAAAATGCACTATCTCATATCATGGATGTAATAGATGGTGCAGAAAAATTGGGAATACCGGTGGTCAATACTTTCATTGGCAGGAACCCTGCTTTGAATGTGTCGGATAACTTAATGCTTTTTGAAGAACGGTTCCCTCAAATCATTCGTCATGCCTCCTCTAAAGGCATTAAAGTGGCCATTGAAAATTGCCCCATGTTTTTTACTGACGATGAATGGCCTGGAGGAAAGAACCTTGCCATTTCTCCGGCAATTTGGGACAAGATGTTTACCATTATACCAGATGAAAACTTCGGGTTAAATTATGATCCTTCCCATTTGGTATGGATGCAGATGGATCCCGTCCAACCCATTTATGATTACAAAGATCGCCTTCATCATATCCACCTAAAGGATGTAAAGGTTTACCAAGACAAATTAAACAAAGTAGGCATCCTTGCGAATCCATTGGAATACCATTCACCTAAAATACCTGGCTTAGGAGATGTTCCCTGGGGTCGCTTTTTTGCTGCGCTTACCGATGTGGGCTACAGAGGCCCCTGCTGCATAGAAGTAGAAGACAAGGCCTACGAAAAATCCGAAGCCGATGTCAATATGGCCATTTTAACCTCTCGGAATTATTTGAGGCAATACATTCCCTATAGAGAAGCATAGCTCTCATAGCCTTCGCATGTTTTAAAAACCTGCGAGGGCTACCATTTATAGCTTACCATTCTTTTTCTTGTAGATTTTGACTGTGTTTTTTTTGTAGCCAAGGGCGACAGCCCCTATTAAAAAGAATGAGCACAACCCTGACAAAATCTCGAGATAAGTTAACTTCAAAACGGTTCTTATCAATATCTTAGAATCCGGTTAGGTACGTAAGGCTACTTTTTCCATAACCTGGTACTCGGGTTATATCGTCAAAATATTTGGTTTGGCTTTTCCTATCGTTTCCTCTGTCCAATCCTTTTCATCTTTGTCTAACGCCTCTTCTTTGTCTTCCTGTCCATTATTAGGCTTCAGCTTCAGTTTAATAAAAATAGGAAAGTGGTCAGAAGATATGGAAGGAAGTCTTCTTATTTTCCTGAGCACAAAATCCTCCGAGTGAAAGATATGATCCAAAGGCCATCGAAAGGGAAGGTGTTTTGCATTGTAGGTATTAAAAAAACCCCTACCTTTTCTGGGGTCCAAAAGCCCGCTAATTTTTTGAAAAAGGCGTGTTGTTCTTGACCAGGCCACATCATTCAGGTCTCCAAAAACCAAAGTCGGTAGGTCTGCGTCTTTCACATTCTTGCCAACAATCAGCAATTCAGCATCTCTAGGAAGAGAGGTGTCACTTTCAGTGGGGCTTGGTGGTTCGGGGTGAATACAATGAATTTGTATGGGTTTTCCTGAGGGAAGGATTACCGTGGTGTGAATGGAAGGAATATCGTCTTCTACTAAAAAAAGCACTTTGGTATCCTTCAATTCCAAATTGGAGTACAAGTGCATACCGTAAAGGTTATCTAAAGGTATTTTAACCTGGTACTTGTATTCTTCTTCCAAAACGGACATTTCATCCTCCCACCACTTATCTGATTCCAAGGTCAACACCAGGTTAGGCTGGTGTTTGTTTACCAGATTGATTAACTTTTCAACATGTCGGTTTGGCGTGAGCACATTACTTACCAAAATGCCGATTTCATTATCCGGATTACTGGTCTTATCGTGTTTCACTTCTTTTCCAGCAACAACGGTGTAGGGGAAAATTTTTCTGGCTTGATAAAACCAGGAAAAAACCACCATTGCCAAAAAAACTTGGTTAAAGGTAGTAAACTCAGAAAAAGGCATTAAAAAAAGAACTATTGCCAAGGTCGCCATTAACAACAATTGAATCCGAGGAAAATCGAATACTCGAATCCACCAATTACTGACCTTTAGTTTTGATGCTATTACAGCCAAAATACTGATGATACTTAATATTATTTTTAAAATATTTAATACCAGATCCATTGTCAACTGAGGTTTAATTTAATACTTATCAAGTATTTTAGTTTTGTCAATAATTTACAATATATACGAAAGCGATAAAATTATTAATAATTTTAAGCATCTATTTAACAAACAATTTACTTCATGTCTTTTTTAAAATCGTTTTTCCGTCAAGAATTTGAAGCCAAAGGCTTGGACATGACCAATGAGCCTTTTATCCAGGCCCTTGAAATTGCCCTGCATACTAACAAATCACTTTTTCTGACAGGTAGGGCGGGAACAGGTAAAACTACTTTTCTACATACCCTGAGAAAATTTAACCCTACCAAGAACATGGTGGTCGTTGCACCAACAGGAGTGGCCGCCATAAATGCAAAAGGCAAAACCATCCATAGCTTTTTTAAAATTGACCCAAGACAGATTTTTCTACCAGATGATCCCAGGCTTCAAGCGAGTGGTTCGAAGCAAAATATTTTTGACACCTTCAAATATACCAGCAGCAGGTTGACTGTGATTCGTCAATTGGACTTACTAGTTATTGATGAAATCTCCATGGTTCGTGTGGAGATACTGGACATTATTGACCAAATATTGCGCGTATTTAGAAGAAAACCGCACCTGCCTTTTGGTGGGGTGCAGCTTATACTGATTGGAGACCCTTTTCAATTGCCTCCAATAGTAAAAGACAAAGACTGGTCCATACTCGCCACTAAATATGAGACACGCTTTTTCTTTAGTTCTTATGGCTTTAAAGAATTAATGCCTTTTCATATTGAGTTACAAAAAATATACCGGCAAAAGGACACCGTCTTCAAAGACCTATTAAACAGAATAAGGGAGAGCAAGCATACTTATGAAGACATTAGTTTTTTAAACAAGCGAGCGGCCGACTACCACTTTGACCTCTTGGACCAAGGCTATATTATACTGGGAACCCATAATTTCAATATTCATAAGATCAATAAGCAAAAATTAGAGCTTATAAAAAGTGAGGAAAAGGTATTCAAAGCCGATATTGAAGATGATTTCCCTACTAGTATGGCTCCATTTGACCCTTTAGACATCACATTGAAAGTCGGGGCACAGGTAATTTTCATGCGCAACAATCCCGAAAAAAAATACTACAATGGAATGATTGGGAAAGTAGTAGAAATGCATGAAAATAAAATCCGGGTGGAAGCGAATAATGGCACCTTTTACGAAGTTGAAAGGGAGGTTTGGGAAAACGTAGATTTCCAATACAATGAACAGGAGAAACAAGTAGATGCAAAGGTTATTGGGAGGTTTACCCAGTTTCCGCTGAAGCTTGCCTGGGCCATCACGGTACATAAAAGTCAGGGACTTACCTTTGAGAAATGCATAGTGGAAATTGACAGGTCATTTGAAGCAGGACAAGTCTATGTAGCCCTTAGCCGGTGTACAGATCTGGCGGGATTGGTGTTAAAAAAAGCCATCGGCATGCAAAGTGTCTTGGTAAGTCAGGACAGTTTGAATTTTAGTTTACAACGTCAAGGGGAATTACAGGTAGAAGAAGATTTGAAGGTACAAAGAGCCTATGCTTCATTGCCTTATGCTTTGGATGCTTATCGAAAAGGGGATTTAAACAAAGCCAAGGCCATTTTTGATGAAGTTCAAAGCATTCACGACATCACTTATTACGCGAAATTCAAACAGTTTATGATGCTAAAACCGTACTTAGACCACAGAAATAAACACAGATAAATGAATTTTAAATATCTTTTTTAGCATTTTATCAAAAATAAATGCCTGATTCCCTTGTCTTTTAATCTCAAATGCATAAATTTGTATTTTAACAGCAGATTAAAAGTCTATCATCATTAAATATTTTTAGAAATGAAGGGGATTTTGAGAGGAGTAAACCAGGACAGAAACTATTTTAACAGCGTAGTTTTATCCACCGTATTATTTTTATCTATTTCAGTACAAAGTTTTGGTCAATTGGCATGTAGCAATACTGAGCCTGTAACCCTTACAAGCCCATGGGGAGATGGCTGGGAATATGGTTATCCAACCAATGTTTGGAATGCCTATGTGTATCAATTGACAGCAGACTACAATCCAAATGGTGCAAATGCGGGCCATAACGAGCCATCAGAATTTAAAAAAACCTATGGAGGTGTAGGAGGCCAATACAAGGGAATGCTATTAAGAGATGGAGCTAATTTTCTACCTGTTTCAGGGGTGAATTTTGACACTCGTTTTAGTGATCCAAATCCTGGCAATGGTTATCTATCAGACAGCCTGTTTTTTCAAACTGGCATTAGTCCTACAACTACAGGTGGATGTGATACCCAATTTAACCAGTTCGGTGTTCATATGCGTGGCAGGTATGTTCCTACAGAAAATGGAATTTTTCGTATCCAAATCGGCAGTGATGATGGTTCTTATTTTAAAATGTTTTCAGACTATGGTAATGAAAACGGAAGTATTGCACAAGATGTCAATGGAGATAATCTGATTCATAAAAACTGGGTTAAGAATGATTCGGATACCTTATTGTATGACGGTGTCGATAACTTCGTATATGAGAACAATATCAGGAATTACTATATAGAAATGGAAGCCGCTCAGGAATGGTTCATGCAATTGAACTATTATGAAAAAGACGGTGCCAATAGATTTGCTTTTGAAATTGAATTGTATTTCGGACCTGGCGAGATAAAAATGGGAGCTGATGCCTCAGGATCAGTTGCATTTTGTGGAATCAATCCTGACCCCACCATCATCAGTTCAAAAGGACCTGCCGTATTCGCTGACGGTGAAGTAACCGAATACTTTTGGCAGTATGCCACTACCAATGACGAATCAACTGTTTGGACTACCATCCCAGGCGCGACGGATAAAGACTATAAAATCCCAGCTTATAATGACGAGAGCTGGACAGGTGCAAGGTTCTATAGAAGAGGTGCAACCAATACGATTATAGAAGATGATTTGACAACTACAGATGTTGATGTTTTTACCAATGTATTGGAAGTAATCATGAATCCAATTGCCGATTTGGACCGTACTGAATTTGGTATCAATAAGTGGATAGGTCATACTTATGATGCACCTAGAAATTTTGCTACCTCCAATTACTCAGGAAGAGTTTTTCAAGATTCTGTATTTACACAAAACTTCCCTGCTGGTGTTGGATGTAATTCCCAAATGTCAAACTTCACAGTGCAATATAGAATGCGATTGGACGTTCAGCCAGGCACCTATGACTTTAACGTCAATGGAGATGATGGCTACAGATTATCAATCAATGGTACCACTGTGATAAACGAATGGGCAAAGGCAGGCGGTAAAAAAGCAACTGCCGATACTTACCGGTTGGAAATTACAGAGGAAGGCGTTTTAGAATTGATTTTAGATTATTATGAATTAGGTGGTGACCAATCGATTATTTTTGGTTACGATGAGTCATTGTTAGTACTTCCTCTGGAATGGGGCGATTTTCTTGGACAGTCATGTGCGGACAACAATTGCCTTAAATGGAGCACTTTACAAGAAAAAAATACCAGCCATTTCGTCTTAGAAAGATCCAATGATGGATTCAACTGGAAAGAATTTGGTGAAGAAATTGAAGCCCAGGGAAATAGTGACTATGAAGTTCAATATCAGTATACTGATGATTCTTTTGAAAACACTTATACTTTTTACAGGATAAAACAAGTTGACCTGGACGACACTTTCACCTATTCTGATGTAATTAGGGTTGAGAACAACTCAATCACCGATAAGTTGATTCCTTTTCCAAACCCAACCATGGACTTACTCTTTGTAGATTCAGAAGATGGCATTTTGGGTGTAGAACTTACGAGTCAGGATCAAAGAGTGAGGGCTCAACCTTTAGTCGAGAAAGTTGGCGACAAAAGATACCAAATTGATATGCGTCAATTTCCTAGCAACCATTATTTGGTAACTATTCAAACTACTAAATCGAAAAAAACTTATAAAATAATGAAAAGATAAAATGGCCAAATGCGCCATTATTTGCTCGCAAGAGCTTTAAAAGATAAATAGCAGAAAGCGATTTACAGGACCGACAGTCAACTATATGACTGTCGGTCTTTTTTTTTCAATAACATTTTATCATTTATAGGTTTGGGTTGGTATCTTTGCATGTTATGGGTAGTACTACTGTCAAAAAAAGCACATCTCTCGAAGACCTGGATCCAAAGTCTTTTATTATAATAAAGAATGCTCGGGTCAATAATCTTAAAAGTCTAAGCATAGCCATTCCCAGGAATAAGCTGATCATCATTACAGGCTTATCAGGTTCGGGAAAATCTTCCCTGGCTTTCGACACTCTTTTTGCAGAAGGACAGCGGATGTATGTGGAAAGCTTAAGCTCCTATGCCAGACAATTTTTAGGCCGAATGGAGAAGCCCGAGGTAGAATACATTAAAGGGGTATCACCAGCCATCGCTATCCAGCAAGGCGTTAACACTAAAAACCCTCGATCCACGGTAGGTACTACTACTGAGATTTACGATTACCTTAAGCTTTTATTTAGCAGGATAGGCAGGACCATCTCCCCCATAAGTGGGGAAGAAGTAAAGCACCATACCGTAACCGACGTAGTGGCTTATATCCATGACTTCGAGGAAGGTGATAAGGTCATGATAAGTTGCCCACTGCATTTCAGTGCTGAGAGGGCAAGAGAAAAGGAATTGGAAGTCTTGTTGCAAAAAGGCTTTACCCGCGTGCTGGTAGATGGTGAGGTATCCTTTGTAGAAGACCTGTTAGAAGTAGAAAAATTACCGAAAGGCAGTTTTGAGATCCTTATTGATAGGGTATCGGTAATGAAAGAAGACGAAGGCAATCAATTTAGAATTGCAGACAGTATTCAGACTGCTTTCTTTGAAGGCTTGGGTGAGTGCAAAATCGTTGTTCCCGACAAAGCAGTAAGAACCTTTAGTGATAAATTTGAGCTGGATGGCATTCATTTCGAATTGCCCACCGTGAATTTTTTAGTTTTAACAATCCATATGGCGCTTGCAGAACTTGTGAAGGCTTTGGCTCCGTTCTGGGAATAGACCCAGATTTAGTGATTCCTGACAAGACCATATCCATTTTTGAAGGAGCCATTGCACCGTGGCGTGGAGAAACGAGTAGAAAATGGTTAGAACCACTTTTAAAGGATGGAATAAAATTCGATTTTCCCATTCATAGACCTTACGAAGACCTTGATGAAAAAGACAAGGCGATCCTTTGGACAGGCAATAAGTATTTTAAAGGCATAAACGATTTTTTTGCTTTCCTCGAAAGCAAGCTACATAAAATCCAGTATCGGGTAATGCTCTCCAGGTTTAGAGGACGAACTGCATGCCCGGACTGTAAGGGAACAAGGATAAGAAAAGACGCTTCTTATGTTAAAATAGCGAATAAATCCATTACGGATATGGTGTTACTGCCAATAGACAAGGCACTTCCCTTCTTTGAAACCTTAGAACTTACGGAGACCGAGAGAAATGTATCCAAAAGGTTGCTACAAGAAATCATTAACCGTCTTGAGTACCTCGATCAGGTAGGACTTGGATATTTAACCCTTAACAGGTTAACCTCTTCTTTGTCAGGTGGAGAGTTTCAACGTATAAAACTGGCTACTTCATTGGGCAGCGCATTGGTAGGATCTATGTACATACTGGATGAACCTAGTATAGGATTACATCCGAGAGACACAGAGCGTTTAATCACTGTATTAAAGGCACTACGGGATTTAGGCAATACTGTGATCGTAGTGGAGCATGAGGAGAAAATCATCCTTACGGCTGACCAGGTAATCGATATCGGACCAGACGCAGGAGTTCATGGCGGAGAACTTGTTTTTCAAGGTACGCTGAAAGAATTAATGGCCGCAGGGAACACCCATACTTCAAGATACCTAAGTGGTGAAGAGTCCATAAGCGCCAAAATCCACAACCGAGAATGGTCTGAATACATCTTAATTAAAGGCGCATCAGAAAATAACCTTAAAAATTTAACCGTTAAGATACCTTTAGAGATATTAACAGTTGTTACGGGCGTTAGTGGTTCAGGGAAATCTACCTTGGTCAAAAAAGTATTGTACCCCGCAATCGGAAAAATACTTGGAACCGTAAATGAAGAATCAGGACGGTTTGACAAAATTGAAGGACATTATAGGAACATTAACAGGGTAGAATTTGTGGATCAAAATCCGATAGGCAAATCCTCCAGGTCCAACCCTGTAACCTATGTCAAGGCTTATGACGGCATTCGAGCACTCTATTCAGAACTTCCAATCTCTAAGCAGAGGGGCTACAAACCAGCTTTCTTCAGTTTCAATGTAGATGGCGGCAGGTGTGAAGCTTGTCAGGGAGAGGGCACACAAAAGATCGAGATGCAGTTTATGGCCGACATCTACCTTACCTGCGAATCATGCAAAGGAAAGCGTTTTAAAAATGAGATCTTAGATGCCAAATACAATGGAAAAGACATTTCGGAGGTTTTAGACCTAACCATTGATGAAGCGATGGACTTTTTTAGTGAAAAACAGGCAATTATCCAGAAGTTAAGACCACTCCAGGAAGTAGGTCTTGGTTATATTGGTCTTGGCCAATCGTCGAATACCCTAAGTGGTGGTGAGGCGCAGAGGGTAAAATTAGCTTCCTTTTTAGGGAAAAATGATTCCAAAAAACAGGAGAAAATATTGTTCATTTTCGATGAGCCAACCACTGGTTTACACTTTCATGATATAAAGAAATTGCTCTTCTCTATCAACTCGCTGATAGATCAGGGACATACTGTAATTATCATTGAACACAACACTGAAGTAATCATGGCTGCGGACTGGGTAATCGACTTAGGACCAGAAGGAGGCGAGAAAGGTGGCTATGTGGTTTTTGAAGGAGTTCCAGAAAATTTAATGAACGAGCCAAATAATTACACGGGAAAATATCTTTTAGAGTTAAAGAAGGGATAAAATGCAATCAATTATATGAATAAATGAATTTTTTCCCTTAAAGATGTAAAATAAATGAATTTTATATATAGTTTTGTACCATAATCCATTTTAGTTATGGATTGAAATTTAGTACCTATCAGGCTAAATTAAGCATTGTAAACCTACCTAATTACATCTCGTTTCATGTTATTCAATTCCATTGAATTCCTGATTTTCCTTCCTCTTGTATTTTTAATTTATTGGTTCGTCTTTAATAAAAATATAAAGATTCAAAATTTCTGGATTTTGATTGCCAGTTATGTTTTTTATGGCTGGTGGGATTATCGATTTCTATCCTTAATATTTTTCAGCTCACTTGTTGATTTTATTATAGGTTTACAGCTGGGAAAGCGGGAGAATAAGTCACATCGAAAATGGCTACTATTTATTAGTTTATGCGTAAATATTGGGTTTTTAGGCTTTTTTAAATATTACAATTTCTTTGCGGAGAGCTTTGCAGATGCCTTCACATTGTTTGGGAATTCTATGGATCCTGCAAGGTTAAACATAATATTGCCTGTAGGGATTAGTTTTTACACCTTCCAGACAATGAGTTACACCATTGATGTTTACCGTAAAAAATTAGCGCCAGTCTCAGAACCTATTGCATTTTTCGCTTATGTAAGTTTCTTCCCACAGCTAGTGGCGGGACCTATAGAAAGGGCAACAAACCTATTGCCACAATTTTTCAAAAAAAGAGAATTCAGCTATACCAAAGCCAGTGACGGCTTACGTCAAATGCTATGGGGCTTATTTAAAAAAATCGTAATAGCAGACAATTGCGCCATCTACGTAAATGACATCTTCAATGATTACCAGTCCTTTTCAGGTTTTACATTATTACTTGGAGGGGTATTGTTTGCCTTTCAGATATACGGTGATTTCTCAGGCTATTCAGACATTGCCATAGGAGCTTCAAGATTATTTGGCTTTGACTTAAAACGAAACTTTGCATTCCCCTATTTTTCAAGAGACATTGCCGAGTTTTGGAGGAGATGGCATATTTCTCTTTCTACCTGGTTTAGGGATTACTTATACATACCATTGGGCGGAAGTAAAGGAGGGCATGCGATAAGAAACATATTTATAATTTTTATTGTAAGTGGATTTTGGCATGGAGCCAATTGGACTTTTATATTTTGGGGAGCATTAAATGCGGTTTTTTACTTGCCCCTGTTGTTAACAAAGAAGAACAGAAAACACACAACCGACACAGTTGCGGCTGGAAAATACCTGCCAAGCCTTAAAGAAGCCTTTCAAATGGGCACTACTTTCCTTCTTACTGTATTTGCCTGGATATTTTTCAGAGCAGACAGCTTGGCCATGGCCTTTGATTATATTTCTATCATCTTTTCACTAAAATTCTTCGTACTTCCAATACAGGATTTCTGGAGCATGAATACAGGCAACCATTTGATTTACCTGTTCTTTTTACTAATCGGCTTCATTATTGTTGAGTGGTTACAAAGAGAGAAAAGTCATGGTTTGGAACTAAACCCTCTTAGAACCCCGAAAGCAGTTAGGTGGTCATTTTACTATGCTATAATCATCTTCTGTTTCATTATGAATGGCGTTCAACAAGAGTTCATCTATTTTCAATTTTAAGTGTCATGAGAAGATTCATAGGGAATAGTCTGTATTTTGTAATTCCTTTTGTTGTATACAGCCTAATTATAGCATTTATAGATCCTTTCAACTATTTAAACGGTTTTAGTATAACCAGTGAAGAAAAGAGAAAGACGATCGCCCAGGACATTGAACCCCATCTGTACAAAATTATTGCATTTGAAAATGACCCAAAAAAAATTGGGTCATTGGAGATTCCAGAAGCAATGGACTTTACGACGCCATGGATCAAGATCAATGGGCCAATCTAGCCTATGGCGGAGCAAGCTTAAAAGAAATGATACAGTCTTTTTGGTGGGCAACAGAAATAGTAAAGCCAGACACCGTCCTGATAGGAATCAACCTTAATCTATACAATAAATTTAACAGGCGTTTCTGGGTGGAAGAAACACTTTCCAGAAAAGGAAACTATTTTACTTACGCCTTTAATAAATATACCTTCAACGCGACAGTAGCATTAGCAGAATCATTGGTCGCTCCAGAAAAAGAACCAGAACCAGAGGTTGAAGACCCAGAGGCTAAAGCATACTACTGGAAGAAGAAGCTTCAAGAAACAGATAAGTTTTACCAAAACATTACCTACCCAGATGAATACCAGAAACAGCTCAGCGAAATAGCTGAATACTGTAAAAATGAAGGTATTAAGTTAATATTTTGGATTCCCCCATTGCATCAAGATTACCATGATGTGCTCAAAGAATATGACTTAAAGGAATATACCGATAGATTTCATAGTGATATGCGTTCACTTGGGGACGTATTTGATTTCAATTATGATTCAGAATTAATCATAGATCCACAGAACTTCCGAGATCCTGTCCATTTCAACGCCCAGATTGCCAGGGAGATTGAGAAAGAAATAAGGAATTACACGCCACACCATTCAACACTCTACACGCAATAATCTCTTAGTGTTAATGAAAGTCGTCAAAATGTTTAGGCGGGTATGCTAAGCCATGTTTATTCCTATAATTTTAATCCTGAAAGCCATCTGTCACACTGCCTCACAAATTTTTTTAAGGTTAAGTTAAATACCAACAAAGGATTTTTTTCACTGAAAGACCCCTATTATCTCCCAAAATAGACATAAAACATGCCATATTGGGATATAACCACTTCAATTTCGTCTCCTTACACTCCATTCACCTATGTTTCAAACTGGGTTAAAAAGATGAAGCTACCGTCCCACTAATAGAAACTTTCAATATTTAAAAAATTAAGGTAATTTAAGCATTCAATTATTTTATATTAAAAATTGAAGTAAATTACTAATAGTTAATTAAAAGAATACCTAAGCCTAATCCATGTTAAAATTATTAAAAAGAACTTTATTTGTGAGTTCTGTTTCATCCGTCTTGTTTGTAGCAAGTGCCTATCATTTTAATAAGTCCTTTGAGCCCTATTCACAAGAGATTCCTGGAACAGGTATCTCATTTGATATGGTTCCCATACCTGAAGGAAGCTTTAAAATGGGAAGTGACAATGGTGCTTCAGATGAAGCGCCAATACACGAGGTTAATGTCGATCCGTTTTGGATGGCATCCCATGAAGTTACTTGGGATCTTTACGAATTATTTTTAGACAAAAGTTTTTGAAGCCTCCTCTAGTGAAGGCCCTCTAAGCCCAAAAATAGACGGCTTAACAAGACCTTCTATTCCTTACCTGGACATGACCTTCGGAATGGGAAAAGAGCACAAACCAGCAATCGCAATGACCCAATATGGCGCCATTCAATTTTGCAGGTGGTTGTACCTTAAAACAGGTGTCTTTTTTAGATTGCCTACAGAAGCTGAATGGGAATATGCCGCCAGGGCAGGAACAAATACGAAATATTTTTTCGGAGATGATCCATCTAAACTAGGCGAATATGCCTGGTATGCCGAAAACAGTGAAGGGACTACTCAGAAAATAGGTCAAAAGAAATCAAACCCTTGGGGGCTATATGATATCCTTGGCAATGTAAATGAATGGACAATGGATCATTATGAGGAAGGTGCTTATGCAAGCAGAGGGGCCTCCACAGACAATCCACTACACTTATCTGAAGAGCTTTATCCTAAAGTAATCAGGGGAGGCAGTTATGATAGCAGTCCAGAAGAAATGACCAGTAGCAAACGTGCGGCCAGCACACCAGAATGGAAAAGAATAGACCCACAAATCCCTAAAAGCCAATGGTGGTTTCCTGAGGCACCATTTTTAGGAATGAGAGTCGTAAGACCACTTACCACGCCAAGTGCAGAATTCATAGAAAAATATTACGGCAGCGAGCCGATGGAAGATTATTAAAATAAACTCAACGAATAATGAAAGAAAATAATAGTAACGAAAGAAGGAATTTCATTAAAACTTCGGCAATAATAACTGGCGGCGCCATGTTAAGCCCTTTCACACTTCCTGGAGCCCATGCTGCAGGTGATGACGCCATTAAGATCGCTGTCATTGGTTGTGGTGGTAGAGGTACTGGAGCAGTCTTCCAGGCCTTTGAAACCGGACAAAACATCAAGTTGGTAGCAATGGCCGATGCATTCAAAGATCGTTTGGATCAAAGCCATGAGCGTATCCTAAAAAAATATGGCAAAGATAAAGTAGTCGTTCCTGAAGAGAAGAAATTTGTGGGTTTTGATGGCTACAAACATGCCATGAAAGATGCAGACGTGGTGATTATCGCTACTCCTCCTGGTTTCAGACCTGATCATTTTGAAGAAGCTGTACGCCTTGAAAAGCAGATTTTCATGGAAAAACCTGTAGCTACAGATGCCATTGGTATCCGTAGAATTTTGGCAGCTGCAAAGATAGCTAAAGCCAAAAAACTAAATGTAGTAGTAGGCCTTCAACGACACTATCAAGACAATTATATACAGACCATAGACCGTATCCATAATGGTGAAATTGGTGATATTATAGGTGGCCAGGTATTTTGGAATGACGGTGGTGTATGGGTAAGAGAACGTCAGCCAGGACAAACTGAGATGGAATACCAAATGAGAAACTGGTACTATTTCAACTGGCTATGTGGTGACCATATCACAGAACAGCACGTACACAACCTGGATGTTGCCAACTGGGTTAAGAATGGTTACCCAGTAAAGCTGAAGGAACAGGTGGAAGAACCGTTAGAAGAGGCAAGGAGAATGGAGAGATCTTTGACCACCATGTGATTTTGTTCACCTATGAGGATGGAACAGTAATTCACAGTGAATGTCGACATTTCCCAGGTGCTCACAACAGGGTAGATGAAAGCTTCCAAGGCACAAAAGGTAAAGCCTACATGAACGCCGGACATACTGGTAAATTGACTGACCTTAAAGGAAACAGCCTATATGACCATGATGGAACAGGCAATGCAAATCCTTATCAGGTGGAGCATGACATGTTATTTGATGCGGTTGTAAAAGGTGAGTACAAATTTGCTGATGCAGAGAATGCTGCTAAAAGTACCATGACCTCTATTTTAGGTCGTTATGCAACTTATTCCGGAAAACCAGTCACTTGGGAAGAAGGTATAAACTCAAATGTAAACCTTAAACCAGATACATTGGCTTGGGATGCTTTGCCAAAAGTTCTTCCAAACGAAGATGGTTTTTACCCTTATGCAATTCCTGGTCAAACTAAAGTAGTGTAAGCTGATGGAAAGAAGAAAATTTATTAAAAACGTATCCTTGGGAACCGCTGCAGCTGGCATAGCCGGTGTTAGTACCAGTAAGGCTGCTCAGGCAAACAATTTTGACGCAGATGCTACTTTCAATCTAGACTATGCGCCACATTTTGGCATGTTTAAAAACCTAGCCGGAGAAGATCTCCTGGACCAGATAACTTACATGCACGAAAGAGGTTTTAGAAGTCTGGAAGACAATGGGATGATGAAAAGAACTCCTGAAATGCAGGAGAAGATTGGCAATCACCTTGCAAAGCTAGGAATGACCATGGGCGTTTTCGTTCTGGACAAAGGAGGAAATGGTGCCAACACCCTGGCTGCTGGAAAGCAGGAGTATGTGGACATCTTCCTGGCAGGATGTAAAAAGGCAGTAGAAACATCTAAACGTGTAAATGCAAAGTGGACCACTGTAGTTCCCGGCGATTTTCAGAGAGATTTACCCCTTGATATCCAAACGGCTAATGTTATAGAAGCACTTCGTAAAGGTGCAGAGATCCTTGAGCCACATGGATTAACAATGGTATTGGAGCCTCTTAGTGACAATCCAAATCTATACTTAAGGTATTCCCCTCAAACTTACCTTGTATGTAAGGGAGTTGATAGCCCTAGCTGTAAGATCTTGTATGACATCTACCACCAACAAAAAAATGAAGGTCACCTCATTACTTTGATGGAAATGTGTTGGGAAGAGATTGCTTATATACAAATTGGAGACAATCCAGGAAGAAAAGAACCAGGAACCGGAGAAATCAACTTCAAAAATGTTTTTAAATACATTTACGAAAAAGGTTTCAAAGGGGTATGTGGCATGGAACATGGAAATTTCAGTTCCGGCAAGCAAGGTGAAGAAGCTGTAATTCAAGCTTACAGAGAAGCAGATAGTTTCCGCTAAGCTGAAAACACATCAATAGGCACAAAAAAGGGCAGATATTCTAAATATCTGCCCTTTTTATTATCAGTGATTTTGTAGAAGTCTTATGCTAAAAACCCTTTGCGTTTCAATATCGTCTCAACAAATTTTACTTCGTTTTGCGTGTTGAAAATTCTAAAAGGAAGGTGGATAAACTGAGCCTTAGACAAAACAAGGATATAGGCATCATCTTTTACCTGAGCCTCTTTTATCATTTCCCATTTAATAGGCATTCCCTGTTTGCTATTGATTTTCATAAGTACCTGACGACTGTCAATTTCATAAGAAAGCCGCTCAAACATTACCTTATTCTGCTCCATCTGGGTTACACCTGCAAACTGTATTACCCAAAAAAGCCAATACAAGGTGTAGGCCAATAAGGCCATGCTAATCCACCACCATGAGGGTATCCAAAAATAACCACAAGCAATGGCTATAGCGATCAATACCACCCACCACTGTTGTTTTAATATGTTTTTTAATCCCTGTTTGATATAGGTACCTGTTTCCAGTTTATATTTTTTTGTTTTTACGATCATTATCAATTATTCATTTTGCTGCGCAAATATCTTACCTTATCCATTAGATAGCAAGTTTATTGCCTATCCCTTTCTATTTTTTTATAATTTTTGCTGCCCATAAAGCCCTATCAGATGTCTCCAAGACAATTTTCCTCCATTTTGTGCCAAAGAAGATAATACCAAAAACTTACTAAAGCCCTTTCAATCCAACCTAAAACCACTTGAATACATCCATTATGGTTTCAAATCCATGTGAAATACTACCCTTTTTATAAATAAAGGTGAAATCAATCTTCATCTTCCTCCACCAGCAATATAACTCCCCTATTACGGAGCCTTTAATCAAGTATTCAGCTTGTCAAATTGTTATGAAGAAAAACCGCTTCTTAGCCACTTTAATTCAACTAAGAATCCAATATAACAGATTAAACCTCAGACCAACGAGTTGATTTATTCAAATTATTATTGTAACTTATTGGTTAAACATTCGATATGATGAATAGCCTGGTGATAGATTTGATTTTATGTGGTGTAGCCTACGTGGTATTGATATACTTTGTGGCCACACTTACTAGGTCTAAAATCAAACGAAACCGGAAAAACAATGATGAAGATGGTGATGGCGGAGTAGAAGACAATACACCACCTGTTATAGATTTACCACCAGGTATCGTTTGGCCTTCAGATGAGAAGGAAAAGAAACCAATAGCCTTTTAATTTTTATTTGCACTTGTTGCAAATTCCCTGAATCAATAAATTCATTTCCCTTAGCTCATAGCCTTTCGGTAGTGATACCTTTGGGAGGGAAATTTCATCCAAACAACTTGTATTCCCACACTTCTCACATTTGAAATGTACATGCTCGTGATCATGGTGAGGGACATCTGAACTATGGTTGCACAGTGCATATTTGGCAGCCCCAGTATCGTCCAGCACTTTATGAACAAGGTCATTCTCCAAAAACGTTTTCAGCGTTCTATAAATAGTTACCCTATCAAAATTATCCTTTAATGCATCTTCAAGGTCAGCATGAGACAAGGCTATTTTCCTGTTAAGAAAAGTTGAAAGCACATCTCTCCTGCAACTGGTTACTCTTAGGTTATTGTCTTTTAATATTTCAGCCGTTTTATTAGCCATAAGTTTTCTTTTGGAATGACTTAAATATTCAACTGCTATAAGGGTGTTCCAACTATTAATAAGTGGAAACACCCTTTATTTCTGGTCATAATCTGTAAAAAGCAATCCCTTTAGGATTACCTCATTTTTTTCCAACCTTTATAAACTAGCACACCACCAGCAATTGTAATAGCTGTAGCAATGATAGCAGGTATTGTTTCGCCATAAATCCAGAACCCTACACCAAATAAAGCCGAGAAGACCATAATTGAAGCTATCAGCATCAATCCTATTTCCATAGGCAGTTGACCAACTTCTTCTTTTACCTCAGGGTGTTTGATCAATAATTTTTTCCAACCATAAGATGCTGGCCTTACTTTTTTATAGAAAGCCACTAGTACTTCATCATCCTCTGGTTTGGTCAATAAGGTTACAGACACCCAAGTAATCGTTGTTATAGATACACCCAAAAGTAATTTCAGGTAACCCATGTCTTCCGGTATAGGCCAAAAGCCTAATTTGTTGTGAATTGACTCAAAATAAATCGCCACTATAAAGGAAACGATCATTGCAGAGATTTCAGTATAAGCATTTATTCTCCACCAAAACCAACGTAAGATAAATATCAAACCTGTACCTGCACCAATCTGTAACAGGATATTGAAAGCTTCAAGGGCATTGGAAAGCACTGTGGCCAATAATGCGGCAAGCAACATAAGCCCAACGGTAGAAATTCTACCAACAGCAACAAGTTCTTTGTCAGAAGCCTCTGGCTTAATAAATCTAGCGTAAAAATCGTTAACTACATAAGAGGAACCCCAGTTAAGGTGTGTTGACAAGGTAGACATTACTGCGGCGATCAACGATGCTAACACAATCCCAATAAGCCCCTTAGGAAGGAAGGTAAGCATTGCAGAGTAAGCTAAATCATCTCCAAGCTTGCTCTCTTCAATATGAGGAAAAGCCGCCTGCATATCACTCAACTGAGGGAAAAGAATGAGGGAAGACAAAGCAATAATAATCCAAGGCCAAGGTCGAATGGCATAATGGGTGATGTTAAACAACAATGTTGCACCAATCGCATTTTTCTCATCTTTGGCTGATAACATTCGTTGAGCGATATAACCTCCACCACCTGGCTCTGCACCTGGGTACCATGTAGCCCACCACTGTATGGCCAAAGGCATTATAAATAAAGGTATCAATACGTTCCAATCACTAAAGTCTGGAATGATATTTAGTTTACCCACTACATTTGGATGTGTCAACAATGCATCAAGACTTCCAATTTCAGGCAAGGTAACAATATAAATGGCTGCACCGAAGGCACCAGCCATGGCGATGAAAAACTGAAAAAAGTCAGTAAGCAAAACACCTTTTAAACCTCCCAAAGAACTATAAAACACAGTAACCACAGAGACAATCAAAAGCGTTTCAATCGAACTAAGCCCTAGCATCACGCCAAAGATCTTAATCGCAGCAAGGGAAACCGTTGCCATGATCACCACATTGAAAAAGACACCCAGATACAAAGCCCTAAATGCTCTTAAAAAAGCAGCGGCTTTACCTCCATACCTAAGTTCATAAAATTCTAAGTCAGTAGTGACTTCAGATCTTCTCCAAAGTTTTGCGTAAACAAAGACTGTCAACATCCCTGTCAATAGGAAAGCCCACCAAACCCAGTTACCTGAAACACCATTTTTTCTAACAATATCGGTTACCAAATTGGGTGTATCTGCTGAAAAGGTAGTAGCCACCATACTAACACCTAATAACCACCATGGCATATTCCTTCCGGAAAGGAAGAATTCTTTAGCGTTTTTACCCGCTGTTTTAGAGGCGTATACCCCTATTAGCATGGAAATAATAAAAAATGCAATGATTATTGCCCAATCAAGGATTGAAATATTCATGATGAAGTATTTATATTTTAATTTTTTCGAATAATGGCTATAAACTAACTTTTCAACCTTCGAGTAAGAAGAAAATTTTTCTAAATAAATAAAACTTTTTCAATTATTTTAATTAATTCCTTTAAATATTTGTGGAACGGGAAGTATTTACCCTTTTAAAGTGTTTCAAAAGACTACAAAGGTAAATATAAACCCTTTCAATAATATATAATTTAAAAGTATTGTAAATTTACCCTTTGGAAATGCCAAAGGGCCAACTTAAATCTCTTTAGCTTCTAAGAACTTCGAATTATTACTATGAAAGATACAATATTGGATGCGCTCAAAGCTGCCTATAAGTTAGATGCAGACAACCTGATTGCCAATAGGTTTGGCTCGGGACATATCCATAAAACGTACAAGGTGGAAAGCAGCACCCAGTCCTTTATATTACAGGAATTTAATGATACCGTTTTTAAATACCCAGAACGGATTTCAAATAACCTGGGCTACCTACTTGATAATTTTGACCCTGCCAACATTCCTTTTGTATTGCCCCTCCCTATTCCCAACATTGATGGGGGCCTATTTACAGAATTGGATGGAGGCCTATACAGGCTTTTTCCCTTCGTCAATGGTGTAACCAGAGATGATATTGACTATAAAGAGCAGGCAAGCAAAGCAGCGGAAGCCTTTGCTCATTTTGTACTGGTCTTTTTACCTACAGATTCCAACAAACTTCAGGATACCATTCAGGATTTCCATCACCTCGGATGGCGCTATAGTCAATTTGATGCCGCATTAAAAGCCCCAGCCATTGAAATAGATGAGGAAACCAGAGAGATGATTGCCTATTATGAAACGCGCAAGGATTTACTCGAACAATATGGGATTTACCGTAATAAGTTACCACTCAGGGCAACCCATAATGACACCAAGATAAACAACCTGATCTTTAGTGAAGACTTGAAGAAAGTCAATGCAGTAATAGATCTGGATACCATTATGGCCGGTTTCGTGTTCTATGATTTTGGAGACCTTGCCCGCACAGTGGCCTGTACCAGAGATGAATCTTCTTTAGACTGGGGAAAAATAAAGATCGACATGGTCAAATATGAAGGACTTCTTGAAGGTTTTTATACCGTCCTTGCGGGGCATGTTACTGAGGAAGAGTTAAACTCTCTGTCATTTGGCGCTGAAATGATGACACTTATCATGGGCCTTCGCTTTCTAACGGACCACCTCCAGGGAAACACTTATTATCAAGTAGATTACGTGGAACAAAATCTTCACCGATCAAAAAATCAAGCAGAATTGTTGACGGCTTTTATGGAAAAAAGAGAGGAGATCAAAACGCTTGAAACGAATCTAAAGAGAAAATTTCTGTGAAGCATTAAATAGTAAGACTTGTCTGGATTCTTTGATACTAAAATTGAATACCTGAAAGGAGTAGGCCCTCAAAAAGCAGCTTTGATCAATAAGGAGTTGGATATTTTTACCTTCGGTGAAATGCTACAGCACTATCCTTTCAGGTATGAGGACAGGACAAAATTTTATAAGATTAGCGACATCCGATCAGACATGCAACAGGTGCAGTTGATCGGATCGATCTACTCCATGGAGACTATCGGTGATGGCAGAAAAAAGCGTCTGGTAGCTCAGTTTCGGGATGAAACAGGCGCAATAGAATTGACTTGGTTCAAAGGCATACAATGGGTAAGCAAAAGACTGGTAAAAGGTGCCCCAATGATCGTTTTCGGAAAACCACAGCAGTTTGGAAGAAAAATAAGCATTGCCCATCCTGAACTTGAACCCCTCACCAATAAGCAGGAAAAGGAAGTTAACTTTCAGCCGGTCTATCCAACCACTGAAAAATTGCGAAGCAGGTACCTTGACAGCAAAGGTTTGTCCAAAATATTAGAGACCTTGCTCCCTCTGGTACTTCCAAAGGTACCCGAAACCCTGCCCTTTTCTCTTTGCCAATCGCTGAGCTTAGAGCCCAAACCTATAGCCCTAAAAGAAATTCACTTTCCTTCCGGCCATCAGGCATTAAAAAAAGCCCTCTATCGCCTAAAGTTTGAAGAATTCTTTTTCTTACAATTGCGGCTGCTAAAAATGAACCTGACCAGAACCGAAACATTCAGGGGAAAAGTTTTGGACAAAACAGGACTATTAACAAAGTTTTACAAGGAATTTTTGCCTTTTGACCTTACAAATGCCCAAAAAAGAGTCATTAGAGAAATATACAACAACCTGAAATCTGGCTTACAAATGAATCGATTGGTTCAGGGAGATGTTGGTTCGGGCAAAACCATAGTTGCATTTATTTGTCTTTTGGTAGCGGTGGATTCAGGTTTTCAAACCTGCCTAATGGCTCCAACCGAAATCCTGGCCACACAGCATTACGAAGGATTAAAAGATTTTTCCGAAAAAATGGGGCTAAAGATTGCTCTACTGACAGGCTCTACAAGCAAAAAAAATCGTGCGATTATTCATGAAGCATTAAAATCAGGAGAACTCAATTTACTGGTAGGAACCCATGCCCTCTTAGAAGATGTGGTGGTATTCAAACAGTTAGGCCTGGCTATCATCGATGAACAACATCGATTTGGAGTAGCCCAAAGAGCCAAGTTATGGGGAAAGAACACTGACTTTTACCCACATGTGCTCGTGATGACCGCCACACCAATCCCTAGAACCCTTGCCATGACGGTATATGGCGATCTGGATATTTCTGTAATTGATGAAATGCCTGCAGGAAGAAAACCCATCCAAACAGTGCACAGGTATGACAAGGACAGGCTTAAGGTCTTTGGCTTTTTGAAAAAAGAAATTGAAAAGGGCCGTCAGGTCTATATTGTCTACCCCTTGATTGAAGATTCTGAAAAAATGGACCTCAAAAGTTTAATGGATGGCCATGAAAGCATTTGTCGGGCATTCCCAAATCTACCTATAGGTATACTTCATGGCAACATGAAACCCGTTGACAAGGATTTTGAGATGAATAGGTTTGTAAAAAATGAGACGAAAATCATGGTTGCAACCACTGTCATAGAAGTTGGAGTAAATGTCCCGAATGCCTCTGTTATGGTAATAGAGAACGCAGAAAGATTTGGCCTCTCACAGTTACACCAGTTGAGAGGACGCGTAGGAAGGGGTTCGGACCAATCCTACTGTGTATTAATGAGCAAATACGAATTGAGCAAAGACAGTAGGGTACGCCTTGATACCATGGTGAGAACCAATGATGGATTTGAGATCGCAGATGTAGACCTAAAGCTAAGGGGACCTGGTGATTTAGCTGGCACTCAACAATCAGGCATTACGGATTTAAAAATTGCAGATATTGGTAGAGACAGTGAGATTCTGGTTCAGGCCCGGGCGTCTGCCCAATCCATTTTGGAAAAAGACCCTCATCTTAACAGTCAGGAAAATAAGCCAATAGCAGATCAGTTGTCGCGGTTGAAAAAGAATGAAATGAATTGGAGCAGGATTTCTTGAACTATTTGGTCGAAAAAGCGATGTTTTCAGCAGAAGCCCTTAAATTGGTATGTTTTTCGTTACAGGTTTCTTAAAACTAGACAATTATGTGGAACAAGATAATTTTTCGAAGTATCGTACTATTGATTCCTTTATGGTATTCATGCGTACCCCAAAAGAAATACAACGAAGTAAATATAAGGAATGCAGAAATGATGCGTTCATTGAGGGAGACTGAAAATAACCTGGACAGTACCAATAACAGTCTTGAGGACTTTAAGGCAAAGGCCGAAAAGCTGCAAGAGGAAATAGCTACCTATAAAAGCAAAAACGCTGCCCTTGATGCCAAGCTTGACAGGGCCATTGCTACCTCTTCCTCTGTTCAACAAGAGCTTTCTGCAAAAGACCAGCGCATGGTGGAGCAGCAGGAAAGGTTAGATCTATTACAAAGTCTACTGGATGAGCAAAAAGCGGTGATGGAAAGCTTGAAAACCACAATTGACAAAGCGCTGGTTCAATACCGGTCAGATGAGTTGCAGGTATATGAACAGGATGGTAAATTGTACGTCTCTTTACAGGACAAGTTATTGTTTCCATCGGGGAGTGCCACTGTTAATAAAGATGGCAAAGAGGCCCTCAGTAAATTAGCTGTCGTGATCAATAACAGTCCTGACATACAAATATTAGTCGAAGGACATACAGACAATGTTCCTATACGTGGTAAATTTGAAGACAATTGGGCCTTGAGTACTGCCAGAGCTACTGCGATTGTGCGTATTTTAACCAACTCTTATGATGTAGTTCCCGAGCGGGTGACTGCGGCAGGAAGAAGTTTCTACTATCCAAAGACCTCAAATGAAACAGCTGAAGGAAGGGCAAAAAACAGGAGGACTGAAATCATTCTTACCCCTCAATTAAACGAACTATTCCAATTGTTGCGGTAAAAGAAATTATGGCACTTAGTTATTACATTGTTTATAAGCCTTTTGGTGTTTTGAGTCAATTTAGCGGAGAAGGAAATACGCTGGGCATGCTTAGTGATTTCCCATCCGATGTTTACCCTGTCGGTAGGCTGGACAAGGACAGCGAAGGTTTATTGCTACTGACCAATGACACCCGGTTAAACCATTTATTACTTGATCCGAATTATTCCCATGAACGAACCTATTGGGTTCAGGTAGAAGGGGAAATAACGGATCAAGCCTTGAAAGATCTCGAGTCGGGAGTAGAAATTTCAGTAAATAAAAAAATACACAAAACCCTTAAAGCAAAGGCCGAACGACTTAAGGATGTGGCGCGCTTATTACCAGAACGAGATCCGCCCATTCGGTTTAGAAAAAATGTACCTGATTCCTGGATAGCCATTACTCTCAAAGAGGGGAAAAATCGACAGGTAAGAAAAATGACGGCGGCAGTAGGCTTTCCAACCCTTCGCCTGGTGAGGTGGTCATTAGAAGGATTAAGCATTAAAGGATTTGGGGTAGGTGATGTTAGGCTTCTGGATGGCACTACACTTTACCCTACTTTGGGCATTTCAGGTAAAGGACAAACCAGTGAGGGCA
This sequence comes from Cyclobacterium qasimii M12-11B, assembly GCF_000427295.1. Lineage (GTDB taxonomy): Bacteria > Bacteroidota > Bacteroidia > Cytophagales > Cyclobacteriaceae > Cyclobacterium > Cyclobacterium qasimii. Next base: position 111,061 of record NZ_ATNM01000156.1, on the reverse strand, counting down.
TAAAAAAGCCTCAATATCAAAAAACGAAAAAGAAGAAAAGGTACTAAATTGCGATAAAGAATGAATTGTTCTAATTTAGGCTTCTTATAGGCAAAAAATAAATAGAAATTTCAAATATCCATTATGCATCAGGAGAAGATAAAGGAAGTAATTAATGAAGTAAAAAAAGTTGTAGTTGGGCAAGAAAAAATGGTCAACAGGCTCTTAATTGGACTATTTACAAATGGTCACATTTTATTGGAGGGAGTGCCCGGTCTAGCCAAAACTTTGACCGTAAATACCCTATCAAAAGTACTTCACCTGGACTTTAAGCGTATCCAGTTTACCCCAGATCTATTGCCAGCTGATCTGATCGGGACCATGATTTACAATCAATTGAATGCTAATTTTGAGGTAAAGAAAGGCCCCATCTTTTCGAATATTGTTTTGGCTGATGAGATTAACAGGTCTCCTGCCAAGGTACAATCCGCCTTACTTGAAGCCATGCAGGAAAAACAGGTTACCATTGGTGAGACTACTTTTCCACTTGACAAACCATTTCTGGTATTGGCCACTCAAAACCCTGTAGATCAGGAAGGAACTTACCCATTACCTGAAGCCCAGGTAGATAGGTTTATGATGAAGGTAAATATTGATTATCCTACGAAATCTGATGAGTTAGAAGTCATGAGAAGAATGACCAATGCTAACTTCACCTCAGAGGTCAACCCAGTTTTGGGTAAAGAAGATATTTTTGCCATAAGAAATGCCATTAATGACGTACAGATAGCGGAAGCATTGGAAAACTATATTATCGAAGTGGTCTTTTCTACCAGGTATCCTGAAAAATATGGCATGCACGAAGAAGCGAAATACATCCAATTCGGTGCTTCACCAAGGGCTTCAATAAACCTAAACCTCGCAGCCAAAGCAAATGCTTTTATGCAAGGAAGAGATTATGTATTACCTGAAGACATCAAAGAAATTGCTGAAGATGTTCTTAACCACAGGATAATCTTAAATTATGAGGCAGAGGCAGACGGTGTCAGCACACGTGATTTGATCAATAAAATTCTTGACAAAATACCTTTAAACAAAACAGTCGCAATTCAGTAAAAACTAAGGTGCAGCTGGAAGAAGGGTTTGAATGAATAAATACAAGTTATATTGGTTGTTACAAATTTTCGGTTGGCTAAGCTTTGCTTTGGTCAACCTGTTTTTTGTATCTATGGCCCGAGGGATTACTCCGATTCAAATTGGAGCCTATATTTCTTTGGCCATTTTCTATTTTGTATCTACCCACTTTTTTCGATACTTAATTAAAAACAAAAGTTGGCTGGAGTTCCCAATTGCCAAACTTATAAGCCATGTTTTGATCGCTGTTTTGATTCTAGGAGTTCTGAATACGATCTCTCAAATCCTCATCAACTGGATCTTCGGCACCCTACATGTTCCTCAGGATTTCAGCCCTTTGGTTATAATAGTAAACCTATTTACAAGCTTTCTTTATTACTCTTTGTGGGCCTTGTTGTATTTTCTTTTTATTTTCTAGACAATTACAACTCCAGTCTTCAATACCAGGCAAGGATTAATGAGATTAAGCTTATCCACCTACGCAATCAATTAAACCCCCACTTTATTTTCAATGCCCTGAACAGTGTCCGGGCTTTGGTAGATGAAGACCCAATCAAAGCCAAATCTGCCATCACCCAATTGTCTAATATTTTGAGGTATTCCCTGGTAGTAGACAAGCACAAGACCATTTCCTTAGCGGATGAAATGAAGACAGTTAAGGATTACTTGAACCTAGAATCCATTCGGTTTGAGGAAAGGTTAAAGGTAATATATGATGTAGAGCCCAAGACCAATCAATACAGAATCCCACCGATGATGCTTCAGACCATAGTGGAAAATGGCATTAAACATGGGATTTCAAATTTGATGAAAGGTGGACTAATTGAGATAAAATGTACCGTCGGATTGCTGGATGATTTATACATCTGGGTAAGGAACAGTGGTCAGTTAAAACCATCTGGATCTACCAAGAAAAAAGGGGAGGGACACGGTATTGCAAATACCATTCAACGGTTAAAACTTATTTTTGGAACCAAGGCTTCATTCAAGATTTTCAATTATGGAAATGAATTTGTGGTGACAGAAATAAAAATACCGAAACAAAAAGGTTAATTTAGAGGAAAATATAGATATTATGCGCGTATTAGTAGTAGATGATGAAAGATTGGCCAGAAAAGAGCTTATCAGCTTACTCAGCCAAAATGACAACATAGAAATTCTCGGCGAAGCACCAAATGTAGATGAAGCCAAAGAAAAGATAGAATCCCTACAGCCTGATGTAGTTTTTTTAGATATTCAAATGCCAGAGAAAACTGGTTTTGATCTTCTTGAGGAATTGGACTATGTTCCTTTGGTCGTATTTATTACCGCTTATGATGAATTTGCGCTACAGGCTTTTCAGGTAAATGCACTCGACTATTTACTGAAGCCAATTGAACCGGAAAGATTAACCGAGACCTTAAAAAAGCTTGAGAAAAAACTTGAGGAATTAAAGAAAGAGGACGAATTCACAACTGATGCTCCTAAAGACAAGCTTGCTTTAAACGACCAGGTCTTTGTTAAAGATGGAGATAAATGTTGGTTTGTAAAATTGGCGAATGTTCGACTTTTTGAATCTGACGGGAATTATATCAAGGTATATTTTGAAAAAAATAAGCCTATGATTCACAAGTCACTTAATGCGCTTGATGAAAGATTGGACGAGAAATCCTTCTTTAGAGCAAGTAGAAAACATATTATAAACCTAAGTTGGGTAGAAACTATAGAACCCTGGTTCAATGGCGGTTTGGTAGTAACACTCAAAGGCGGAGAACGAATAGAGGTAAGTAGAAGGCAGGCCGCCAGGTTCAAAGATCTAATGAGTCTGTAGCTTTAAAACTAAAATAGTACAATTAAATGATCAGTTAATTGTTTATTCTGTGCTTTTATTTGTATTTTAATTTGTAGATTTCGTTACAGCACTGAAACTATTATTTTTCAATTACAAAACAGTTTAGAAATGAAAGAAGAACGGATACTGATCGTTGAGGATGATGTAAACATTTCCGAAAATATTGAAGAAATTTTACAACTTTTAGGTTATGTAAACATAGACATTGCCAATTCTGCAAATCAGGCCATCAAAGTGGTGAAAAAATACCGCCCTGACATGGTATTTATGGATATCAAGTTAAAAGGCGATAAGGATGGAATAGAATTGGGCGAAATAATCCAGCAAATGGTGGATGCTCCAATAGTTTATGTTACATCATATAGTGATCCAGCCATTATAGAAAGGGCCAAGAGAACACATCCTGCAGGATTTATTGTCAAGCCTTTCAACAGCAATGACATCCATGCAATGGTGGAAATTGTACTTTACAATCAAAGAACAAGACCTACTACCTCTGAAGGCGCATCTTCCAAAATAGCGGAAAGCCCCTACCTTGTGGTAGACGCCGTTTATATCAAAGCAGACAATAGTTTTGAAAGGGTAGATTACAGCGATATCTATTATGTCGAGGCCAATGGTAACATGGTAACCATCTTCTCCAAAAACAGAAACTTTACGATCCGGAAATCAATGAAGGATATGGAAGAGAAATTACCTTCCAATTTATTTTTGAGGGTTCAAAAATCTTACATCGTTCAATTGGCTCAAATAGAAAGCTTCAATACCAAAGAGATCAACCTGAGAACAGGCGATATAGTACAAGTAGGAAGACAATATTACAATAGCTTCCTGGCGAAACTCAACACCATAACTGAGAGTTAAGCTACTATTTTAAAGCAACTCATTAGCGAGATTGGCCAATTCAGACCTTTCTCCTTTTTCCAATTTAATGTGGGCATAAAGAGGATGATTCCTTGCTCTGTCTATGAGGTAGGACAAGCCATTACTCTGGCTATCCAGGTAAGGTGTGTCAATTTGAAAAACATCACCGGTGAAAACTATTTTCGTGTTTTCACCGGCCCTACTTATAATGGTTTTTACCTCATGAGGCGTTAAGTTCTGCGCTTCGTCTACGATAAAGAAAATATTAGACAATGAACGGCCACGAATATAGGCAAGCGGCTGAATGACCAGTTTCTCCTGATTGATCATATCCGTGATGCGCTGGTACTCCTTATCACTTTCCTGGTATTGGTTTTGGATAAACTTCAAATTGTCCCAAAGCGGCTCCATATAAGGATTTAACTTTGATTTGATGTCGCCTGGCAAGTATCCTATGTCCTTGTTGCTTAGAGGAACAATAGGTCTTGCTAAAAATATCTGCTTGTAATCTTTGCGCTGCTCCAAAGCACCCGCAAGAGCCAAAAGCGTCTTTCCTGTTCCTGCTACACCCTGAATGGTCAGAAGTTTAATTTCCGGATCCAAAATAGCATGAAGGGCAAAAGCCTGTTCGGCATTTTTTGGACTGATATTGTACGCAATTGATTTAGAAATCCTAGAAAAAAGGTTTTGTTCAGCTTGATAAAAAGCAAGTATAGAGGCGTTGCTTTCCACTCCTTTCAGAATATAAAAAGTATTGTTTTCTGGTAGTTTTTTCCTTCTTTTTCCAAAAACTTCTTGGCCTTCAAGTACGCCTTTTTCGTAAAGGTTATTTATTATTTCATTGTCTAAATTGTCAATTAAGCCTTTCCCCGTATTTTCTATTTCACTTATATTCTTGATTTTGCCCGTTTCATAATCTTCAGCAGCAATATCCAATGACTTGGCTTTAAGTCTTAGGTTAATGTCCTTGCTGACAAGGACTACCTTTCTGTTTTTTTCGGTCTCCTTTAAGCTTAGTGCGGCATTTAGAATTCTATGATCATTCTTTTCCTCCCCAAAAATCTCATTTGCATTGAGCTTATTGTCGGAATTCATCATTATTTTAAAGGACCCTTTACCTTTTCCATTTAAAGGGGTCCAATGTTGAATCATATGGTCTTTGGAGAGCTTGTCCAAAAGCCGAATAAATTCTCTGGACTCAAAGTTTTTAGTATCGTTCCCTTTCTTAAACTGATCCAACTCTTCCAATACTGTAATGGGAATGACTACATCATGCTCAGCAAAATTCAGAATAGAGTGGTGGTCATATAGAATAACCGAGGTATCAAGCACAAAAATTTTCGAGGCACTACTTGTTGTTTTTTTCAACATAAGGCTTATCTGAAAGTAAAAGTCTGCTAATAATAATTATTTTAATTTAAAATGCTTCAATAATGGCAATGAAAATTAATGCTTGAATGAAGGATAATTTCAGCCGAAACCATAAGAGACTAATAAACTGTGGTTTACGAACAGCTTATAACAATAATAAAATCGAAAGACTTTCCAACGCCAGGACAAATGCTGAACCTGCCGACAATTGACTACACCTAATTAACTGAAACGGTACTTAAATGGCTTTTTAAAGCTTACTTCCTTATTCGAATTTAAGAGTGAGCTATGATCCAAAATGTTTTTTATTCATTTTATCAGGATTTGATTGTTTTCATTAGCAGACCTTTTTTCTTTGGTGCTGAAAAACAATTTTATCATGAAAGATCCCCAAACTTTAACAGCTGTAGCCCGTTTTCACCAAACTTTCAAACATCCTATACTACCCTCTCCGGTAATACCAGAGGCCAATAGGTGCAAACTTCGGGTATCCTTAATAGCCGAAGAACTAAAAGAATTGGAAGAAGCAATTGCCAATGATGACTTGGTAGAAGTTGCTGATGCGCTCTGTGATATACAGTATGTACTGTCCGGTGCTGTATTGGAATTTGGCTTAGCAGATAAATTCAAAACCCTTTTTGACGAGGTGCAACGATCCAATATGAGCAAAGCTTGTGAAAATGAAAAGGAAGCCATGGATACTGTAGCCCATTACGAAAGTAAAGGCACGAACTGCTACTATATAAAAACAGACGATGTCTACTTGGTTTATCGCAAGGAAGACAATAAAACGCTTAAATCAATTAACTACTCCCCTGCTGATCTAGCGACAATTTTAAAAACCCTTAACCATTCACTTTTCATTGAACCGGCAATAGTTTCCATACTGTTGTCGGGATTTTATCCTCTATAAGCATCATTTTTGCTGTGACCACAGGATACCAATAAGGCCAAAGTGATCTATTGATTGGCTAAACAGTAAGGTTTCCTTACTGGTCGAAGTTTGAGCGATAGCGGTAACTTCGTCCTATCTTGTCGAAAGTTTTCAACTTGAGTGGGTCAAAACATCAATATTTTCACTAAATTATAATAGTTTGAAACCTCATTGCTAAAGTTAATTTCAAAAATCTAGACATGATCGTTTTATGGGCAGAAAATATGTTTTCCATGATTCTCGTGAACTTTATTTTGTAAGTTTTGCCACCGTTAACTGGATAGATGTATTTACGAGAAAATTATACTTCGAAATTATCGTAGATTCTCTGATTTTTTGTAGCAAAAACAAAGGACTAGAATTGTATGCTTGGTGCATAATGCCTAGCCATGTTCACCTTATCATTAGTTCTGAAAACAATATCCTATCGGACATTTTAAGGGACTTGAAGCGGCATACCTCCAAAGCTTTGTTAAAATCGATTGCCGAAAACCCAAAAGAAAGCAGAAAAGAATGGATGCTTTGGATGTTTGGCAGAGCAGGCAAAAGAAACGCCAACAACGAAAAATTTCAATTCTGGCAACAAAGCAACCACCCTATAGAAATTTCTAATGCAAAAATGCTGAAACAGCGATTGGATTACCTCCATCAAAACCCTGTAGAAGCCGGACTGGTAGCATTACCTGAACATTTCCAATATAGCAGTGCCATAGACTATGCAGGTGAGAAGGGAATTATACCTATTATTTTTGCTACCTGAATATTGGTTATGAAAGTTGAAAACTTTCATCATATTAGGTCTAAGTTACGCTCCGCTAAACTTAAACCAGTAGGGACAATCCTTTTGTTTTTACTGGTCGAAGTTTGAGCGATAGCGGTAACTTCGTCCTATCTTGTCGAAAGTTTTCAACTTGAGTGGGTCTATTTACGCTCTGCTAAACTTAAACCAGAAAAGGTAAATCCTGTATTATTTTTTCTCCCTGAAATCTGTAGGAGACAGTCCCTCTTGATTTTTAAAGAACCTACTAAACGATTGTATGTCCTGAAAGCCCAATTCATAGCCAATCTCCGAAACATCCTTATCGGTGTAATACAACATCCTACGTGCTTCAAGTACAATTCTTTCCTGAATGACCTGCAAGGGTGTTTTCTCACATAACTTTTTGAAGGTGTTGGAAATGGTTTTAGGGGCTTTAAATAGCAATTCTGAATATTCAGCCACAGTATGTTTTTCCCTAAAATGCATTTCCACCAAAAATTAAATTCCCTAAACAAATCATTTTGTTTGGGCGTAGGGCTTTCATGAAATTTTTGCCTCTTGAAAATACGGGTACACAGAATAAGTATCCTTTTAAGCATCATCTGAAGCATCTCTAATTGAAGGTCATCCTTCATTTCAAATTCCAATACGGCCATTTTCCAGGCAGTTTCCAATATTTCCAGTTCCTTGTCTTCTGCCTTTATTATGGGCGGAGTCGCAGCTCCATAATACAACACCCCTTTGCAACTGACCTCACTGTCGTGATCCAAAATGCAATAAAACTGTCGGTTGAACCTTAATAAATTGATGGAATTGATTTTCTCATATTCTAGTTTGTTGAGCTGGGACAAGCTTAGCAGTTCATTTTTATGGAAAGTATAAGGAATACCATCTATCAGCAGTTTGTTATTGTCTGAGGTAAACCAGATCAATTTCAAAACCTCCGGTTGACTTTCTAACAGGTGTTTACAGTTAGAAGAGTCAATGGATTGAATTTCAAAATATTCGTTTTGCTTGCCTGTATATATCATCTTTGGTAAATAACCCTACTTTGTACTCTTTTCCTTTACTGGTCGAAGTTTGAGCGATAGCGGTAACTTCGTCTCATCATGTCGAAAGTTTTCAACTTGAGTGGGTTTACAACATACTTATCACTCCAAATAAAAAAACTGAATTAAACCTTATAATTTACCACCTGAGGCTAGTTTATGAAAGTTGAAAACTTTCTCATTTTAGATCTAAGTTACGCTTTGCTAAACTTAGACCAGAGGCAACAATTTCAACTTACAATTTGTCCTTCACATAATTGGTCAACATTTTATACAGGTGCCAGGTGGTATTTCCACCGTGTATCCCGTGATTTCTATTGGGATAGTAAAAACTGTCAAACTGCTTGTCTGCAGCGATAAGTGCATCCACCAACGCAACACTGTTTTGAAAGTGAACATTGTCATCGCCCGTCCCATGTACCAACAGAAAGTTGCCATTGAGCTTGTTTACATGATTGATAGGACTGAAGTCATCGTATCCGGCAGGGTTTAACTGAGGGGTCTGTAAAAAGCGCTCGGTATAAATGGTGTCATAGTACCTCCAGGTAGTTACCGGTGCTACTGCCATTGCTGTTTTGAAAGTTTCATTGCCGATCATCAGTGCCAGCGAAGACATGTATCCCCCATAAGACCATCCCCATATCCCAATCCGGCTTGCATCTACATAGGGCAGTTCTGCAAGGTACTTCGCCCCTGCGATTTGATCTTCTGTCTCCAGTTTTCCCAACTGATTGTAGGTGCTGTGCTTAAAGTCCCTTCCTCTTCCTCCGGTACCTCTATTGTCTATGCACACCACGATATATCCCTCAGTTGCCAGGTGCTGGTGCCACCAGTCACGGGTACTTCCCCAGTTGTTCATTACATTCTGAGAACCTGGACCGCCATACACATACATGAGCACAGGATAGGTTTTCGACGGGTCGAAAGTCACAGGTTTTATCATAAAGCCATTCAGACTGGTGTCATCTATGGTTTTAAAGTCAAAAAATTCTTTGGGGAGAAAGGCATATTCCTGCATTTTTTCCTGAAGGGCTTGATTGTTTTCGAGAACCTTTACCTCTTTTCCATTTTTATCATACAAGACCGTTTGCAGGGGTAGCGAAACGGTGCTGTAAGCATCAATGTAATATTGCTGATCAGGACTCATATTAATGGAATGAGTGCCTTCCTGTGGACTAAGTAGCTTTTTCTTTTTCCCATTTAAATTGATGGAATAAAAATGTCTCTCCAGTGGAGACTGTTCGGTAGACACATAGTATACTTTCCCTGCTTTGCTGTCTACAGCCACCAATTCAGTTACTTCCCATTCACCTTTGGTAATTTGACGGATTAGCTTTCCTTCCAGATCATATTGATAGACATGTTTAAAACCATCTTTTTCGGAGGTGCCAATAAATCCTTCTCCATCGGGAAGAAAGAGAAAATTGTCATTATAATCCATGTCCACATAGCTGGCTGCTGTTTCAGAAAGAATGTTTTTTGTTTGTCCTGTTTGGCTGTCTGCAAACAAGATATCCATCTGATTTTGCAGTCTATTCAAGCGAATAATGGCAAGTGTTTGGTTGTCGGCTGCCCAATACATTCTGGGCAGATAAATGTCTGTATCTGCACCAGTATCCACAGTTTGCGTCTGCTCATTTTCCAGGTGGTAGATTTGAATACTTACAACTGCATTCTTCTCCCCAGCCTTAGGATATTTAAAATGCTCATCTTCCGGATACAAAGCTCCCCATTTTTGCATGTTAAAGACAGGCACTTCTCTTTCATCAAAGCGTATATAGGCCAGTTTATTGCCATCATTGGACCAGAAAAAGGTCTTGGACATAGAGAATTCCTCTTCATAAACCCAATCCGCAGCACCGTTGATAATTGCATTCTTGGCACCATCCGTGGTCACTTGCACCTTAACATCCGTCTGTAGGTCCAAATAGTAGAGGTTGTTCTCCTTTACATAGGCGACTTTCTGATTGTCCGGCGAAAGGGTGGCATAGGAAATTTTATCCCCGTTTTCCAATTCTTTTAGAGTGCCTGTTTTCAAGTCAAGCAAATGATAGGTTGCTTTGGTCGATCTCCGATAAATGGGTTCCACCTCTGATTCCAGCAGGGCCATGCTCTCCTCCGGGTTGAAGGCATAATTGCTAAAATTAAGCCCCAATTCCCGACCATCAATCAACACATCACTTTCCTCACCGGTAGCCACATTTATTTTCACTACCTGTGAAAAACCTACCACAGTTTTTAAACTACTGTAATATTTGCCATCCTTCATCCAGTTGATGCCTTGAACGGTTTTAGGTGCAAAAACCTGGTCTTTTATTACCGCCTCAAGTGTTAATTTTTTATTATCCTGTGCCAATCCACTAGTTGTAAAGAGTAAGACAAAAGCCAAAAAGGCCTGTATTTTAAGGTATCGTTTCATATTTTTCTCCTTTTAGCCAGATGCACGAAAGACATTCCAGCTGATATGATGACCAAAGGTAATTAAACGGTGATTACTTTAAAAACCGCCAACATTCCAATAGGTTCTTGAAGTGATATTGTAAAGTCATCTCGGTTATTTCCTGGAAAGGTTCTCAGTAGTCCTACAACAAAATACTATGCCCTACTTTTAAAACTAAACACAAGTAAACACCTGATGTTTAAATATTTACCATCCGATTTATTTTTCAATCCTCAGACAATCAGAAATTATTTTATTATCTTAACATCCCAACACTCGATAAGCTCTCATGTTGAAATTAAAAACTCTTGTTCTAATAGTACTTATTGGTTTTGGCTGCGAAGAAAAACCAGTAGCTGTTAACTTTCAGCAGGGTTATCATGGGAAAATTACTGAAGGGCAATCAAAATTAATCCATACGGAAGCAAAAGGGTTTTTTAACCAAACCCAGCTTTCCATAGCAATAATAAAGAATGGACAGCCGGAATTTTATGGCATAAAAATAGAAAATGACACCTTGATCTCAGTAGAAAACCAGGATCGCGTCTTCGAAATTGGATCTATCTCAAAGGTCTTTACTGCCACATTACTGGCAGACTTAAGTCTCGAAGGCAAGCTAAATCTCAATGACCCTGCGAGTAAATATCTGCCATGGAAACTGAAAAATGAGCCGAAATTCACTCTGCAACAACTTTCCAACCACAGCTCAGGATTACCCAGACTCCCTGATAATCTGATCCTTTCAGAAGTGGATATTAGCAATCCCTACAAAGATTATGGTGAAAAAAAATTAGGCTTTTATCTCACAGAACAGCTAGAACTAAAGCAGAATCCAGGACTAAAATTTGAATATTCAAATTTGGGAGTAGGTCTATTGGGTTATATTCTTACCAAGATAGATTCTTCCAGCTATGAGGAAATGTTGCAAAGGAGAATTACCCAACCATTGCAAATGGAGTCCACGACTATCGAAAGAGAAAAGGTATTGAATCAACTTGTCAAAGGTCTAGACGTGGAAGGTCAAGTTACTCCCAATTGGGATTTAAATGTTTTGGAAGGTGCTGGAGCTATTTTATCCAGTACACAGGATCTGACTAAGTTTGCGCTGGCCCAATTCAAGCCAGACAATCAGGAGATAACACTTACACATAAGAAAACATTTTCTATTACCCCTTATGAAAAAGCGATTGGACTAGGCTGGATGATTGAAAATAAAAAGAAGGCAAATGGTTGTGGCATGGTGGCGGAACAGGCGGTTACACTTCTTCTTTCACCTTGGATTTAGAAAGGAAAAATGCCGTAATTATTCTATCCAATGTATCTGCATTTTCAGAAAATGCGATAAACATTTCAAATCTAGGTTCACGGTTAATGGAAATCATCGAAGATTGAATCAGTTTCCCCATGTTTCCTTCCCTTGGCTTTCCTAAACAGGCCACCAATAAGAAATGCACTCAATGATCCAAATTAAGCTTTGTGATTGCATAAATCCCTTTCAATGTCAGGTTGACATCCACATTATTAAACCTATCTCCCAAATGCCCCATCAATGAAGACATGCCCCCAGTTACGACCACCTGATAATTACAATTGGTTTCCATTTCAATGGCCTCCACCATTCCCTTTACCAACCCTGAATAACCATAAAATATTCCCGCCTGAATGGCATGAACGGTATCTTTGCCCAATGCTGATTCAGGCAATTTTAATTCAACTTTTGGAAGTTTCGCTGTGTTGGTAAACAGCGAATTGATTGCCGTTTTTATACCTGGGACAATGTTCACACCTATCACTTCTCCCTTTTTATCTACCACACAGAAAGTTAAAGCCGTACCAAAATCTACAATGATACAAGCGGAACTAAATCTCAAATAAGCAGCAGTAATGTTGGCCATCAGATCAGTACCTATTTCTGTCGGGTTCATTGCCTTAACAGGAAGCAAACCATAACTGCTTTCATTGATCACATAAGGTGCTTTGCGAAAGAAACCAAGACACAAGCGCGTCAATACTGGCAACAAGTCTGGAACAACAGTACTCAATCCGATTTGATCTATTTTTTCTGCAGTCCAATTTTTCTCTAGAAAAAAGAGGGCAAGGTTTTTTTCCAGGTCATATACTTTCATCCCTTTCTTGGTGGGAATACGAAGCTCTTCTTCCCAAGAATCATCTGCTTCCTGATAGAAACCAAACACAATATTAGAATTGCCTGCATCGATGGATAAAAACATAGTTCGTTGAATTTAGTGTCAAAGATAAAAATAGTAAGTAAAGCAGTTATTAGGAATCTGCGAATAATATTTTCGAGAAAGGCCAGACCGGTTAAAGGTAAAGTTGCTCAATTTTATTAATTTCAAGTTATGTATACTGTAAGAAAAGGAAAAAAAGAAGACTTGCCAGCTATTCTTGATTTGATCAAAGAACTGGCCCTTTATGAGAAAGCACCTGATGAAGTGACCAATACACTTGAAATGATGGAAAAAGACGGATTTGGCCCTGAACCTGTATTTGGCTTTTTCGTTGTCGAGAAAGGGGAAGAGAAAACCATAATCGGAACAGCCATATATTATTACCGCTACAGCACCTGGAAAGGTAAACGCTTGTATTTGGAAGATTACATTATCACCGAAAAAGAGCGAGGAAAAGGTGCTGGGAAATTGCTTTTCGAAAGGGTACTCGCCAAATCTTTGGAAGATGGTTGTACTGGAATGATGTGGCAGGTATTGGACTGGAATGAACCAGCGATAAATTTTTACAAAAAATACGGCGCCAGTATGGAAGAGGAATGGATCAACTGCAATCTTCAGTCCGAAGAAATTCGAGCGCTTATTTAAACGTGTGTTTCTTAGTAATACTCAGAATAGCCTAAGGCAATTGTGCCTGAGCTAAAGGACTGCCTAATGGTTACGAAAACGATAATTATTTGCTGATTTTGATGTGATTCCACCATGATATAGGAAGGCCCTTGTTTATTTCAAGGTTAAATTCCCAAAAGGTATTCGGTCAAAATTAAACCTCATGACCATAATTCTTGTTACCCTACTATGAAAGGATTTAGATTCAGCAAATTTGTCCCCCAAAAGGACGAAGATAAAAATACTTTTGAGCAGCTTTTGGATATTTTTCTTCAGTTGGTCACCATGACGGGTGGGGATGCTGCTGAGGCACTTAGCTGGCTCACCGATTTGGACAAGCAATACAATATGACCAAGCCAGGCTATGGTATTGGTGACTTTATAGAGGACCTGAAGAGCAAGGGCTACCTGGATGAAAAACCGGGAAACGGAGGTTTCAAAATCACCGGAAAAGCGGAACAGTCCATTCGAAAAAGCGCTCTGGAGGAAATATTCGGAAAACTTAAGAGAGGAAAAGGTGGGCAACACAAGACCAACCATACAGGCCCCGGAGAAGAGAGAGGTACCGACCGCAGGCCCTTCGCTTTTGGCGACAACCTGGACCAGATAGCCCTTACTGATTCTTTGAGAAATGCACAGATCAACCATGGTTTTTCTGGTGACTTTCTTCTTACAGAAAGTGATCTGGAAGTAGTGGAGAGTGAAGCCAGTACGCAGACCTCCACTGTGTTGATGATAGACATTTCCCATAGTATGATCCTTTACGGGGAAGACCGCATTACTCCTGCCAAAAAAGTGGGCATGGCTTTGGCGGAATTGATCAAAACCAGATATCCAAAGGATACACTGGATATAATTGTATTTGGCAATGATGCCTGGCAAATTGAAATAAAAGACCTCCCTTACCTTCAGGTAGGCCCTTACCATACCAATACTGTAGCAGGTTTGGAACTGGCCATGGACTTGCTCCGAAGAAGAAAAAACCCCAACAAACAGATCTTTATGATCACTGATGGTAAACCTACCTGTTTGAAGGTGGGCATCAAATATTATAAAAACAGCTTTGGTATAGACAGCAAAATCCTCAAAGAAACGTTGAAACTCGCTGCACAGTGTAGAAAAATGAAGATCCCTGTAACCACCTTTATGATTGCCTCTGATCCCTACTTAAAGGAGTTTGTAAAGGAATTCACTACGGTGAATAACGGCAATGCCTATTATAGCAATCTGCAGGGGCTTGGACATTTGATTTTTGAAGATTACAGAAGAAATAGAACGAAACGTTTTTAAAACATGGAATACACAGAAATGAACAATAAAGATTTACTGAAAATAAAAACCCTGGGACAATTAAAAGCGGTTGGTTACAGTCCCAAATCAATCAAAGAAGAACTTAGAAGCAACCTTATTCAAAAAATCAAGAACAAAGAAAATGTTTTCGAAGGCGTTTGGGGTTATGAAGATACAGTAATACCTGATATTGAAAGGGCCATTCTTTCCAAGCACAATATCAACCTTTTGGGCCTACGGGGTCAGGCCAAAACAAGGATTGCCAGGATGATGACCATGCTATTGGATGATTATGTGCCTGTTGTGGTAGGAGCAGAATTGAATGATGATCCTATGAGTCCTATTTCTACTTTTGCCAAAGCCTTAATCGCTGAAAAAGGAGATGAAACCCCAATTTATTGGTGGGCAAAAGAAGACCGCTATACTGAAAAACTGGCAACACCAGACGTGTCGGTTGCAGATTTGATAGGTGATGTAGATCCCATCAAGGCTGCAACGATGAAGTTGTCATACAATGATGAAAAGGTCATTCACTTTGGCTTGGTGCCACGATCCAACCGCTCCATTTTTGTCATCAATGAATTACCAGATTTGCAGGCAAGGATTCAGGTGGCACTTTTTAATATCCTTCAAGAGGGTGATATACAGATCAGGGGTTTTAAATTAAGGCTTCCTTTGGACCTTCAATTTGTCTTTACTGCCAATCCTGAGGATTATACCAATAGAGGAAGCATTGTGACGCCTCTTAAAGACAGGATAGAAAGCCAGATCATTACCCATTATCCAAAAAGCATCGCAATAGGTAGAAAAATAACGGAACAGGAAGCCAAAATCAAGGACAGGCCTATGTCTCAGATTCATGTGCCTGAACTGATGAAGGATCTGATCGAACAAATAGCTGTAGAGGCCAGAGAAAGCGAATATGTGGATGAAAAGAGTGGCGTTTCTGCCAGGCTGACCATTTCTGCTTACGAAAACCTGATTTCTGCTGCTGAACGCAGGTTGTACATCAACAATGAAAACGACACCATTGTCCGAATCGTAGATCTTATTGGGGTAATTCCGGCAATCACGGGCAAGGTAGAACTCGTCTATGAAGGGGAACAAGAAGGCGCTGGAATTGTAGCTTATAACCTAATTGGAAAAGCCATTCGCACCATGTTTGCCCAAAACTTCCCTTCACCTGAACAGAAAAAGAAAGCCAAAGTAGGCAATCCTTATGTACTGCCATTGTCTTGGTTTGGTGAAGGCAATAGCCTGGATATACTCGCTTCCCAAAGCGATAAAGAATACAAAAAACTACTTCATGATGTTCCTGGTTTAGAAAAGATCACTACTCAATTTGTAAAAGAACTTCCTGAGAAGGAAAAAGAGTTTTACATGGAGTTTGCCCTGCATGGTTTGGCGGAACACAGTCAACTGAGCAAAAAGTTACTGGATACCGGCATGCAGTTCAATGACCTGTTCAGCAGCATGTTTGACCTGGGTGCACCCGGAGATGAAGAAGAGGATGATTTTGACGAGCAGTAAACTCAGATCATCTGAAAATACTCGGCTCTAGACTAGATTAATGCAAAAGACAGGAACAAATATTAATTGTTCCTGTCTTTTTGTCTTTTTATTGGCTAAACTTTAAGAAAGCAATATCATTTAGCCCCAAATCTATAACTTCCGGATCCTTCCTATGTTAAAAAGCTTATGCTTTTTTGTTTTACAGGTTTTCATACCAAACAATGTATAAAGCGGACAGAAACTTACCAGGCTTGTCAATAAAAATACAACTGCGAGAACGATTAGAACAATACCTACTGTTCCTGTCACAGTTCCTGAGAAATAAAGGTATAGTGCAACAATAGCAATTATCGTTCTTACTATTTTGTCGGCTGATCCCATGTTTTTTGTCATGATGCTTTTATTTTTATTGAAAAAGAAATGTGAAGAGCAAAGGAGCCTATTAAAGGCTCATGCATGCAATAAAAATAACCGTTATAATTCAGAATATAAGTGATTTATGTCACCTAAGACAAAATTACTTTAGCAAGGGTAACAACTTATTAATCAACAATCAACTTTGACGAATAAATTGTAAAATTTCTTTAATCATTAGCTCCTTTTCAGTGAAAGGCAGCAAGTGCCCTTCTCCAGTTATGGTTTTCGTTTTTAACCATTTTCCAGGAATTTTTTCCTCTGAAAATTCAATGTTTCCGTAAGGTACCAAACCATCTTTATCTCCATGAATATGGAGGATTGGAGAATTTATTTGGCCCCAGTCATTTACAAATGTTCTAAGTTCTTCTTCATGGGAATACTTTTCATCAGCAGCTACTCTCAGAGATTTGGAAACCATCCATCGGGTACTTTTATACAAGGCCAGTTTACCAAACCATAAGTATTTCTCTTGTTCAGGATCCAAGGCTGGAGCGATCATTATCGTGCCAGTCAGCCAATCCGGATCTTGAATGGCCGTATAGCCGGCGATGGTTCCACCATAGGAATGTCCTACGGTATAGACCTTTTGATTATTTTCCCGAACTTCTTTCATCAATGTATCTATGGCCTCAAATTGATCGGGAATGGGTTGGTAATTGCCATAGTCAGAATAGCCGTAACCTAGTCGGTCAATTATGAGAATCGAAAAGTCTTTCCGTAAAGTATCTTCCTGAATATAAGATAGAAAAGCAGAAGAGGAACCGGGAGCACCATGAATAAACAGCAGTATTGGTGCATCCTTGTCTTGATTCTCGTACCATAACCACCTTAGAGAATACTTCTCAAAATAATTGATATCAAAAGAAGCGTCCTCCTTTTCCATCAATTTATGGAGGCTTTTTTCACTGTCTCTGAAAGAAAAGCAGCCTGAAAAAAATGGAATTAATAAAAAAGACAATAGAAGAAACCTGATGGTATTTTGATGCATATAGGCGGGTTTAATAATGGAAACGAAAACCAGCTGCTACTAGTTTTCAATTTGAGGTAAATTACTGTGGCTTAAGGCAGTTTTACCTTTACTCCAACTATGCGACAGCTTTCCACTACCTAATGAAACCAGTTCAAAATCAGCCACTCAACCATTTCACTATTGGTTTTTACGGCTAAGATGTTTTTATTGCTCCCAATTATGAAAGCATTTATATATATTCAATTAGTTCTATTGGTTTTAGTCATGGGAAGTTCAGATTTAAAGGCACAAACATATTTTTTCGATCAATTCCCTGATGTTTGGAAACGTAGCATGAGTAATTCAAGGGAATTGGCTGAAGCCATGCCTGCCAACCTATATGATTACAAACCTACACCAGAAGCCATGTCCTTTGGGGATCAAATATTACATATCGCAAGTAATATCAGCTACCTTACTGCAACCATCAACGGAGAAAGAAAGTCTTTTTTTGAAAAGGAGGACAGTCAATCTTTGGATAAAGATTCGATCATTGAAATTTTGGACGCAGCCAATAACTATGTGCTTGAATTAATAAAAGAAACAGAGAAAAGCCAATTAGACGAAGAGATTGTCTTTGCTAACGAGAACATGACCAAGGAGAATATTTTTTATTTGCTCCGGGGACATCAAACACATCACCGTGGACAGTGTTTGGTCTACCTTCGGTTAAATGGCATAAAAGCACCTGGTTACGTAGGCTGGTAAATTGAAAAAAAGGCGTAATCGCTAAAGTTTATTTAGGGTTTTAGAAATTATTAGGGCAGAGATTTTGTTCTAATGCCATGAAAGCCCTATACATTCTTTCTTTTTGGCTAATTGCTTCTGCCTTTTCAGGACAGGAAACTTATGGACAAAGCCTACCGTATAAAGCTTTGCTAAATAGCACCTATGATAAGAATTTTGCTTTGGTCTACCCAGGTCAAAAAGATTTGATCAATGGTGCCGTTTTGTTGGATACCCGTGAGAAAAATGAATTCAATGTGAGTCATTTGAAAGGGGCCCAATGGGTAGGCTATGATAACTTTGACATGTCGACCGTAAAAGGAATCCCTAAAGACCAACCTATAGTAGTTTACTGCTCTATAGGCGCCAGAAGTCAGGAGATCGGCAAGAAATTAAAACAAAGTGGCTACAGTGAAGTTTATAATCTCTATGGTGGAATCTTCCATTGGGTGAACGAAAACAATCCTGTATTTCGCTTAGACAGCATACCAACCAACCAAGTACACACCTACAATAAAATGTGGGGAGTCTGGCTGAATAAAGGTGAAAAAGTGCATTAATTGTTCTTCTAATACCACCATTCCAGTCAATAAAGTCTCCTTTCTAAAATTTGAAAATTATGCCTTCCTCACCACAATTATTAATATTTGACGTAAATGAAACCCTTCTGGATACAAAATCAATCGCAACCGCCATTAATCAAGCTATCGGGGATCAAAATGCAGCAGACAAGTGGTTCCAATCCTTGTTGCATTATTCTTTGGTAGAAACGATTTCTGCTGGTACTGATGATTTTTCGTTAATCGCTGATGCTTGCTTGGAGATGACTGCAAATAGTTATGGCAAAGACCTTTCACCTGAAACAAGGAAAGCAATTTTAACCAAATTCAAGTCCCTGTCGCCACACCCAGATGTTGCAGAAGGGCTTCAGCGTTTAAAGAATGCCGGTTTTTTAATCGTTGCACTTAGCAATGGCACCTTGGAGGTAGTAAATGAGCAGTTGAATTCGGCTGGAATCAGTCAATTTTTCGAGCGGATATTCAGCATTCAAAGTGTAGGAAAATTTAAACCTCATCCTGACACTTACAAGCATGTACTGGATAGAATGGAAATATCTTCAGACAAGGCATTGATGGTGGCTGCCCATCCCTGGGATCTCATTGGAGCTTCTAAAGTAGGCTTGCAAACAGCTTTTATACAAAGACCTGGGAAAATTAATTTTTCCTTGTCCCCAAATAATAAATATGTCGCTGAGGACATCATCCAACTTTCAGCTCAACTAATACCACATATATAAATGACAAATCTATTATTTTACTTCAGTATTTTGTTGATAAACCTTTCATGCGGGAGTTCCAGCCTAGGTCAGGTAGGCACTACTCCACCTAGTCATTCTACCTTTGATACCCTGCTAAAAATGCATGTATCTGAGCAGGGAAAGGTAGACTATAAAGGGTTTATAGCAGACGTTGACAAACTAGACACCTATTTGGCATTGCTCAGCAATAACGCGCCAGATAGAAATGCCTGGTCTGAAGCCGAACAACTTGCGTATTGGATCAATGCTTACAATGCTTACACCATTAAATTGATCATCAATCATTATCCGGTTGAGAGTATTAGGGACATTGGTCCCAAATTAAGCATTCCCATTGTGAACACTGTCTGGCATTTGGAGTTTTTCGAAATTGGAGGAAAGCCTGCTAGCCTGGATGAAATAGAACACAAAATACTGAGGAAAGAATTTGATGAGCCAAGAATTCATTTTGCGATCAATTGTGCCTCAATCTCTTGTCCAAGATTGTGGAATCGGGCTTATACGGCTAAAAATTTGGACGCAGAATTGGAACAATCCGCTCGTTCATTTATCAATGATCCCAACTACAATGATTTAGCAAATAATCGTGCAGCAGTTTCTAGCTTATTTTCATGGTTCTCATCCGACTTTACAAAGAATGGAAGCTTAGTTGATTTTATAAATCAATATGCAACTAAACCTTTGAACAAGGATGCAGAAATTACCTACAAAGATTACAATTGGAATTTGAACGAATAAAGTCTCCTGGTAAAACCTGATTGAAATTGACTATTTATTCTGAATTCATAAACCTGAAAAAAATATAAGGCAACTAGATTGGGAGATTTTGCAATTCACTTTTCCATGAGTTATACCCCTTGGATTTTAAATCGTTGTTTCTAGAAAAAGTTAGATGGAATTATGAAATTTAGTACCTAGGGCTTGTTCCGACTCCATAAGGTACTGTTGCAATCGCAAGAAATCAGCATATTTGGATTTTAGCATAGCAAATAAGTGGCTGATTTTATAGCGATTTCATCGCGAAATGGCATTCCATATTTAGGAATTAATAGCCTTCGTTTGGCAAGCTTTTGTCGTAGATGGAGCAACTCCAAAATCTTCGTCTACAAGATGTCGTAGACCTTGGTCCGAAAGAGAAATTTTTATCAATGCCTGGTGATGAATGCTATGCTCCAGGCAATAAGCAAGTTCTCTCCTGTAAGATGATGGCATAATGCAGTCGTGATTGTCCTCAAGTGAAAAGTTAGCCACCAAAGTTGCCTTTCCTACGACTTTTTCTTCATTTAAAAAGGCTATCAATTTATCAATGGCAAGAATTGCATTTTTGGTTTCTTGTTCTATTGATCGATCTCGTTTTCTTTTGTCATAATTGATCTGAGTTAGCTTTAAATAAAAGGATTCGCTAAGGCAGGTATAAAACTCAATAATATGACGAATATGCTGGCCAATGGAAGCACCTGACAATAATTCAGATTTGTAATTGTATTGCTCCGTGGACAAGCTTTCCAAAAGTAAAGAAAGTTGATTTAGATTCTGTTTACATTCAGCTTGCATGATTCTTTTTTTGGGTGATTTATTACTTAATAATGCTTAAAGGAAAACTTCCATTACTACAAAAACAGACGTAGTACATCAACCGTCCTGACAATTTCAGATAATTTTTTTAATCTTTTTCCATTTTTTGTAATGGATCCAGGCTTCTTTTATTGAAACAGGTGACAAGGCTCGATGTTTATTTTCCCTGCTGATTTTAAAGATAATGCTCCAATGTTTCAAAAGCGTCACAATTCCATCAGTAAACTTTGCAGAAGGATCATAAATATGGGCCGGCTCTGCATTTACACCATTTATTTCTAAAATCTTTATTCCTTTTCCCTTGATAAATTCTTCCAATGAAGGTGCTTTTAGGTCCACACGCCCATAAAAAAAGGTGCCTAATTGCTGACTTATCCTGTCAAAGACTTGAATTAACTCAGCATTGGAAAGGTGTGTCCCATCCAGAAACTTTGTTCCTCTATTATGATTTCCGATGGGTTCAAGTAACTTTTCTTTACCGAAAGCCAATACTTCTTCTGGATTCAGCCGTCCATCTTTAAACAATTCAGTGCTAACAAGCCGCCCTCTTGGAATATCGTATACTAAGTCTTTGAGGTTAGTTTTTCCATCTCCAATTACCGTCAAAAAATCCTTTAAAACAATAGAAGGAATTACACCTGAACTTTGGCTAGGTAACCTATAATAGAATACCCCCGCTTCAAAGGCGCTTTGAATGAACTCTTGCAAAAGGACATCTGATTCACTTTCCTGTAGGTAATTGTCAAGTTGTTCAGTACTACTAATTACTTTGACTGCCGTACCACGTTCTCCCCTGTCAGGCTTTGCGATAATGGGATAGTTAATACCATGGAGTATTAATGCTTTACTCGCAAATTCAAGGGAAGAACCGGTTTTAAGAAAGATCGTTTTCGGTTTTAAAGCTTCTGGAAGCTTACTCAACTGACGGTATTTGCTACAATTGTAAAGCCCTCCCATTTCCATATCCGGATTGGCAAGGGTGAAAAAAAAGAAAGATCTCGCCCTTAAAGAAAGTAGAATATAATAAAATACAACAGGCAAATAGACCAACCAGGTTGGCCAATATTCCCAGTGGGTCAATTTGGTGAAGAAGTTACTCTTATAGCTCATGTTTTTCAAAATGCCTCAGCGAAATAAATATAGAAACCCCTGGAGTCAGGTGTAAAGCTGTAGTCCAACCTTACATTTGTTCTATCATTTTTGCTTATTCGAAACCTAAGGCCTCCACCAGCAGCAAGGTGTATTTGTTTGAATAAATCCTCTCTTAAAGTATTGTATACTCTTCCTGCGGAGCCGAAAACTGCAAAACCAAACCTTCCAATGACATGCTGTCGATATTCCGTTTGTAAAACAGCTAAATGACGATCCCTAAATCTACCTTGGTAATAGCCTCGATGAAAGAAGGGCCCACCCAAGGTAGGCAATACCCGAAAAGGTACTTCTCCATAAGACAGCTGCGTCAATAGCTGATTGGCCCAGGTGATTTTTTCAGAAATTGGCCAATAGTGCCTGAAATCAAGGCTTATCATGCCAAAATTAAAAGCTGATCCTGCGGTTTTGCCTAAAGCAAACAAAGGCGTTAATTCTATAAAACTTCCTGATGAAGGAGATAAAATATGATCTCGGCGGTCCAACATTAAAGAAGGGCCAAAACCTAAATAACTGTATCCACCTCTTCCGTTTTTTGCTACTATATCATCAAAAACGGTTTCAGTCTCGGAAAACTCAGGAATCAATCGTTGTCCTTGAAGCGCCAAGCCAAAATAGGTATTCCTTTTATTTTTTATAGCTTTTGCTCTTAATTGTTAGTGCCTTAAATTCATAAAGCGCCCTGGAGTCTTCTTTGGTGTCATTTCCCAACCCATAATAGTACTCCGGAAATTTGCGGTAATCAATGCTCCCATTCAGAAAGTATTGATCATCTGCGGTATATACCTGCCATGGAAGGGTGAACAAGTATTGCATGTTTTGTGTGAAAGTGATAAAGAGTCGCAAATTCGACTTTCTCAGACTGTTCCTGGCATAAAAGCTGTAAAAGGCAAAGCCCTCTACCGCTATCCTCGTTTCAGGCGTGAAATAAGCCAAAGGCAATGCTTTGAAAACGGTACTGTCTTCTTTGGCTTGCCTGGCTTCCACTTCTGAAAAGTTAGCGAATAAACACAAAGTAATTATACATGGTTTAATCCAGTTAGACACCTACTTTTCTATTTATCCTTTATTTCACTATTAAAAGATCCAAATAGACCTCATCTGACATAACCCAACTGCTTCCTCCAACTTCATAATCTCTCCTGTCGAGTTCTCCTTTGATTGTAAATTGTGTGGCTGAACCTGCCGGTGACAAGGCCACTTCTAAAGTAATAGGAAGGGTCTTGCCTTTTATAGTAAGGTTACCAAGTACTTTAAGCCCGCTATCACCTACAGCAGATACTTTTGTAGAGGTAAACTTAATGGTTGGATACTTATCTACATGGAAATATTCCTCTTGCTTCAAGTGACTGTCCCTTTTATTAATTCCTGTGTCAATGGAATTTGTTTGAATTTCAGCTGTAAAGCTACTTTTTTCAGGTTGGGATTTATCGTATTCCACCGTGGTTTTAAAGGACTTGAAGGTTCCCTCCACATTTAATCCCAGGTTTCTGATATTGAATTTAATATAGGACTCTTCTAACTTTTTCTCTGAGTTGGCAGCATTGTTTGCCATATCTGGAGACATTACCCAATAAAACAGTAGGACTAAAATGGAAGCTTTCATGATTTTTAAAGTTGTAACCCAGATTACGCAATAGGATTTCCCGATTCAATTGGGAAGTGTTGGAATCTCCAAACAGCAATGAAGTGACTGATTTCAGGGTGATTTCAGCAATCTATGTGATATCTATTGAATGGTTTGGGTTTGATGAAATTTACTTAAAAGGATTGTATGAAACAGCCACGAAAAACAACATGGCTTTATTTCTGAATCTGTCATTTTCATAGCTTAAGTTTTGTTCCGCTGTGTATTCCGAAAACGTCAAATCCGCCCCAGCCCTCAGCCATGTTTTGGGAGACACCGCATAAGCCACATAAAACTCTGATTTGAGTTGGCCAAGGTCATTGTCACCTCCCAACAGGGCATTAAATGAGGTTGGGCTAGCTGAAACGCTCTGAGGAAATTGTCCGGTATTTTCGGAGCTGATAAAAACGCCATTTTTTTCACCCCCAAAGCCAAGCCCAAAAGCATCAATATTAAATCCAGCCTTGAATTTTGGATGAAACTGGTATTGAATATTAATCATGGCGTTAAGGGCCATGGTATTGGCTTTACTCATAGAAAGCGTATCAATCGTCGCATCATCACCCGTCAGATCAGCTGGGGCAGTGATGTAATCGAGCTCTTTTCCACTAAATCCTGAAAAACGAATACCATAACCTAGTCTTAATTTTTTAGAAGAAAACAATCCATAGTTTTTATTCCATGAGAGGGAATAGCTTGTTTGACTGTTTTCTCCAAATCCCACAGCCACATCAAAATATTGATCTGTTTTAGGTAAAGGCGTTTGCTGAGCATGCACACAAGTGACTGCTAAAAAAAAGGTGGCAATAAATAGATAAAATTTAAGTAAATGTACATTTCCCATAATTATCGAAATTATTTAGCTTTATAAATAGTATGCTTGATATTTGAAAAAGGAGGTGGACAATATTAGGCGAATTAGCCATAGTCCTACCAAAGGTTTATAGCACCACTTCGGAAAAAGGGTTTGGAAATCCTTCCGTAAAATTATTGGCTTAATTATTTGACCAACCCTTTTTCCTTCCCTTAAATAGGGTGCATTTTGATAAACTACCTGTATTCAGGGTTGGGATGGTCTTTGGTTTCCCGGTTATCCCACTTGTCTCTTTGGTTGCCATAGGCAGGAATTCCATTCTTAAGCATATTGGCCATATGCATTAAATTCCAGGTCATGAAAGTCGTGTTACGATTAGTGAAGTCATTTTCTATCCCGCCAGAGTTTTTGTCTAAATAAGATGGACCTGGCCCTGCTTCACCTATCCATCCAGCGTCTGCCTGGGGAGGAATCACATAGCCAAGATGCTGAAGACTATATAAAAGGTTCATGGCGCAGTGTTTGATTCCATCTTCATTTCCAGTAATCAGACAACCTCCGGTTTTACCATAATAGGCATATTGTCCCTGCTTGTTCATTTCTCCTGAAAACCCATACAATCTTTCTATGACAAGAGTGGCTATGGAGGATTTTTCTCCCAACCAAATAGGGCTTCCTATTACCAAAATATCTGCAGCCATTACTTTTTCCTGTATGGCAGGCCAATCATCCCGATCCCAGCCATGTTCCGTCATGTCCGGATATACACCAAAAGCAATCTGATGATCAGCAGGGCGAATTATATCGGTAGAAATGCCATTTGCACGCATGATGGCATCACTCATTTTAATCAACCCTTCAGTGTGAGATAATTCGGGGGATTTTTTAAGGGTACAATTAAGAAAAACTGCCTTTAATGCTGAAAAATCATAAGGATTGTCTTTATTCAATCCCTTTTGAAAAGTACTTAATTCCATAACTAGGTCTGTTTGGTTATTAATTTGATTGTTATACAGTATTCAGAGAAAAAAAGAAATAGGAATTTCCCTTCTCATCAATTGAATTTCAGTGATATAACCAAATAGACGTGAATAAGTTAATGGCCTGACAAAAAAATCAAATTATTTGCGATTAATTTTTTGAAGTATGTCTGATTTGATTTTTGAAGGTAGCGTTTTGGAGAGCGCTCCATCCTTTACCCACTTCTCCAAGGCTTTATTCATGGTTTTACTTTGGCTCTCATAAGCATTGCAAACTTTGCATAGTTTTAAATGCATCTTAAGTCTTAGCTTTTGTGTAAAAGTCAGTGGACTGACCATTTGTTTTTCTATTAAGAAAGTGGCTTCCTTACATGAAAGAAGCATTTTACTCATTATTTTCTCCAACAACATCCCTATTAATTATTTTTTACAAACCAGTTAACTTCCAAACATTTCTTTAGAAGTAATTTGCCCCTGTGTAACACTTGCCAATAATTAGACTCCGTAATTTCTAGTTCCTGACAAATCTCGACGGATTCTTTTTGAAGTAGGTATTTTGAAAGAATTGCAAGGCGCCATTTGGTTGGGAGATCTTCAATACATATCTCCATAACGCTATTAAAAGCCGGGTCATCAAGCAAATGGCTTTCCTTTGTCCAGGCTTCTTCCAGTCCATTGGCCTTCCAGTTGTCTGCACCATTAAAAAATGAATCCGTAAACTGAGAAGCAGTATCATCTTGGTTTTTTTGGTTCTTGGATGACTTCCGGTAATGATCAATAATTTTATTGTTTAAAATTTTTAACAACCATGTTTTGGGACTACTTCTACCTTCAAATTTCTCATAATTTTTAACGGCCGCCATAAATACCTCCTGAACCAAGTCTTCGGCGGTTTCATTACTACTGGTTTTGTGATATGCCCAACTATAGAGGTAATCGCTGAATGAATGAACCCATTCACTGATAACTTTTTGTTTGGACAGAGAACTTGTCTTTTTTTTCATGGTGACAAATAAAATCAAGTATAAAGGTAAACACTACAATAGGCTTCCCACCAGCTAATGATTATTTTCTGCTACAATATCCCCCTTGGGGAAATGAATTAAGATAAACACTGCTTTGCTCAAATATTAGCACTGGTGACAAACAAGAGTTAAAAACATCTCGGTTTGCTTCGAAGGTGGAAAACAAAAGCTTATTATAATTGTATGCGCTATTTTTCAGGGATAAAACTCAATAGTTCGGTAGCACCATCCATTAAGGTCAATTTATCTTTAACAACCTTAAAATCCTTCACTTTGGAAAGTACTGCTAGAAATTCATTTTCTCCCGATCCGGGGCAGGCTTTTTTAGTTAAAGCACCCGGGTTTAAAGAAATATTCTTTCCTTCCAGATTAAAGTCTCCGGAAAAATTATTACAGCCGGTAAATCCGCTAAGTTTGCCGCCATCCATAAAACTTAGCAAGGGCAAAGCATCGGCAAATTTTCCGGCGTCTATTGCCTTACCCATCATTCCAGCTAGCTGCCACTTATTTCCAGTAAGTAAGCTTAGTGGGTTCATGCTATTGAGTGAACTACAAGAAGTAAAACAAAAGAGCAAGAAAAAGATAAAAATTAGTTTGGTCTGTTTCATAATATTTTGAGCTAATTGTTTTTCGATACCAATAATGCACCTAAAAGGTTACATTTTTTTAAATAAAATAACCGCTATCATCTATTTTTTAGCGCTAAATACACACACTCATAATATGACACGACTTATTCTGATCCCTATTCTAACTCCCTGAAGCCAATATTAGTTTTAAATGAGCTGGTGTCATAGGTGATAAACACGTATTTGTCTCTTAAGTTGCAGTTAGCTTTTCATTCCTAAATCTCAGGTTCTCATAGTCTGATATTATAGGGATTTCAATCCCAAGAAAGCCCATTTCCTGTCCAAAAGAGAGACAATTCCATAATATCCTGAAATATTTACCTTAGTAATTTAAATTTAATTGTTGTAAATACCACGATAGAATTAAAAAAGTGAACCCCTGCGCGATTAGATTTCTTTAAATTTAGCCACAACAATGTTCACTATTTATCAACACTTTCTTAATTTTAGGGGTGGAAAACCCAAAAATCATTTCAATGACTGAATCTAGATACAATAACAGAGTAGCAGTAATAACAGGAGCCGCAGACGGAATTGGCAAAGGCATCGCCAAAAAGCTAGCAGATGAAGGCGCAAGTGTTGCCCTTTGGGACTTCAACAAAGAAAAGTTGATGGCCTTAGAAAGTGAATGGCAAAAAGAAGGTCTTCCGGTTAAAGCTTTTGTTGTAGATATTTCAAATGAAGAAGCCGTAAAGAATGGCTATCAGGAGACTATAAGTCATTTCGGGAAACTGGACATCTTGGTCAACTCCGCTGGAATAGTGGGGCCCACGCAAATTAAAATTACGGATTATTCTACTGAGGACTTTGACAAAATTTACAATGTGAATTTAAGAGGTTCTTTCCTGACTGCTAAGTATGCCCTGAAGCATATGGAAAAAGCACAGTACGGTAGAATTCTCCTAATTGCTTCTATAGCTGGTAAAGAAGGGAACCCAAATATGGTAGGTTACTCCACCACCAAAGCAGGAGTAATTGGCTTGGTAAAAGCATTAGGTAAAGAATATGCTACATCTGGAATTACAGTAAATGGGCTCGCACCAGCAGTTATTCTCACTGCAATGAATAAAGATACTGACCCTGCGCAATTAGAGTACATGGCATCCAAAATCCCTATGCAACGGTTGGGTACTGTGGATGAGGCAGCCTCTATTGCAAGTTGGATTCTATCCGAGGAAGCAAGCTTTAATACAGGATTTATATTTGACTTATCCGGAGGAAGAGCTACCTATTAAGTAGGCAGGCTTTCCATAAAAGTACGGATCGCTTTTTGGGTATGTTGGGTTTGTTCAAACATCCCCATGTGCCCGCAATTTGTCAATTGATAAAATTGATCTACTGCATGCTTATGTTTGAGGCTATCTGCTATCGGTACAGCGGTATCCTCATTTCCACAAATCATCAAAGTAGGCTTTTGGAATTCCGAAAGCGTCTTCATGTGGTCCTTACGGTTCCGCATGGCATGTAGATAAGCAATGATACTTGCCAAAGGCAATTGGCTGGCATGATGAATCAGGGAGGCAATGTCCTCCTTGCATCTTTCCCTGTTTTCTCTCAGAAAAAGCAAAGGCAATGAAGATTGAATGAAGCTCTTTACGCCATGTTTATTAACAAATTCTACGGTTTTTTTCCTGCTCTTTTTCTTGTCCTCGCTGTCAGCAAAAGCAGTAGAATGAAACAATCCCAGACCACTCAAGTCAAGTCTTTGAAGTAGGGCCATTTCCAGAGCCAGGTATCCACCCAAAGAATGCCCTATTAATACCGCATCTCCGATATTATTGGCCAACATCCAATCGGCCAAAATTTCACCAATTTCTGCAATGGAAAATTGATCCTTAGCTGCTGGACTGTTTCCAAAACCCGGTAAATCCGGACACCAGATTTCACAAGTATCCAAAAGGGGAGCAGCAAATTCTCTCCACATTTCCTTTGTTTCGCAAAACCCAGGTAACAAAACCAGCGCTTTGCCGGATCCTTCTTTCCAAAATGATATATCAGGCATTTTTCATCAAAAGGTTTAATAGTTTTCTATCTAATTTCTCGCCATACCAATCTTCGTAGGCAATGTCTGTTCTTCCAGAGTTAAGCACACCGAAGGTGCCTGAAAACTCCCATAATCCAAACCCAATTTCATTGTCGTCCAATATCTCTAAAATGTCACCAAACCAGGCTAAAAAGACCTCATGGGGTGTTTTATTATAACAGCCCAATTCTCCGCAATGCACACCCACTCCTTGATCCAGTAGGGCAAGCCATGGCGCATAATGCTTTTCCAAATCTTCCTTTCCAAAGTAACGATCATTGTGTAGGCCTGGCCAGCTAGGTGTGGGCAAGCTTTCGGGGTCCTTGAAAGCCCATGAAGCTTTGTGATGGGAAATATGCATAGGGAAATAACCCCTGCAACTTTGATTTAAGTCCAGATCCGCAAATTCAGGTATGGCTATGCCTCCTCCACCATTTCCATCTGCAATGACCAGCCGCTTCTTGTTGATCCCTTTGATAGTTTTCAAGGCTGCTTCAGCGACTTTTCTGTATTCATTTATCGGTACTGGACCACCTGGGGAATGTTGGTCGTTAGGGTCCAACCTTTTATAGGGTTCATTTACCAAATCAAAGCTCAATTTTTTGGAAGAAATATTTTTATACCGCTTTGACCACATCTCCCAATGGGCGCAAAAAGCATCCAAGGCCTCTTCGTCCTCCCATAAATTGTAAGGTTCCTTAAATCCCGCATTGATGCAGAATCCTGGTGCCCGGTGTAAATTCAAACTGACGTGTAAATTTTGATTGTGGCTGTGATCGATTATTTGATCAATTTCATCAAGTATTTTATTGTCAAACTGCATCACCTCATCAGGCCGGATGGGTTTGCTGCGGTCAAAATCCAAATAACTTGGGTAGGAAATTGGGATTCGGACAAAATCAAAACCCCAATCCGACATGTATTTAAAGTACTCGGGTTTGGTTTTCCGGCCATTCTCTGGCACAGGGTTAAAAAAATCCAGTAAGTTAAACCCTCTCCATTTGGGAAGTTTGTTTTTTTTCTTTTTAGTAATAGTTGAGAAAGAAGTCTGATTCAATGACAATGCCACAGAGGCAGTTGTCGCCTTCTTCAAAAAATCTCTTCTGGGATTGAGTATTTGAGACATAATAGCAAAGGGTTAAATATTACCATTCGTGCTTATCAATTAAGATTACCCAATTTAAAAAAATAATTAAAGGAAACCGCTTGGATTTCCTTACCACAAAGTCTCCTAATATTATTTATACATTGATTTTATCAGAAACCTTAAGGTTCATCATGTCTTTTACGGTCTGTAAAATCCCTGACGCATCGAAACCACATTCGTGATGTAATTCTCCTTGTTCTCCATGTTCTACCACTTCATCAGGAATCCCTAGACGCTTCACTCTGGAATAGTAATCATGATCCATCATCCATTCAAGAACTGCACTTCCAAATCCCCCCATCAGGCAACCATCTTCAACAGTAATGACTTTGTCAAATTTACCAAAAACTTCATGGAGGAGAGATTCATCAAGCGGCTTGACAAATCGCATGTCATAATGGGCTACACTAAGACCAAGTTCTTTAAACTTCTTACTGTTTTCAAGCACATAATTACCAATATGCCCGATAGTTAAAATGGCAATGTCTTTACCTTCGGTAATTATTCTTCCTTGTCCCGTAGGTATTTTTCTAAATGGTTTTCTCCAGTCAGGCATTACACCTTGACCTCTTGGGTACCTGATCGCATAAGGCGCCTGGTGCTCAGCTCCTGAAAACATCAGGTTTCTCAACTCCTCTTCATTCATCGGAGCACTAACTACTAAGTTTGGTACACAGCGAAGAAAAGCCAAATCATACGCCCCATGGTGAGTTGGACCATCTGCACCGGCAAATCCAGCCCTGTCTAAACAAAGAACAACTGGTAGATCCTGCAGACATACATCATGAATCACCTGGTCATAAGCCCTCTGCATAAAGGTACTGTATATATTACAGAAGGGAACAAGTCCTTGAGTAGCCAAACCTGCCGAGAAAGTAACGGCATGTTGTTCTGCTATTCCAACGTCATAGGATCTTTCAGGGAATGCCTTCATCATGATGTTCATGGAGGATCCTGAAGGCATCGCAGGAGTAACCCCAACAATATTTTTATTTTTCTCGGCCAACTCCACAAGGGTATGACCAAAAACATCCTGATACTTGGGTGCTTGTGGGGTAGTAGGGATTTTTTTTGCTATTTCCCCAGTAATTTTATCAAATTTACCTGGCGCATGCCATTTAGTTTGGTCTTTTTCTGCTGGAGCAAACCCTTTCCCTTTTACGGTTATGCAGTGAAGGATTTTTGGTCCAGGAATATCTTTAAGGTCATTAAGCACCTCTACAAGGTGATTCACATCATGGCCGTCTACAGGACCAAAATAGCGTAAATTTAAAGATTCAAACAGGTTGCTTTGTTTCAGCATGGCCGATTTAATCGCTCCTTCTACTTTAGAAACGACATCCTGAGCACTAAAACCAAATTTGCTAATTTTACCAAGAAGGTTCCATACTTCATCTTTAACCTTATTATAGGTGTGTGAAGTAGTGATATCGGTAAGGTAATCTTTAAGGGCGCCTACATTCGGGTCTATTGACATGCAGTTGTCATTGAGAATGATCAGCAAATTGCAATCTGAAACCCCTGCATGGTTCATTGCCTCAAAGGCCATACCACCAGTCATAGCACCATCACCTATTACAGCTACATGTTGCCGATGGGTTTCTCCTTTATATTTAGAAGCCATTGCCATTCCTAGTGCTGCAGAAATAGAAGTACTGGAATGTCCAACACCAAAAGCGTCAAATGGACTTTCTTTTCTTTTTGGAAATCCTGACAGACCTTTGTATAATCTGTTGGTATGGAAATCATTTCTACGTCCAGTAAGTATTTTATGGCCATAGGCTTGATGCCCCACATCCCAAATCAATTGATCGTCAGGAGTATTAAGAACATAATGCAAAGCAACTGTCAATTCCACTACTCCTAAGCCAGCTCCAAAATGCCCTCCATAAACGGAGACATGGTCAATTATAAACTGTCTGAGTTCATCACAGATTTGAACCAATTGGTCTTTACTGAGGTTTTTAAGCTCCTCCGGATGATGGATTCCTCGAAGTAATTCTCCAGGTTCTATTTGCATATGCTAATCTTCTATGTAAAAATCTATAACCTATTGATAGGTTATAATGTTTAATATTACCAATAATTATTCAGGCCTCCATGGCTTTATGTAAATTATTGACATGCCTATTGATTTAACCAGATATGTGATATCTTTGAACACAATAAGAAATACAAAAATAACAAAAAATAATCTTATCCAGTGAGTTTCGAAATCAAATTACCTTTATTTGAAGGGCCATTTGACCTTATGCTGTTTTTCATAGAACGTGATGAACTGGATATTTATGATATACCTATTTCTAAAATTACCCATGACTTCCTGGATTACATCCACCATTTAGAAAAAATGGAAATAGAAGTGGCAAGTGAATTCATTCTCTTTGCTGCTACCCTTATGAAAGTCAAGTCAAAAATGCTGCTCCCAAGACCTGAATTCAATGAAGATGGTGAAGAGGTGGATCCACGCGAAGACCTCATCAGGCATTTGCTGGAGTATAAAAAATACAAATCTGTAGTAGGGGAACTCTCCAATATGGAGGGCGATAGAATGTCCAGGTTTGCCAGAGGTAATGTTGCACAAGAGCTTAGGCAGATCAATCAAATTGACAAGGTAGATGCCGAACTTCAGGATCTTGATCTTTATAGACTGCTGAAGGTATATCAAAGAGTATTGACTAAATTTGCACATTATAAGGATGACACAAAACACACCGTCATCCAATACCCATATTCAATAGAACAACAAAAAACGTTGGTTTTAGACCGTCTGGACGAAAATCCCAGAATCCCATTCTCTGACTTTATTGTCATCAACCCCGATAAAATTTTTATCATTTATACTTTTTTGGCCATTTTGGAGCTACTTCAGCTTGCCATGGTGACCATAAAAATCGGAGAAGGTTTTAATAACTTTTGGGTAGAACGATTAGAAGCTATACCTGTAGAAAACTTATGAAATTAGACAATAGGGAAATTTTTAAAACTTTAAATCCAAATAAAGTTTGGGTTCCTGTATTGATAGGGATCGGAATAGTATTTGCGATGTTTTACATGGACCCAACGGTAAATGCACAAACACTTAATGGAGTTTTTTGATGCTTCTATTTGGTCCATTTTAATTGCACTGGTTTTTATATTTCTAAGAGATGCAGGTTATGTTTTTCGAATCCGGGAAATAACGAATCACCACCTAACCTGGACAAGAGCGATCTATGTCATCATATTGTGGGAATTTGCCTCTGCTGTCACTCCTTCTATTGTAGGAGGCACTGCGGTAGCTGTATTTATATTGAACAAAGAAGGGATCCCATTGGGCAAAGCCCTGGCATTTACCATGTTGACAGCCATCATGGACAATTTGTTCTTTGTTTTAGGTGCTCCTGTTATATTGTACCTTGCTCAAGGATATATTTTCCCTGAAAGCAGGGTGCTTGAAGTCAGATTAGGGTCTAGTCTCGAATACCTCTTTTGGGGCAGCTATTCCTTGTATACTTTGTATTCAGTACTTATGGCCTTGGCCTTGTTTTACCGTCCCAGGGTATTTAAGTGGATAATGCTTAAGTTATTCTCTATAAAATGGTTGAGAAAATGGAAATACCAGGCCAATAATTATGGTGACCAAATTATAGAAGCCAGCAAGGAACTTAAAGGCAAAAATGCCCGGTACTGGTTTGTTATTATTCTTACCACTATTTTCATTTGGTCCTCAAGGTACCTAATGCTCAATGCCCTGATTTCGGCTTATGAGACACTTTCGGTATTTGAGCATGTGGTGGTCTTTGCAAGACAGATTATCATGTGGATTGTAATGATGATCAGCCCTACTCCTGGTAGCAGCGGAACAGCTGAGTTCTTCTTTACTCAGTTTTTCAATGAGTTTCTTACAGGCTACACCTTCGTCACAAGCATTCTATGGAGGATGTTCTCTTATTATCCTTATCTACTTCTTGGGGCAATATTCCTACCAAGATGGGTTAAGCATGTGTTCTTTAAAAAGGGTAAAGAAATGAAGTAATACTAATAGGTATGGTGGATAAAAGGGGGCAGAAGTGTTTGCTCTCCGACTCGCCCTATTCTTCGGAGCCTGGTCTGTACAAGCCCGTACCTGTAGCTGGCTTAATTCTTAGTAAAAGTCTAAATCAGGCGGTTCCTACCTTAACTAATGATACATCTTGAGAAAAATTGTATGCCCCAGCCTGCCTAATTGAAAGGCAATATATAATTTTCTGGTCCTTTATATTTCTGACAGGGAGCTTACTTAAAAATGGTTTGTCAATTAAACCTCCGTAATAAAAGCAAGAGCGTGTAAAATTTTGCACCTGGCCTCAAGGATATTTTTGGTCAATTTTAAAAACTTTCCCTAAAAACCAATCAGTTGAGCTTGGTGAATAAAATCAAATGTTAAAAAATGCTAAATTTTTCTATCCCTCCTAATTAAGAGAAGGGATAGAAAAATGGTTAATCAATTTTTTCGAAAGCATTAAAAAAGAAGCTTCCTTCAATTTCAGCATTTTCATCTGAGTCAGAACCATGAACAGCATTTGCTTCGATAGATGTAGCATATAACTTTCTAATGGTTCCCTCTTCCGCATCATCAGGATTAGTAGCACCGATCAATTTTCTGAAATCTACGATGGCATTTTCCTTTTCCAGGATTACAGCGATGATAGGACCTGAAGACATATACTTGCATAAAGCATTGTAAAAGGGTCTTTCCTCATGTACTTTGTAAAAATTTCCCGCCAGTTTTTCATCTAGCCTAGTGGTTTTCAATGCAATAATTTTGAAACCTGCCTCTTCGATCATTTTCAAGATTGCTCCTGAATTGCCTGCACTGAATGCATCAGGCTTGATCATGGTAAACGTTCTATTGGTAGCCATAAAGTTTAATTAGGATTATTAGTTAAGGTTGTAAAATTAATCCTTTTAAGTTAAAGTCCGAAAGTTAAAAGGAGATAATAAATAAAGCCTATATTTCGATAAATTTGGAATTGGGAATTTCAGAAAATTATATGGAACTTTGTAACCTGTGTTTTTTAAAAATACAGTACTCAAATATTACACATGCAGAATATAGATCTATTTAAAGAACAGATTTCTTCAGCTTCGTCCAAAAAGATCGTAATCACCACCCATCATAAACCTGACGCCGATGCGCTTGGATCTTCATTAGCTTTAGCAAGCTATTTAAAAAAGAAAGGTCATCAAGTAAACGTTATAACGCCGTCAGACTATCCTGTATTCCTTCATTGGATGAAAGGAAATGATGAAGTGATTAATTATGAAGATCCTGGACAGCTTGAAAGAGCTGAAAAATTGATTGCTGAGGCAGAAATTATATTCTGTCTTGACTTCTCTTGTCTTAGTCGTTTGCAAAAAATGGAAGGATCAGTACGTCAATCCAAAGCTTTTATGGTCAATATTGACCATCATCAAGAGCCAGAGGATTTTGCTGACTTCAGTTATTGCAGTACTGATGCGGCAGCTACCTGTGAGTTAATGTATGACTTGATGGTGAAAGTGGGCGATAGAGATTTGATCGATAAGGACATTGCTGAATGCCTTTATTCAGGCATTATGACAGATACAGGTGGTTTTAGACATCCTAACACCACTAAAAATGTTCATTTGGTTACAGCTGAATTGATTGATCTTGGAGCAGACAATTCCAAGATTGCCAGGTTAATATATGATACCTATTCAGTTAATAGGCTGAAATTCCTAGGTTTTGCCCTTACAAGGAGGTTGACTATTTTACCTGAACTCAATACTGCTTATATTGCCATAAGCAAAAAAGACTTGCGGAAATACCAATCACAAACTGGGGATACTGAAGGACTTGTTAATTACGCTCTTTCTTTGGATGGAATTAAAGTTGCAGCCTTGTTTACGGAAAGAAAAGATGGTGTTAAAATCTCTTTTCGCTCTGCAGAGGATGTATCAGTAAACAAGTTTGCTGCCAAGTACTTCAATGGTGGTGGCCATAAGAATGCATCGGGTGGAACATCCAATGTACCTTTGGAAGAAACCATTGAAAGGTTTAAAGAATTAATAAAAGAAAACAAACAAATCTTATTTAATCAATTAGAATTAGTCGATGAAAAAAATCAATAATTTAGTTCTTGGCGCCCTGGTGTTGGCCTCTAGCTCACTTTTATTTTCATGTGAGAAGACACAAACTACTTCCGACGGCATAGAATACCGTTATGTTTCACAAGGTGACAAAGAAACCAAAGATGGCGAATTTGTCGTGTATCATTTTACTGCTAAAACGGGCAGTGACTCTTTATTCATCTCAAGTTACGACCAACCAATGCCTCCTTATCTACAGCATATAGATACGGCTACTGCTAGAACTGGTGTAGATGAAATTTTTCTAAACCTAAACAATGGTGATAGTATTGTTATCACTTCTACAGCTGAAAAAATCTTTACCCCTGAAGGTGTACCTCCTTTCATGACAAATGATGAAATGGTTACCATCAGCATCGGTGTGATAAACGTTCTTGAAGAAGAAGTTTTTCAGGATTATTTCAATGACCTTGCCGCTGAAGGCCAGAAAAAACAAGCTGAAGAAGCTAAAGTGCTGTTGACTGAAGACATTAAGTCCATCGAAAGCTATATTTCTGAAAATAATTTGAAGGCTGACAAGACAGAATCAGGTGTTTACTACGTCATAGAAGAAGAAGGTACTGGTGCACAGATAGAACAAGGCGACGAAATCTCTGTTAATTATACAGGATACGTTTTGGATGGTACTGTATTCGACACAAGTATTGAAAGCAAAGCCAAAGAAGCTGGAACCTTCACTGAAGGAAGACCTTACGAACCATTTACATTCAGTGTTGGCCAAGGAATGGTTATTCCTGGTTGGGATGAAGGTCTTCAGTTGTTAAAAAAGGGTTCTAAAGCGAAGTTATTGATCCCTTCTCCACTAGCCTATGGGCCAAGTCAAAGAGGTGAAGTGATACTTGCTAACTCTATTTTAATATTTGATGTAGAAGTAACAGACGTAATCAAGCCGTAATCTTTCCGCTTCTGCGAAGTAGCAATTATTATTAAATACCTACCATGAAAAGAAACATTAAGTACTGGGCTCTATTGCCCCTAGTGGCCTTCTTGGGGTCCTGTATCTCTGACGATGAGAATGTAGAAGTAATTTTTGAGCAAGACGTCAAAAAAATCGAAACCTACGTCCAAAACTTTCCGACAGAATACATGAGAAGTGAAACCGTTGGTGAAACAGGTATTGTATTATTGTTTACGCAAGTAGTAGAAGAAGGAGAATTGGCGCTACCTGGAGACACGCTGTTAGTAGATTACACTGGTATGTTATTAGATGGAACTGTTTTTGACACTTCTATCGAACAAACAGCCATCGACAATGGTGTATACAATGAAACCCGTACTTATGAGCCATATGGCATCATACAGGCATATTCCAGCGTAATCCAGGGATGGCATTGGGCACTCTCTCGCATGAAAGAAGGTGAGAAAGCTACCGCACTAATCCCTTCTGCTTACGGATATGGAACTCAGGGCCAAGGCCCAATTCCAGCAAATTCGGTATTGGTATTTGAGTTGGAGATCACCGAAAATCGGCCAGTCCAGCCTTAATCACATGAATAATTAAAGGATGAGTATTAGACAAATAATTGTTGTTTTTATAGTGGCTTCCATGGGTTTCTCCTGTGACGATCAACTGAGTGGTTATGGGTACCCAACTTATGACTCCGAAGGAAATCTTGCTATTGACAGAGAAAAAATTGACGAGTACTTAAAAACTGCCCAATACGATAGTCTCTATCGCATACACGACCCTTCGGGAGTAGTCATTATTGTGGAAGAGGAAGGCGATGGGTCAAGACCCGTATCAGGCAATGTGGTGTATGCCAATTATACTGGTTATTTGTTGGATGGATCTGTTTTTGACACCAATCTGGAAGATGTGGCCATTGCCAATGACATATATGACGAGGAAAGAACATATGCTATATTCAACTTCTTCCTGGGGCTAAGCTCTACTCAAGGAGGTGCTATTCAGGGCTTCACTCTAGGTTTCCAAAGACTGAGAAGCGGAGCCAAAGCAAGCATTATCATTCCTGCACCTTATGCTTATCAGGACAATGAAAGTGTAGATAGAATCCCAGCCAATTCGGTATTGGTTTTTGATGTAGAATTCCTTGGAATGGACTGAGTTTAATCTAAGAAACAATAAAAGATAAAAGCCAGAGGAAAATTTTCCGCTGGCTTTTTTATTCCCATTTTTAAATACCTACCACACTAACTCAAGTTTCAACTGCTAATTAAAACTACATTTTAGCGCTGTAATTCGGCGCTTCTCTTGTTATACTAATGTCATGAGGATGTGATTCTCTCACACCTGCAGTCGTAATTTTAACAAACTTACTTTTCTCTCTAAGGGCATCAATCGTAGCCGTTCCACAGTATCCCATTCCTGCCTGCAAACCACCTACCAATTGGTAAAGCACTTCTGATACCAATCCTTTAAAGGCAACTCTTCCTACAATACCTTCTGGAACCAGCTTTTTCACATTTTCTTCAGCATCCTGAAAATAACGATCTTTCGATCCAGATTCCATAGCTTCAAGGGAACCCATTCCTCGGTAAGACTTGAATTTCCTACCTTCAAAAATAATGATCTCACCAGGGGCCTCCTCTGTGCCGGCCAGGATTGATCCAATCATCACAGAACCTGCACCAGCTGCTAAAGCTTTTACCACGTCTCCGGAATACCTTATTCCGCCATCCGCTATCACAGGTACATTCCTTCCCTTTAGGGCATTTGAACATTCCATAACAGCCGATAACTGAGGCATCCCAACTCCGGCAATCACCCTTGTTGTACAGATACTTCCCGGACCAACGCCCACCTTTACTGCATCTGCTCCTGCATCTGCTAATGCTATCGCTGCTTCAGCAGTTGCAATGTTCCCAACAATGACTTCAAGATTAGGGAAAAGTGATTTGATTTTCTTACAAGTTTCGATTACTCCTTTAGAGTGTCCATGAGCAGTGTCTATACTTACTACATCCACTCCAGCCTTCACCAAGGCATCTACACGCTCTGCGATATCTGCGGTAACACCTACGGCAGCACCTACACGCAAGCGACCAAATTCGTCTTTACAGGCATGCGGCTTATCTCTTCTCTTAAGAATGTCCTTATAAGTAATCAAGCCCGTTAGCTTGTACTCCTCATCTATGATGGGTAATTTTTCTATTTTGTATTCTTGCAAGACCTCTTCTGCTTCTTCAAGCGTAATCCCTGCTTTTGCAGTAATTAGGTTTTCAGTGGTCATGATTTCCTTGATAGGCCGGGTTGCTTCCTTAATGAAACGTAGGTCTCTATTGGTAATAATCCCTTTAAGAAAGCGATTCTCATCCACTACTGGAATGCCACCAATATTGTATTCAATCATTATGGCTACCGCATCTTTTACCTTAGCATTGATGTCTAATGTGATCGGATCCAGTATCATCCCGCTTTGGGACCTTTTGACCTTGCGAACCTGGGCGGCTTGCTTTTCAATGGTCATGTTTTTGTGAATAAAACCAAGCCCGCCTTCTAAGGCAATGGCGATGGCCAAATCCGTTTCCGTAACAGTGTCCATAGCAGCAGAAACCAATGGAATCTCCAATTGGATGTTTCTGGTAAGTTGCGAAGAAGTGTTGGTATCACGGGGGAGTACTTCGGAATATCCTGGTACTAAAAGCACGTCATCGTATGTTAGTGCTTCGAAGAGAAATTTATCTGTGTTTGGATTCATGGCAAATGGTTAGTAACCCTATTTGCCCGTCAAAGATACAATGTTTTTAATATGTGAATCAATAGCTTGCTGAAAAAAAAGTTAAAAATATTAAAAATGACTCCCTTTCAAGGAATAATCTTTGGAGAGCAACTATAAGGCTAAGCCCACCGAAGCAGTGAATAAAACCATGGAAATCCCAAGTAAAGTGATGCTGCTACATAGTTCCCCCTCTCAGCCTGCCTCAAAAGGGTTGGAATTGACGACAAGTAAGTTAAAAAAAGCATTTTTGAATCAAACTCAGGTTACTACAAATGCTTTTAGCCATGGTAATAACCTGAGTTTAGTATAAATGAAAGCTACTAACTAAACTATTGAAAAGCAGCATCAATCCTTATCCCTTCTTTTTCAATTTTGCAATATAAAACCCATCAAATCCACTTTCATGCGAGAGTACTTGTGTTTCTTCCAAAAGCTCAAACTTCTGGCCTTCGGCACTTTCAAGAAAAGCGGCAACTTGCATGTGATTTTCTGATGGAAGAATACTGCAGGTTGCATAGACCATTATTCCTCCTGGCTTAAGCATTGAAGGATATTGAGACAAAATCTCTTTTTGGAGCACTTGTACCTTGGCGATAGATTCCTCGCTAAGTTTCCATTTGGTATCAGGGTTTCTTTTCAAAACACCTAAACCAGAACAAGGAACATCTAATAAAAGCCTGTCCGCACTTTCGTGAAGTCGCTTTATCGTTTTGTTACTTTCTATAGGCTTGATCTCCAGAATTGAAATGCCGGCTCTTCTAGCCCTTAATTTGGCATTTTGTAGCTTCCAGGCTTCCGTATCCATTGCCAGGATCCTACCTTTATTCTGCATCAATGCAGCAAGGTGTAAGGATTTTCCTCCTGCACCAGCACAAGCATCAATTACCCTCATTCCAGGCTCAACCTCCAAAGCGGCAGCCACCATTTGGGAAGAAGCATCCTGAACTTCAAATAGGCCTTCTTTGAAAAGTGGCGTTCTAAAAACATTTTTACGCTTTAGTAGCACCAAGGCATCAGGGTATTCTCTTGGGATATAAGCACTAACCTCCAACTCTTCCAGCTTGATTTTTAAATCAGTCCTGGCAGTTTTCAGGGTATTTGCACGCAAGACCACTTGTGCTTGCTCATTGAGGCTGTTTAATTCAGCATCCCATTTCTCACCTAACTGAGAGGAACCCATTTCCTCCATCCAGTCTGGAATGGATTGCAGAACTGCCCGGTCAGTAATTTTTCTTCGGTGTAGTCTGATTTTTTCACCATTGATTCCTTTAAATTCCCTCCAGTCAGGCAATGTCCTGTCCTGCAATACCCAATAGGTACCGAACCAAAGGTAGTAATCATGTGAAGGGCTGAGTTTTTCGATCAACCTTTTCCAGCGGACGATCTCATAAACACTTTCAGCAATAAATGCCCTGTCTCTTGCACCCCACTTAGGGTTTGATCGTAAAACTTTCTCGATTACTTTGTCAGCATAGCGATTATTGTCAAATATTTCCTCCAATGCTTTGACAACTGCATTGACTGTATTTGGAAAGAGCTTCATATAGGCATTTTTGATTAAGCTACAAATATAGAGAATATGTACGGGGAATATTAACTTGAAGCATAAGTCGAGTTGGCTTAGGTTGTATATTTTGGTATTTTTGCCATTATGGGAGAAAAAAAATGCCCAAATTGTGGTAAGTGGTCCAACTGGAATCAAAATTTCAGAGACACCTGTGAACATTGTGGAGAAATCCTCAGTAAAGTAGACTTGGAATTCGAAGAAAAAAGAGCTGCTCAAAAAAAAGTCAATGAAGAACAGTGGATCTTCCATATCAAAGAAGACGACAGTGATTTCATAAAGAAATCTAAAAAAATAGGCCAATTCTTTTACAGCGTTTACATAACCATCATCACCGTAATTGCTTGGTTGATCGCAGCCCTACCCGGATAATGTCAGTTCTCCAAAATCCCTACTTTTGGGTACCATGCATAATATTCTGGGTCAATCAATACCTTGAAAGAATTCAAAAGCTGTTTTTGCCATTTGTCCACAGTTATTTAGATGATCTTATGGCTATCCCAGTAGTATTGGGCATTACCCTACAAGCTTTTAGATGGATGAATGGGGAGAACACACAGATGGTTTTTTCCAAAAAACAGGTCATCATTGGAGTAGTCTATTTTGGTTTTTTGTTCGAAGGGCTTTTGCCTTTCTGGTCTTCCACTTATGTTCGCGATCCCTTTGACCTGCTATGCTATGCTGTCGGCGCTGTCTATTTTTGGGTTTTTATCAATAATAAAGGAATAAAAAAATTAATTGAACCATGAATTTACGAGCCCTTTATAAGCATTATGTCAGCGAACTCTCACACATTTACCCAGATTCAGAGGCGCAAACACTGGTAATGTGGATTTTTGAAGCTTATTTATCCATGAGCAGAAAGGATGTGCTGAACAATACGCCAATTAATGCGATTCCTGAGGCGTTGGAAATAGCTTTTACCAAATTGATGGCAGGAGAACCCATACAATATGTACTCGGGAAGGCCCCCTTTTATGGCAGGTATTTTAAAGTAGGCCCAGGAGTATTGATTCCCAGGAATGAAACAGAAGAATTGGTGCAGCTGATCACTCAAAATCATAAAGGACCAATTAAAATCCTTGATCTAGGAACAGGATCTGGCTGTATTGCCATAACCCTGGCGCTGGAATGTCCCAAAGCGGAACTAACCGCCATCGATGTAAGTGAGCAGGCTTTGGCAATTGCAAAGTTTAATGCTTCTGAGCTGAAAGCAAAACTTAACCTTGTCCAAAAAGACATACTAGCGGGTGATTTGCAAATGGGTAATTTTGACCTAATGGTAAGTAACCCACCTTATGTATTGGAAAAAGAACGCTCCTTGATGCAAAACAATGTACTGGACCATGAGCCAGGTTTGGCTTTATTTGTACCCGATAGCGATCCTTTACGCTTTTACAAAGCCATCGTATCGCATGCCAAGAAAAACTTGAATGCAAATGGCTATTTGTATTTTGAAATCAATGAGGCTTTTGGCCTTGAGGTAATGGCCCTGATGCATCTTGAAGGGTTTTCAGACGTACAGTTGTATCAGGATATCAACGGAAAAGACCGGATCGTTTACGGCAAAAAAACCACTTGATTAAAGCCGGATTAAACAAAAGTACCAAGCCAAAATAATCCATTGCTACTAAAGGTCTGCATGCCTTCTTCTACTTCCAAAAAAGTGGCATAGGTAATTGGAAACACATCAGATCCAGAAGCAGCCTGGTGTTCTACAAATTGCCCTTCCTTCCCATGAACCTGGATGGAACAATTGGGCAACCACTTTTTTATTTTACCATTTTTAGCTGGAAAATACCGAATCCCATTGTTAAAAAACACAATGTCTAGTGCAGGCAGATAAGAATCTAGTACAGGCGATTCTAAGGGATCAAAAGACAAAATGTTTACCGCCTTGTGATTTTTCTCCATAAGGTATTTCAATCCAACTGCTAAAAAGGATGGTTCATCGGCTGTGATAAAATAGATGGGATACTGCTCCTCAAGCAATATTGCATTGCTTTCCTGAAATTCCTTGTCTGCGATAATTCCATCTATTTTTATCCCCAATGACATGATTTTATGAACATTGTGCTGGGTCACCAATACTGTTGGCACCCACTCAAGAAGCCCGGGCAACAAATTTGTAGCTTCGGTTTCATCAGTCAAAACAAGTAAGGCAGGTT
Source organism: Cyclobacterium qasimii M12-11B (assembly GCF_000427295.1). Taxonomy (GTDB): domain Bacteria; phylum Bacteroidota; class Bacteroidia; order Cytophagales; family Cyclobacteriaceae; genus Cyclobacterium; species Cyclobacterium qasimii. The sequence goes on along the minus strand of NZ_ATNM01000156.1, from coordinate 67,056 downwards.
CTTGTTGGTCTTTTACAAAATGATGGGAGGACATAAGGCTTTTGAAAAGGGCTCAGTAAATAAATATTTGAGTAAAATTACGAAGGATTACTGCTATAAAAAGCCATCCGTTTAAAACTTAATTATTTACTGATTCCAGCAAATCATAGAATAGCCTATGTTAATAAGAATTTCATCAAAATCAATCGAAAAAAGCACTGTTGAGGTCATTTTTACCAATTTACCAATGCGCTGGTCTTTATAGTTAATTACTTGGATTTTTTTTATAATTTTGGACTTCCACCTTTTGTCTGTTGTTCAACCAACCAAAGCACCAGCAGACAGAGAGACCTTACCATTAAATCAATATATATTATGGCCATTTCCCAACCAATCAATTTCACCAAATGGATAAATGATAACCGCCATTTGTTAAAACCACCAGTTGGAAATCAGCAAATGTACATCGAGAATGATGATTTTATCGTCATGGTAGTAGGGGGGCCAAATTCCAGAAAGGACTACCACTACAATGAAGGAGAAGAGTTTTTCTATCAGGTAGAGGGAGACATCACCTTAAAAGTGGTGGATGATGGTGAAATGAAAGACATTTCAATTAAAGAGGGAGAAATTTTCTTATTGCCTCCTAAAGTACCTCATAGCCCCAGAAGACCGGCCAATACCGTAGGACTGGTGATAGAAAGGTATAGAAAGCCAGGAGAAGAAGATGGATTCTTGTGGTTTTGCGAGAGCTGTGACCACAAACTCTACGAAGAATACGCCACCATAACGGATATAGTGAACCAACTTCCTCCAATAATGGATCATTTCTGGGCCAACCCAGAGAATACCCACTGTAAGAAATGTGGTACAGTGATGGAAAAATAAATCAATTACTATCAGCTGAATTTAGATTTATTAAGTACACTCCCCTATCCATCCAACCATGGACAATATTGAATTTAGATTGACCCCTGAATTTGCACTTAAAATGGATCATGATGATCCTTTGCACGGTTTTCGGGAAAAATTTCATATTCCAGAGAAAAATGGCAAGCCCCTAATCTACTTTTGTGGCAATTCCCTCGGTTTACAGCCAAAGGCAGTGAATGCTCACTTGATAAATTATTTGGAAAAGTGGGCTACCAAAGGAGTAGATGGACATTTTGAAGGAGATGTACCTTGGGTGGATGCCAGAAAACCCTCTAAAAGCCTATTGGCACCATTGGTAGGAGCAAGCGAATTGGAAGTAGTGGCCATGAATAGCCTAAGTGTAAACCTCCACCTACTTTTGGTCTCCTTTTATCGGCCAAAGGAGAAAAAATACAAGATATTAACCGAGGCGGGTGCTTTCCCTTCCGACCAGTACATTTTGGAGTCTCAGGTAAAATTCCATGGCTTATCTCCAGATGATGCCATTCTGGAAGTGAAGCCTAGAGCCAATGAACATGTACTTCGCACAGAAGACATTCTCGAACAAATAAGAAGACACAAAGATGAACTGGCCTTAATTATGCTCTCTGGAGTACAATATTACACCGGTCAGTTATTTGATATGGAGGCCATCAGCAAGGAAGCAAGACAGCATGATATATGTGTCGGTTTTGATCTTGCTCATGCCGTCGGCAACGTGCCACTTCAATTGCACGATTGGGGGGTAGATTTTGCCACCTGGTGTAGCTACAAATACCTCAATTCAGGTCCGGGAAATGTTTCAGGAATATTTGTCCATCAAAAACACAGTGACAATGATCAACTCCCCAGGTTTGCTGGATGGTGGGGATACAAAGAAGAAGACCGTTTCAAAATGGAAAAGGGTTTTAAACATATGCCAGGTGCAGATGGTTGGTTATTAAGCAATGACAATGTGTTGGGCCTGGCGGCTCATCAAGCTGCCCTTGAACTATTTGAGAAGGCCGGCATAGAAAACCTAAGAAAAAAAAGCATACTATTGACAAGTTATTTGGAATTTGCTATTCGTGAAACGATTAGTGACTCAGAAGCGTTAGAAATTATAACACCTTTAAAATCAACTGAAAGAGGGTGCCAACTCTCTTTATTAATCCATAAAAAAGGAAAGCGTGTTTTTGATTTATGGATTGAAAATGGTGTAGTGGCTGACTGGAGAAACCCCAACGTTATAAGATTAGCCCCCACACCAATGTACAACAGTTTTCAAGATGTTTTTGAATTCAGTCAAATTCTTAAAAACTCCTTGAGGGATTAAACCCTAAGCATTAAACCTATTAAAATAATGAAAGAGAAAATAGACCTATTGGGCGCAGGACTCATTGGATCCCTGCTGGCCATATACCTCAAAAAAAGAGGATTGGACGTAAACATTTACGAAAAACGCCAGGATTGGCGCAAGATAAAAAAGAAGGGAGAAGGTCGATCAATCAACATGGCCTTAAGTGACCGGGGATGGCAGGCGCTAGAAAAAGCCGGCATAAAAGACAAAGTATTGCCATTTACCCTTCCCATGTCAGGGAGAAGGATCCATGATGAACATGGTAGCACTTATTTTCAGCCATATGGCAAAGAAAATCAGGCCATTTATTCCATAAGCAGAAATGCTTTCAATGAGATTCTTCTGGATGAGGCCGAGGCGCTTGGTGCAAATATTCACTTCAACCACAAGGTAGAACGAGTAAACGTTTCCAAAAGGGAAGTAGAATTTTGTCTTGAAAATGGGGAAGAAAAACGCATGACTTCTGATGTTTTGATAGGTTCTGACGGCTCATTTTCAGCCCTAAGAAATGCCTTCCAAAGCCAATTGAGGTTTAACTTTTACCAGAAATTCATTTCACACGGGTACAAAGAGCTACACATACCTGCAACTCCTTCAGGAGAGTTTGCCATGGACCCCAAGGCACTTCATATATGGCCAAGAGGAAAGTTCATGCTTATCGCATTGCCTAATCTCGACAAATCATTTACTTGTACATTATTTTTACCTTTTGAGGGATACAAGGTCAGTTTTGAAAACATTTATGATGATCAGGATGTCGTCAAAATCTTTAAAACCTATTTCAATGATGCTTTTGATTTGATGCCTAATCTGTTGGCTGATTTCAAAAACAACCCTACCTCCTCACTTATAAATACAGAATGTTACCCTTGGACAGAAAATAATGCCTTGTTGATTGGAGATGCAGCGCACGCCATGGTTCCCTTTTACGGACAAGGCATGAACTGTGGGTTTGAAGACTGCTTTATTCTGGATAATTTAATTGAGAAATACGGTACCTCTTCCTGGGATTTGGTATTTGAAAAATTTCAGAAAACCAGAAAGCCCGATACGGACGCCATCTGCCAACTCGCCATGGATAATTTTGTGGAAATGAGTGACGATATAGCAGATCCCAATTTCTTAATCAGAAAAAAAATAGAAGCGAAACTTCACGAATTATACCCCGAAGAATGGCAGCCACTATATTCCATGGTAACCTTTTCTGACATGCGGTATTCTGAGGCTTATGCCATTGGTAAGTTACAAGCAAAAATCATGGACGAGGTAATGAAGGATCCAAACGTCACCAAAAACTGGAATAGCCTGGATTATGAAGCCATTTTAGCGAAAGTCGTAACTTCTGGTGCCGTTTAAGTCAAAGTGGACTGAAGGTTAAAGTTGGATGCCCAGTCTTTGTTCAAAGCCTCGGACTCCTTGCAAGCCACCGGTATGTAATACCAGTATTTTGCTTCCATGGGGAAAGTAATCTTTCTGAATCAAATCGAAGAGGCCAAACAGCATCTTACCTGTATATACCGGGTCGAGAGGAAGATTGGCCTCTTTCTTCAGCTCTTGCATAAACTTAATCAAAGTTGGTTTGTGTTTGGCGTATCCTCCAAAATGATAAGCTGTCTGAATATTATAGGTACATTTGGGTATGATTTCATGCTTCTGAAGTAAATCGTCTATTTCAGAAAATATGAAATCTCCTTTTAAAGCAGAAAAGCCTATAACCTGTTGCTTCGCTGTTGCACTGCCCAAAAGCCCTGCAAAAGTGCCGCCGGTGCCAATAGGTGTGGTGACAAAATCCATGTTTAGATCCTGATCCGTCAGAATTTCTTTCGTGCCTTTAATGGCCATGGCATTGGTACCCCCTTCTGGAATAAGGTAAAAATCTCCAAACATGCCTTTTAATTGCTCAAGAATTAATGGGCTGTCCTTTTGCCTGTAATCCGTTCTGTTCATGGGGTGAAGTAGCATCCCCTGATTTTGGGCATCTTTTAAGGTAGGGTTAAGTGGCACAATGAGCTCGCCTCTGATCACTCCTATGGATTCCAGTCCATTTGCTGCCGCCACAAAAGAAGTGGCATGGATATGATTGGAATAAGCTCCTCCAAAGGTTAATACTTTGCGAAGGCCAAGGTCTTTAGCAGCTTTTAAATTATAATGTAGTTTGTAGAATTTATTACCTTGGGCGTCTGGATGAAGAAGGTCCAGTCGCTTTACCGTTACTTCTAATCCCTTTTCACTAAATAAAGGGCTAAATAATTGTTGATAAATAGGAGGTTTAGTTGGAGCCAAAATAAAATAATCCAATGATTTAAGGTCAAAAATCTTATTGTTTTTGATCAAATCCTAATTTTGCACCATGACAGAGATTACAAATGATGAATTACCTGAAGAGGAAAGCTATTTTGACCATTATGAACTTAGCGTAGATCCAGGTCAACGGCCAATAAGAATAGATAAATTTATTACTGATAAAATGGCCTATACTACAAGAAGTAAGGTTCAGAGCAGTATTGCATCAGGAATTGTTAAAGTCAATGGGGAAATAGTCAAGGCAAATTACAAAACCAAAGCAGGCGATGTAATCACCTTTGCCATGGAAAAGACCCGCAAAGAGTCTGATGTTGTGGCAGAGAATATTCCTTTAGACATTAGATATGAAGATGATCACCTTATGGTGGTTTATAAGCCCGCTGGAATGGTTGTTCATCCAGCACATGGTAACTGGACCGGCACTTTGGTCAATGCCCTGGCTTACTATTTTGATAACCTCCCTGAATTGCCTGGAAATTCCGGACGACCAGGTTTGGTCCATAGAATTGACAAAGACACCAGCGGCTTGTTGGTAATTGCCAAATCTGAGCGAGCGATGACTCATCTTGCAAAGCAATTTTTTGACCATTCCATAGCAAGGACCTATGTGGCCATGATCTGGGGAGAACCAGAAGCGGATGAAGGAACGATCAATGTTAACATTGGACGTGGAATAAAAGACAGGAAAGTCATGCTGGCTTATCCTGAAGGGGATGATGGTAAATCAGCCATCACACACTGGAAAGTAATAAAAAGATTGCGGTATGTGACTTTGGTGACTTGTGTGCTTGAGACTGGTAGAACGCATCAGATCAGAGCACATATGAAACACATAGGTCATCCATTGTTTAATGACGCAATGTATGGAGGAGATCAAATCCGGAAAGGCACTCAATTTTCAAAGTACAAAGCCTATATACAGAATTGTTTCCAAATATTGCCCCGCCAGGCACTTCATGCCAAATCTCTTGGCTTCATTCACCCGATTACTGAGGAGGAATTGTATTTCGAAGGAGAAATGCCACAGGATATGTTAAGCGTTATAGAGAAGTGGGAAAATTACGTGAAATTTGAAAAGTAGCTGATTATTGATTCTCTAATCTCTGCAATAATATAAGACGCTAAATTTCCGAATTCACTTTAAATACGGTGTAAATTTATCATTATTATAAAATTTTAATATTTTCAATGAAAATATTTTCTTAACCTCGATGTTTTATTACATTTGTTACATCAAAATAAAATTTGGTTTCAATTCTACGACTCCATTACTTTTTTTTGATAATGTTCTAAAACATTGTAGGGTGTTGAAATTGGCAGACATGCCCTCCTGTCTCGGGGGTGAGGAATCCGGTTTATCCGGCGTATTGGATAAAGCACGCATAGAGCTCAATGTGTTGCCTAACAACCTCGTGGAGGTTCGAGTCCTTCTCCTACAGCACAATTATAAAAGCCTGTGGATATATTAAAAGTATATATTCACAGGCTTTTTGTATTTACAGCGTTATATTTTTCTTTTCGAATTCTTTCTTAAGTAATTTCCTCGTTATTTTGTATTCTTGATATGAAAAATGAATGAAGAGCAAATAGATATCAAAAAATCTGGTAGGAAAAGAAAGAAATTTCTGAGAATCTTTTCAGTCTTTGCCCTGGTAATCGTTTCAATTCATTTTATGCTATTTTTTGGAGCGGATTGGCTCTTTAGAGAATTCATAAAACAACAAGTTGAAAAGGTATCCACTGGCAAATACCTGGTAGAATTCGACAGGGTTTACCTTTCTCTGTTTCAGCGGGGCCTTTTTGTGGAAAATTTTCAACTTATCCCAGTTGATCCAGCCATTTTTGACGCGGCCAAGATTCCTTATTATAAAATCTCTGTTGATCAGCTAGATATTTTGGGACTGAGCTTCAATCGTGAAGAAGGAAAGCTTTCCGCTCAGGAATTGCGATTGACAGCTCCTGTGGTTCAGTCAAGGCGTAAGGTAGAACTCATTGAAAACGAGAACTCCAGCCCACTCAAACAATTAGAAGTTGAAATAAAGAAATCCCTAAACGGATCTTTAAAAGAAATCTTCATACATGATTTTTATGTAGATCAGGCCAACCTTTTGATCGAAAATTTCATAAGTCAAAAATCCATTTCTGCGGCCAATACCAATTTGTACCTTAAGAACATTCACTTGAGAGGGGATGAAAAAGGAGACACTCCTTTTGGAATGGAGGGTTTTCGTTTAGACTTTGACGACTTTGAGGTATCCCTTGCAGACAGCATTCACAAAGTGACGGCTCAAAAAGTTGCCGTTTCTTCATTGGAGAAACAAATTCTAGCCGAAAAGGTCAAAGTTTCCCCCAACCTTACAAAACCTGCTGATGTATATTATGAGATTTCTCTAGAAAACCTCGCCTTAGGTGATGCTGACATCACAGAAATGTTTCTAACCTCCAAAGTAGCCATCGGTGACCTGGCCCTTGAAGCACCGCATTTTGTCCTCTACACAGATAGAAATGCAATGGAAGAGGAGGCAAGAACCACTGACTTGTATGAGCTGGTCAAAGATTTGCTTGAATCCATCTCCATAAAATCACTTACCATAGACAATGGTCAATTTTTACAAAGAGGCGTACTTAATCCAAACAAAAACAGGATAGAAGCAGATGACATACAATTCTCTATGGAGGATGTTTACCTTGGGCAAGATGAAGCTTTAAAGAAGGATAATTTTTTATATGCCAGAGAGGCTACTTTAAAAATTAACAGGGCCAGGATAGCTTTGGCAGATGAAATCCATTGGATTTCTGGGCGAAAAATATACCTGTCTACCGTAGATGATAAGGTAAAGATAAATGAGATAGAACTCAAACCGGAGGTTAATGAAGACAGCCTCTCCAATACCTCACTGTTTGAAATAAAGGTCCCCTTATTGGAATTTGCCAATGCCAACCTGAGAAAAGTTTATAATGAGAACATCATTGACATCGGTGAATTAATGATCAACTCGCCCGATGTAGTGATTAAAGACATTCTTGGAAATTCTTCTGAAGAAGCCAAGCCTTCTCAAATGACCGACCTGCAACAGCTTACCAAAGGTTTTTTCAAAGCTGTGTATGTGAAAAAATTGGAAGTGGAAAGCGGAAGCCTTGTCCTGGACAATCACCTTAGAATTAGGCAAGACAGTCTGGCTTTTGGCAAAATTAATTTCCTATTGGAAAATTTTCAGCTGGATGACAAGCACATGACTGACACCTCTGCAAGGATTTTTCTAGCAGACAATCTTAGGTTGGAAATTGAAGATTACGCCCTTAAGTTATCGGATAACCTTCACCTCTTTGTGGCCGATAAAATTCTTATTGACACCAAAAAGGATTTATTACATGTGGATGGATTCAAGTTAAAACCCTTTTCTCCAGAAGCAGTTCTCCCACTGTTAGACAAATATGGAAGAACTACGGTTTTGGACATTGAAATCCCTGAATTTTCTGCCACAGGAGTTGATATCAATCAAGCTTATTTCCAAGAAAAATTATTTATCCGCCATATTGATATTCCAAGCCCATCTATTCATTGGACCAAATACATTACTAAGGACAAGGGCAAGGGCAAGCAGGAAAAATTAGAGCGTGGAGACATTCTCGAATTGGTTACCAATTATTTTAAAGTGATCAGCGTAGATTCTTTAAGCACTGACAAAGGCTCTTTCATCTATGAGAACTTTGCCAATGGAGAGTTTAGGTCCTTTGCTGAAAATGACATTTCTGTCAAAGTCAAAAACTTCTACCTGGATGAAAACATTGACCCTTCTGCTAATCGCACCTTGTTTTCAGATGAAGTGGATGTTAACCTAAACAATTACCTATTCAACATTGCCAGCGGAAAATACAGTATAGTGGCCGGTAGGATAGGCTTTAATTCTGCCCGAGAAGAAATCAATACCTTCAATGTGAAATTAATGCCGAATAAGGACCTGAAAGCCAAGGTCAGTATCGAGGCGAGTTTTCCAGACCTAAGCTTTAGTGGGGTTGATCTGGAAGCTTTTCTATTTGACAATACACTTGCGCTCACCAAGCTTAAGTTTTCTGATGCTGAGGTCAGTCTATCGATAAACAGAGATTTTAGCAAAGCAAAAGTGAATGCGGACACTACCAAGAAGAAAAGTAGAAACCTTCCAAAAACAATAGATGTAATAAAAATTGACTCCATTTTAGCAACCAATGGAACATTTAACGTCGCCAATTATCAAAAAGGAAATGACCTGCAGCTGATCAACACGGGAATAAACATTGCCATAGCTGATTTCCTTCTTGATTCTACCAGGTTGTCACAGGGAGATATTGCGAGTTTTTTTTCCACCATGGCATTGGATGTTGATGATTTTTCATTGGCATTAAAGGACAGTGTGCATACCGTTACTTTTTCAAAAATCCAACTTGACTCCAGAGAGGAAGAAATTTTGATAGAAAATGTTAATGTGGTGCCGAAGAGTAATCCTGAAAACTTGAAAGGGCCAATCATAAATGCCCATATACCAAAAATCACGATTAACACTCGTTCCCTCACCAGCTTTCAAAAAACAGGCGTTTTGGATGTCTCTCTTTTGCAGCTTACAGATCCAGAGGTAAAGCTATACCTGAACAAGGATGAGCCAGCCATTGTAATGCCTCCAAAGGAAGAAAAAGAGGTGACCCGGAAAATACTGGAAAGTATTTTGGTAAGAAACTTTAAACTCAAAGGCGGTAGTTTCGCATTAATAGACAAAACGGACACTACTTCTCAAAGAGCTTTTAATAACCTTCGGCTAATATTGAGTGATCTAAATTTTGACTTCACCCAAAAACAGACATTTAATTCCGACTTCTTTTTCAATGATGATTTTCGATTTGAATTCAAGGATTACGTCTTGAATCTACCCGACAGTCTAAACCAGATAAGCATTGGTAAGTTAATGGTCTCAACAGACAGGCTTGTGCTTGACGAGGTCCGCTTCTCACCCAGAGTTGGTAGGTTTGCTTATGCTAGGGTAAAAGGAAAGCAAACGGACGCTATGGAGCTATTTGTTCCGAAAATAATTATCGATGGATTTAACCTACAAAAATTCATCTCTGAAGAAAAACTCGAGGCCGTAACGATGAAGCTCGAAAGTCCACAATTGGAAGTATTCAGAGACAAAAGGATTGAGGAAGACTCCACGGCTTTTAAGATGATGCCCCAGCAACTTATGGAGCTCTCAAGTCAGATAGTCGAAATAGACACTTTAATTGTAGAAGATGGGCAAGTGACTTACAGTGAATTTCCTATAAAAGGAATGGTACCTGGGGAAATTACTTTCGATCAATTCAATGCTAAAATGTATCCTTTTAGGTTAGGTGAATTTGGTGAGGATAGAAAAACCCCAAAAGTTGAAGCCACATTTAGATTAAACCAGGCAGCAGCGTTGAAGGCCTCTTTATCCATGAGTTTTATAGATCCTTATCCCATTTCTATCGACGCAAGTGTCGGGCCATTCGAGCTTGCTGCCATAAACTCGATCTTGGCCACAAATGCTTTTGTAACAGTTAAAAGGGGCACAATTAAGGAGGGTGAATGGCATTTTGTAGCAGATAAGAACCATGCTATAGGCGCAATGACCCTAAAATACAACAATCTTAAAGTTCAGCTACTCGAAGAGCGAACACTTGAAGAGGCAGGAGGAAGAAAAGGTATTTTAACCTTTGTTATAAATACGCTGGCACTCCGCAAAAACAATCCTCGCCCCCTGTTTAATAGACTGGTATCCTCACCCATTTATGTTGAAAGAATTCACCACAAGTTTGTTTTCAACTATCTGTGGAAAGCTACCTTTTCCGGCTTGATGGGAAGTTCGGGACTTATGAAACCCAAAATTCCGAAAAAAGAACCAGAGCAAGAGCCCATAAAGTAGAAAGAATAGCTTTTAGCCGTTTTAAAAGATAGGTGGCCTCAAAAAATTATTTTAGATTTGTGTTCTTACAAAGATCGATCCCCACATGCAAAGTGAAAAAATAAACCAGATTAAAGCCGAAATAGCATCAGCTACAGCTACAAATGCAGAAGAACTTGAAGCTTATAGGATGCGGTTTATAAGTAAAAAGAGTGTAATAGGTGCTCTTTTTGCCGAAATGAGGAACATTCCAAATGAACACAAAAAAGCATTTGGCCAGGAAGTCAATGAAGTAAAACAACTTGCTGAAGAAAAATTCCAGGACCTCATCGCTAAATCTGAAAGCGGAAACCAAAAAAAGGCAAGTCTTGATCAGGACCTTACCCTACCTCCTACAGCCTGGCCTGTTGGTGGCATACATCCTTTAACTGCAGTCCGTCAACGTATCGTTACCATTTTTGAGCGAATCGGTTTCAACCTTTCCGAAGGACCAGAAATCGAAGACGATTGGCATAACTTTACTGCATTAAATTTTCCGGAAAACCATCCGGCACGGGAAATGCAGGACACTTTTTTCATAGAGAAGCATCCTGACATCGCCTTAAGAACACATACTTCTTCAGTACAGGTGAGGGTAATGGAAAATGAAGAACCCCCTATCCGCACCCTTTCCCCCGGCAGAGTTTTTAGAAACGAAGCCATCTCTGCCAGAGCCCATTGTATTTTCCACCAAGTGGAAGGGCTTTACGTAGATGAAAATGTGAGTTTCGCGGATTTGAAACAGACGCTTTTCCATTTTGCCAAAGAGATGTTTGGGAAAGACACCAAGGTGAGGTTTAGACCTTCCTTCTTCCCCTTTACAGAGCCAAGTGCTGAGATAGACATCTCTTGCCAACTTTGCGGAGGTAAAGGCTGCAATATCTGTAAAGGCAGTGGTTGGGTAGAAATAGGTGGATCAGGGATGGTGGACCCAAATGTCCTTAAAAATTGTGGCATTGATCCTGAAAAATATACTGGGTTTGCCTTTGGTATGGGTATTGAACGAATCGCCATGCTAAAATATCAAATCAACGACCTTAGGCTTTTCACAGAAAATGACATAAGGTTCCTTAGTCAATTTAGAGGTTTGTTATAAATAAATCTGATACACTAGCTGGCTTCGCAACTTTTGACTGTTTTGCAAATTTGCAAAACAGTCAAATTTTAATATCTTTGATTGATGCACAAAAAACTATCAATTGTTTCCCTTAAGCGGAAATTACAAGGAAAATGGAAAGCTTTTCGCTTCGATTTAAGTGCATCAAATAATCCTGCCTTTATAGGGTTTTACAAATACTTCTACAATCCGAAAGAAGGAAGCCTGAGTGATTTTTTGAGTCTTTACTCTCTTTCAAAAAAAGGTGATTTCACTGTCATTCAGATCGGTGCCAATGATGGCATAACGCATGACCCCATACATAAATTTATTAAACGGGACAATTGGAAAGGTGTATTACTGGAACCACTTCCCGGCGTATTTCATCAATACCTTAAAAAGATTTATGTTAAGAATAAGGGCATAAAAACAATCTGCGCTGCTATTGGTGAAAAAGATGGTACACAAGCCATGTATAAAATTGGTTTTTCTGACATGCGCTGGGCAACTGGCCTCACCTCCTTTTCCAAAGAAAAGGTTTTAAAGGCCTTTGAAGATGGTATCGTTGCTTCCAATTGTTCAAAATTTGGGGTTGAAATTCCTGAGGACAAAGAAAAATGGGTTGCAAATGAAGATGTAGAAGTAATTTCACCGAGAAGCCTTATAAAGAAATATAAGATCGCTAAAATAGATCTGCTACAGATCGATGCCGAAGGTTATGATTTAGAGGTCATTCGTATTTTTGACATCCCTCAAACTAAACCTGAAGCCATAATCTTTGAAAATGTAGGCCTAAATGCTCAGGATTACGAGTCTTGCCTACTTTTATTAAAAGAAAACCAATATTCCACACGGAAATTTGGTCCCAACACCTTAGCACTTAAAGAACCTATAGGTACCGCATTTCAAAAATTCTTTGCTTAATGAAAAATGCATTGGTATCCATTGTAATCCCCTGCTACAATCAGGGCAGTTATCTGGACGAAACAGTTCAATCCGTTTTAGCCTCTACTTACAGGCCCATTGAGGTTGTCATTGTCAATGATGGATCTAAGGACGATTCTTTGAAGATTGCCCAACAACTACAAGAAAAACACCCTGAAATAACAGTATTGGACCAACCCAACAGTGGTGTGGCCAAAGCGCGAAATGCTGGGGTTGATGCAGCAACAGGTACCTATATTTTACCCTTAGATGGAGACGACCTTATTTCACCAGATTACCTGGAGAAAGGTGTGGAAGTACTGGCGCAGCAGCCAAAGGTGAAAGTAGTCTACTGTCAGGCAGTAAAATTCAATTCCAGCATACAAAAGCCCTGGAAACTCAAGCCTTTTAGTCGAAATAAGCTGGCCAGAGACAATATGATCTTTGTAGCAGCCTTGTTTAGAAAATCAGATTTTATTGAAATAGGAGGATTCTCGGAAGACATGACAATGGGTCGTGAGGATTGGGAATTCTGGATAAAGATGTTGAAAGATGGAGGAGAGGTTGTACAGCTTCCATTTATTGGATTCTATTACAGGCTGACCCAGCAAAGCAAAAGAAAAAAAACAGGGACCAACCAAAAAAAGAGGGAAAGAATCGCCTATTTGAATGCGCATCATTTGCCTTTCTTTGAAAGGGAGTTAAATGGCCCGCTGAGGTTCCAACGTACCTGGTCAAAGCCTTATAACACCTTATTGAAATGGTTGGGTAAGCTATAGAAAAAGGGCATAAAATCGAATAAATATCTCCTCTACTGGAAAAACAAGCATTGCCCTATTGCCTATTCCACCAAACTTCCTTAGTCAGACCAAGTTAAAGTTCTCAGGGTCCAGTAGTTATCTGAACAGACGAATATTTGGAATTTTCACTGACATTCGAATCTTTAATTTGCAAAATTATAAGTTTGTAATTATGACATGAGATTTTTTGGATTCAAGGGAAATAATCCTATATTCATAATCATAATATTCTCTTTAATATGAAAGAAAAAATCAATTTTAGCCTTCACAGTCTAAGTTTAGTAGTAGTCCTGGGACTTCTTGCCTGGTATTTTGTAAGCACTGGATTAACAACAGCTACAGTATTCACCTACATGATTGTAGTGTTGATAATTGTAGAAATCACCAGCCTAATATTAATAAGCGGCATATACCCAGAGAGCCACACCTCATTTAAAATTGGGATCATCGCCTCTCTTTTTATCCTATTGGGCATAAAAATCATGATGCCTACTTTTTTCGTCCCGATATCAGTTACACTAATCGCTGTCAATTTTTTATATAATTTTTACTCCAATAACAAAAGAAGAAAGGGTGCTTTTAGAAGAATAAAAAAGAAGGCTTCCCGTTTTTGATCTTTTCTCTATTTATTCTTGATCGCTCTATGTCTTGAATTTGCCCTAAAGAGGCAAATTCTTTTCATTTCTATGAAGGGATAACCTCAAAGCAATCACCTATAGAAGAGTTGGAGGTGTAGTAAAGCCCTATCCATTTTGCAATAGCATAGCTTGACAAATTTGCTAGAGATTTTCCCTGCAGCAAATGGATCATTCCCTAAGTGAAAAGGCCTACTATTGCCCGTTTTTAAAACAACTCCTGTTCATTTTCGACCATATAAAAAGATTTAGCACACAGATATTCAGCTACTTATATTTTTTAAGTGAAAAATTAAGAATATTATTTTTTACCTTCCCTTACTTAAAAGTTACTTTTACTGTTCAGAAAAATAACAAATAGCTGCACAGCTGTTCGGTTATGATACACCTCTGTCTTACCAAGGTCCTTTTTAAGGTTACACCTCTATACAAAATAATCCCTATAGGTTTTCAAAAATGATTTCTACCATGATTTGGTATGTACTTGGCAATAACTGTTTCAAATAAAGTCAAGACCAAACAATATCAAATCATGAAAACATTAGCAACATTACTCCTCGCGATCGGCTTATCCTTCTCTAGCTTCGCATTAGACAAACGCTTGATGGAGGTTTCCTCTGTTGAGATTCAGGAACAAAGGTTTCAAGTAAAACTAACAGAAGCCATAGGTATGGTTCGAATTACCATTATTGATCCAAAGGGAAAAATCATAAACAGGACCTTCTTCGAGATAACAGCGCCACAAAACATTCCTTTTAATTTAAGTGAAATACCTGAAGGCCACTATAAAGTAAAGCTTGAAACCAAAGAAGATTCGCAGACTTTCGAAATTAAAAGTTATCGAAAAGCAGAAACGAAACTGATGGCTTACGCAAAAGCAGTTGATAAAAATACTTTCAATCTAAGAGTCCTTGGAGTAGCTGACCCAGGTACGATAGTAACCATTTTCAACAACAACCATAAGGTACTCATGAGGGATGAAATCCTAGAAACCGGTGGCTTTTCAAAAAATTATCATTTAAAACATTTAATTCTAAAACAGGTCTATCTTAAAGTAGAAAATGCCGAAGGGGTAAGCAAGTATTTGCATTTCGATTGATCTATAGGTTGACCCTAAATTAAGCTTACACCCAAAACTCATTATTTATGCTATCCCAAAACCTGTTGAAAAAGTCGGTTTAAAAAGGCCTCCTTGAGTTCAGGAGGCCTTTCCAATACCATTATTTGTACGTTTCAATAAGCTCTTTAAGCTTCTCTTCACTTATTTGGCCTGTATGGAAATGTCTTTTACCCGCTGCCGTAACAAACAAAGTGGCCGGAATGGCTCCCGACCAATCTTCCTTCAATTTTTGTTTCCAATCCTTTTGTTCTTTTTCGCTTAGCAACCATATTGGAGAGCTAAATCCCTTTTTCTCCACAAAGGCTTTCACCCTTTCAGGTCTTCTGTCATCGTCCAAAGACACAAATACCAAATTAGTACCTTTGGTATCCTTGACGACAGATTCAAAATAAGGCATCTCATGTATGCAAGGCGCACACCAGGTAGCCCAAAAATTGTAAATTCTAAGGTCTTCAGAAGGTGTTTCAATTTCGCTCTTGAAGCCATCAAAATCCAAGGTGATCATGGGATCAGGTTGGATAAAGCCAAAACTCAGGAAGAGGAATAAAAATTTAATTTTTAACAACATATGCGTTCAAATTCAATCGGTTGGTTATAATTTTCAAATCCCTAAATAATAAAAGATTCAGATTATGGAATCTTATAAATAAACCAAGGGAACTACTCTCCTGCTTCCATATAAGCTGTTCTATCCACGATCAAGGAAATTGCACCTCGTTCGATAATTTAACTGCACATTTCCACCTCTTTTTTGATTTTGACTTTCAAGCCATTAAACAGCACGTCAATCTCTTAATTTTTTATCGTAGGTACAAATGAAAAAGTCATCACCAAGGCAATGACAAACAAAATACAGGAATTTCTCATTGGGTTTATCGTTAAGGAGTAAAATAACGAAATCCCAGCATACTAACAAAAAATAAACTTTAAAGGCTTTGGTTTAGGTGCTACTTGAAATTACTCTTCTTTAAATTTATCAAGAACATATAAAAATACATTCAAGGAGAGTGTTGACGTTTCTTCCGTTTCAGCTGCAATTTGAGGCAAGGCAGTAACGCTTTCGCTAAGCAAAACTTCTTTGGATTTTGAAGGTTTTGGGCTTATGCCATTCGAATAACCAATAAAACGATTTTTCTTATCTCCTGAATTTTCACTTTGAATTACTTCAGCCTTTTCTAGTTGGCTTTTTTGCTGGACATAATTGTAAACGTTACCGGAATTATCTTGAGAAAAAGATTTCCCGGATAATAGACATAAAAACAAAACCCCAAGAACAAATGGAATACTGAATATAATCCGAATATTATTTTGAAAACGCATGGTTTTATTGGTTAAAACAAGAACTAATCCAATTATTAACGATTAGTAAACCAATGATACACAATTATTTAATCTTTTACAAATTCAAGCTAGCGGATCAAGGCTATTATTTAACAGCATTTTAGCGTAAAATTTTAAAATCCTATCAAAAAATAATAGCTATGGATATAAGTTATAAATTTGTTTTAACTCCAACTGCTTAACCTATTCATAAAATGATGCAGGCCATCAATTTCCCTCTATTTGCTTCAAAATTTGCAAAGCATTTTACCAATAATTCGGATAATATTATGCTCTTGAATGTAGTCATCGATTCAAGAAAAATTCAATCCGGAAACAATACCCTTTTTGTAGCCTTAGACGGTTCCAGGTATGCAGGTTGGGAATTTGCTTCAGACGCATACGATAAAGGTGTTCGGAATTTTATTCTTCCTGCCAATTGCCCTACTTCCCTTATAAAAAGTCTGGAAGACAGCAATGTTCTTTTATCCACCTCTCCTTTAAAAGACTTACAGCAATTGGCGCAGTTAAACCGAGAAAATTTTAAAGGCCCTGTAATCGGGATAACTGGCAGCAATGGAAAAACCATCGTAAAAGAATGGCTTGCCCAGATTCTTTCTGCCAAGTATAATTTGTGGAAAAACCCAAAAGTTACAATAGCCAGATTGGCGTCGCCCTCTCGGCATTGGGAATTAGCCAACAACATCAAGTTGCTATACTTGAGGCCGGAATTTCAGCTCCTGATGAAATGGCCGCTTTGACCCAAATCATCCAGCCCCAATTGGGTATTTTTACCAATATTGGGAGTGCTCATGATGAGCACTTTGAAGACACAAGAGCTAAAATTGAAGAAAAATGCAAGCTCTTCCAAAGTGCCAAATACCTTATCTATAGAAAAGACCAAACCCAGGTAGGTCAATACTTGGAGGAAAATTTTGATCCCTCTGTTCTCATTAGTTGGTCTGATAAGGCAGGTGCGGATTATATTTTATCCGTAAAACGGCATAACAACGGCTCGAAGATTTATTTGATTGGCAAGGACTTTCAAACGTATACATTCTTAACTTCCTTCAGGGATCAGGCCTCCCTTGAAAACATCAGGCATGTCATCACCGCAGCCCTAAGCCTGGGAATGAAGCCTGAAATTATTCAACAAGGGCTTAAACTGCTTCATGCTGTGGACATGAGGCTAACCTTGAAATCAGGCAGCAAAGGATGTAAATTAATAGACGACAGCTATAACAATGATCTTGCAGGTTTGGAACTTGCACTTGAATTTATGAGCCAGCAAATCACGGCAAGTGGTCGAAAGATTCTGATTTTGTCGGAAATGCAACAAGAGGGAAAAGAAGAAGTTGTTTTCCAAAAAATAGCTTGGCTTTTGAAACACTACAGTATTGACCTTTTTGTAGGAGTAGGAAAGGGCTTTGCTGACTTTAAACATTTATTTCCAGCGGAAAGTGATTTTTATGAATCCACCGACATGATTTTGAGAAATTTAGAGGCATTATCCCTTTCAAATGACCTGGTCCTCATCAAAGGGGCCAGGGCCTATGGTTTTGAACGTGTTGTTCAAAAGTTGGAGGCGCTTGCACATGAAACCATTTTAGAAATAAACCTCAACTCCCTGCGCCACAATTTCATCCATTACCGGCAGAAAATTAAACCCGGGACCAAAATAATGGTCATGGTTAAGGCATTTGCCTATGGAGGTGGAGCAGCTGAAATCGCCAACTATTTGCAGGAAATTGGTGCTGATTATCTATCCGTGGCCTATACTGATGAAGGGGTTTTCTTAAGAAACAATGGAATAACCTTACCAATTATGGTCATGAATCCTGGAAGTTACCATTTGGAGTTGCTACAGGAACATGCTTTGGAACCAGTGGTATATAACCTGAATCAATTGAAATCATTGTCGAATGCAATGGATAGTAATTCGGGATTATTATCTGTTCATTTAGAATTGGACACTGGCATGAGGAGGCTTGGCATGTCCGATCAAGAGTTGGATGAGGCCATTTCAATCCTTCAACAATGCAGCAATTTAAAGGTTGCGGGCATCTTTACGCACCTGGCAGGTGCAGATGAGGCAGTGCACAAGGATTTTACCTTATCACAAATCAGCTCATTCGAAAGCTCAAGTAACAGGATTATTCAGGAGACTGGCTGTAAACCGATTAGGCATTGCTTAAATTCGGCAGGGATTATCCGTTACCCTGAGTTCGCTTTTGACATGGTCCGGTTGGGCATTGGGCTTTATGGCATAGAAGTCAATCAGCTAGAACAGGACAAGCTCCAACCTGCCATGACTTTAAAAACGGTTGTATCACAAGTAAGAACACTTCAGAAAGGTGAAACAATAGGCTACGGAAGAAAAGGAGAAATGAAAAATGATGGAGAAGTGGCCACTTTGGCCATTGGCTATGCGGACGGTTATGACCGTCGATTTAGCAATGGAAAGGCAACGGTTTTGATAAAGGGGCAAATGGCTCCAATAATAGGCAATGTCTGTATGGACATGTGCATGGCAGATGTAACTGGCCTAAATGTATTCGAGGGTGATGAAGCCATACTCTTTGGCGCCAGACCTTCGATTATGGACTTAGCAGCGAAGATTGAAACCATTCCCTACGAACTGTTAACAGGTATAGGGCCAAGGGTAAAACGGCAATATATACTGGATTGAGGTTAAAGGCAAAATCAGGCTAAATCCACCTTTATGTGGATAATATTTTGTTTATTTGTCATTTATATTGAAGGTGCCTGTACCATGTATTTAATGAACCATATCTCATTGAAATCAACCTTTCTGTTTTTACTTGTGCTTTGTAGCTTTTCTTGTGAAAATGCGCTCGAAGAAGAAATCATGATTTATAATAACGATTTCTCTACGGCAGATCTTAATTTCATAGAAAACGGAAGACTATTTGAATTCAACGGAGACACCGTTTTAGGCTATTACAATGATGAAGAAGTCGTCTTAAACCTGGCGTCTTTACCTGAACACAATGCCATCAAGGTCACCATTGATCTTCTCCTTCATGACAGTTGGGATGGCAATCCGGAAAATGTTGGAGGCCCAGATTTCTGGTATTTAGAATTGGATGGTCAATCCGTTCTCAACACAACGTTTTCGAATTCACCATGCGAATCCACGTTCTGCCTTTACCAGTCTTACCCAGCCAATTACCCCAGGTTTAACAACCCAAAAACCGAAGCTTTGAGCACTGATCTGCCAGGTAGGTGTCAACATAAAAACGGTAATGGCTGGACGAGTCTTTACAGAATCACCAAAATCATCAACCATAAGCAAAATCAACTTTCCATCACTTTAGGAGATGATCTTAAACAAGAAAACACGCCTGAACCGATTTGTGATGAAAGTTGGTCTGTATCAAGCATCCAGGTTAGCACCTTGACAATAAATTGAACCCGGCATGAACAAGAAGCATCCTTTTTATCTACAGATTATTTTTTGGGCATGTTTTATATTTTTGGCCTCCCCAACAAAAGTTCTGGCGCAAAGCATAGGGTTGAATTATCCCATTTATGACGATTATATGCGCAGGCAACAACTCCTAGGTAACCTGCCGGAGGAGTCTAGCTTCATGATTCGTCCCCTTTACCCTACCGAGGCTTTTAATAAGAGTGATCCATTCCATTTTGAAGAGAATAATGAAGATTCAGCTTTAGCCGAGCCAGGCTTCCAAAATTTCGAAAAACTGAATTTTAAGGCCCTTCCGCCAATGATAAAAAGCAGGTACAATAGTGACCTCCCTTTTGGCATAAATGATGGGCAGATGATCCCCAACAAAGGACTTCAATTAAATGCCAGTGTGGGTATATATTTTGAATATGGACCATTGACCCTTCAGCTTCAACCCGAAATACTGCATGCAGGCAATCAAGACTTCATAGGTTTTCCTTTGGACCATTGGGGAAGCACATGGTTACAGTACTTTGAATGGATCAACACCTCAGATATCCCAGAACGATTTGACCGTGGCGCGATCACTCAACTCTCACTGGGACAATCCAGTATTCGTTTCAACTATAAAGAATATTCCATCGGAATTTCTAATGAAAACTTATGGTGGGGCCCTGGAAGAAAGGCCTCATTGCTGATGAGTAACAATGCTCCTGGCTTTTTACATTTTACCTTAAATACCCGCAAACCTGTTCAAACAGTTATCGGTAGTTTTGAAGGACAAATAATTGCTGGCCAGCTCAGGTCATCAGGTGTAGAACCTGTCAATTACGATTATGTATATACAAGTACACCGCTTTATGTAGCAAAAAGGCCTGATGAAGATTGGCGTTACTTATCTGGATTAGTGCTTAGCTACCAACCCAAATGGGTTCCTGGATTATTCCTGGGTTTCAGCAGTGTGTCTCAAATGTACCATACAGACATGAATCAATTTGCTGATTACCTCCCTGTATTTAATGGAGAGAAGGGCCCTGAAAGCATAAGCAAGCCTAATGTAGACAAAAGGAATCAGCTAAGTTCAGGTTATTTCAGATGGATAAATACCAATGGACATTTTGAATTCTACGGCGAATATGGCAGCAATGGCAATAGCCGAACCTTCAAGGATTTCCTTATTAACCCAGACAAAAACAGGGCTTTTATCCTTGGCTTTACAAACTTAACGCCACTGAAGAACAAAGATGAATTTTTGCAAATGGGTATGGAAATTACCCAAACAGGACAAACTGTTCGGGAGGTGATTCTTGAAAGAAATAGCTGGTATACGCACCCTTATGTAAGACATGGCTATACCCACAAAGGGCAAGTTTTAGGTTTTGGATATGGACCAGGAAGCAATGCCCTTACCATAGATATGGCCTGGGTTAAAAACTTTAACCGCTTAGGTTTTGAGTTTGAATACATCAATCACAATAACGATTTCTATTACAAACGCTTTGAAGAAATCAAGGACCTTCGTCGAAAGTATGTTGACATAGCACCCTCACTCATTGGAGAATGGCGCTTTGATAACCTTCTGTTGTCAGCCAACTTTAAATACGTAACCTCCTTAAACTATAAATGGTACCTGGAAAATGATCCTAACGATTATTTTATCCCAGGGCTGGACAAGAGCACTTTCGTTGGAAATATTGGGATTACCTATCTACTGAAGTAAATTTCCAGGCGTTCTCTATGGGTCAAAGGAATGAGCAATTTTGATTTTTCAAATGCTAAATGAGCAAAGCCATCACTTTCCGACCTATCTTACCTAATCACTCTATCGTAGCATCAATTTCTAAAAGCGCATTTAATATAAGCTCACTGGCTTGTAAATAAAATGTCTGTTGGATGTTCTCGAAGGTATCAGTAGGCTTGTGATAATCGGCATGATCTGCCACACCGAAATAAATGAATGGAATTTCTTTTTGTGAAATGGTCCATGGTCCGAAGCATTGGTCCAATCAAGTTCTCCTTTGCCTCCATCATTCCCGAATACGAGTTCCACAGGAGAGCGTTTGCCTGCTTTTTCCAAATAGCGTTTGAATTGGGGATAAAAGGTAGTGCCCACAGCATAAAGGGTATTCTCCTCACTTCGGCTTATCATGTCCATATTTACTACCAATTTGATCTGCTTTAAAGGAAAAGGAAAGTCATGAAGCAAGGCTTTAGCTCCTAAGAGCCCCATTTCCTCGGCATCAGTGGCGGCAAACAGTATGGAATGGGAAGGTTTGTTTTCCATAAAATAAGCGGCCAGGTTAAGTAAAGTAGCCGTTCCTGAGGCATTGTCATCCGCACCATGGTAAATTTTACCGTCTTTCTTACCCAAATGATCATAATGCGCCATCAGCAAAATGATTTGTGAAGAGGATGTGCCAGGTATAAAACCAATGATATTTCTCCCTTCAGTTCCTTCGCTTAAAGTGAAATGTTGAATGTAATCAGGATACTGACTGGTTATTTCTAACTCTTCAAACCTGCTAATAATATAATTAGCCGCCAATTCGTTTCCCTCGGTAGTTGTAGCTCTTCCTGCTAATTTGTCTGAAGAAAGATACTGTACATCCTGCAACAAGGTCTGCTTATCTATCTTTTGAGACCATGTCAAGGATGGTAAATAACAAAAAAGTAATAAAAAGAAGTAGGTAATCGTTTTCATAACGAAAGATTTTACAATGGCTTGTGTATATTCGTGAAAATACTAAACTTTCAGATGTGGATTTGACTTTGTTTATGAAATATATTTCTTTGACAGGGCTGATGTGTTTTTTTTCTCTGGTAAGCATTGCCCAAACAACACCTGTAGATCAATTTTTAGACGGTAAGTCAGTGGTTCTTGTTTCGGCAGCAACCTCCCCACTTCCCCCAATAAATTGGCAAGATCTAGCAGCAGAAATTCATCCTGCCCTGGTAGCTGCTGGAGGAGATCCTGTAGCCTACTTCGACCTGGAAGAAGTCATTTTAACTGATGCCATTAAAAATGCCTATGCCAGTCACTTTGTTACAAGGCAGATTAAAAACATTGTTTTATTAATCAGAAAAGAGGATGGCCGTCTGTTTTGTCATATTTTCCCTTTCTCAGGCAATGGTAATATCATAGCTCCCGGCAATAATTGGTCCACTAAAGCAAGTGACAAGGATGAATTTAAGGAACAAATCCAAGCTATAGGACTGAATAAAAGAAGTGAAAATTTCCTCGTAATAGAAGTGCCAGAATACCCTGCTATTCCAGGCTTGGAAAACAACTCGGTAAATAGCGGGTACATACAAGCTGCTCCTTTAAACCTGGACGTATTCAAGCTAGGTATATTACTCACAGGTGCTGCAGGCAATGAGAGCTTTCTGAATACCTTCCGACAAGACATTTATGGTAAGGAACAAAACCAAGTAATGGCAGAGCAACGCGCTCAAAGAGAAGGAATAGAACAAATATTTAAAGCTGAGTATCCCTTTCAAACTGAATTCCTGACCTCATCTAAATCAAACCAGCAACTTATCAGCGAAAAAGTCCAGTTTATCCTTATGAAACAGGAAGGCCGGGAAGCTGACCTAATGAGAAGTATGGGTGTGCCATTGGAACAAGGTAAAAATCCAGACAAAATTGTGGTGAAATACTACATCCGGTTTTTGGTAAGGAATGAATTGTATATCGGAGAAAAATGGGATGCCTCTCCGGACTGGCGAATAGCGCTTAAGGATTTTTTAGATCAAATCACGCCTTAAAATTTCAAGCTGATTCTCGCCCAAACTTCCCATCTCAATGTTTTGGTAGAAGGGAAATTAAAAAAGGTAGATCCAACGGACCTACCTCCACACTTAGAAATAGCAGATTTTATTTAGGGTGATAAACAACTTTTCTACTTCTCCAATGCGATATTACTTGTCTATGGAGCCCATTACTCTTTTCAAAAAAGCATTCATGGCTTCTTTTTTATCCATGCCTTCTTCTTTGATCATTTTCTGAACTTCTAAGCTTCCGTACAAATTGGAAAGCAATTCTCCCATCACATCCAATTCCTCATCTTTCAGACTGCTTATTTCCGTCATTGACTCGAGAAGTTCTATGGTTTCTACAACCCAATCCTCATCGTTCTCTTCTATGAAACCCAGTACATGTTTAATTATTGGCAACCTCATCGATCAGTGTTTTTAAAGCTTCTTCCTTATTTGTTTGTATTTGATTGATGAGTGATCCCCCTTTAAAAACCGCAAAAGTAGGTAAATTATTTACCTCAGCTAGTTTCCTGGATTCTGGTAGTTTCTCTGCATCAACATACAAAAAAGTGATCCCCTCATAATCCTTACTTAATCTTTTCATTTTAGGCTTCATAATCCTACAGTTACCACACCAGGTAGCACCATATTGAACCACTACTTTTTCGTTGTCCTTAATGACTTGTCCTAAATTGTCTGATTCTAATTCTTGTAGCATATAACTTTTGGTTTATTTAAAGCTCAAAGATAAATACTATAATTAAATAAATCCAATTGAAAATATCTATGAGCCATAGCGTTTCTTAATAGTGCTCCTTTTGAAGAAAAGGAATAAGGGCCAAAGACAATGCTTGCTGATAATAATCAGACCGGCTGATCACGCCATTGGTAAGAATACCAACTGCTCCACCACTCTCTTTGGAATTGGTTCGATTAAACAGCTTGTCATCTGCTTCGCCCAGTTCCATTCCCTCACTGACCATTTTATTCAAAGCCTCTGGTAAAAAGAACGTTGCCGTCTTGGCTTTTCCAATCGTAGTCTCATTATTAAGTACGACCATCCAGGCAAAGGACACCATTTGCTCCCCCACATTGTCCACACCACCTTCTATCCCAACCCAGAAGTCGGCTTCAGGAAAGGCATTTTTTGAGGCAAAAGCCCTGTTGTAGGCACCGGTATAGGTTTCAACATCTCCTTTGGGTTGAGGACTAACTTCAGAGTCAACATTCAATCCCTGAACTATAAAACTTTCATCAAATAGGGTGGAAAATGCATTTTCGGTACTTTTAATTTTTACAGGATTTTTACTGCCGACAATTACTAATTTTTGCCTTTTTTGTTCCTGTAAATTTCTTCTTTTAGGGAATGCCATTCTGTGAATTAATTTTTGAAATACCTGGATTAAGACATGTTGTGGTAAACATGGTTTACATCATCATCCTCTTCTATACGCTCTATCATTTTGTTTATATCGGCTTCCTGCTCATCTGTGATATCAGTAGTCGACATTGGGAAGCGTTGCATTTCTGCACTTATGACCTCTATGCCTTTATCTTCAAGTGCTTTTTGCATGTTGCCAAAGTCCTCAAAGGCTGTATAGACAAAAATTTCACCTTCGTTCTCATCAATATCATCTAAGCCAAAATCGATTAATTCCAGTTCAAGTTCTTCTAAATCATATTCTGCTTTAAGAAAACGAAAAACTGCTTTGTGCTCAAACATGAAACTAACAGAACCACTAGTGCCTAAAGAACCACCAGCTTTGGTGAAGTAATGCCTAACATTGGCCACCGTTCTGTTGATATTATCGGTAGAAGTCTCAATAAGAACAGCAATACCATGGGGACCATATCCCTCATAAACTACTTCTTCATAGTCTTTTTCATCTTTATTGCTGGCCCTGGAAATCGCCGCTTCTATCCTGTCCTTGGGCATAGATGCACCCTTGGCATTCTGAATGATGGTCTTTAGTCTGGAGTTGTTTGCCGGATCAGGTCCACCGGCCTTCACCGCCATCACTATTTCTTTGCCAAGGCGGGTAAACACCTTCGACATTAGATTCCATCTTTTGAATTTCCTTTCTTTTCTAAATTCAAATGCTCTTCCCATAAGTTTTATTTTTCTGGATTGTAAAAATAAATAAATTTTTTGATAGGACTAACATCACACCAAAACTAAGCAAGACTAATCTAGTTGCAAGGTTTTGGGTATTTGTTGAACTATGGCCCACGATATACGTTTTATTTTTAGGTAATACAACCTCATTTAAACATTTTTATGATGGATCAACCACTTCCAAATCTTCCAGAATTATCCTTACCCAGAATCGTTGTGATTGGAGCAGGCTTCGCAGGACTTAAACTCGCTAGAAAACTTAAAAACAAAAACTATCAAGTAATACTGCTGGACAAAAACAATTACCACCAGTTTCAACCTCTATTTTATCAAGTGGCCACTGCAGGTTTGGAGCCAAGTGCCATTTCCTTCCCCTTACGTAAGGTATTTCACAATACCCCTAATGTAACCTTTCGGATGGCCGAAGCACAACGGATCGATCAAAGTCAAAATCGCCTTTATACTGATATTGGATATATTGAATATGATTACCTTATCCTCGCAATGGGAGCGGATACCAACTACTTTGGAATGAAAAACATCATGGAGAACAGTATACCCATGAAGTCTGTGTCTGAAGCCTTGTTTATCCGAAATAAAATCATCTCAAACTATGAAAGAGCTATCAACATTGCTGATATAGAAAAGAGAAAAGCATTAATGAATGTCGTGATAGTAGGTGGAGGACCCACTGGTGTGGAATTGGCAGGGGCAATGGCGGAACTAAGAAACGAGGTTTTTCCAAAGGATTACCCTCAACTTAATTTTCACAACATGAAAGTGGTGCTCATTGAGGCTGGCCCCTCACTTTTGGCGGGAATGTCTGCTACATCCGGTCTTAAAGCGAAGGAATACCTGGAATCTCTTAAAGTAGAAATTATGCTGCAAACTGCAGTGGAAGACTATGATGGGCTGAATGTAATAATCAAAAGGTGAAAAGCTCCTTCAAACCAATACCTTGCTTTGGGCGGCAGGAATTAAACCCAATGGCATTGAGGGCCTTCAAGAGATTCAAATGTTCAGAAATGGCCGCCTACTTGTAGATGAACATAATCTAGTCAACGAAAGTAAAAACATATATGCGTTGGGAGATCTTTGCTTGCAACAATTGCCTGATTACCCAAAAGGCCACCCACAAGTGGCCCAGGTAGCCATTCAGCAAGCGGATAACCTTGCCAATAACTTCCTTGCCAAACTGAAAAACAAACCTTCAAAGGCTTTCAAATATAAAAACCTGGGAAGTATGGCAACAGTAGGGAGAAAACTAGCCGTTGTAGATTTGCCTTTTATTAAGTTACAAGGGTTGCTTGCATGGTTAATTTGGCTCTTTGTTCACTTAATGGCGATTCTTGGGGTGAAGAACAGAATTTTTATTTTCCTTGACTGGTCCTGGAATTACCTTGCCTTCGACCCTTCACTTAGGTTGCTTATTAGACCTACCTATGTCAAACCCAAAGACAGGGAAGAGTTGATAGAAGACAAAAACTAATCCTTTTCATTTATTTAACATTCCTTAACACCTCGACATTAAACTTGTACACTATCTGCTGGTCTAACAGCTATACAATCTAAAAATAGAAACAAATATGAAGAAGGTAATAATGATTTGTGCACTGGTAGTAGCTACCGTGGTGCACGTACAAGCTCAAAGACAAGGCGACAGAGAAGTTAACCCTGAGAAAATGGCCGAAAGGATGACCCAGAGGATGGATGAAAAACTAGACCTGAGCGAGGCACAGGAAAAGCAAATCAATGCTTTATTCCTTGAGCAAGCCAATAGTCGTAAAGAATCCAAAGATGCTGACAGAGAAGCAATGAAGGCGGCAAGAGAGGCACACCAACAGAAATTGGAAGCCATCCTTACTCCTGAGCAGAAAGAAAAATGGGCAGCTGAACAAAAGAAGGAAGGCCACAAGGCCGTAAAAAAGAGGCGGAAATCAAGGAGACGGTGAATAAGTCCCTTTAAGGGAAACATAACGAGGTTTTATCCTCCTAACCATAATTAATGAAAAGCCAAGGTTCTACCTGGAGTACCCAATAGTCATTGTTGGTTATTTAAGGAAAAGAAGCCTTGGCTTTTTTTATAGCTTTTCCAATTTTACTGTAATTTTGCCTCATCTATGAAACAGGCCATTATTGTTTTTCAAAAGTTTCCAGCTCCGGGAAAAGTAAAAACCAGACTTGCTGCTACTATCGGTAATGAAAAAGCGGTTTACATTTACACCTACTTGTTAAATTATACGCATCAATTATTGGGAAGGACAAAAGCAGATGTGCTGATCTTTCATGATGGCCAAATAAATAAGGAGCAATATCCTGCTCACCATTACCTTTTCTATCAACAGGTGGGAGACAATTTGGGAGAAAAAATGTGCAATGCATTTGAACAAGCCTTCAAAATAGATTATGACAGGGTTTTAATCATTGGCACGGACTGCTTTGAGCTTCAACAGAGCCATATTGAGGAAGCATTCGATAGTTTGGTTAGGAATGACCTGGTCTTGGGCCCAGCCAACGATGGAGGTTATTACCTCATAGGCTTAAATAAAAATGATCCACGTTTGTTTGAAAACATTGAATGGAGCACCCAGTCAGTATTCACTGAAACCATGGACATTGCGAAAAAAATTCCACTTAAAATACACCTTTTGGAAAGCCTAAATGACATTGATGAATACAAAGATCTCAATGAAGAGCTAAAAGAGCTTGTTTCAAAGAAGTTATAATTGAAAGTTTTATTGTAAAAAATGCAACCACGATTAGTAAATATTAAAGACAAGCAGCTGGTAGGAAAAAGTTGTCGAATGAGCATGGTAAACAATCAGACAGCTGAGCTCTGGAAAAGTTTTATGCTGATTAAGACCACTCTTCCCATCCAGAAATCTCAGGAATTGATCGCTTTACAAGTATATGATAGAGAACACTTTAATACCTTTGATCCAACAAAGGAGTTTTATCAATGGGCTTGTATGGAGGTCGAAAATAGTAAAGAAATACCCAATCAGCTAACGCCATTTCTGCTAAAGGGTGGTCTGTTTGCCGTCTTTAATTATAAAGGGCCAAATACAGACAAAAGCATTTTTGAATACATTTACAACACCTGGGTTCCCCATTCCGACTACCAGCTAGATGACAGGCCTCACTTTCAAGTCATGGGGGATAAATACAGCAACAGCTCCCCTTTATCAGAGGAGGAAATTTGGATTCCGCTAAAAAATAAATAATAACTTTTTTCTGTTAAACTTTAACCCAGAAAATGCATTAGGGTTTCCAAGGTCCATCTCCTAATTGTCGTCTATTGCCCATTTCGGGTTAAATCACTGGGGAGAAAACAAGGCATATTCTCTTCGATTATAGGCGGTAACAGGAATACAAATACTGGATAACAATGGACTACAAGTTTTGGTGATTTCCAAAATTTGCCTGCTACTTTTAAATGCTAAACTTACAGTTGTATTTTCTACAACATCAATTTCTGAAAGACCATCAATGTCTTCATAAAGGTCTTCCCCTAAGTTAAAAAGCCTGCTTTCTTCATTCAATACCAATTCATTCCCTTCCAAAATATAATTCCCCGTCAAATACATGGAATAACCCAAAGTTTGATTTGTTCGGGGTTTTTAAAGGCAATGCTTCTATAATACTTTCCGTTTAAATCAAACACATAGGTATCTACCTTATTCAAGTCCTGATTTTCAAGATAAATAAAGTTTTCCCAGTTCCCATAAAGGTTTTGGGCTTCGATTACCTCCTCCTCTACACAGCTCATCGATAAGAGAAATAAAGATAGCATTAGAAAAACGTGGTTCTTTTTCATAATATTTTAGCTGCTTTAATTGTTTAAGACGCACTATACGCTCATTTCGTCTCAGAATAAATCAAAATATTAGCTTAATTGTGAACAAAACGCCTCCACCTAATTTTTACAGATCTAAAGGCAAACTTTCAAATCAAATTATATTTCTTACATTCAAACATTGACAAAAGCTTTTTGCAAGGGCCTATTCGCTAAAAACCATGACCTTTCTCTACATTGTATATGTTCTATTTGTAATTCATGTAATTGTTGGGTTCAAGATCTATTTTAAAGTTTCTGCGCTTTTAAAGAAACACAAGTTGTCCATTAACAAACAAAGCATTTCTTTAAGGTACTCTTTAAAAGAACTGTCCCAACTTTTTGACCAAATTGAGACCGAAGAGTTAAACCTAAAAATCAATCAAATAATCCGCTGGACCAAGCTTAATTATTGGTTTGGTAGGATTTCCTTTTTGCTCTTTGTTGGAATTGTTTTTTATCTTTTTTTCTAGGGGAAAGGACAAGAAGCAAGACCTAAAACAAAAAATGCAGGAATTTATTCCTGCCTGCATTTGTCAAATCGCAACTAAGCGTTACCAAAATTATTCTTTCTCCTTGCTGCTTTATAAAAAAGCAAATGTCAAAAATGGTTATGCCTGACTTTTAATTATAAGGCTGCAAAAACAAACAGCCTTGGTTTCTATCTTATAGAAGCGTTTAAATATAAAATGCACATCCTATTCCATAATGCTATCTAACTCTTTTTAGCTTAAATTTAATTTTGATGTTGACTGAGAAATTTCATAAATCCCAAAAACCCAGAGAAGTGAAATTATTGTAGCCAGGGCAGTGAGGCCCAGGTGAAAACAAGAGATACAACAGGATTTTGGCGGTATTGTTGCCTGTTTTTTTGCAACAATACTGACAAAATCCCTATGTAAGCTTAACTACAAAATGTACTTATCAATGGATTCGAATTCGGTTTTAAACCCTCAATTCATCAAACCGATGCTGCTTTTCTTTCCTTCTTTTTCTTAGGTTTCTTCATCTTATTGATCCAAATAAGCGTACCCGTAATAGGAAGGCTAGTGGCGATCAAACAAGAAATAAAATAGAGCAACTTAGAGAATGACCCATATACGTCCCCTAAGTGCAAAGCCTTTATAGATCCTGAAACCCGTTCGTTGAAAGGCTTGTCTCGAAAAATGTCCGCTTCCAACACCTCAGCAGTTGCCACATCCAAAACTAACTTATCAGACGCTGCCGGGGCAAAAAATCCTGCACGTTTTTTACTGATATTTACTTTAGAATCGCCCGCTCCAGGTAAGCTAACAGTGTATTCACCTTTATAGTCAAGCGTTTGATCCACGCTGTACAAATAATCTTCCAAAGGCAACATTTCTATTTTGGATTCCTCTTTTTTTGCTTCCTTCTTACCCTGACCAGCATTCTGAGCTGGACCTCTTACACTCCTCTCCTCGTAGGTTCCCAAGGATTTTTGCAATGCTTCCCTGTACCAGGGAAATGAAAAGAAAGGGCCAGTAACTCCCATTAAAAACAAAATTATGGCAGAATAAAGGGCCAGAGAATTGTGAAGGTCATGATTGATACGCTTCCAATTGCTACTAAATTTAATCTTCAGCCCTTGACGCCAATACTTCGCTTTGCGTGGCACCCAAATGACCAATCCGGTTAATACACCTATGGTGAAAAGAATAGTGCTGGCCCCAGTAATATAGCTACCAAGCTTTCTATTTTCTAAACCTTCAAAAATTGGGGCTTCAATTTTGTCTAACAACAACCAGCGGTGTAAGCTGAACATATAGCCCATAAATGTAGCCGCCGAATTTTCTTCATTGCTATTACCCAATAATTCCCCAGTATATTGATTGAAGAAATAGGTGGTTCCAGATCGACTTTTATCTCCCTCTGCCCTTGCATTTATCTGAAAACTTCTATT
Organism: Cyclobacterium qasimii M12-11B; assembly: GCF_000427295.1. Taxonomy (GTDB): domain Bacteria; phylum Bacteroidota; class Bacteroidia; order Cytophagales; family Cyclobacteriaceae; genus Cyclobacterium; species Cyclobacterium qasimii. The sequence continues at coordinate 35,636 of NZ_ATNM01000156.1, read as the reverse complement.
TTCATCTGAAGAAATTTTTATGGCCAAAATTTTCCCCTCAATAACTTTTCTACCCTTGGCAAGCAATTCATCTGGAGTTAGCGCAGCATTCCCCTCACTATTGCTTACTTGATAAAGGTGTGAAGCATTCCACTCACGGATTTCGGTGTTGTAAACATATACAGTACCTGTCAAGCAGACCACCAATAATACTATCCCACTTATCAACCCTGCCCATAAGTGGATATCATTAAAGAACTTCCTGGTTTTAGCCCATGCTTTAGATTTTTTCTGCTTTGTCATATACTTGGTAGAATTGATTTATAAACAACAATGAGAATTAACCGATTAGGGTAAATTCCATGCTAAAATTTTTTCAAATTAATTTTCTTGTGCTGCGCATATAAAAGAGCAACAAAGTCCTTTTTCTCCTGCTCACTATTGACTCCTCTTTATGTTCCCAAATACTTTAATCCCTTGGTCCTATAGGAATTACCAATCACAAACCTAAAGCGCTTAAACGGTTCCATAAAGTTAAACATTATTTAGATTTAATCTAAGAAAGGTTTAACAGCCGTGCAAAGATAAAAAACCTTTAAATTGTAAGTAAAGAATTGGGAAAATATTTTCAAGGATAATGGAATACCTAATATAGAGGACTTTAGATACGTCTTGAAAGGATTTAAGTGGAATAAAAAAGGGTGTTTTCATTCCATTTCCTATGTACCTGTTTGGTTTTCCATCTTTGATTCGAAGACCTGTGAGGACTAAATATTAGTTGGCACCAATTAAAAGATAAAAAGTCAGGTAAATCATTACCTACCATACTTACAGCACCTTAGCGCAATTCTCAATTGCTTTTAAAAAAGGCCTTGGAAAGTCCTTAAAGAATTTAAGCTGATGACAAACTACCCCATATGGAAGTTAAAATATAACAGCACCAAACTATCGGTAGCTTTCCCATCAAGATATAATGGAATCCAATCGTTCGGCATCAAAGAAACCACCCTTAACGCTTCAGCGTCTAAGGATTTATCCCCTGCTTTCGGAATAAATGGACGCTCCATTTTTCCTTCTTTGGTAATGGTTACCATCACTCCTATTGTACCGGTAACACCTTTTGCCCTTGCCGCGTGTGGATAGCGTACATTATTGGCCAGGAAATAGAAAAACTTAGCATCACCACCTAATAATACAGGCATGGCACCTGTTTTTACCTCTACCAAATCTTCGTCCTTTAAAATATAAACGGCCTTGACTGATTTGAAATCTTGTAGGTATTCAAAGGATTTTGTAGAAAAGTTATATTGTTGAATTAAAGTGTTGTCAGAATCAAAATAATCCCATGTTCCTGACTTATTTCCTTGACTATATTGTCCTTTTACTCGGAACCCCATATTTCCTTTGTACTTAATTTCAGCAGCTCCTTCTTTGGTCTGTTCGTCATCAAGCACATGAAAAGTAAAAACTGTGTTAGAGTTTTTACTTTTCTCTTTTACCTTTTTAAGGGTTTGAGAACTGGCTGAAAAAAATGAAACGCCAAATAGAAAGATGATAATTAGGGCTCTAACCATTATACTAAGTCTAAAGTTAATCAGCTTAAAGCTATTCATTTTATTTAAAAACTAAAAGACAAAACCATAATATTGAAGATTTAGTTTAAAATATAATATTCTTAAAATTGGGGCCTTAGCTTGATGCTTCTTCACCCCATTCAACCTGGCCACAAAAGGTTATTGTCAATGTTTTGAACAAATAAAAATAATAGAACCAACTGTAATCAGGGGGATAAAATTGATTAAATGCTTTCTATATTTAATCTTTGGCAGAAGAAATTCGTAGCTAAATTACCGTAAATTAGCATATGACGATACAACAACTGGAATACATATTGGCTGTAGAGAAGTTTCGGCATTTTGGACATGCTGCTGAAGCTTGTTTTGTCACCCAGCCCACCCTAAGTGCTCAAGTGAGCAAGTTGGAAAGGGAATTGGGCATCATTTTATTTGACAGGTCCAAAATGCCTGTGATACCCACAGAAATAGGAGAAAGAATCGTTGTTCAGGCCAAAAGAGTGGTTGCGGAAAGTAAGGGCATTTTTGAACTGGTAGCAGAAATCAAAGGAGAAGTTGGTGGAACGATTAAAATCGGGATTATCCCTACCCTTGCTCCCTATCTATTGCCCCTTTTTATTAGGAATTTTATTGAAAAGTACCCAAATGTCCTTCTGGAGGTGCAAGAAATGGTAACTGAAGACATTATAAGCCGGCTTAAGAATGATGAGCTTGATTTGGGCTTAGTTGTCAGCCCTCTTCATGAAAATGGAATTGTAGAGAAACCGATATTTTACGAAAAATTTTATGTCTATTTATCCAATGCCCACCCACTTTTGAACCAGGAAGAAATACGGGTAGAAAATCTTCCTTCTGAAGATTTGTGGGTTTTACAGCAAGGCCATTGTTTCCGGGACCAAGTCCTCAACCTCTGTGACAAAAGTAAATTTCAGCGCAAGAATTTTCACTATGAAAGCGGCTCTCTGGAAGGGCTAAAAAACATGGTTGACCGCTACACTGGCATTACATTGCTTCCAGAACTTGCTACAGAAAATCTTTCAAAAGAAGAAAAAATCAGGCTAAGGCCTTTTGCTGGAGATCCTCCAGTAAGAGAAATAAGCCTCATCCGCACCCGTAGCTTTTTGAAACAAAAACTGGTGACTTTGCTTTTTGAAGAAATTCAATCGGCTATTCCTTCTCACATGCATTCCAATAAAGAAGGACGCTTGGTTAATTTTAAATTATAAGGCAAATTTCTTTAAAATGTCTTAATTTTAGGATTCAACATGGATTCGGAGGAATTGAAAAATAACGTGATAAACCCGGAAGTTTTACTCTTCATGAAATCAAAGTTGAAACCTGGGACCATATAGCTTTCAACCTGCGCAAGGATGAAACTAGAAAGAGTAACAATGGACTGATTTTAAATCGATCTCAGCAGCTGATAAATTGCCTTAGAAGGGCTCACAAAAATAATAAAGCATCATGGAATTGAAAAAATACATTGAATCCAACTCAAAAAGATTTTTAGATGAGTTATTGGACTTGTTGCGTATCCCATCTGTTAGTGCCGACCCCGCCTATAAAAAGGATGTTTTTAAGGCCGCAGAATTTGTAAAAGCCAGTCTTGAAGCCGCAGGTGTGGATTATGCCGAAATTTGCAGCACCGCAGGTTATCCTATTGTTTACGGAGAAAAAATAATTGACCCAGCTGCTCCTACGGTTTTGGTTTATGGACATTATGATGTGCAGCCAGCTGATCCACTTGACTTATGGGATTCACCTCCTTTCGAGCCAGTGATCAAAAAGACTAGCAGTCATCCCAATGGAGCCATTTTTGCCAGAGGCTCGGCAGATGACAAAGGGCAATTCTACATGCACGTCAAGGCTTTCGAATCCATGCTGGCCAGCGGACAGCTCAATTGTAATGTTAAGTTTATGATTGAAGGGGAAGAGGAAGTAGGATCTGAAAACCTGGATATTTTTGTGCGTGACAATCAGGAAAAGTTAAAGGCTGATGTAGTCCTAATTTCTGATACATCAATGATTTCATTGGAGCATCCATCTGTTACGGTAGGCCTTCGGGGACTTGCTTATATGCAAGTTGAAGTTACCGGTCCCAAAATGGATTTACACAGTGGTACTTTTGGTGGCGGAGTGGCCAATCCTATCAATGTCCTTTGCAAGATGATCAGCTCTCTTCACGATGAAAACAACCACATCACCATCCCTGGCTTTTACGACAATGTAGAAGAATATGGCAAAGAATACCGCCAACAATTGAATAAGGCACCATTTGATGAAGGAGAGTACAAGAAAAAACTTGACATCAATGAAACCTATGGCGAAAAAGGATACACCACCATCGAAAGAGTTGGTATCCGCCCTACCCTTGATGTAAATGGCATTTGGGGTGGCTATATAGGTGAAGGCGCTAAAACGGTGCTTCCGTCAAAAGCCAATGCAAAAATCTCAATGCGTTTAGTGCCCAATCAGGACCATAAAGCCATTGCCAAACTATTTGAAGAACACTTCAAAAGCATAGCACCACCTGCTGTAAAAGTAAAAGTGGTGCCTCACCATGGTGGACAAGCAGCAGTAATCCCTACTGATTCGATTGGTTATAAAGCAGCTGAAGCTGCCATAGACGAGGCTTTCGGTAAAAAAGCCATCCCGACAAGAGAAGGTGGATCTATACCTATTACCGCTTTGTTCCAACAGGTTTTAGGCTTGGACCCCATTTTACTTGGTTTTGGACTGGACACAGATGCCATCCATTCCCCTAATGAACACTATGGTGTAGACAATTATTTTAAAGGCATAGAAACCATTGCTCTGTTTTTCAAACATTATCACCGCCTTTCAAATAAAGATTAAGACCAAGCAACAAAAGTGAAGGGACAATAAGGAACTTATCATTACCGAATTTAATTACTATGTGGTGTGAAACCTAAATGGGTAAAAAAATTCGGTAATGAACTACAATAAGTTATTATATTTAGCAATAAGCTTCTTTTTCCTAAGCCTATCACTAAGCGCTCAGGTAACTGACCCACCAAAATGGGACATTCAACTTGACCAAAAAGATCCAGCGGTTGGAGATACAGTTACACTAATATTAAAGGCCAATATCCCTCTCAACTGGTACATTTATTCCAACGAATTCGATCCGGATCTAGGCCCTTTATTGACGGAAATCAACCTTGAAGAGGCCAAAGGAATCAGCCTTATGGGAGGGCTGGAAGCCATCAATTCAAAGAAAAAGTTCGACGACACCTGGGAGGGAGACATCACCTATTTTGAAAAAGAAGGTGAGTTTCGACAAAAGTTACTTATTACCGAGGAAAATGCAGAAATTAAGGGTACAGTGGACTATCAAATGTGTTCCGATGTCACCAATCTTTGCATAAATTATCAAGAAGATTTTTCAATAACTTTGGGTAATCCGGTTACTAGACAGGTACCTGACTCCCCGGTAGGAGAAAAAATCAATTTGGAGCAACCCGAAGAATCCTTGATCGGTTTTATGCTCATTGCTTTCCTCGCTGGATTAGCAGCACTTTTGACGCCATGTGTATTTCCAATGATCCCTATGACAGTTACCTTCTTCACTGGAAGAGGTAAGTCTAAAATGGAAGGCTATAGAAATGCTTTTATTTATGGCTTTTCTATTATTGCCATTTATACCATTGCAGGCACAGTGTTGGCCGCTGTACAAGGGCCTGAGTTTGCCAACTGGCTTTCTACCCACTGGGTACCAAATGTGTTTTTCTTTGCCGTATTCATCTTCTTTGCATTGGCCTTCTTAGGCTTGTTTGAAATTACGCTTCCTGCAGGATTGGTAAATAAAATGGATGCCAAGGCTGATAAAGGTGGCATGATGGGCATTTTCTTTATGGCATTTACCCTTGTTCTGGTTTCTTTTTCTTGTACCGGCCCAATCGTCGGATCGATATTAATTAGTTCAGCTGGTGGAGCGCTAATCAAGCCAATTTTAGGCATGCTGGCCTTTTCAATGGCTTTTGCTTTACCATTTACGCTATTTGCCATTTTCCCTGGTTGGCTTAGTTCTTTGCCTAAATCTGGTGGCTGGCTAAATTCAGTTAAAGTGGTTCTTGGGTTTTTAGAACTTGCCCTCGCTTTCAAATTCCTAAGCATTGCCGATCAGGTATACCATTGGGGAATTCTTGACAGGGACATTTACCTGGCCATCTGGATCGTGATCTTTACCATGATGGGCTTGTATTTGTTAGGTAAACTTAGGTTACCACATGACAGCCCTATGGAATCCCTCGGTGTTCCAAGATTAATGCTTGCCATTGCGACCTTCGTATTGGTCATTTATATGATTCCTGGAATGTGGGGAGCACCATTAAAAGGGCTTAGTGGTTATTTACCACCACTTTCTTCACATGATTTTGACTTGACCAAGATCAGCCGACAGACCTCGGACAATGAACTGGATGAATCACCCAAGTATGCGGATTTCCTTCATTTCCCGCATGGAATTCAAGGATATTTTGATTACGACCAGGCACTCAGGGCCTCTAAAAGACAAAACAAACCTTTGTTTATCGATTTTACTGGACATGGATGCGTCAATTGTCGTGAAATGGAAGCCAGGGTGTGGTCAGATTCCAGGGTGCTTAAGCGCTTAAAGGAAGACTTCGTAATGGTAGCGCTTTATATAGACGAAAGGCACACCTTGCCTGAATCACAATGGTACACCTCCACTTATGACAATAAGGTCAAGAAAACCATTGGCAAGCAAAATGCAGATTTTCAAATTACCCGTTTCAATAACAATGCGCAGCCCTATTATGTGATTCTAGATCAAGAGGAAGAGTTGCTTATCAATCCCATTGCTTACGAAACGGATATCCAGAAATTTATTGATTTTCTGGATACTGCAAGTAAGGAATTTCAGAACAGAGCCAATCAAAAATAGTTTGTAAGTTTTATTTCTATTTACTCTCATATGAAGCCATCCATTTATTGGATGGCTTTTTCGTTTCACCTGGATTATTTCCTGTCAATCTTTGGTGGGGTTGTTGCAAATGCCCAACTTTGCAGGCTTAAAAGCATTTGATAAGCCCATGAAAAAAATAAAGCGGGGGATTCAAAAGGTAAAAATGATTGCCTACAAGGAAACCAGCCATCAACCTATTGATAATCTTTGGTCTTTTTGTGGGGCCTTTATTGGTATAGCTGCCATTGGTTTGATCCAGCAATATTTTTACCATCTCGATAGAGAGGACCAGTTGTTTCTCATAGGTGCTTTTGGTGCTTCCTCTGTATTGCTTTTCAGTGCCTCTAATAGCCCGCTGGCACAACCTAGAAACACATTGTTTGGTGGAATTCTTTCTGCAATTGTGGGTGTATTAACCTATAAGGTGTTTTATATGGAGGAACATATTTGGCTATCACCAGCTTTGTCTGTAGCCTTAGCCATATTAGTCATGCAGTATACCAAGACCCTGCACCCTCCTGGAGGAGCCATTGCACTTATCGCCAATATTGGTTCTGATGAGATTAAGGAAATGGGCTTTTTTTACGTTTTCAACCCTATCTTCACAGGCTTGATGGTATTACTCGTGGTGGCCTTATTGTTCAATAATATCTCCAAAAATAGAATCTATCCTTATAGAAACGTAGAGATTCGAAAACTCAAATACTTTGAGAAGTTGTTTCTATGGAATATAAAAAACTAAGATTTGAAGGAATAGCTTTTGGCCAAAAGGATAGCGGAATTAAAAGGGCAATATCCAGCATATGGCCCAAAAAGCCTTTGGTAGATATTTCTCAATGAAAGCATTTTAAACAAATTGAACCCCCTTATTCTGGTTCATTTTTATTCTAAATAAAGCCAAAGTTGAATTCTATTGGTATTTTCTAACAATAGCCTGTATTTTTGGTTAGCAAAACGGACAATTAAGCAAAGCATGAATAAAAACAAATCCAAAACTGGTATTTTGTTGGTCAACCTGGGAACCCCTGACAGCCCTGATACGGCTGATGTGAGGAAGTACCTCAAAGAATTTTTGATGGATGAAAGGGTGCTGGACATTCCTTTCCTATCAAGGTGGATGTTGGTCAATTTTATTATTGCCCCTTTCAGGTCTCCTAAATCTGCCAAGGAATACCGCAAACTATGGACAGAAAGAGGCTCGCCTTTACTGTTTCACACACAGGACCTAAAAGACAAGCTGGTTCCATTGCTGGACCAGGAAAAGTATCAGGTTGAAATTGCCATGAGGTACCAAACCCCAAGTATTGAGGATGGTCTCAAGGCTTTGAACAATGCCAACGTAAAAGAGATTGTAGTCTTGCCACTATTTCCTCAATATGCCTCTGCAAGCAATGGCTCTGTCATTGAAAAAGTCATGGCCCTGGCCAGGGAATGGCAAATTATTCCAGGCATAAAGTTTATCAGTAATTTTGTTGACCACCCTTTATTTCTCGAGGCTTGGGCAGAATTAGGTAAAAAACTGATGGTGGAAGAGGAATATGACCGCTACCTTTTCTCCTACCATGGCCTTCCGGAAAGACAAATTCTCAAAGGTGCCGTCGATGGATATTGTCAGCTAAATGGAAAATGCTGTGCGACTTACCATAAGAAAAACCAGTATTGCTACCGGGCACAAAGTTTTCATACAACTCGTTTGATTTCTGAAAAGCTTCAATTACCTAAGGAGAAAGTCCTGACTTCCTTCCAATCCAGGTTGGGAAAAGATCCTTGGATCAAGCCATATACCGATGAACTTATCAAAGAGATGGCAGCAGATGGCGTGAAAAAAGTAATGGTTTTCTCACCTGCTTTTGTGGCCGACTGTTTGGAAACCACTGTGGAAGTAGGGCAAGAATACAGAGACCTCTTTTTAGAATTGGGTGGTGAAAGGTGGGACCTGGTTCCTAGTTTAAATTCAGAAGATACCTGGGTCAATTGTGTCAAAGACCTTGTTACCTCAGAAAAATAAATAAGCACAAGCCCTGGAAAGATTAAGCCAATAATTCCAGGGCCATTTTTTTATAGGCATCCAGCTTGGGCACAGGCACACCAGTTTCTTTAGCCCTTTCGTCCCATTCACGCATTTTAAGAATGAGCTTGTGCTGTGGATCCGCTTCAAACTCCCTGGCTTCCTCAGCCGTCATAACTCCTCCTTGAAATGTCAAAGTTTTCTTACTTGCTTCAGACAATTTTTTAAAATAGACCGGGTTTTTAAAAGTAAGGTACCGCTTGGCCTCCACATGGCTTTCTACCAATCGGGCTACAATTTCAGGAAACCCCAGCTCCCGAAGATAATCTGCACCTAGTTTTTCATGGTCCATAACGCCATAACCTGCCATTTGTTCCAATTCCTCTCTTTGGGAAAATAAATGGCCAAGGTCGTGAAAAAAGGCGGCTAAAATCACTTCATTCCCATACCCTTCTTCGGCGGCCATCTGGGCCGCCTGACTCATGTGCTCGACCTGAGAGACAGGCTCTCCTATATAATCTGCATTTCCATAAGATTCATACAAGGCAAAAACTTCATCAACCTTGTTTTCAGGACTAAGTTCGGACATGAGCGCTTTATTTTAGATGGAAATTAAAAACAATCTTTCACTATTGACAATTTCGAGCCACTAAATAATAAATTAAACCTAATCAACTCAGGTTTTAAGTTCCCAATATTTTTGATTATTTTGAAATGCTGAAGTTGAAACAGCTACTAAAGAAAGATAAAAACATGAAAACTCCAATCAAATTGGCTGTCTTTGATATGGCAGGAACTGCTATAAAAAATGATAAGGTGGTACCTGAGTTATTATTGAAAGCCTTTCTTCAACATGGTTTCGACAAGCTCATCAAGGAAGCGATCCATGAAAAAATGGGTTATGCCATTCCTGAAGCTATCAAACAAATCCTTGCTTCACACACAACTTATCAGCCGGATTTTTCTGAGCTAATTGTGGGAAAGATCTATGCTACTTTCAAGGCAGAAATTAAAAAATATTGTCGCTTAAACCCTGAAATTTCTCCAGAGGAAGACGCTTTGGAAGTTTTTGAGACATTGCAACAGATGGGAATAAAAATAGGGCTCAATACCAATTTGGATAGAGAAACAACAAACCTACTATTAAAACAAATTGGATGGAAGGATCATCCCTTGATAGACATCACCGTATGCGGTGATGAAGTTTGTAAAGGAAGGCCTCATCCTGATATGATCTTGCAAATGATGGCTGCTTTAGGGATTGGTAGTCCCTCTGAGATAATTAAAATTGGTGGTACTTTGGCTGATATACTAGAAGGCCAGCAATCAGGTTGCCTGATGAGTGTAGGCATTACCAACCCAAATTTTAGCCACAGTGAATTATTAACCGCCCAACCAACCCATATTCTGGGTTCTCTTTCGGAAATCATCCCACTTGTTGAAAATGAGCTTACTAAGACCCCTGAATAAGATTCATGTTCCATTTCCCTTCTCTTTCTAAAAGGCTTTCTGAAGCAAATCCATTGCTTATGAGCACTTTTGTAGCTGTCATGGCTTTCCTGACCTATAGCTGCATGTATGCCTTTAGAAAACCATTTGCCGCAGCCACCTTCACGGGAGAAGAATGGTGGGGTATTGACATTAAAGTCTGGTTAATCCTCATGCAAACTTTCGGTTACATGGCCAGTAAGTTTTATGGCATCAAATTGATTGCAGAGTTAAGTGGAAAAAAACGAGGCCTTTTGATTCTCTCGCTTGTTGGGTTTTCCTGGTTGTCCTTGCTCGGCTTTGCTTTATTACCTGCCCCCTTCAATATTTTCTGTTTTCTTTTAAATGGCTTTCCACTTGGGCTAATTTGGGGCTTGGTTTTTCATTACCTTGAAGGGCGCAAATTCACCGAAATGATGGGGAGTATACTGGCGATAAGCTTTGTTTTTTCCTCGGGTTTTGTAAAGTCTATCGGCCGGTATTTATTAGTAGATTGGGCGATTGACCCCTATTGGATGCCCTTTGTGACAGGTGCCTTTTTTATTCCACTTCTGATCACAGTGGTGTTTTTTCTGGACCATACCCCACCTCCAAGTGAGGGAGACATAGCCCTTAAAACACAGCGGAAATCCATGAATAAACCTGAACGTCAAGCCTTCTTCAGGAATTTTAGTTTCGGAATCGTATTGCTGGTATTGGTCTATATGGCATTGACAGCCTTTAGGGACATAAGGGATAACTTCGTGGTAGAAATCTGGAAAGAATTAAAAGTTGGATTGGCTCCTGAACTCCTTACCCAAACGGAAATCCCCATAACTTTGATACTGCTGCTGATGATGGGTTTGCTGGTTTTGGTGAAAAATAATTTCAAAGCCCTTTTCCTCTACCACCTGATTATTATTTCAGGATTACTTTTGGCTGTTATTTCTACGCTATGCCTTCAAAATGGGTGGATAAACCCCTTTTATTGGACAGTGGCAACAGGTACAGGCATCTACATGGCCTACATCCCATTCAATTGTCTTCTTTTTGATCGCCTATTGGCTGCCTTTAAATATGTTGGCAATGTTGGCTTCCTGATGTACCTGGTAGATAGCTTTGGCTATTTGGGCTCATGTGGAATCCTTATTTTCAAGCAATTTGGAGACTGGGAGGCCATGAGTTGGTTTACATTCTACTCCGAAGGGCTGATCCTGGTGATGACTTTTAGTGCGGTGATAATGGTTATCAATGGTATCTATTTCTACAAAAAGTTGAAACACCATTCACTTATTCTTCCCCTAACCATGCCTATAGATGGCCAACCAATTCAGCCCTTACCGCTAAAAAAGTAAGTTAGAATTCACGACTTTTCAATGTTTTTATTCGCTTTTTGAATAAAAACCAATAACCAAGAGGAAAAATCAGGGCTTTTAGGCGCCAGTCATTTTTTTCATGAAAAGACAAAAATTTATTTTTGCTAATCTGTCTGTAAAAGAGACTAGCCATAACCAAATGTCCCAACACAAAGAACAACAAAACACTATAAAAGATCAGCTCATTCATTTTTTAAACCAGGGAAATAGGGGTGGAACATTTTTTTGATAATCAACATAGGCCTCACCATAGATGGCTATCAGTTTTTTCTCCTCAAAATAAATTCCAAAGGGCAAATAGAAAAGCAAAGCCAATAGATGAATCAATGAGGACAAATTAGGCACATAAAGGAAATAGCCTAGAAAAATCAGAATCAAACCAGCATACAAGGGGTGTCGCATATGCTTGTACCAACCATCCCTAATAAGTTCTTCCTTTTCACTCAGGTCATCATGAGGCCTCCAACCAATAAATCTGCCTGCAGAAATCCCTTTCATGCTTTTAACCGATATAATGGTGCCAAAAGTAGCCAGCATATATCCAAAGTAAGTACTTCCCTCTGAGGGCTCAAATATCCAATAGGGTGCTATGATAGCAGCAAAAACAAACAAGCCCAGTAAAAACAGTGTCGAGTACAAACTATAAGCCAGCCTGTACCATTTGTAACTGCCTTTCATCCAAAGCCTGAATTTTCTTTTTATATTTAAACTTGCCAGAAGGGTGTGGCTTGCATAAAACACAATCCATCCCAAAGCTAAAGTGATATATTCCATAAAGTTTCGAATATCCGCAATTTGATTGACTAATGAAAAATTTAAACCGATATATTGAGCATACTGCTTTGCAGCCTACTGTAGATGAACGTGCTATCGACACTGCAGTGAATCAAGCCAAGAAATATTCATTCAGAGGCGTTTGTATTCCGCCGTTTTGGGTTAAAAAAGCTAAAAGAGGTTTGGGAGAACTTGACATACAGATCGTGACAGTGGTCGGATTCCCCCTGGGTTACTCCATGACTCAAACCAAAGTTTTTGAAGCCAAACAAGCCATTGAAGACGGCGCAGATGAACTGGATGTGGTCTGGTCTATTTCTGCATTTAAGTCGGGCATGAATTGGCCAAAAATAGAATTGGCTCAAATGGCTAAGGTTTGTCATGATGCGGAAAGGTTATTAAAAGTAATCATAGAAACAGCTTATTTGAGTGAAGAAGAATTATTACTTGCCTGTAATATCTGTACAGATGCGGGGGCAGATTTTGTAAAAACTTCAACAGGTTTTGCTGGAAAGGGAGCAGAAGTGGACACAATCAAACGTATGCGTGAAATGCTGCCAAGCCAGGTAGGCATAAAGGCAAGTGGTGGAATTAAAACACTAGATCAGGCTTTGGCTATGATAAATGCGGGTGCAGACAGAATTGGCACCAGTAGTGGCCACCTTATAATGGAGGCTTGGTTGGACAAAAATCATTAATAAATGCTACTTCCTCTCTTTTTTCTAGGGTTACCTGAAATGGTTCAGGCTTCACCTCTGCTTGATTAAAATAGATTAGGAAGAAAGGGATCACAAAAAAGGTCAACAAGATATAGGCAAAACCAATCGATTTGTTGTTGGCTGTTTGTCTACCAAATTTTTTGGCCAATCGAACAGGGATTTCTCTCAACCTTGGAAAAGGAAGAAAGATAAGGTTGCCTATCAGGTTAAACAAAACATGAACAATGGCGACACTGATAGCGGCCTCTGTTTTGTACAAAGCAGCGATTACAGCCGTAATGGTAGTCCCTAGGTTCGCTCCCATAATAAAAGGGAAGACTTTGCGAAGCGCTACTTTACCTGTAGCTACCGCTGTCACCATCAATGAAGTGGTCACTGTGCTGGATTGTACAGCGGCCGTGAAGAAAACACCATAGGCAAAAGAGCGGAAGGGAAAATTAAAATATGTTTCCTTACCTTTTTAAAATTCGGTGTGATTAGGGATTTGTAAGCCAGTGAGGAAAGGATTTTAATAGAGCCTATCATCAAGAGAATTCCTGTAGCCAAGGCAAGTAAAGGCCAGCTTAAATAGGAATACAGCTCATAGCTAAGTGACCTTAGGAAAAAGCCATTCAAGCCAATTTCTCCAAGATCTACCGGCTCATCCCAGATGAACCAATGGGTAAGCCAGGCAGACAGGTGACTTAAAATACCAAAATACACCTCCAATGGAAGCAAAATGATAACGGTACTGATGTTAAAAATATCATGGAGCACTCCGGCAGAAAGTGCCTTTCGGAATGTTTTCTTTTTTAAGATATAGCCAAAAGCAACCAGTGTACTGGTTAAGGTGGTGCCAATATTTGCGCCCATTATTACAGGGACAGCCTGTGCCAGACTAAGATTTCCTGAAGCTACCAATACTACTACCATTGCAGAAATGGTCGAACTAGACTGAATCAAGGCAGTGGTGAGTATACCAATAAAGAGGCCTACAAATGGATTACTTGTAGCAGTGAACAATGCATTGGCGGCTTCATTGTTTAGTTCAGTCAAGGAAATGGTCAAAAAATCAATAGAAAACATGAATATCAATAGACCTATAATTATAGTAACTATTGTTATCAGGTTTTTAAAATAGGTATTTCCTTCAGGTACTTTGGTCATTAAAACGAGGCTGTAATTTGTCCAGAGAATATAAGTGCAAAATACGGGTAGAGTAGACAGAATAACACGCTTTTTAAGTAAAACTTATGTTAATAATGAAAAAGAACAACTAGCTCATAAAGAAATGATTAAAAATGCCGATTTAGCTCAATGGGAACTAAAATATTTATATTTTTGAGAAAAAAGAAACATTGAAATAACTTTATTGGGGAAGGCTTTACAATAATTTAAACAGGGACTTAACAATTTGGTAACATTATCCTTAAATTTTCTTGTTTAATTTGCACCTCATTTCATAGCCAAAATCTACTCATGGCCAAACTAAAAGATCAAAACATTAACCAGGCTACATTATCTAAGGCAGCCTATTCACTTTTTGATTTCACTAAAAAGGAGAAACCCTTTCTTTTGATTATCTGTATTTTGGTCTCAATTGCTGGGATCATTACGCCTTATACTTATGCCGCCATGTGGTTTGGCTTTGCTTTGGCCGCTTATTCAGCGATTGCCAATGACAGTATCCAGACGATAGGGACTTTTATCGCATCAAACCAAAAACAGAAGTGGTATTTCCTATGGCTGTTTATGGGACTGATTTTTGTCGGTACTGTAACCTTTAGCTGGTTTTATTACAATGGTGATGTAAGTTATCAGCGTTTGCAGGTAGATGGACTTGACCAGGCACCCACAAATTTTGTCTTTCTCCAAATAGCGGCTCCAATAGTGTTGTTGGTGATGACGCGTTTGAGAATGCCTGTATCCACCACCTTTCTTTTGCTTAATGTATTTACCTACAAGGCAGGAACCATCATAGGGGTGATGCAAAAAAGTTTCATTGGGTATTTTGTAGCCTTTTTCCTTGCCATAATCGTCTGGTTTGTTTTAGAAAAATTTGTCACCAACTACCTAAAAGGCAAGCCAAGTAAATATTGGTACCCTCTTCAATGGATCATTTCAGGTTGTCTTTGGGCAGTTTGGATCATGCAGGATGCAGCCAATATAGCGGTGTTTCTTCCAAGAGAGCTGAATGTTTGGGAATTTTCTGCCTATACTGGCTTTGTATTTTTAGGGCTTGGTGTTCTTTTCTACATGAAAGGGGACAAAATTCAAGGTATTGTAAATGAAAAAACCAGGGTCACAGATGTAAGGGCAGCTACTATTGTAGATTTGGTATATGCTGTAATTCTTTTCTATTTCAAAGCATACAGTCAGATGCCTATGAGTACCACCTGGGTATTTATCGGACTTCTTGGAGGTAGGGAGCTTTCCATTGCACTGGCGAAATCAAAAAAATTGAAAAAGCGAAAAGCAAGACTAGTAAGGGCTTATCGTATGGCTTCCAATGACCTTCTAAAAGCGGGCATAGGTTTGATCGTATCACTTATTTTGGCATTGATTATCAATGAAGGTGTAAGGAAAGAACTATTCGCACTCATTTTTTAAAAACGAAATATTGGAATTGTTTTCAGATGAATACTGGATGAATGAGGCCCTCAAGCAAGCAAGAATTGCTGCAGATGAGGGAGAGATCCCTGTTGGGGCCGTGATAGTGGTTAAAAACAGGGTGATTGCTAAAGCTTATAACCAAACGGAAAAATTAACCGATGTTACTGCGCATGCGGAGATACTGGCCATCACAGCCGCCTCAAATGCGCTCGGTGCCAAGTACCTGCCCGAATGCAAATTGTACGTAACCCTGGAACCTTGTATCATGTGTGCAGGCGCTTGTTTTTGGGCCCAACTTGGTGAATTACATTTTGCTGCATCTGATCCTAAGCGTGGATTCTCCAAAACAGACATTTCTATCATACACCCTAAAACTAAACTGCATAGCGGAATATTGCAGGAAGAATCCAAAGATTTATTGCAAACATTTTTTAAAAATCTAAGAAATTAGAGATTCAAAGGAATAAAAGAACCTTTTTTAATGTTTGATGGTTTATAGAATAGGTTTTTTAATAGGGACCCACAACCATCAACTTATTTAAATGTTTAACCTAAAATAGAAAAAAAATGGCTTTTGAACTTCCTAGTTTACCTTATGAAAAAAATGCATTGGAACCGAATATTGATGCAAAAACCATGGAAATCCACCATGGCAAACATCATAACGCCTATGTAACCAAATTAAACGATGCTATTAAAGGCACTGAATTTGAATCAAAAAGCTTAGAAGAGCTAATGAAAAATGTTTCTTCTGCACCTGCAGGTGTAAGAAACAATGGAGGAGGACACTTTAACCATTCTCTTTTCTGGACTGTTCTTTCTCCAAACGGAGGAGGTAAGCCTAGTGGTGATTTAGCTGCTGCCATTGACAAAAAGTTTGGCTCTTTTGATAAATTCAAAGAAGAATTTTCAAATGCTGCTGCTACTAGATTTGGTTCTGGATGGGCTTGGCTAAGCGTAAGCAATGGTGAATTAGTTGTTAGCTCTACTCCAAATCAGGACAACCCTGTAATGGACGTGGCTGAAAGCAAAGGAACACCAATCTTAGGTTTGGATGTTTGGGAACATGCTTACTACCTTAACTACCAAAACAGAAGACCAGATTATATTGCTGCATTCTGGAATGTAGTAAACTGGGAGGAAGTAGCTAAAAGATTTGCTGCTGCCAAATAAATCATAGTTATTAAAGATTTGAAAAAGCCTCCTTTGTTTAAACATTGGAGGCTTTTTTGTGTCCAAATCGAACATAAAAAGTGTTCACTTCCGAGACAGTCTATTAAACACTCAATTTTTTATTCCTTTCATTATCAGGTACTTAATAGTATTTTTGGTTTTGGCACCTTTTTCCCATTGAATTGATCTGAACAATTCAATATTTAAAACCATGTATTTCTCTAAGTTAATTTTTGCCACTTCCTTTTTTTCTTGCTCGGATTAAGCCACGTGGCTGCCCAACACACTTCATTAACTGTAAGCGGCAGGGTAATCGATCAAGAAAACAAGCCATTGCCTTTTGCAAATGTGATTTTACTGGACATCGACTCCCGTGCACTTATAACAGGAACAATTTCTGATGAAGATGGAAATTTTTCCCTAAAAACAAATAGCACCATCAAACTCCAACTCAAGGCCTCCACTATTGGCTATGAAGATTTCATCAGTGAAGGATTCCAATTAAAAGCTGAAGACAGGAATTTCGGGAGCATAAAACTGAATGCCGAATTGGGAGCGCTAGACGAGGTGGAAGTTCGTGCAGCACGCCCAAATGTATTGATTCAGGCAGACAAAACAGTGGTGAATATTGAGGGGACGACTATGGCCGAAGGCAATAATGCATTGGATGTCATCGGCAGGTCGCCGGGTGTATTTGTAGATGCAGATGGTAACATCAATCTAAATGGAAAATCTGGCGTGATGGTACTTCTGGATGACAGGCAAACTTATATGTCGGCTAAAGATTTAGCAGACTTTCTAAGGGCCATGCCTGCTGACAATATCCAAAGCATAGAGGTCATCAATAATCCTCCTGCTAAGTATGATGCTGAAGGTGCCGCAGGCCTTATTAACCTGGTATTGAAAAGAAATACTTACAATGGTATAAATGGAAACCTAAATATTGGTAGCCAGTTTAATGGCCTTCATTTACCTTCTGCAGGTGGAGCGATAAATATTAAGAGAAACAAATGGACATCCAATGCCAGTTTGAATTACAACCATTGGGGTAGAAATATGGAACTTGACCTTTTGAGAAGGTTTCAATTGGAAAATGGTCTTTCTGAGTTTGACCAACGGGCAAGAATGAAGTTGCTAACCAAGAACTTGTTTTTCTCTGGAGGGACAGATTACCAGATCAACGAAAAGCATAGCGTAGGGGTCAATTTACAAGCCTCCACCCAGAACGGAGAAGATGGAGGTACCTCATTTACCACCATTTCGAACCCAGAAAACACGGACCTAAACTATATAAATGCCCTAAATGAGACAAATTTTGAGAACGCCAGAATATTTGGGAATTTTCATTATATCGGAAAGCTTGACACCTTGGGCACAAAGGTCTCTGTCGATTTTGATTACTCCAATATGGATGCCAGCAGCATAATCCTATTGAACAATAGCTATTGGGTCAATGAGGAAAAAGAAGCGGGAAGATTGAATAGGGTCAAAACAGGAAATGACATGGTTTACGCTATTTACACGGCTAAAACCGACTTTACTAAGCCTATAGGTGAGGACAAAACGCTGGAATTAGGCTTAAAAGGAAGTTGGGTGAAATCAGATAACATTCTTGAAATTGCAAAAAGTGAGGAAGAAGGTCCTTTTCTACCCGATGCCAATAGCAATCACTTCATTTATAAAGAGAAGGTAATGGCTGCCTATGCCTCTTTCAAAGCTCCTCTTGGTGAAAAGTTAGAATACCAAATGGGACTGAGAACGGAATATGCAAACATTGAGGGCAACTCCATTACCTCCTCTCAGGTAAATACCCAGGAATACATCAACTTTTTTCCAAGTGTATACCTGCAACACAAAATGAATGAGGACTACCAAATTGTCTACAATGTCAACAGGAGAATCACCCGGCCACATTACCGACAGCTGAACCCCTTTGTCTTCTATATAGACCCACTAACGACAGAGGAAGGCAACCCTAACCTCAAGCCACAGTACGCCAATAATATTGAGATGAACCATATTTACAAGGGTGCCTACCAGCTGGCTTTGACTTATTCACAAACCGAAAATGCTTTCGGTCAGATATTGACTCAGGACGAAGCCAGTAGAACCACGCTAATTCAAATGAGAAACCTTGATCAAACACAAAATTTAGGCCTTAGGGCTACTATACCGGTTGAGTTTGCTGAATGGTACAATACGAGCAATATGTTACAATTCAATGGGAGTTCTTTCCAATCCCAAATCGGAGAAGACTTATTGGATGTAAAGCAGTTTTCCTATATGTTTCGAAGCCAACACAATATCATCTTACCAAAAGGCTTCAAGTTGGAATTGGTAGGGATCTACAGAAGTCCTTTTCAGGATGGGCAAATCAAAATAAATGGGATGAGCTGGTTGGATGCTGGGATAACGAAAACTTTTAAGGATGAAAAATTAAGCCTGACAGTGAATGGCTCTGACATTTTCAGAACGATGAAATTTAAAGGAGGTATCGATTTTTACAATATCAACACCGATGTCCGTCAATACAACAGCATACAAAGTATTCGCTTCACCCTTAGGTGGAAGTTTGCCCAGGGCGAGAAGTTTAATGTGTCTGAACGAAGCGGTAGTACGGAAGAAAGAAACAGACTTTAATAAGTAAAGATTAGGTTTTTTAAAATGGAAAAGACAGCATCCTATGGATGTTGTTTTTTGTTTTTAACCTAACGATAAAATACGTTCCTTTTTAAATTAATAAAACTTTAAAACAACAAAAACTATTAATTGAGCTAATTTTCAGCAGATTGAGACCTTAAAATAGCGCTGTAGGGATAATCTATAATTGTGTTAAAACTTAATATAAAGCTTACTGGAAATGGTAAAGGAAAATCAATTGAGCAGCAAGTGCAGGTTTTCTTTCCCCTTTAATCTCAATCTTTACTTTCATTTCCGTCTTTATAGTACCTCGAAGGTCACTGATATTTGCTAGAGTAGCATGCATCCGGATTTCATCGTTGACTTTCACTGGATTGGCAAATCGTAAGTTTTCGATTCCATAGTTAACCATCATTTTCAGGTTGTTAACTTGCACAATCTGGTTCCAAAGAAATGGCACCAATGAAAGGGTAAGGTATCCATGTGCTATAGTCCCACCAAAGGCACCTTCGGCTTTTGCTTTTTCGGGATCTGTGTGAATCCATTGGTGATCAATGGTCGCATCGGCAAAAAGATTAATCTGATCTTGTGTTACTTCGTGGTACTCAGAAACTCCCAATTCTTTTCCTATGTATTCTTGAAAGTCTTCAAAGCTATTAATAATTAGTTTACTCATAATCGTTTTAGGTTTTAAAAAATGAAATTATCAAAACCCCGCGGATAATAAAACAAAAATTAAAGAAAACCGTAATACTTCTGATTCTTATACCACCTTATTCCTTCTCTTTTTGGAATACATAAAACCCAATACCATGCTACTTACAAAAAAATAAGGGTCAACCATTCATAAGTGCGTTTTTCCTTAAGCCCTTCCTGGATTTTCTCATCTCTAATCTCAAGGGCTCTTTTGAGCTTTACAATATCTTCTTCAGCCTTTTGAGCAATGTATTTGTAATCCTCTTTTTCATTGCCAATTTCGGAAGTTTCTATGTCTTTTCGCAATTCCAATTCACCAATTATCTGATTGTCTTTCTGCAAGATACGAGTCATCCATTCATTGGTTACCGTCATGTCTTTTTTGTTCTGTTGCCAAAAATTCCTGACTTCCGGGATTCAGATTCTTGCCATTCCAGGTGCAAACGCTCTCTCTCACCGATCAATTTCTTTAGCCTCTCCTGACCGCTGACCTCCATAGGTAAAGTCATCAACCAAATTATAAGTCCTAAAAAGAAGGTAGTTTTCATTGTTCTGAAGAAAGTTATTGAAAATATTTTTTAAAGGAGTCCACAGTTCAAAAAACATGCCTAACGTAAACTCTATTTGTGAACTTCACAATTAGTCCTTAACTGAATCGACCAATACCAGCTAAAAACAGCATTCCGGAGTGCTTTTGACTTAAGCCTGGAAAATTTCAAATAGTAGGAAATGCTTCACAAGTCGGCACTTAGCGTCAGTAAATGGCTTTTTCCAATGATAGGTGCCGTTAAATTTAAGCTTTTCCGGGAAGGAATTCATTTAAGACTTGTCTAAGGTAATCCCGGTCAAGATGGGTATAAATCTCGGTGGTGGTGATGCTTTCATGTCCAAGCATTTCTTGTACAGCTCTTAAATCTGCCCCACCCTCCACAAGGTGGGTAGCAAAACTGTGTCTGAAAGTATGGGGACTTACCTTTTTACTTATCCCTGCTTTTTCCACCGTTTTTTTAATGATTAAAAACACCATCACCCGGGAAAGTTTTTTTCCTCTCCGATTTAGAAACGCATAGTCTTCATGCCCTGCCGCAATCACCTGATGGGCCCTAACTTCATTTAAGTATATGGCGAGGTATTTGGCAGCAGATTTTCCGATAGGTACCAAACGTTCTTTGTTTCCTTTTCCAAGAATCCTCAAAAACCCAATGTCTTCATAGTATTGACTTAGTTTCAGGTTTGTCAATTCGGAAACCCTAAGTCCGCTGCTATATAGCATCTCCATCATTGCCCTGTTTCTATGTCCTTCAGGCTCCCCCAAAGGAACTGCTTCAAACAATTGTTCTATTTCGGCATAACTTAAGGTATCAGGTAATGTTCGTGTTAGCTTGGGTGCCTCGAGCAAGGCGGCGGGATTTTCAGTGATTTTATCTTCATACAACATGAACTTAAAAAAGGCTTTGATCCCTGAAATTATCCTCGCCTGAGAAAACTCTGAAATGGACAATTCAGCCAGCACTTTTACAAATTGTCGAAGATGGTACAATTGCACATTATTGGGCATGGTTTCTGGGAAGCTTTTCGCCAAAAACCCTGCGAGCTTATCGATATCTTGTCGATAAGCCAGGATTGAGTTTTCACTTAGAGAACGCTCAATTTTCAGGTAATAACCAAAAGCTTTTATTCTTTTCCCAAGACACAAAGTAAAATTAACTTAATGCGGGTATTAAATAATAGTTTTTCTAAAAACATATGAATATCCATTTAAGTTGTTTTCCGAATGCTTAACTTTGCGCCTGTTTAGTAGTCAATTAAATCCTTCAAACATTGAAAATCACGATCATTAACGGGCCCAATTTGAATTTATTAGGTAAGCGAGAGCCAGAAATTTATGGCAGTCGCTCATTTGAAGATTATTTTGAAACCCTGGTTCAAAAATATCCAGACCTGGAATTGACCTATTACCAAAGTAATGTGGAAGGTGAGCTGGTAAATAAGCTTCATGAAGTAGGCTTTGAGCATGATGCCATCCTTATTAATGCTGGTGCGTATACACATACTTCGGTCGCCCTTTCAGATGCTATTGCAGGCATCAGCAGCCCAGTTCTGGAAGTACATATTTCAAATATTTACAAAAGAGAGACTTTCCGCCACAAAAGCATTATTTCCAAGGAATGTGTGGGCATGATTGCGGGCTTGGGATTGAAAGGTTACGAATTAGGATTGAATTATTTCATTGACAATAAGAAAGAAAACGCATAATGGCTATACTCACTTTTGCTCCGGGTCCATCTAAGGTACATGACAAGCTACCTGACTATTTTCAGGAGGCTTTTCAACTAGGAATCTTAAGTGCCAATCACCGCAGTGCGGTTTTCATGGACCTTTATAAAGATACCGAAAGGCTATTCAAGGAAAAATTGGGCGTTCCCAATGATTACAAATTGCTCTTTACTTCCTCTGCTACAGAAAACTGGGAAATCATTACCCAGTCATTGGTTTTAAAGTCCTCTTTCCATATTTATTCCGGTTCATTTGGAAAAAAATGGTTTGGCTTTGCCAAGCACATCAATCCCGATACTGCCGCTTTGGTACTGGACAAAAACACGGCCTTGGCAGTAAATGACCTGGAAATTGGGTCTGATTTTGACATCATCGCTGTCACACAAAACGAAACGGCCAACGCTACCCAGGTCAGCAATGAAACCATAGCAGCCATTGGAGAAAAGTATCCAGACAAAATGCTAGCGATAGATACCACCTCCTCTATGGCGGGAATCAATCTTGATTTTAACTTAGCTGACATCTGGTATGCATCCGTTCAGAAATGTTTTGGCCTGCCTGCAGGTCTGGGCGTTTTGATCCTTTCCCCAAAAGCCGTAGAAAGGGCCAAGGAAAAAGGCGAAAACGGAAGGTACAACAGCCTTAATTTCATGTTGGAGAATGCTGCCAATTTCCAAACGCATTATACCCCAAATGTTCTAGGCATTTTTCTGTTGAATAGGGTATTGGCTGATATGCCAAATATCAAGGAGGTACATGAAAAAACAGAGGCAAGGATGAAGACTTTGGAAAGCATCGTTGAAAATTCCTCAGCCTTGGATTTCCTGGTTAGCAATCCTGCGACCAGAAGTAGAACAGTATTAGGAGTAGGGGGAGAAGAAAGCTTTATTAAACGCATTAAATCTGAAGCTGAAGCCAATGGAATGCAAATGGGTAGCGGCTATGGCCCATTAAAGCCAACTAGCTTTAGAATTGCTAATTTCCCCGCATTGAATGATTTGGAGTTTGACAAATTAATTGTCTTTCTCAAAGCATATTAAAATAAGTTTATAGTGTTTGATTTAAAGGAAATATTATCTGTTACCCTGATTTTGTTTTCTGTGATTGATATTTTGGGTTCAATACCAATAGTGATCAATCTTAGAAAGAAAGTAGGCCATATTCAAAGTGGTAAGGCTACAATTGTAGCGGGGATATTGATGGTGACTTTCCTGCTAGTAGGAAAATCTATTTTAAGTCTGTTTGGAATAGATGTCGAAGACTTTGCGATCGCCGGTGCTTTGATCATCTTTGTCATAGGGGCAGAGATGATCCTGGGCATTGAAATATTCAAAACCGATCCTGAGGCAAGCTCAACCAGTACTTCAATTGTACCCATAGCATTTCCCTTAATTGCCGGGGCAGGAACATTGACCACTATCCTAACACTTAAGGCAGAATTTGGACAAGCCAATATTGCAGTTGGGATTATCTTAAACCTGGGTATCATATATGTCGTTTTGAAAAGCACTCATTTTCTGGAGCAAAAACTAGGGAAGACAGGCTTGGATATTTTACGAAGAATATTTGGCATCATACTACTTTCAATTGCCATCAAAATATTCAAGACAAACCTATTTCCCTTGTAGAATTTAGCGATAAATATTTATTGACTGTTGAAATGCGGTTAAAAATAATTCAGCAGGTCGGTGTAGTCTACAAAAGTATTGTTGCGTCATGTTAAAATTTCAAAACTACCTGATTTCCTTGTGATTGCAATCCCAACAACCATGACAAATGCCTATAGAGCATTCAAACACAGATTAGGGCGAAATAAAAAATTAAAATAAATTGAAAATAATGTGCAATCCTTTTTGATTTACTCAATTTTTACTTACTTTTGTCTTCCCAATAAGTCAACGGGGTGTAGCGTAGCCCGGTATCGCGCCTCGTTTGGGACGAGGAGGTCGTAGGTTCGAATCCTGCCACCCCGACAAAGCCAGTTCATTGCGAACTGGCTTTTCTTTTTTCCAGCCATCTTTTTTTCTAAAAAAACCACCTGTTTCTGAGTCAAGCTCAAAATCTGGGGAGCCTCATTTCAAGCATAAATTTTTGACAATCTAAAAAGGGAAATTCCATGTTGGTAACTCCTCTGAATGGAGTCCTAAAAGCCTTTATTTTTGCATTAAATGATTCAGCTGAAGCATTGGTACTTCGGTTGTCAAAAAGTTGAAGATTGATGTGTAGTCATTTTGTATGGTTTTAGATACTATATTGAATGATTTACAACCTGCTGCTTCTACTTCATTGTACCATGGAGCTAATTTGGTGAAGGCTACTCCTTTTACTTTTCTCGTTTGGAAGTCCCTTGCCAAGGACCTGAATAGTTTTGAGATTAAATGACTTTTTTAATTCTTTGCTTAATTCTATTTCTTTATTCTCCTGATCAATTGCCTCCCATCTATGGAAAATTCTCATTTCCTGAACGGCATCATAGACCATTTTTTGAACATGAAAACGATCAGTGACTAAGTGAGCTTTACGAAAACTTCCACCTACGATCTTTTGGTACTGATCCGGCACTTGGGGTTATTGGCAAGCTCAGCCAAAAAAGTGAGCATTCCACTGATGCATTAGGAGTTGAAAATGGAAGCTTCCCCATAAATGAGTTTGGATTAACTGCACTGATTGGTAAGGGGAAAAAATAACCCGTATTTCTCTTTTCTACTTGAGTGAAATCAATTTTTAGAAAATTCCCATTTTAATAGGATGTGTTTGTCACTTTAAAAATTAGAATTATTTCCATAGCTTTTTCCTAAATAAACATTATTTAACAATTTAGTATTATGTTTTTAGTTATATTATTACTATAATTGTAGAAGTTTGATAGTCAATAGTATAGTACTATATTTCAGTATTTGTCGATTTTTAATTGAATGGCACTACTTGAAAGAAGGAATTTTTGATTTGTTTAAAAAGATAGCTATACGAAGAAGAAAAGTGAAGGCGCATATACTATTAGAATTTGAAGCTCAAGAGTAATAATTAAAAAAGTCGATTAAGCGTTTCAAAAAGTTAAATTCGCTCAACTTCCACTTTTTTAATTGGATTCATAAACATCGTATTCAATCCTGAGCCTGTCTTCTGACACTACCAATTCAACTTGTAAAGGTGAACTGATAGTGATCAATGGTGTGATCGTTTTTAGTCAAAGAAATTATTGTTATTAACATAAACCTGAAAAAAAATGAAATTGCTCATTTCATGCCTTCTTCTGGCCTTCATCACTTTTGCCTCCCATGCCCAATCCAAACTTACTATTCGGGGAGTGGTGAAAGATACCACGAATATGCCGCTTGATTACACCTCTGTGCTACTTCTTAGCCCAAAAGACTCGACCTTGGTAACATACACCCTGACTAATGAAGACGGAGAATACCAATTCAAAAACGTAGAAAGACAACCGCTGCTCATCAAAGCCACCTATATGGGCTACCTTCCCGTGCAAAAGGAACTGGTTCTTCCCGAAACAGGTGATTTGGAAGTCGATGAGATTCAGTTGATGCCAATCTTACAGGAACTCTATGAGGTAGTGGTGAAAGCCGCCAAAGCACCGTTGATGATGCGGGGAGACACGCTTGAGTATGATGCAAGCAAGTTCAAAGTTCCCCCTGGAGCGACCCTGGAAGAATTGCTCCGCAAGCTGCCTGGAATACAAATCGACAAGGATGGAAATATAGTTGCACAAGGGGAACAAGTACAGAAAGTAACAGTGGATGGAAGGCGCTTTTTTGGAGGTAACACAAAAATGGCCACGCAAAACTTGAATGCAGAATCAGTAAGCAAGCTTCAGCTGTTCGATGACAAGTCAGAACAGTCAAAGCTAACAGGCGTGGAAGATGGAGTGAAGGAAAAAACCTTGAACGTTGAGCTGAAGGAGGAAGCCAAGAAAGGAGGTTTTGGTAAGCTTTCTGCAGGAATGGGTACAGACGGAAGATGGACTGCAAATGCCTCATTCAATAAATTTGACAAAGTAAACCAATTTTCGGTGATCGGCTACGGCAATAATGTCAACCAATCCGGTCTGAGCTGGGATGACTTACAGGAGTTTAAAGGGAGCAGTGCTTTCCAATATGGCGACACTGGGGACTTTGGTTTTAATGGAAGGGGTGCGACGAATTATATTTCGTTTTCAGGTGGAGACAATGAAGAATCCTTCGAAATTCCCTTCAATAACCTCAACTCTGGCTACTCCAACAACCAAGCCATAGGCATCAATTATAACTACCTGAAGGATAAGAAGGATTTTAATAGCAACTACTTCTATAGCCGAAGTGATCAATCGCTAGAGAGTTTCAATAGCAGGACAAATTTCTTGCAGGACAATACCTCCTTCACTTCAACTGACCAAAGCTCACAAAATAACATGGCAGGTCACCATCGGGTAAACCTTCGTTTTCAAAACGAATTAGACAGCGCCAACACCATCACCATTACCGCAAAAGGAAGGCTAAGTTCACTTACGACATACTTGGCCAGCCATCAAGAGCTGATTCGCAGTAGCACGGAGCAAAGCCAAATGGATAGGAACAACCAATCGGATAAATGGTCTGGGGCCTTTCAGGGCACAGCAATTTATAGGCATAAATTCAAAAAAAATGGACGAAACTTTGCTGCCAGTATCAGTGATACGTATAGTAAGGCAGACCAAAATGGTATACAAAAATCTGTTGTAGATCTCATGAACTCAACAGACCCAAATACCTATTTCCGAAACTTGGATCAATTGAACCAGTCACTGAATGGCTCTAACCTGATCAAGTCAAGCCTACTCTTTGTCGAACCAATCAAAAAATATTTTTCTGGGAGACTTTCTATAATTTCAGCCAGTCACAGAGCGAAACAGACCGACAAGTATATGATGTGGAATCGAGCGACACCCAAGAGCTAAATCCAGACCTCAGTCGACTTTTTGAAAATACAATTACCTACAACAGATTTGGTTCTAGCATGCGATATGCCAACAAAGGCAATAACTTAAGCGTAGGTATAGCCGCCTCCAGTTATCGATTAAATGGACAATTTTCAGTCGTAAAAGATAGTGAGATATTAGGCCGAGTGAACAAGAGCTACCTTAATTTTACCCCTAATGTAACTTACTCGAAAACAATGAAAGGGAACAAGCGTATCAATGCAGGCTATATCATGGGCGTCAATCCCCCAAATATCGCCGACCTACAGCCATACAAAGACATATCTAATCCTTTGTATATACGGGAAGGAAATCCTGATCTAGAGCCTGAAGTAACCCATTCTTTCAATACAGGGTATAGCATGTATGATCCTGCCACGTTTATAAATTTGCGGGTTTCATTCAATTCAACATTCTATCAGAATCAAGTAGTTCAAAATCAAACCATAGACCCAGAAACCTTTGTCACTACCTACAAGGCAGGAAATGTTTCAGGGGGGCAGCGTTATAACCCATATCTAGGTTTTGGTTTTCCCATCGTAAAAACCAAGGCTTCCGCGTACATATCTGCAAATCCTTCCTATTCTAAAAGCCTCTCCCTCATCAACTCAATCGAGACAGAGACCCATACTTTTAGCAATAACTTTGGGGTAAATTTAAATCTGACACCTTTAGAATGGCTCAGCCTATATACCGGGTCATCTTTCCGACTTAGCAAAACCAAATACGAACAGAACCCCTCCCAAAATCAGGACATAATAAATTGGAGTGCTTATAGTAATATGAACATAAAATTCCCCAAAGATTTTTACTTAGATGTGAAATTCAACTACAACCAATATAAAAACGAAAGTTTTGGATTTGATCAGGAAGTACCTATCCTCAATGCATTCGTCTATAAACTACTCGGCAAGACTAAAAAATGGGAAGTCAGGCTATCTGGATATGACATCTTCAAGCAAAATCAAACCATCAGCCAGTTTGCAGGCCAAAACTACGTTTCCACTGGAAGGATTGAAACGCTATCAAGGTATTTCCTACTTGGAGTTACTTATAATATGCGGGGAGTAGAAGTAAAAAAATATAGATAGCAGAGTAAGTTGATTCCTTCTAATCTAACATTGTATAAGTAGTTAAATAGAAAGGTTTCAATGTTGGTATATTTTGCAAATCCATTCCACATATTCAGATTCAGCCATCTCTTAAAATATTCAAAAAATGAAATTAAAATACCTAAAGATCCTTATTCTATTATTAATTTCCACAGGAGTAAGAGCCCAAAATATAGTGGGTGAGGTAGAGTACCGATACCGCATATTCTATGATAAAATCTATTCCAGCCTCCCTCACATTACCGAGCAGGAAAAGGATAGAATTCTACTCACTTGGAGTAATCCTGATGGCTACAGCACTCGGATGAAACTTCAGTTTTGGCCAGAAAAAAGTGTCTATACTTTCGGAGAACCCTATCAAGTCCAAAGCTACTCTTGGCAGGTAAATGACTATTTCATTGAAAACAATTTAGAAGACCAGACCTATCTGAAATACATGGACCAAATGGGCAAAACTTATATCGTTCGTGGCAGCCTAAATACTCCAAAATGGAGGGTAATGAACGAAATACGGGATATCCTGGGACACATGTGTATGAAAGCTGTGTCTGAAGACAGCATTAAAGGCCAAAAGATCACTGCTTGGTTCGCCTCAGATATTCCCGTTTCAACGGGTCCGGAGGAGCAATTCGGGCTTCCAGGTTTGATTTTGGCTTATGACATCAACGATGGCATGCTTATCGTGGAAGCCGAGAAAATCACTTTTGGAGAACCTGAAGAAATCACCACCCTGCCAAAAAGAATGAGAGGGAGAGAGGTATCGGGCGCTAAATATCAGGACATGGTCCAAGAGTTTATCCAATCATCCATCAAAAGCAAGCGAGCTTGGATGTGGACAATAAGGTATTGAGAAGGCTATAGAGAGTTAAACCTGAAATATGCAATAGACCTTCTGTTACGTGCTGAAATCGCTTTAAAAGTAGCCACATCCCACTTCCAAAGCTTTTGAGATTAAAACGCCTTACTTAATGGTCGCAAAACTGAATAATTTGAAATTATAAGGAATTTCAAGTCCCCACCTCGATACAATTTGCATTGCCTGCTAAAAGAAATTTAATGAATCATTTTGAAGGTTTACTTAGCCCAATTGTGAAAGCTTCTTAATAAATTATAAGAAAGGAAATGCCTTTATTAAATAAATAATTAACTGATTAAATATTTATTTAATCTCTTTTTTAGTTATTTAAAACAAATATATAAAGATTTAATAGTATTTTAAGATTATATTGGTTTTGGCACAAATCTTGAGAAATACTGGTTAAATGATTTTCTCATTAAACCAACTATTAAAATGAAAAATGCAAATGATTTTCAGTTAAGAGGAACGGATTTAATTTCACGTAACGTTAAAACTGCGAGAGATGAGTCTGTTGGCTCCATCAAAGACATCGTTCTTAACAAAACCACGTCTCAGATAGATTATGTCGTATTAAAGGTAGACGAAGGGTTCTTGAACCTTGGCTCAAAACTTCTTGCGCTACCTTTCGAATCTTTTGGTTTCACCCCTTCCTATGATGATGCCATATTTGTAAGGGAGACCAAAGAAACACTGGAAAATGCGCCAGGTTTTGATAGTGACAACTGGCCGACTGGTCCACAAGGAGAGTTCCTTCATACCATGCGATCCTATTACAGTGAAGATGACCGAAGTCTTTATGGACGATATGACTTTGAAAATAGAACCATTTTCAACCATCAGGATACTTTGGATACAAGCGCTGATAGAATTAAAGATAAGAGTTCTGGTAGTGGCTTCCTAGAAAAAGACAGACGGGGTGACAGACCTTCCCACATTGAAAGAGGAGGAAATCCCATTATATAAACCCAATAAAAATTAAGTTATTAAAAGCTAACCCATTAAATGGGTTAGCTTTTATTTTTTTATACAGAACAGGCCATCTTGCTTCCATGGTGGTCAATAAATAGCCAATAACCCCAATTAAATGACTAAGATCATATTGTAGGTTTGATACCCTTTGTAAATTTACAGCACTATAAGCAAAATAAAATATGAATACAGGTCTTGTACTTTCTGGCGGTGGAATGAGAGGTGTTGCACACATTGGTGTGATAAAAGCACTGGAAGAGCATGGTATCTATCCTACCCACATTTCTGGCACCAGCGCAGGGGCCGTTGTAGGTGCACTTTATGCAGGTGGTGTTGGTTGGCCTGAAATGTTGAATTTCTTCAAAACCATTCCGATCTTTCATTCCAATAGGTATGCCCTCAGTAAACCAGGTTTTATTGATACTGAAAAATTTTATGAAAACTTCAAGGCCTTTTTTCCCGAAGACAATTTCAATGTTTTGAAAAAACCGCTTTATATAACCGCCACCGATATAATTAATGGAACGCTTAAAATTTTTCATAAAGGCCAACTCATAAAACCTATACTTGCTTCAGCCTCCGTTCCGGGGATGTTCACTCCCATAAAAATAGGCAATGACTACTATGTAGATGGAGGTGTTTTGAACAATTTTCCTACTGAACCACTGCAAAAAGATTGTGAAAAAATAATTGGTGTTTATGTGAATCCCTTAAAAAAGATCAACATAGTAGACCTAAAACATGCCTATAGCGTAGTTGAAAGGGCTTACAAAATAAAATCAGCCTCCGAATCCATCCTAAAATTCACAGATTGTGATATAGTAATATCCCCAGAAGGTTTGGCAGGATACAATACCTTTGACATGAATGGAATCGATGAAATTTTTGATTTGGGCTACTTAGCGGCTAAAAAAATTCTGGAAGAACACAAGTAAACCTTAACAGCCTGATCCAAAAGGTTGGACCTCAATAATCCCCTATAAAAATTGTTCCTGATCTATGTCATACCTAGGTACGTTTGGCAATTATATATTTGTCAAAACAGTACATGTACACCACAACGTCAACCTATATTGGAAAAATGTCTTGGCTAAGCTACTCGGTGGCATTCCTAGCCTGCCTAATGTTAGGTCTGGCCTTGCAGTGGGTCATTTATACCTTGTTTAAAGCAAGCAATACAAAAAGCCCGACTGTTTTAAAAACCCAACTGCTGAAGCACCTTAAGAAGCCCAGCAAATTTTTAGTCTCGATACTCTTAATTTTCATCTATTTAAACTTTTTAGAATTAACTGATATTTGGTATAGGCTTATTGAGGCCATTATCATTATCAATTGTATGTGGCTCCTTATTGAATTTCTTCGGTCGGTAGAAAAGGATATACAACACAAATTTGAGAAAGCTACCGGCCATAATTCGAAAGACCGAAAAATACTTACCCAAATCAGGTTTATCAAAAACATGGCCTTTATAATCATCGTTACACATGCCATCACCCTTATTCTATGGAATATTCCTACGACCAAAAAAATAGGTGAGACAATACTCACTTCTTCGGGAATTATTGGGGTTAATTCAGGACCCTTAGTCCAAAAGCCAATGGTCGATTTATTGGTGACAGAAACGAATGAGCCTACCTCGAAGTATTGAGTTCCTACTAGTCTAATGAATAAATGAAATAAAATATGTATTTTACGAGAACAACCGTTAGAATATACTAAAGAAATTCATCCTGATACCCATCAAAAACCCTATTAATGAATTCCTCAATTATTTCAAAACCCTTAAAATTATGAGGAATATAATACTTGCATTAACCTGTATAGAATGGCAGCGGAATTAAAAGACAACGAACTCTTTAAAGGCATTTTTGAATCTTCGGTAGAAGGAATATTGGTAGTAGACCACGAGGGTAGTATAATCAGGGCAAACCCTTCGGTGGAAAAAATGTTTGGTTACCAAGCAGGAGAATTGATAAAGAGACAAGTAGAAGACCTTATTCCCGAAAAGTTTCAAAAAAATCACCAAGGTCATAGAATGCATTATGCAAAGAAACCTAAAAGTAGGTCTATGGGCAAAGGCATTGATTTGTGGGGTCTTAGAAAGAATGGTACGCAATTTCCATTGGAAATAAGCCTTAGTCCAACCAGTATAAATGAGAAAAAAGTAGTCATCGCCTTTATAATGGATATCTCTACCCGGTTGTCGGCATTAAAGGAGGCTGCCATTAATTCAGAAAGGATGAATGAGGCCCAAAGTTTAGCCCATGTCGGTAGCTATGTTTGGAACCTGCAGACCAATGAAAGAAATTGGTCGGACGAATTTTATAAGATATGTGGTCTCCCACCAGGCGATGAAAAACTAACCGTTGAAACTGCCAGTCAGTTTATTCATCCTGAAGATAGGAAGGACACGTTGGCTGCCATTGATTCCGCCATTAAAAACCAAACACCTTATTCTAAAAACACAAGATTTGTTAGGCCTGATGGTACAGTAAGGTTTATAATGGCCAAGGGCAAAGCAACCTATGACACCAATGGCAATCCCTTAGAATGGTTCGGAACAATCCAGGACATTACAGCGGAGAAAACCATTGAAAATATGCTGTACATTCGAAATCGTGCCTTGGCCGCAACCGCTAGTGGCATTATTATTTGCGATGCACTGCAGCCAGATTTCCCCATTATCTATGGCAATGATGCTTTTTCGAAGACAACAGGCTATGATAGAGATTATTTCATTGGTAAAAACTGCCGTTTTTTACAAGGTCAGGACAAAAATCAGAAGGAAATTAAGATCATGGCTACTGCATTAAAACAGGGGAAAGGTTGCCGTGTAGTTTTGCGTAATTACCGAAAAGATGCTTCTTTGTTTTGGAACGAGGTTGCCATCACACCGATATACAATGACAATAAAGTATTGACCCACTTTGTTGGCGTGCAGAATGATGTTACAGCGCTCAAGGTGGAAGAATACTTTAAAATTGGGCAATCTCATGTGATGAATATGATCATCCAGCATGAGCCACTAAAAAACATTACGGATAAAATTGTTGAAACAATAGAAACGGCCATTCCCAATTGCGTTGGTTCTATTCTATTGCTGAACAAAGAAAATGGAACCTTGCATAAATTGACAGTGACCAATCTACCCGAAGGGTTTATGAATGCAATTGAAGGAATTGCTATTGGCCCTCTACAAGGATCCTGTGGTTCCGCTGCTTTTTTAAAAAAAGAAGTCATTGTTACCGATATTTCGAATGATGCCAATTGGAAAAAATACAAGGAACTAGCTTCTACTTATAACCTTAAAGCATGCTGGTCATTCCCCCTATTTTCCTCAAACCAAGAGTTACTGGGAACTTTCGCAATCTACTTCAATACGCCAAGGAAACCACTTGCTGTTGAAAGGGAAATAATATTCAATATAACCCAGGCAACAAGTGTGGCCATTGAACAACACAATGTTAGAACGGCTTTAAACAAAAGTAGAGAAGAACTGGCTACCTATGCAGAATTACTTGAAAACAGGGTTTCTGAACGCACTACAGAGTTAAAGGATATCGTCCAAAAATTGGTGGAATCAAATTTAAGCCTAGAAGACCAAATTCAGGATACTAAAGCCGCCGAAAACAGGGCACTCAGCAGTCAGGAACTATTGGGAAATATTTCTAAAAATTTCCCAAAGGGCTTTGTCGCAGTCGTTAATTCAAAGTATGAATTGATATTTATGGGGGGCGAAGAATTGGACGAATTGGGATTTAGAAACTTAGCGGACTCTGCTATTACAATAAGTGAGATCACGATCGTACCAGAAGAAGTAAAGAAAAAGGTGGCCACAAATGTTCAAAAAACTTTTGAAGGACAACACTGTTCATTTGAAATATATTTGCAAAGTAGATCCTATTTAGTCAATACTACACCCTTATTTGATAAGGACAAAAATATTGTCCAGGTCTTGTTGGTGAACAATAATATCACGGATCAAAAAAAGATTGAAATTGAGATTCGAAATACCTTACAGAAAGAAAAAGAACTCAATGAATTGAGATCACGCTTTATCTCAATGGCCTCTCATGAATTTAGAACTCCTTTGAGTGTTATTCTTTCTGCTACAAACCTGATTGAAAGGCAGAACGAGCCTGGCAAAGAGGATAAGCGGCTAAAATATGTAGGCAGCATAAAATCGAGTATAAAAAACTTAGTGGCCATACTCAATGATTTCCTTTCGCTGAGCAAACTGGAAGAAGGAAAAGTAGTGGCCCAGCCAATTTTATTCGACTTTATAGATTTCTCCAAATCATTGGTCGAAGAAATTCAAGGAATTAAAAAGAAAGGTCAGGTAATCAACCTACTATCGAATCAAACCATTATTGAGGTAGGTCTTGATCCCAAATTAACACGACATATTTTACACAATTTATTGTCGAATGCCATAAAATATTCTGACGAAAACAAGACGATTTCCTATACGATTGATTGTAACGATGAAAAATTATTGTTAACCTTTAGTGATCAAGGCATTGGCATACCAGAAGAAGAGGTATATCAATTGTTTCAGCGCTTTTATCGTGCCAAGAATGTTACAAATATTCAAGGAACAGGCCTTGGATTGAATATCGTAAAACAGTATACTGAATTGATGGGGGGGAATGTCAGCTTTGAGAGTAAACTTAATGTAGGAACCACTTTCACCGTTGAACTACCTATAAATTTAATGAAAAATGAAAAAAATACTGCTAATTGAAGACAATCGGGAAGTTCTCGAAATGACCGCAGAAATCCTTGAACTTGAGAACTTTGAAGTAACTACTGCCGAAAATGGGAAGATTGGAATTGAAAAAGCCCAAGCATTCAAACCTGACCTTATTTTATGTGACATAATGATGCCCATAATTGATGGTTACGGCGTATTTGAGCAATTAAGCAAAGACCATATAACAGCAAGTATTCCTTTTATTTTCCTTACGGCAAAATCAGAAAAATCAGATTTACGCAAGGGCATGACAATGGGGGCTGATGATTACCTGACCAAACCTTTTGAAGCACACGAATTGCTCGAAGCAATTGAAGTTCGTCTTAACAAGAACAGCTTTTTGCGAAAGGAATTTGCCAAGAACGTTGAAGGAATCAATGAATTTATCAAAGAAGCCACAAAATACCAAAATCTAAAAGAGCTTTCGGAAGACAGAAATCTCACAGAATTGAATCCCAAAGAAGTAATTTTCTCGGAAGGAAGCACCGCCCACAGCCTATATTTAATTCAACATGGAGAGGTTAAAACCTTCAAACACAACGAAAATGGGAAAGAGTATGTTACAGGCATGTTCAGCCGCGGCGATTTTATCGGACAACTTTCAATTTTGGGAAGTTCTGGACTATATACCGAAACAGCCATTGCACTAAACAAAGTTGAAATATGCAGTATTCCCAAAGAAGACTTTACCCAACTATTGTTCAATAATAAGGATGTTTCGAACAAGTTCATCAGTATGATTTCGAATAATGTCCTCCATATTCAGGAT